>JBFXDK010000033.1:6455-45006 GCA_050181195.1 Acetobacteraceae bacterium | reverse complement strand
TGGTGAACAAGCTGCGCGGCGGTCTGAAGGTCGCGGCAGTGAAGGCGCCTGGCTTCGGCGATCGCCGCAAGGCGATGCTGGAAGACATCGCGATCCTGACCGGCGGCACGGTGATCAGCGAAGACCTTGGCATCAAGCTCGAGAATGTCACCCTTCGGGATCTGGGTCGCGCGAAGCGGGTCCTGATCGAGAAGGAGAACACCACGATCGTCGAGGGTGCCGGCGAGAAGTCCGACATCCAGGGCCGTTGCGCGCAAATCCGGGCGCAGGTCGAGGAGACCTCCTCGGACTACGACCGCGAGAAGCTGCAGGAGCGGTTGGCGAAGCTGGCGGGCGGCGTTGCCGTGATCCGCGTCGGCGGCTCGACCGAGGTGGAGGTGAAGGAGCGCAAGGATCGCGTCGACGACGCGCTGCACGCGACCCGCGCCGCGGTTGAGGAAGGCATCGTCCCCGGCGGCGGTGTGGCCCTGGCCCGCGCATCCCTGATCCTGTCCAAGCTGGCGGCCGACAATGACGATCAGCGCTTCGGCATCGAGATCGTGCGCAAGGCGATCCAGACGCCGCTGCGCCAGATCTCCGAGAACGCCGGTGAGGACGGTGCGGTGATCGCCGGCAAGACGCTGGACAAGGACGACTACAACTGGGGCTTCGACGCCCAGACCGGCGAGTTCAAGGACATGGTCGCCGCGGGCATCATCGACCCGACCAAGGTGGTGCGCACCGCGCTGCAGGATGCGGCTTCGGTCGCCGGCCTGCTGGTGACCACCGAGGCGATGGTGGCTGAGAAGCCCGAGAAGAACCCTGCGCCGGCGATGCCGCCGGGCGGCATGGGCGGCGGCATGGACTTCTGATCCAGCCCACACGACGAAACGGCCAGGTCACACGACCTGGCCGTTTTCGTTTGCGGATGGCGAAGGGCGACTTAGGGTCGTCCCGGCGTCCGGAACGGGATGAAACCGCACCACCGCGCGACGGTCGGCCTTACTGCGTCGCGCTGGTACGCGCCGCCCCGTTGCCTGGTGCCCGTTCAGGCAGCCACACATCGGTCCACCCGGTGACATCGGCGGCGGCGTCGGTCAGCCGGACTTTCGTCCGTCCCAGCCCGGCCCGTTCGATGATCGTCACCGCGGTCGGCACCGAGACGATGCGGCAAGCCGCCGGACCGGCATCTTCCCCGCGGCGGCGCGCCGTCAGGCGTTCCAGGTCCGTCTCGTCCTGACAGAACGCCGCACCGGGATCCAGTCGCGGCCACGCCAGCGGCGCCGCCTTCACGTCCGGCAGCGGCGGCGGCGGCTTCTTCAGCACGAGACCCGGCGCATCGAAGATGATGTTCTGTCCCAACGCCGCGCCCGCGGGCACCACAAGAGACAAGACCAGAATGCCGGTCCAGAACGGGTTGAATCTGCGCATGCCTGCTCCTGCGAGACGTCCACTCGCGCCGTGTATGAGTGACGGGACCCGGTGAGCGCAACCCCGCCGCACCGGTCTCGCGGTCATGCCTATTCGCCGGTGAAGTTCGGCCGGCGCTTGTTGGCGAAGGCCGTCACCGCTTCCTGGTGATCCTTCGACAGGTTCGATTGTGTCTCCAGCGCGATGCTCAGGTCCATCGTCGCATGCGCGATCTGGCGCAGCGGGATGTTGATCACCTGCTTGGTCCAGCGGATCGACTTCATCGCGCCCGCGGCAAGCCGCTTCGCCAGCGTGTAGACCTTTTCGTCCAGCTGATCGGCCGGAACCACGTGGTTGATCAGCCCGATCCGGTGTGCCTCCTCGGCCGACATCAGATCGCCGGTGAACAGATATTCCTTTGCACGGGCGAAGCCGATCAGTTGCGGCCACATCAGCGCGCCGCCGTCACCGGCGACCAGTCCCGCATTCACATGCGGGTCGCCGATCTTCGCAGTATCGGCCGCAATGATGATGTCGCACATCAAGGCGACCGTCGCGCCCAGGCCGACGGCATGGCCGTTCACCCGCGCAATGATCGGCTTGTCGCATTCCAGCATGCGGAAGATGATCCGTTTCGCCTCGGGCGCGCTGGTCGCGTCCCACAGCGCGGGGTTGTCGATCTTCTGCTGCATCGCGATCACATTGCCCCCGGCCGAGAAGGCTCGTCCGGCGCCGGTCAGCACGACGACGTTCACCTCGGGGTCGTCCTGCACGTCCTCCCAGATGCGCGAGAAGGCATAATGCATCGGCATCGAGAAGGCGTTCATCGACTCGGGTTCGTTCAAGGTGATGGTCATCACCTTGTCCTGCTTCTCGACCTTCAGGCCTTCGTACTGCGAATAGTCATAGTATTTGTCGAGCGGCGGCATGGCTGTTTCCTCCGGCTGGCTGCCTGAATGGTGCCAGTCTGGCGCGGAAACAGGCCGCCGTCACGGGATCAGAACCCGAACATGTGGTCCAGCGAAAATCCCCCCGCATCGTCCATCAGCCCATGGTAGCCGAACAGCCGGCAGGTGGGATCGCGGACCAGGACGTACCCGCCTGGCCCCGCGTCCTGCAGCGCCGCCGCGTCGAACAGGTCGTGCGGCCACACCATCATGGAGCCTGAGCAGGCGATTTCGATCCGGTGTTCCGCAACCAGCCGCCCAGTGCCGTCCAGCAATTGCAGCGCGGTCGCCGAGTGCGGATGCCATGGCCCGGACGCGGGATAGATCAGCACCGCGAAACTGCGGCGGCGTTCATCGCCCAGCTTCAGGAACAGCCGGGTGGACAGGCCCGGCGGCGGGCCGGAATAGGATTGCGGCTCGTCGCGATACGTCATCGCGGTGTTGAAGATGTGCGCGCCGAAACTCGATTCGGCGACATGGCCGGACCGGCGATGCTCGTAGCGAAACAGCGCATGCAGCCAGCCATCGGCTTCGCCGCCTTCGCGGAAGTCGTACACCAGTTCCGCATGGCCGGCCTGCACCGGGATATCCTCGAAATCCAGCGCCAGATCGTGGTCGCGGGGCAGGCAGCCCAGAAACTGCTCGTGCACCTTTCGCCCGTCCCCGCCGAACACGTCCAGCCGGATCGGCAGGTTGGCCTGCGTTGTCGCCATCGGGGTGGGCTGCACGATGCTGCGGAACAGCGTCCGCGGCAGCACCGGGAAGGGCAGCAGGTAGCCGCGGCCAAGCTGTGGCGGCAGTCGTGCGATATCCGGGTCAGGACGCAGATTGTCCCGCTCCACGTTCACATGCGCGATGCGGATGCGATCGGCGCGGGTCACCTCATAGCGCGGCCGGACGACATGGCGCCCGGTCCGAACCTCGATCTGCGCCGGCCAGCGCAAGTCGGGCAGGGAATCAGCCACGTCCAGCGCGATGGTGGCGAATGGGCCGATCTGCCGCGTCAGCGGCACGGGGTGTTCCGCGCCCATCCGGTCCAGGGCAATCGTGCCGGCCGGGATCGGCACGGCATGGCTGTTCTGCAGCCACAATACGACCCTTTCGCCCGGGCAGGGCGCCGGCAGGCCCGCGAACCGGTCGGACGGCCAGGCATTCGCATCATGCGTGCACGATAGCGATGCGCCATTGTCCGACGCATAGGTGTCCAGCGCGTATTTCACCACGTCATGCCCGGCGGCGCCGATCGCCTGGATGAACAGCTGGCCGGTGAACGGAGCAAGTCCGAACCGCTCCCGCACTGTCCGGCTGTCGATGGCAAAGCCGCCGGGTCCCTCGGGCAGCGGTTGCTCCCAGGTCGCCAGCACGCTGCCGTCACGGGCGAACAGCCGCAGCCAAAGCCGCATCGCCCCGGCGCCGTAGCTCGCCCAATAATTGGCCGAGATCAGCCGCGTGGACAGCCCGTCCTCGTCGCGGAAGAAGGCGAAGTTCGTGGCGAAGTTCAGCCGGTCCAGGTAGCGGGCGCGGTTGCTCAACATGGCGTCCGGCAGCCGCACCGAGTCCAGGGTCACGACACGTGCCCCATCCGGGACCAGACGCGCGATGCGGGCGGCGGTCCGCGCGGCGTCGAACGCGGCGATCAGCACCGTCCCGGCGCCGCTGTCCGGCAGATCGGTCAGCGGGCGGGCGGTCAGCCCGGCGCGTTCCTGTCCGACCAGCATGACATCGTGCACGAACACACCCGAGGCGCGCAGCGGATACATCGCCAGCAGCGCCTCGGCGATTCCGTCGGGATCGTAGATCGCCACCGCCCCCGTCAGGCCGGCGTACAGGCGTCCGACCGCCTCGGCTGCCAACGGATGAGCAAGCGCCTTGTAGATGACATTGCCACCGGCGCGGGCGTCGAACGTCTGGATTTGCAGCATGGACCCTCGGGTTCAGATGGCGAGCCGCCGGCGCATTTCGGCCGCCGCCTCTGGTGTATCGTTCAATGGCGAGACCGGCCAAGGTGCGAATCGCCCCTCGAACGGGCGCACGCGGCCTTCAGCGAGCATCGTCCGGATAAATAGGCCCTGCCGGCGCGAGCGCCCGGGCAGGGGCGCGAACAGGACAGGAGCGGCGGTGGCCGCCGCCTCCGAGATCATCGAGACGCTGTCCTGCGTGACGATGATCAGGTCGGCAAGCGCGAGCATGCCGAAATAAGGGTTCTCTCCGGCGAAATCCCAGACCCAGCCGCCCACGGGGCGCAGCGCATCAGTCAGCAGCTTCGTCACGGCAGGATCGGTGCGGCGCGACGGCGTCACCATCACACCAACCTCGTCGCGGCGCGCCATGGCCGAAAGGTCGGCCGCCAATCGTCCGCCCACGTCGGCATCCAGGCGATAGCGCCCGTTGCTGCCGCCGACCAGCACCGCGACCAGGGGGCGCCGCAGATGCGCGAACCGCGCGCGCCAGCGCTCCGCCTCGGCTGCCAGCCGCTCGGGCGTGACGCGGTGCAGGGCCGTGCGCGTCACGATCACATTGGGGCCGGTCAATTCATCATGACGGTTCACCACGATCAGGTCGTAGCGACTTGGGTCCATGCGGGGATGTTGCACCTGCACCACGCGCCGCGAGTCCCCGCGCAATGCTGCCAGTACGGCCGCGGCCATGCCGCCGCAACCGATCGCAAGGCCGGGCAGCGGCGCGGCCAGGGCATCCGCTACCGCCGACAACGGACGCGGCCACAGCCTGGCCGGGATCCATTTCCACGGCGCATGCGGCGTCAGCACGCGCAGCTCCGTGCTCAGCCCGGCCGCTTCCGCAAGGCCGAGCGCCTGGGATTGCAGGCCGGCGAGACCCTCGGTGAGAATCCAGGACGCGGCGGCGGACGTCATGCCGCGGCTTTTCGGCGGCATGTCATGAAACGTCAATGCATGCGGATCGCGTCTCTCCACAGCTGTTGTCCCCGCGGCGGCCGGCCCGCATACAGGGGACGCGACGTCGCGGCGTGGGGTGCGTTTGTGTCGCAGACGGGCTGCCGGCCGCATGCGGCGTGGCATCGGAGCATTCGTCGTTGCAGGAGGGCCGCTGGACTGATACGCAACAATCCCATGCCGCAGTGCAGCAAGCCCGCGTATCGACGCCGCGATGCCTGACGCCCGAATTCTCGTCCTCAAGCTCGGCGCCTTCGGCAACATCGTTCTGTCCCTGGGGCCGTTCGCCGCGATCCGTCGGCACCATCCACGCGCCGAGATCACCGTTCTGACCACCGCTCCCTACGCCGGCTGGCTCGCGTCCTCTCCCTATTTCGACCACGTGCTGATCGACCGACGCCCCGCCTGGTGGGACATCGCGGGCGTGCTCCGCCTGCGCCGAACGCTGGCGGGCGGCCGCTTCGACTGGGTCTATGATCTGCAGACGTCAGGGCGTTCGTCGCGCTATTTCCGTCTCTTCCCGCGGCATGCTCGCCCGTCCTGGTCCGGCATCGCGCCCGGCTGCTCACACCCCGACAGCAATCCCGACCGCAATTCGTGGCACGACATCGAGCGGCAGCGCGAGCAGTTGCGCCTGGCCGGCATCGACGACGTGCCCGACCCGGACCTGTCGTGGTGCCGGGGTGATATCGGCCGCTTCGGATTGCCGGACCCTTTTGCGCTGCTGGTGCCCGGCAGTTCCCCCAACCGTCCGCTGAAGCGCTGGCCGGCGGGTCGCTACGCCGAACTGGCCATGGTGCTGCGGGAGCGCGGCATCACGCCGGTCGTGGTCGGCAGCCGGTCGGAATCGGCGCTGGCCGCGCAGATCGGCGCGGCGGTCGATCTTACCGGCCAGACGAGCTTCGGCGATCTCGCCGATCTCGGGCGTGCTGCCCGCCTTGCGGTCGGCAATGACACCGGCCCGATGCATTTGATCGCAACCGCCGGATGCGCGTCGGTCGTGCTGTTCTCGAACGACTCCGATCCGGCGCTGTGCGCGCCGCGCGGCCGGTCCGTGACGATCCTGCGCCGGCCGGATCTGGGTGACCTGGCGGTCGAGGAGGTTGCTGCGACCCTGCCGCGCCTGGTCGCGGCCTGATGGCGGAAGCCGCGGCCGCGCCGAAACTTCCATCCCACGCCACCGACGGCCTGCCATTCCCGCAGCGCTACTGGGCGATCCTGACCATCGCGCTGGGGCTCACGCTGGCGGTGCTGAACGGCGCCATCGCCAATGTCGCGCTGCCGACCATTGCGCGGGACGTGCAGACATCGGCCGCCAATTCAATCTGGGTGGTCAACGCGTTCCAGCTTGCGGTGACGGTGTCGCTGCTGCCGCTGGCCTCGCTTGGCGAGATTTTCGGCTATCGGCTCGTCTACCGCTGGGGGCTGGTGGTGTTCACGGCTGCTTCCCTGTTCTGCGCGATGACGGATTCGCTTTCGGTGCTGATTGTCGCGCGGATCGCCCAGGGCTTCGGCGCCGCGGGGATCATGAGCGTCAACAGCGCGCTGATCCGCTTCATCTATCCCCGGCGCTGGCTGGGGCGGGGCGTTGGCATCAACGCGACGATCGGCTCGATCGCCTCGGCCGCGGGGCCAAGTGTCGCGTCGGCGATCCTGTCGGTGGCGCATTGGCCGTGGCTGTTCGCGATCAACGTGCCGCTGGGGATCCTGGCGGGCATCATCGCCTGGCGCGCATTGCCCGATACGCCCCGATCGGGTGCGAAGTTCGACCTGATCAGTGCAGGGCTGCAGGCCGTGACCTTCGGCTGCCTGCTGATTGCGATTTCCGAGCTTGGACATGGTGACACGCTGGCGCATGTCTCGGTCCAGCTTGCGTTGGCCGTCGTGGCCGGGGCGTTCCTGGTCGTACGCCAGATGGCGCGCACCGCGCCCCTGCTGCCTGTGGATCTGCTGCGGATCCCGCTGTTCGCCCTGTCCGTGGTGAGTTCAACCTGTTCGTTCATCGGGCAGTCGATGGCGCAGGTGTCGCTGCCCTTCCTGTTCCAGGACCGCCTGGGCCTGAACCAGGTCATGACTGGCATCCTGATGACGCCATGGCCGCTGACGGTCGCAGTGATCGCGCCGTTTGTGGGCCGTCTGGCCGACCGCTACCCGGCGGGGCTGCTGGGTGGAGGCGGCATGGTGATCATGGCATTCGGCCTTGGCTCCATGAGCCTGCTGCCGCCTGATCCGTCGCCTTGGGACATCGCGTGGCGGATGACGGTCTGCGGCCTGGGGTTCGGGTTCTTCAACACGCCCAACAATCGCGCCATCATCACCTCGGCGCCGCCGGCGCGGACCGGCGGCGCCAGCGGCATGCAGGCCACCGCCCGCCTGTTCGGCCAGACGACCGGCGCGGCCCTGGTCGGGATGGTCTTCACCGCTCGCCCCGAGGACGGACCGATCTGGGCGCTGGTGTTTTCGGCCTGCGCAGCAGGAATTGCAGCGATGGTCAGCTTCACCCGGCTTGCCGCGCGCTGAGGATTGTGCTGCCTGACTGCTTAGGGAGCGGGCACGGGAGGTCCGCGCGGTCGGCAGAGCAGGCGGAATGACGCCGAAACAGGCAGCGACGGATCAGGAGGATTATCGGTTGCGCCGTCCCGCCTCGGATGCGGAGTGGAATACCTATCACGCGATTCGGCAGCGGGTGATGTTCGAGGATGGGGAGGTCGACCTGTCCGAGGAACTCGCGCCCGGCCACTATCCGCTAATCCTGTGGCTGGGAGCAGCACCGATCGGCACGATCCGCATCGACAGCCTGGACGGAGAGGCCGCCGCCTTCCGGTTGGTGGCGATCGACCCCGATAACCAGGGCCGCGGGCACGGACGCGCGCTGCTGCGACAGGCCGAAATGTTCGCGCGGGAGATCGGGTGCCGGAAGGCGGTGGTGTATTCCACCCCGGAAGCCGCCGGCTTTTATGAAAGCGCGGGCTATGCCGAGGACCCGTTCGACGACGAGTATTTCGGCGGTATCGTGCAGATGGCGAAGCCGCTGCACTACGCGGGCTTCAGCCTGGAGGATGAGGGGTAGGACCGGCTGTGGCTCCTGCCGTGTGAACACTTTGTTCACCGATGGGTGCGAACATCCCGGCATGTCCGAAGCCAACCTGTTCGCCGCACCAGAGCGGCTGCGGCGCCTGCAGATCGAAATCACCACAGGCTGCAACCTTCGCTGCGCCGGCTGTCAGCGCACGATCGGGATGGCGGATGGCACCTGGCGGAATGCGCATATGCCGCTGCCGCGCTTCCAGGCGATTCTGGCGAACGCGCCGCCCGCGGACGCCATCATCCTGCAGGGTATCGGCGAGCCGACCTTGCATCCGAAACTGCCCGAGTTGATTGCGGCGGCGCGGGCCTCCGGCAAGTTCGGCGTCATCAGTTTCAACACCAACGCGCTGGTGCGCGAGGTCGATTATTACCGCACCCTGCGGGACGTGGGCCTCGGGCATGTCAGCGTCTCGGTCGACAGCCTCGATCCCGATCTGGCCGAGACGCTGCGCGCCGGCACGGACTGCGCGCGGTTGCGGGCGGCGATTCCCGAACTGATCGGCCTGTTCGGCGGCCTGACCCTTTCGGTGGTGTTGAGCCGCGCGAACGCGGCCGATCTGCCAGGGCTGCTGACCACGCTCTATGAGCTCGGCGGGCGGACGGTCGAAATCCAGCCGTTGGTCAGCTATTCCGCCGCGACCGATGCGATGGCTCTGGATCGGGCCGGGCTGAAGGACGCGTTCCAGGCGATCGGCGCGATCCGCCGCTCCCTGCCCGGGTTTGCGATCCTGCCCGCGGCAGCTTTTGCACCCAACGGCAGCCGGTGCCGCCGCCCTTTCCATGCCGCCTATGTGACGGTCGACGGGTTCCTGACGCCTTGCTGCCTGACGAACGACGCCGACCTGTTCGGGCGCGTCAGCTTGGCCGACATGCCGTTTCGCACGGCATGGCAGGCGCCTGGTGTCCGAGCGTTCCTCGCGTCCTATTTCGACCGTGAGCCGGAGATCTGCCATGGCTGCGCCTTCAACCCCTCGGGTTCGGCGCTGCCGGCGGCGGCGAACGTGGCCAATGCGCGGACATTGCAGCGCGCAGGCGACATTCCGGGCGCGGAGGCCGGATACCGCGCCGCCCTGGAGGGAACCGAGGCAGGGGAGGCGCTGGAAGGCCTGGGCCTGGCGCGCTTCCAGCGCGGGGATGCGGCCGGCGCCTTGCCACTGTTGCAGGCGGCAGAGGCGCTCGCCCCGTCTCCGCGCCTGACCCACAACATCGCGACGGTCCTGACCGCGCTGAACCGGCGTGCGGACGCGATCGAACGTCAGCGGCGCAATGTCGCGGCGCATCCCGAGTATGTCCCGTCCTACCACGCATTGTCGGCGCTACTGGAAGCGGGCGGCGATCGGGCCGAGGCCGCCGGCGTCGAGTTGCTGCTGGCCGAACGGGCGATCCCGTCCGGACGTGACGAGGTCATCGCACCCGCGGTGACGCGGGCGATCGGTTTGCAGCCTGGCCATGCGGGGGCGGTCAATCTTGCCAACCGGTTGCGCATTGCCGGACGGCAGGACCAGGCCATGCGCCTGCTGGACGCCTACCTGACCCGTGAGCCGCACGACCTTGGCGCGCGTCTGTCCCGCGGCATGGCGCACCTGGCCGTTGTACACTCGTCGGAGGAGGAAGTCGCGCAACGACGGGCCGCCTACGCGGCGGAGATGGCGGAACTGGAGGAGCGCGCGAAGCGGGCGGACGCGGACGTTCTGGCGGCGGGTGCAGTGCAGGTGGGATCAGCCAAGCCGTTCTTCCTGGCCTATCACCACGAAGACGACAGCGCGCTGCAACGCATCTACGGCCGCATCGTCAGCCGGATGATGCAAACGCGGTTCCCGTCGCGGGCGCCGGCGATCCTGCGGCAGAGGCGGACCCGCATCCGGGTCGGCTTCGCGACGGCCTATATGCATCTGCACTCCGTCTCGAAGCTGTTCGGCGGCTGGATCCGGCATTTGGACCGGACCCGGTTCGAGGTGTTCCTGTATCACCTCGGCCAGGCGGAGGACGCCATGAGCGCGGACCTGGCCCGCCACAGCGACCGCTATCTCGCCGGCCCACGCGCCGAAGAGGATTGGATCAGTCAGATCGAGGCGGACGACCTCGACGTGCTGGTGTATCCGGAGATCGGCATGCATCCGCTGCCGGTGCGGCTGGCCTGCCGGCGCCTGGCGCCCGTGCAGTGCGTGGCATGGGGGCATCCGGTGACGACCGGCCTTCCCACCATCGACTATTTCCTCAGCAGCGACCTGATGGAGCCGCCCGAAGCCGACTGCCACTACACCGAGCGGCTGGTGCGTCTGCCAAACCTTTCGATCCATTACGATCCGCTGCCCGCCGGCCCCGGCCGGATCAGCCGAGAGGCCCTGGGGATTTCGGGGGAAGCCGTGGTGTACGTCTGCTGCCAGTCACTGTTCAAATACCATCCGCGGGATGATGCGGTTCTGCCGGCGATCGCGGCGCGCGTGCCTGATTCGCGGTTCCTGTTCATCGGCGATACTCGGACTGATCCGAACGCAAACCGGCTGCGTGCCCGCCTCGACGCGGCCTTCGCTGCCACCGGGCAGGATTCCGCCCGGCATCTGATGTTCGTGCCGCCGGTGGCGGCCGAGGATTTTCCGTCGCTGCTGCGAAGCGGCGATGCCTATCTGGATAGCATCGGCTGGTCCGGCGGGAACACGACACTGGAGGCCGTGACCTGTGGCCTGCCCATCGTCACGGCACTCGGCACGCTGATGCGCGGCCGCCACAGCGCCGCGATCCTGGTCCGGGCCGGAGCCGACGCATACATCGCCGACAGTCCCGCAGAGTATGTACGCTTGGCCGCATCGCTGGCGCATCCCGATGTCCGGGAGGCGGCCCGTGCGGCGATCCAGGCCGGAGCGCCGCTTCTGTTCAATGATCTGACGCCCGTCCGGGCGCTGGAGGACATGCTGCTGCGTGCAATATCCGAGGTATCCGGGTCGTCTTCCCGCGTTGCTGCCTGAGGACCGCACAGCGTTCGCGCGCCGTGTGGGTTGGCTGCCGCGCGCACGATCAAGGGATACCGGCCGTTTGAATGCCGGCGGGCCGGTCGGTCATCTGGATGACCGACGCGACCCACCGGCCCGAATGTCACGCATGAACCGGCGGCGGCGGCGGATCCGGCGGGATCGGGATCGGTGCCGGCGGTTCCTCGATCGGGACAGGAGCGTCCGGGTTCGGAGGCGTCGGCGGTTCGCCGGGTGGGACCGGCGGATCGGAGGCGTGACGCTTCATCGCATGCTCCCTTGGTCAGTCCGACAGGGCCCGTTCGGCTTCGGGACCTGATTCCGGCATGGCGACGGGAATCGGCTGCTCCGCCATGTGGCGGAACGCATCGCGTGCGCGGCGAAGGGCGACCGAGCGGCGGCTTTCGGGTTCCAGCACGAACAACACCACGCTGCGGCCCTCGACGTCACACAACTCGCCGCTTTGGAACGTGTCCTCGCCGTTGATCTCGGGGTAGCCCGTGTGCAGCAGGCATCGCCACTCGGTGCCGCCCGCCACGTCCGGCAGGGTGAACGGTACCACGTCATGATGCGCGTTCAGGATCAGCAGGGCGGTCGCATCCATCGCGGCGCGCTTGATGCCGGTGGCCTGCGACCGCCCGTCCATGAGCATTCCCAGGCACCGGGCATGCGGATCGTGCCACTGATCCTCCTCTAGATCGACGGCGGCCGGCGACAGCCAGCGCACGTCCTTCACGTCCAGGTCGGCGTTGTATTCGCCCGTCAGGAAGCGGGAGCGACGGAGGATCGGGAAGGCATGGCGCAGCGCAATGATCCGGCGCACGAACTCCGCGAGTTCCACCGCGCGCTCGCCGAAATCCCAGTTGACCCAGCTGATCTCGTTGTCCTGGCAATAGGCATTGTTGTTGCCCTGCTGCGTGCGGCCGAACTCGTCGCCGGCCAGGAGCATGGGCGTACCCTGCGCCAGCAGCAGCGTCGCCAGCATGTTGCGCTTCTGCCGCTCGCGCAGCGCGATGATCTCGGGATCGTCGGTGGCGCCTTCCGTGCCGTGGTTCCAGGAAAGATTGTCGTCGTGGCCGTCGCGGTTGTCCTCGCCGTTGGCCTCATTGTGCTTGTGGTTGTAGGAGACCAGGTCATTCAGGGTAAAGCCGTCATGGGCGGTGATGAAGTTCACGCTCGCCCAGGGCTTGCGCCCGCGCCGAGCGAAGCAATCGGCCGAGGCGGCGAGACGTGTTGCCAACTCGGCTTGCTTGCCTTCGTCGCCCTTCCACCAGGAACGCGCGGTGTCGCGGAACTTGTCGTTCCATTCGGCCCAGCCCGGCGGGAACCCACCAACCTGATAGCCGCCGGGGCCAATGTCCCAGGGTTCGGCGATCAGTTTGACTGTAGAGAGCACGGGATCCTGCAGGCATGACACCAGGAAGCCGTGCTTCTCCTCGAAGCCGTGATACTCGCGCGCCAGGATCGTGCCGAGGTCAAAGCGGAATCCGTCCACATGCATTTCGGTGACCCAATAGCGCAGGCTGTCGGTCACCATCTGAAGCACGCGCGGGTGGCTCATGTTGAGCGTGTTCCCGGTGCCGGTGTCGTTGATGTAGTAGCGCGATTCGTCCGGCAGCAGCCGGTAGTAGGAGGCGTTGTCGATCCCCTTGAAGGACAGGGTCGGCCCGAGCTCGTTGCCCTCGGCCGTATGGTTGTAGACCACGTCCAGGATCACCTCGAGGCCGGCATCGTGCAGCCTGGCCACCATCTCCTTGAACTCGGAAAAGACGAAATCCGGGATGCTGGAATAGCGGGGGTCGGGGGCGAAGAAGCCGATCGAGTTGTAGCCCCAGTAGTTGGTCAGGCCCTTGTCCAACAGGTGGCTGTCATTGGCGAACGCGTGGATCGGCAACAGTTCCACCGAGGTCACGCCCAGGGACTTGATGTAGTCCACGACCTCCTTGCGGCCGAGGCCGGCAAAGGTGCCGCGCAGATGCTCGGGAACCGCGGGATGCAGCTTGGTATAGCCCCGCACGTGAAGCTCATACAGGATCGTGCGTTCCCATGAGACCGACGGTGCGCGCTCCCGCCCCCAGGTGAAGGCGGGGTCGATGACGCGGCATTTCGGCATGAAGCGCGCGCTGTCGCGCGTGTCAAAACTCAGGTCCTTGTTGCGCGCGCCCAACGTGTAGCCGAAGCAGGCGGGGTCCCAGGTCAGCCCGCCGACATGGGCCTTGGCATACGGGTCCAGCACCAGCTTGTTCGGATTGAAGCGATGTCCGGCCGTGGGATCGTAGGGGCCATGGACGCGGTAGCCATAGGTCGTGCCCGGTCGGGCGTCCGGCAGGTAGCCATGCCAGATCTCGTTCGTGTACTCGGGCAGTTCGATGCGCTCCAGCTCCTTCTCGCCGGTATCGTCGAACAGGCAGAGCTCCACCTTCGTGGCATGGGCGGAGAACAGGGCGAAATTGACGCCCAGGCCGTCCCACACCGCACCACGCGGAATGGGGGAACCCTCGGCCAGACGAGACCGAAGCACTGCGGGAGGCATGATTACACCTGTCTTCGTGCGGATAAGCGGTGGGACGGAGGGGAGCGAACTCCCCTCCGATCTGAAAGACTAGTCCAGGCCGGCCGTCAGGCCGTCAGCCGTCCGAGGACGTAGCCGATGGCAAGGGCTATCAGCGCCGAGGCGATAGGCTGCTCCCTGATCATCTCGCTCATCTGCCCGGTGGCCTGCTGAGCCTGGCCAGCGGCCTGATTGTACAGGCCTTGCGCCTGGGTCTTCGCGTCGCCGGTGAAGTTGCCGACACCTTCCTGAACGCGCCCACCCATTTCGCGGGCCGTTCCTTCCATTCTGTCGCTCATTCCGGGGTCTCCTGTAGGTTCCGCACGATGATGGCCATCGAGAACGCCACGAAACCCTTTCAGTTCCGCAGTTGCGTCGGATCAGCCGAAATTGAGCTTCAGGCCCGGTTCCGGCCACTGCATCACGCCCAGCCGCCCGCTGTCGGACAGCGTGATATAGGCCGTGCGCATGTCTGCGCCGCCGAAGCAGATGTTGGTCGGGTATATGTCAGGCATCTTCACCGCCCGGACGATGTCGCCGGCTGGGGAGATTTCCGTGATGTAGCCGGTGGAGAGCGTTGCCACCGCAATATTGCCGCTGGCCATGACGGCCAGGCTGTCGAACCGCGCATTCCCCTGCAGCCCGCAGATGACCCGCCCGCTATGCGGGTGGAACGGCTTCGGCGCGCGCAGCTTGCCGGGAGACTCGATCTCGAACGCCCATAGGCGGGCACCTTCGGTATCGGCGACATAGATCGTCTTGCCGTCGGGCGACAGGCCGCAGCCGTTCGGGCTGAGGATCGGGAAGGCGATTTCCGTGATCTTCGATCCGTCGGGCAGGGCGTAGTACAGGCCGCCATGGTCGCGGTGACGGGCATAGCGCTTGCCGAGATCGGTGAAATAGAAGCCGCCATGCACGTCGAACACCAGATCGTTCGGCGCCGACAGCTTGTTCCCGTTGCACTCGGTGTAGAGCATCTTGTGCTCGCCGGTCTTCGGATCGATTCGCTGGACGTAGCCGAATTTGTAGTCCGGGTGCGGTCCCTGGCCCATCGACGTGCCCTCCACATAGCGGCTGCCGCCGTTGTTGCAGAGATAGAAGGCGCCGTCCGGGCCGATCGCGAGCCCGTTGGGGCCGCCGCCGGTTTCGGAGAATACGCTCACCTTGCCATCGGCGGTGACGCGCGTGCAGCGGTTGTTGCGGATCTCCGTCAGGACGACGGAGCCGTCGGCGCAGGCAACCGGTCCTTCTGGGAAGCCAAGGCCGGTCGCCAGGATTTTCACGTCGTCGCTCATGGATGCGTCTCTCCCTCCGATGGGTGATCGGTTGCCCGCCTATCGTCCCCTGTCCGGGGGCGACGTCAAGGGATCAGGCCGTCTCGATCCATGGACCGCTTCGCCCCAAAAAAACGGGGAGGCCGCGGCGGGCCCGAAAACGCCAGCGTGCGGCGTTCTTGCGCCGGGGGCGAGCGGGATCAGGCGGAAGGTGGCACGCGTCGCAGGTCCAGCGTGCGCGGATGCTCGCGGGAACGCATCTCGACCGGTTCCGCCATCGGCCCCGGCGTGTGGCCGAACGGGAAGAAGCGGGCTCGCCGGCGCGCCTCGGCTTCATTGGCGTTGACCGGGAAGCGTTCGTAGTTGCGGCCGCCGGGATGGGCCACGTGATAGGTCAGCCCGCCCAGACTGCGGCCCGTCCAGCGGTCGACGACGTCGAACACCAGGGGCGCATGCGGCGGGATGGTTGGATGCAGCGAGTTCGGCGGGTTCCACGCCTTGAAGCGGACGCCGCCGACATACTCGCCTTCGCGGTCGGTGCGGGTCAGCGGCACGGCAGCGCCGTTGCAGGCGAGCGCGAACCGTTCCTCCACCCAGCCGGACACCCTGGCCTGCACCCGTTCCACCGAACTGTCGACGTAGCGGACCGTGCCACCGGCGGCCGGCTCCTCGCCCAGGACGTGCCAGGGTTCCAGCGCGTTGCGCAGCTCCAGACCCATGCCCAGAAGGGCGATCTCGCCGACATGGGGGAAGCGGAAGGCGAGGTGGGGGGCGAACCAGCCAGGGTCTAGCGGAAAGCCAAGGCCGCTGAGTTCCTCCAGCGCGTCGCGGAAATCCTGCTCGACGAAATGCGGCAGCATGAAATCGTCATGCACCCGCGTGCCCCAATGGATCAGTCGGCGCTCATAGGGCCGTTCCCAGAAGGCGGCGATGGCGGAGCGCATCAGCAGCACCTGCGCGGCCGCCATCTGCGCATGCGGCGGCATTTCCAGGGCACGAAATTCCACGAGGCCGCGGCGGCCGGAACTGCTTTCCGGCGCATAGAGCTTGTCGACGCAGAATTCCGTGCGGTGGGTGTTGCCCGTCATGTCCGCCAGGATGTTGCGGAACAGCCGGTCCGTGAGCCAGGGCGGCACGGACTGCTTCGGCGTGATCTGGGCGAAGGCGATTTCCAGTTCGGCCAGGCTGTCCTGGCGTGCCTCGTCCACCCTGGGATGCTGGCTGGTCGGGCCGATGAACTGGCCGCTGAACAGGAACGACAGGCTGGGGTGGTTGTGCCAGAAGCCGACCAGCGACTTCAGCAGGTCCGGGCGGCGCAGGAACGGCGAGTCGGCAGGGCTGGCGGCGCCCATGACCACGTGATTGCCGCCGCCGGTGCCCACGTGGCGGCCGTCGAGATTGAACTTCTCGGTCGCCAGCCCGACAAGCCGCGCCTCCTCATAGAGTTCCTCCGTCCTTGCCAGGTGCTCACCCCAGCTTGCGGAGGGATGCACGTTCACTTCGATGACGCCGGGATCGGGCGTGACGGAGAAATGCCGCAGGCGATCATCCTCGGGCGGGACGTAGCCCTCCAGGATGACCTTACGGCCGAGTTCGGCGGCCGTGTCCTCGATGGACGCGGTAAGGGCCAGCCAGTCCTCGGCCTCATACAGCGGCGGGATGAACACGTGCAGCAGCCCGCCGCGGGCTTCGACCGTGAGCGCGGTGCGAACGATCTCCGGATCCTCGTCGGGTGGCGGAAACCGGTCGTCGCCGGTCATGTCGGGGTTGTTGCGGGCGAGCGCCGGGACGGCATGATCGTACGGGCTGCGCCTGGGCGGGGAGCCGGGCCGGAGGATGTCCTGCGGCACCATCCGGAACCCGCCGGCGGCGGGGGGCGCCGGATCGCGCATCCGGATTGCCTGATGCGGCGGCAGCGGATCGCGTTCCGCGAACGGATCGCGTTCGGCTTCATGCTCCATCTGCTCGGGGTCGATCCAGGGCAGGCTGTCCAGCGGCAGGCGCAGGCCGATCGAGCTGTCCCCGGGCACCAGGAACAGGATTCCACTGCGGAACATCCACTTGCCTGACTGCCAGTAGCGGCCATCTCCGTCCGCAATGCGGCGCAGCGGCAGCACGCTGCCGACGGGACACGCAAGTCCGCGGCCGAACACGCGGGCGAGGCGTGCCCGTTCCAGGGGATCGCGCAGCTTCGCGTCCTCGGCCACCACATTGGCCGGCAGTTTCCGCTCCCGCCATAGATAATAGTGGATATCCTCGAAGGCTGGCTGGACGAGGGTCGGGTCGACCTGCAGCCGGCGGGCGAGGCTTGTGGCGAAGTCGGCGGCAGTATCGGCGGTGGCGTCGTCGTGGTCATCATCGCCGGCGAGCAGGGCTGGGTCGCGCCAGATGGGTTCGCCATCCGCCCGCCAGTGGCAATAGAGCGCCCAGCGCGGCAGCTGCTCCCCGGGATAGTGCTTGCCGGTGGTGTGCTGCAGCGCCGCGCCGGCCGCCCAGCGCTGCATCAGGCGGCGGATCAGCCGTCCGGCATACCGTCGCTTTGTCGGTCCCAGCGCCTCGGTGTTCCACTCCGGCGCGTCCATGTCGGTGGCGGACACGAAGGTGGGTTCGCCGCCCATGGTCAGCCGTACGTCGCCGCGGGCGAGTGCGTGGTCGACGACCTCACCCTGGGCGCGGATCTTGTGCCATTGCGCGTCGGTATAGGGCTTTGTCACACGCGGCGTTTCGCGCACCCGCCGGACCGACATGGCGAAATCGAAGGAGACCTCGGCTTTTTCCACCAGGCCCGTGATCGGCGCGGCGGACAGCGGATCGGGGCTGGCGGCAAGCGGGATGTGACCTTCGCCGCAGAACAGGCCGGAGGTTGCGTCGAGCCCAACCCAACCCGCGCCTGGCAGGTAGACTTCGGCCCAGGCATGCAGATCGGTGAAATCGGCCTCGGGTCCCGGGGGACCGTCCAGCGGTTTCACGTCGGGCGCCAGCTGGATCAGATAGCCGGACACGAACCGGGCCGCGTAGCCCAGATGGCGCAGCAGCTGAACCAGCAGCCACGCCGAATCACGGCACGACCCCTTGCCGCGGCCCAGCGTATCCTCCGGCGTCAGCACGCCGGGTTCCATGCGGACGATATAGGCGACGCGGCGCTGGACGCGCTGGTTGAGTGCCACCAGCATGTCGACGGTGCGCTGCGGTTCGCGGCTTATGTCGGCCAGGAAACCGCTGAGCAGCGGTCCGGCCGCTTCCAGCTGCCGGAACGGCGCCAGCTCCTGGTCCAGGACATGATCGTAGGTGAACGGGTAGGTCTCGGCTTCAGGTTCCAGGAAGAAGTCGAAGGGGTTGACGGTGACCATGTCCGCCAGCAAATCGACCGTGACCTCGAACCGGTCGACCCTGTCGGGAAACACGACGCGGGCCAGATGATTGCCCTGCGGATCCTGTTGCCAGTTCAGGAAATGGGGCTGCGGCTCGACCCGAAGCGTGTAGCCCAGGATGGAGGTGCGGGCATGCGGCGCGGGCCGGAGCCGGATCGTTTGCGGCCCGAGGGAAACGAGCCGATCGTAGCGGTAGGACGTGCGATGAGTGAGCGCGACGTGAAGCGGCATCTCGGGCTCGCGGGACGGTTACGAACCTATGTTGCACCGCAACAAGCGGGGTGGCAATCGGGGAATATCCTTGATCGCCGGGGCCACTCGACCGCACGCGCATGATCGAATAACCTTGGGAAGAGCCGTCCCGGGGCCACTGCCTCCGGACCGGGGGGACGACAACGCATTCGAATCGGGAGCGATGATGTCAAATCTTAGCTATGCCGCGCCGACGTCCGTTGAGGACGCGGTCAAACTGCTGGCCGGATCATCCGGCCTTGCCAAGGTCCTTTCCGGCGGGACCGATCTTCTGGTGCAGATGCGGGCTGGCCGCCTGAAGCCGGAGCTGATCGTCGACACGAAGAAGATCCCGGGCGTCATCGGCATCCGCCAGGAGAATGGCGGCTGGGTGATCGGTGCCGCCACACCGGGCGCGGTCGTCGAGGCGCATGAGGGTCTGAAGAAGGACTGGCCCGGCCTTGTGGAAGCGCTGGACCTGATCGGCTCCACCCAGGTGCAGGGGCGTTGCTCGCTGGCGGGCAATCTCTGCAATGCCTCTCCCGCCGCCGACAGCGTGCCGGCGCTGTATGCCGCCGGCGCGGTTGCCGTCGTGGTGGGCGGCAAAGGCCGTCGGGAGGTTCCGGTCGAGCAGGTCCCGACTGGTCCGGGCCGCACCTCGCTGGCGAAGGATGAGTTTATCCTGGAATTCAAGCTGCCGGCGCGCACGCCGCGCTCGGGTGACGCCTATCTGCGCTTCATCCCGCGCACGGAAATGGACATTGCCGTGGTCGGCTGCGGCATCAACGTGACCCTGGACGACAAGGGCGTCTGCACCGCGGCGCGGGTATCGCTGGGTGCCGTGGCCCCCACCGTCCTGCTGGTGCCGGACGCCGCCAGCGCGCTGATCGGCCATACGCTGGACGACGCCACGCTGGCGAAACTGGACGCCGCGGCGCAGGCGGCCTGCAAGCCCATCAACGACAAGCGCGGCACGATCGAGTTCCGCACCAAAGTCGCCGGTGTCCTGGCGCGCCGGGTGGCGGCGATCGCCTTCGATCGCGCGGCAGGCAAATCAAACGGAAAGGCGCACTGAGCGATGGCTAAACAATACGTTTCCGCCACCATCAACGGCGAACAGACCGAGTTCCTGTGCGAGACGCAGCAGACCATGCTGGACGTGCTGCGCGACGTGATCGGCCTGACCGGCAGCAAGGAGGGCTGCGCGTCGGGTGACTGCGGCGCCTGCAGCATCCTGGTCGACGGCCGGCTGGTCTGCTCCTGTCTGATGCTGGGCGTCGAAGCGCAGGACAAGGCGATCACGACGATCGAGGGCGTTGCCCAGGGCGACCACCTGCACCCGGTGCAGCAGAAGTTCCTGGAGCATGCGGCGCTGCAGTGCGGCTTCTGCACGCCCGGCCTGATCGTCGCGGCGAAGGCCTTGCTGGATGAGAACCCCAACCCAACTGAGACGGAAGCCCGCTACTGGCTGGCCGGGAACCTGTGCCGCTGCACCGGCTACGACAAGGTGATCCGCGCCGTCATGGATGCCGCGGCCGTCATGCGAGGGGAAGCAACCTGATGAACTACATCGATTCCAGTCTGAAGGTCGTCGGCACCCGGCCGGTTCGCCCGGATGGCGTGGACAAGGTGACGGGACGGGCGGTCTTCGCCGCGGACACGCGGATCGCGGGGATGCTGTGGGGCAAGATCCTGCGCTCGCCGCACGCACATGCCCGCATCGTCAAGATCGACACCAGCAAGGCGGAAGCCCTGCCCGGCGTGAAGGCCGTGGTCACCGGCGCCGACTTCCCCGACATCCCGTCCGAAGAGGCGTTCGTCGGCGAAGGACCCATGAACTTCCGCGACCTGTCGCTGAACATCATGGCGCGCGGCAAGGTGCTGTACGAAGGCCATGCTCTCGCCGCGGTCGCCGCCTCCACCCAGGCGGTCGCGGACGAGGCGCTGAACCTGATCGACGTCACCTATGAGGTGCTGCCGCACGTCATCGATGTCGAAGAGGCGATGGCCGACAACGCGCCGATCCTGCACGATGACCTGTTCACCTCTGGCGTGACGCCGAAGTCCGACAAGCCGTCCAACATCGCGAAGGTCGTGACCTTCAAGAAGGGCGATGCCGAGGCCGGGTTCAAGGACGCCGACGTCATCATCGAAGGCCGCTACACCACGCAGCCGGTGCACCAGGCCTATATCGAGCCGCATGCCTGCCTGGCGAACTACAATGCGGACGGACAGGTCTCGATCCATGCCTCCAGCCAGGGCCACTTCATGGTCCGCGCCTACACGGCGAAGCTGCTGGGCATCGACATGGCGAACATCCGGGTTAACCCGGCGGAAATCGGCGGCGGCTTCGGCGGCAAGACGCTGATCTACCTGGAGCCGGTGGCGGTCGCGCTGTCGCGCAAGGCCGGCCGGCCAGTGAAGATCCAGATGACGCGTGAGGAGGTCTTCCGCGGCTCCGGTCCCACCTCCGGCGGCGTCGTCGAGGTGAAGCTCGGCGCCAAGAAGGACGGCACGATCGTCGCGGCGAAGGAAGTACTGAAGTTCCAGGCCGGCGCGTTCCCCGGCTCGCCGATCGGTCCGGGCTGCATGTGCGGCCTTGCGATGTACGACCTGCCGAACGTCGAGGTCATCGGTTACGACGTGGTCAGCAACCGCCCGAAGGTCGCGGCCTACCGCGCCCCCGGCGCGCCCATCACGTCGTTCGGCGTGGAAAGCGCGATGGACACGCTGGCGCGCAAGCTGAACATGGACCCGCTGGCGCTGCGGGAGAAGAACGCGGCGAAGAACGGCACCAAGACCCACTACGGTCCGACGCACCAGAATATCGGGTTCGAAGCCGTGCTGGCCGCCACCAAGTCCCATCCGCACTGGAAGTCTCCGCTGCCGGCGGGCCAGGGACGCGGCCTGGCGGTCGGGTTCTGGTTCAACATCGGCGGCGAATCCACGGCCACGGTGCATGTGAACGAGGACGGATCGGTCACGATCGCGACCGGCAGCCCGGATATCGGCGGTTCCCGCGCCTCGATGGGCATGATGGTTGCCGAAGTCCTGGGCATTCCCGTCTCCCGCGTCCGCGCGACGGTCGCCGACACCGCGTCCATCGGCTTCACCCATCTGACCGGCGGTTCCCGCGTGACGTTCGCCACCGGCATGGCGGCGACGCAGGCGGCCGAACGGGTCGTCGATGAGCTGAAGAAGCGTGCCGCGCAGATCTGGGAAATCTCCGCCGACGCGGTGGAGTGGCGGGACGGCCAGGCGTTCCCGGCCGGCACCAACGCCGGCGCGTTCGAGCCGCTGGACCTTGCCGAACTCGCGCTGAAGGCCGCCCGCACGGGTGGGCCGATCAACGCCGAGGTGTCGGTGAACGCCCAGGGCGCCGGCGCCGGGTTTGGCGCGCATATCTGTGACGTGTCGGTCGACAAGGAGACCGGCCACGTGAAGATCGAGCGCTACACGGCGGTCCAGGACGTGGGCAAGGCCATCCACCCGAGTTATGTGGAAGGCCAGATCCAGGGCGGCGCCGCGCAGGGTATCGGCTGGGCGCTGAACGAGGAGTACATCTACAACGACAAGGGCCAGCTGGAGAATCCGGGCTTCCTGGATTATCGCGTGCCGGTCGCGTCCGACGTGCCGATGATCGAGGCCGTTCTGGTCGAAGTGCCCAATCCGCGCCATCCGTTCGGTGTGCGCGGCGTGGGCGAGGTGCCGATCGTGCCGCCGATGGCTGCCATTGCCAACGCGATCGAAAGCGCAATCGGTCTCCGCATGCCGGATCTGCCGATGTCGCCGCCGAAGGTCCGTGCGGCGCTGGATTCGGCGCGCTGAGGCCCTGAATGCCGAAGGTCGTCCTCTCCTCGGGCTCTCCGTCCCTGCAGCTGACGCAGGGGCAGACGGAGTTCGAGGTGGAGGCGACCACGTTCCGCCGGCTTGTCCTGGAACTGGAACGCAAGTTCCCAGGCCTGGGCAAGCAGGTGGAGGAAGGCATGGCCGTCGCGATCGACGGCGAGATTTATCAGGATGCGTATTCCGCCGAATTGCGGCCCGGCAGCGAGATCGTGCTGATCCCGAAGATTGGCGGCGGTTAGGAGCGGTTTCCGCGCATCCGGAGCGGGTAAAGGCGACCTCTCGTCCCGCTTGGCCGGCTGACCCTACGTCATGCGTAGCGACGATTGATCAAGTGCGTCCAGCCGCTCCCCGACCATCCGGTACAACTGGTCGTCTTCCGAACTGATATCCACGAGATAGTCCAGATCTTCGGACGACAGGGAATCCCGCGTCAGGAATTTGGTCGACTCGTTCTGCCGCGAGCTGGAATTGATGCTCCAGTGCTGCTTCAGCCAGGCATTGTAGCGCTGCGTGGTCGTGACCTCGACGGAATGGGTGGCGAGGCGCGTCATCACGTCGGAGACGGTGCCGCCGCCCAGCCAGAGGCACATCGAGTTCGGCATGACAATCTTCTTTTCCCGCAGGATTTGTCGTCCCAGGGATGCGGGTGACAGCCCGGCGATGTGGCCGGGATTGCCTGGTAGCCGCAGCACCTGCAGCCACGACTGGCTGTCGGCCTTGAAGCTGCCGGCCTCGGCGTCCACGCGCAGCCGCGTAAGCACGTAGTTCACGCCGGAGATCGCAATCTCGATCGGGTCGCGGAGGATGGTGAAGACATGGTCGCACGGACGGACAAGCTGGTGCTTCTCGTAGTCACCCAGGTTGACGTGACCGCGCACGAAGATCTTGTCGGAGAACGGCAGGGACCGAACCACCGACGCGAGCGATTCGAACACGATATGGGGCGCCGCCGGCAGCGGCGAGGCAAGCCCGTAGGGGAACGACGGATAGCGGAATGCAAGATTGTATGACAGATCGCTGCCAGCGCACTTCGGTATATGGACGAACAGCAGTCGCTTCTTTTCCGGAAAGGCGTTGAGCAGCGTCGGCATCAGGTTGGTCCAGAACTCATCCGACATCAGCAGGTCGTAGAGCCTGTCCCTGGGATGGAGTGCATCCCAGGGATTTGGTTCGAGCGTCGGGATGGGGCTGCCGAGCGCCGCGAAGTCTGTCTGACGAGCTGTCTGATTGCCGAAGTCGATTTGCGACAGAAGATTATAGAGCCCCTGGCGGCGGTCGAAGAGGGCGAAAAGGTCCAGTGTATGTCGGGGCATCGTGGGCGCCGGCAGGGCGAAATATTCGTCCGGCGGACGCGCATTCAGGTCGGGCGGGACGTTGCGGGTGTCGGGCGGAAGCATCGCGTCACCCGCGCCGAGGATCCGGCCGTTCGAGGCGAAACGAACGGTGATCCGTGTCGGTCTGTTCGGCACGAGAGCCGAAGGAAATTCATAACGGAAGCCGTGCCCGACATCGCCTGCAAAGCCGAGCGCCTTCAGGTCGTCCCGAGGTTGGTTGCAGGAAACGAGAGCGACTCGCCGGCCATCTACAAAAACGAAGACGTCAATCTGTTCGTTTGGAGAACTATCATCGAGCGCCCACCCTGCAATGATGGTGGGCGAAATGGTATCAACATGGCCTCGTAACATGGGATCCTGGGTCAATCTATGATTGGTCAGTGTCCGTTGGACATGCCCGCGCAACAGATAGCGACTGTCCTATCGCTTGTCATCCAAAGATGCAGTAGACGGATCGCGTCGCGGTCCGGCAGAATTGATCTGGTCAGTTGAACCCTGTGTCCTCGTACAAGCGAGGCGGAGTTTGGGAAGGGACGTCGTTGGTGGAAAGGGGGCACGTAGACGAGGTCACCCGCGAGCACATCTCCGGGTGGGCTGCCGACCCTGACGACCCGGGCAGGATCGTCGAAGTTTCGATTTTTCGCGACGGGGTCAAGGTTACCCAGGTCGCCTGCGACATTCAACGTTCGGATTTGCTGCAGTCCGGTGCCTATGGCACAGGCCATCACGGCTTCCGATATCGTTACCCCGCGCCGTTGCCGCCGGAAACCGAGGCCACGATAGCGATCAGGTTCACCGAGTCCGGTCGCTTGCTGGGCAACGGCCAGATGGTCATGGAACGCGGGGTTGCGCGCGGAAAGCCGATCGCCGCGCCGCCGGTGCTGGATAGCCCGCTGGTGTTTCCGGCCCCGACCGATCCGCAGTCGCTTGCCAAGCTCTTTTCTCTCTATGACGGCGCCAACGGGCTGTACGACCTGCTGTGCCGGCTGGATTTCCGGGGCATCAAGCCATCCCATCTGCGGTACAGCGTCTTCGAGGAGCTCACCAGCCTGTTTCGTGTGATCGGCGGGTGGGAAACCTATGCGGCAAGGGATGAACTGAACAACCTGCTGCATAGCCAGACGTTCCAGGAAAACATCATCCCCTTTCTGCTGAATGCATTTCCGGATCGGCGACGGCTGCTGTTTGTGCACATTCCGAAGTGTGCCGGCAGTGACCTGTCGTTGCATCTATCATCCCGCACGCCGTCGATCGAGCAGCGCTGGGCGGAAAGGTCCTGGAGCAGCCCAGCCGAATTGTTTCGTTCCATCAGTCACTTCGCGCGCGAGGTCGCTTTCTTCGACCGGATCTTCATCCGTGGGCATGTCCCACTCGATTACTATTGCAATCATCACCTCATCAGGCCAAGCGACCATGTGTTTACGATTGTGCGCGACCCCCTGGAGATCTCGGTATCGCAGGCCAACTACGTCCTGACCAAGATCCGGCGGAACGTGGAAAGCGGCATCATGGAGCGGGATACCCAGGGCTGGATGCAGTTTCTGGGTCTGACAGCGCTGCCCACTGAAATGACCGCGGCTTTCGCCAGTGAATACAGCCGTAAAATTCTGTACAATACAGACATTGTGGAACCCAACTCCATCTGCCGCTGGCTTGGCGGCGGAACCGCCGAGGAAGTAATCCGGCGTCTGGCACAATATGACGTCGAACTGACCGATACAGGCCGCTATAACGACTGGCTGACCGAGCGATGGGGTATCGTGGCGAACACCCGGCAGAACGAGTCGGAGAAGTTCGTCACCCTCGATACACTCGGGCATCAGGAACTCAACTACCTGGCACGTCTGTCGCCGGAAGACCTGAAGCTGTTCGACATCGTCGGGAAGGCACTTGCCGGGACGGAGAAGCCATCGGTGACCGGAAGTCAGTTGCTCGAGTACCTGCCCAGCGGCGTCGCCGCGGCATGACGACCGTCCATCCCCGCGCTGCCCGCTCGGCCGTCGGCCATCATGCGGCGAGAGAACCGATGCGGCGGCTGAACGCCATTCTGTTGCCAATGACGGGCCGGTTCTCCGGGTGATGAGCCGTCGCACGCCGGACGCCAATCGTCCCACCGTCCTGCTCTACGACTGGGATAACACCCTGGTCGACGCCTGGGCGGGGATCACCGCGGCCTTGAACGCGGTCTTCACCGCCTTCCACCAGCCGCTCTGGACGGTGGCGGATACCCGCAATCGCGTCCGCGTGTCCCTGCGCGAAAGCTTCCCCGTGATGTTCGGCGATGAGTGGGAGCGTGCGCGGGACCTGTTCTACGCGACTCTGACGGAACAGCATCTGGATCATGTCACGCCGATGCCGGGTGCCATCGACGCATTGCGGGCCGGCACACGCTGGGTCCAGGGGGTGGTATCCAACAAGGCCGGGAACTTCCTGCGCCGCGAGGTGACCCATCTGGGCTGGGAAAGCTATTTCGGCGCGGTTGTCGGGGCAGGTGACGCGGCAGCCGACAAGCCCGATCCCGCGCCCATTCTCCTCGCCCTGGAACGCCTGGGCCGAAGCCCCGACCCCACGGTATGGTATCTGGGAGACACGGCGCTGGACATGCAAGCCGCGCGGGCCGCCGGGGTCACGGCCGTGCTAGTAGGTGACGCCGGACACGATGGGGGCGTTGAACACGCGGCCCCGGATATCCATTTCTCATCGGCCTTCATGCTTGCGTCACGTTTCCGGGAGCTTGCATGAGATCAGTGTGGCGATAAGCTGTGTCGGCGGCCGTGCCACGACCCGCCGAGTCTAAATCCGTAAATTAGCAAAAGAAGGATTGCTGCCGTGGCCAACGAGAAGTCGCAGAATGTTCAGGATGTGTTCCTGAACCACGTGCGAAAGAACAAGACACCGGTCACGGTGTTCCTCGTGAACGGTGTCAAACTGCAGGGTATTATCACCTGGTTCGACAATTTTTCCGTTCTCCTCCGACGGGATGGTCACACCCAGCTCGTCTACAAGCACGCGATCAGCACCGTCATGCCGGGCGCACCGATCCAGTTGTTCGACGCGTCTCGTACCGAAAGCACGCTGTCCATTCCGGCCAGGGAAATGACTCCCGCCGCCGGCGGTGGATGAGCGTCGGGTCAACGGTCAGCGAGGCATACGGAAGGATGGTCTGATGAGCGGACAAGCGGGGCCAACCCGCGCCGCGATTGTTTTGCCCTGGTCCAGGCCTGCCCAGGCTTCCGGTGCATCCGATCAGGGCCGAGCGGCAGAGGCCAAGCTGGCCGAGGCTGTCGGGCTTGCGGCGTCCATCGGCCTTGTCGTGGTGCATACCGCCATCCTGCCGCTGCGCATCCGGCGTCCCAGTACTCTGTTGGGGGAAGGCCAGGTCGCAGCGCAGGGGCGAGAGATTGCCGACCGCGACGTGACCGTCACCATCGTCGACGCCGTTCTGACCCCCGTTCAGCAGCGCAATCTGGAACGCGCGTGGGACTGTAAGGTCATCGACCGCACTGGCCTGATCCTGGACATTTTCGGGGAGCGGGCCGCGACCAGGGAAGGCACGCTGCAAGTCGAACTCGCGCATCTGGAATACCAGCGCTCCCGCCTCGTGCGGTCCTGGACCCACCTGGAGCGGCAGCGCGGCGGTTTCGGCTTCCTGGGCGGCCCTGGTGAAACCCAGATCGAAGCCGACCGGCGCCTGATCGATGAGCGGCTGGTCCGCCTGAAGAAGGAATTGGAGCAGGTCCGCCGCACCCGTGGCCTGCATCGCTCCGCTCGGCGGCGTGTGCCGTTCCCGATCGTGGCCCTGGTCGGCTACACCAATGCCGGCAAGTCCACGCTGTTCAATGCGCTCACAGGCGCCGAGGTCGCGGCGCGGGATCAGTTGTTCGCCACGCTCGATCCCACAATGCGCGGTCTGCGCCTGCCCTCCGGCCGGCGCGTGATCCTGTCGGATACGGTAGGATTCATCAGCGAATTGCCGCATGAACTCGTCGCGGCTTTCCGCGCCACGCTTGAGGAAGTCGCCGAGGCGGACGTGATCCTGCATGTGCGCGATGTCGCGCATCCCGACACGGGGGCACAGCGTACCGACGTGATCGCGGTGCTGGATGACATGGTGAAGGACGGCTCCCTCGATTCCTCCTGGCCATCCCGAACGATCGAAGTGCTGAACAAGGCTGATCTCGTGGGCGGCGTTTCGGAGGTCCAGGTCCGGCCGGGTTCGGTCGCGGTCTCGGCCATCACTGGCGACGGTCTCGATGCTCTGAAGGCAGCAATCGACATCCGCATCGCCGAAGGCATGGAAGTCGCGGACTACGCCATTCCCACCGATGATGGCGCGCGCCTGGCCTGGTTGTACCAGCACGGGGAAGTGGTGGACCGTCAGGACGACGACGCGGCCGTGCACGTGAAGGTGCGGCTGCTGCCCGCCGACCGGGCGCGGTTCGAGCGGCAGGAATGAGCTTCACCCGCGCACAACTGGCGACCGTCGTCGATCTGCTGCGTGATGCCGGCCGGCGGGAAATCCTGCCGCGCTTCCGCAATCTGGCGGAAGGCGCGGTACGCACGAAGACCGGCCCGCTGGATTTCGTGACTGAAGCGGATGAGGCGGCGGAGAAGGTCATCACCGACGGCCTGCTGCGCGCCTTCCCGGGCTGTGTCGTCGTAGGCGAGGAGGCCGCGAGTGCCGATCCCGCGCTTCTCGAGACCCTGAGCGGCGCGGAACTCGCCTTCGTCGTCGATCCAATCGACGGCACCGCGAACTTTGCCGCGGGGCTGTCACTGTTCGGCGTCATGGCCGCCGCCATCGTGCGGGGGGAGATCGTCGCTTCGGCGATCCACGATCCCCTGGGCGACGATACGGCGTTGGCGCTGCGGGGGGAGGGCGCCTGGACGGAAACGCCAGACGGCCGCAGCCGGGATCTGCGCGTGGCGCCTGCCATGCCGGTGTCGGCCATGACGGGCAACGTGGCCTGGCGCTTCCTGCCGGAGCCGCAGCGATCGCTGGTCTGTTCCAATCTCCCGCGCCTGGGGGGCTGCTGGGATTATCGGTGTTCGGCGCATGAATACCGGATGGTCGCAGCGGGCCACTGCCACTTCCTGTTTTTCAACCGTCTCTACCCCTGGGATCATGCGCCAGGGTGGCTGCTGCATCGCGAAGCCGGCGGGTACGCAGTCCGGCTGGACGGACAGCCCTATGACCCGACGCGGACAGACAGCGGACTGATCTGCGCGCCGGATCGGGAAAGCTGGCTGGCGCTGCGGGAAACGCTACTGGGAATACCTGTGTAGGTGCTATCCCCGCGCCCAGCCGATGGCGGCTCGGGCCAGTGCGTCGATCGTGTCGATCGTCGGTGTCTTCAAATCGGATTGCGGTCCGGCCTGGATGCCCAACGGGATCTCCGTGCAGCCCAGGACGACGGCCGCTGCGCCGCGCCGGTGCAGGTGGTTCACCACGTTCGCCAGTGGGGCGAAGGCTTCGGTCAAGCGGTTCGCCTTCACCATGGCGATGGCCGGGGAAACCTGACGTTGCATCTGATCAGCGTCGGGAATGATGCAGTCATACCCCAGGTCGACCAGCCGATCCTGGTACAGCCGCATGTTCAGCGTTGCCTGCGTGCCCATCACGCCAATGCGCCCGCCGGTAATCCCGGCGCGGTGCAGGTCGGCGACGGCCGCGTCGACGATATGCAGGATTGGCACCCCTGCCGCTTCCCGCATCGGTTCGATCCAGCCATGCGCCGTATTGCAGGGGATGGCGATGGCCCCGCACCCTGCCTGGCGGAGGCCGGCGATGCCGCGCAACAGCCAGGGCAGCGGGTCCTCGCCGCCGTCCAGTTTCCCTCGGGTCCGGTCGGGAACCCTGGGATCGGACCACAGCACGGCGGGGATATGGTCCTGGTCGCGCGTGGCAGGCGTCAACAGCGTCAGCCGCAGCATGAATTGCGCACTGGCCAGCGGTCCCATGCCGCCCAGCACGCCCAGGATCCGTTCGGTTCCACCATTCATGCGGTCCGCTCCCGCTTCGCTGCCTGGACCAGCGTGTCCAGCGCGGACAGGAAGCGCGATCGGTCCTGCTTCGTCAATGCCGCGGGGCCGCCGGTTGCCACGCCGATCTCTCGCAGGTAACGGCCGACCTCGCGGCCGGCCAGCGCATTGCCGATATTGTCGGCGGTCCACACCTTGCCGTTCGGTGCCACCGCGCGCGCCCGCTTTTCCAGGCACCGCGCGGCCAGCGGGATGTCCGCGGTCACGCAGACATCCGCGGCGGTGATCCGATCGGCGATCCAGTCATCGGCGACATCCGCGCCGGCGCCGACGGTCACCAGCGTCACGTTGGCGCGCCCGGTCGGGCGGATCGGGCGCGAGCCGTTGGAAACGACGAACACCTTCAGGCCCAACCGGTCGGCGACGCGGTAGACCTCCTCGCGTACCGGGCAGGCATCGCCATCGACGAAGATGTCCGTCATCGCCAGTCGGTCAGGCGGCCGACTTCATGCCGCCCGGCCGCCCGCCACGGAACCGCCGGCGACGTGCGGGGGCCTTCGCCGGGCGGTTCGGCTGACGCGGCGCCTCCGCCGGCGGTTCTCCGCCTACCACTGGAATTTGTGTCCTGGTCAGCCGTTCGATCGCCCGCAGATTCGACCGTTCCGCCGCGTCACAGAACGAGATCGCGACGCCCGAAGCACCGGCCCGCGCGGTCCGGCCGATCCGATGGACATAGCTTTCCGGCTCCATCGGCAGGTCGTAGTTGATCACATGCGAAACGCCGGTGACATCGATGCCGCGCGCCGCGATGTCGGTCGCCACCAGCACGCGCGCTCGGCCCGAGCGGAACTCGGACAGCGCCCGCTCCCGCTGCGACTGGCTCTTGTTGCCATGCAGCGCGTTGACACGGGTGCCGGCTGCCAGCAGCGCGTCGGCCACACGGTTGGCGCCATGCTTGGTGCGCGTGAACACGATGACCCGCTGGAAGGCGGGATCGCCCAGCAGGTCGCGCAGCAGCGGCAGCTTGCCGGAGGTGGCGACGTGATAAAGGCACTGGTCGATCCGGGGCGTTGTCTCCGGCGCGCGGGCGATCTCCACGCGAACCGGTTTGTCCAGCAGGCTGTTCGCCAGGGCCGCGACCTCGGCTGGCATCGTGGCCGAAAACAGCGCCGACTGGCGGGCATCCGGCAGCGCGGCGATGATCCGGCGGATATCCTTGATGAAGCCCAGGTCCAGCATCCGGTCGGCTTCGTCCAGCACCAGCGAGCGCACGGTGGCCAGGTTGAGTTCCCGCGTCGCCATCAGGTCGCAGATGCGCCCGGGAGTACCGATCACGATGTCCGCGCCGCGGCGCATCGCCTCGGTCTGGCGGAACCGGCTGGCCCCGCCGATGATCACCACGCTGCGCAGGCGCAGCCCGGCGGACAGAAAGCGGAAGGTTTCATCGATCTGCAGCGCGAGTTCCCGGGTGGGCGCCAGGATCAGCCCGCGGGTCGTGAACGGGGCGGGGCGGACGTTTTCGGCCGCCAGGTGCTGCAGCATGGGCAGCAGAAAGGCCGCCGTTTTGCCGGAGCCGGTCTGGGCGATGCCCAGCAGATCACGGCGTTGCAGCAGGGCAGGGATAGCGTCGGCCTGGATCGGGGTGGGAGACGTGAAGTTGCGCGCGGCCAGCGCGCGCAGCAGCGGTTCGGCCAAGCCGAGTGCCGCGAAAGTCGGGGATGTCACGAGGTATGTATGCTCCAAGGACCACTGCCCGCGGAACCGGATACGGTGCGGAGAGTGATCCCAAGGTTCGCCCCCAGCGCGATTGGTGGCGACGAACGGTTGTGCCTTGATTTCCGGGCAGGCGCGGCTAGGACGCGCCAATCACGCAGACGCGGAACGGCAGTCGGTATATCGGGCGGAGCGGGCTGCGCTTCAAGCGAAAATGTCGCGGCGAGGTCACGGATTGGGATTGGCAGGCGTCGGTCGTTGCGAAATTCGTCTCGTCCGGTGAGATGACTGGCTTTCCCCGCTACCGAGGGCGGCCAGCCATGGGGGGCAGGTCCAGGCCGACCCCGCGCAAATGGCTGAACAGCTGCGCCACCTTCTCCCGGTCGGCGGCGGGCAGCGGCGGCTTGACGATCGAGGCGATGTTGGCCCGCAGATGCTCGCTGCTGCCGGTGCCGAACAGCACGACGTCCACACCCGGTTCATGCCGCACATAGCGGTAGGCAGCATCGGTGATGCTGCTGGCGCCGTCCGGGTGGACCAAAAAGCCCAGCGGATCATCGGTTTCGCCGAACGAGGCCGGCAGCTTGCCGTCGGCCGCGAGTTGCCGGACCGTTTCGGCGAGTTGCGCCGGGCGCGCAAAGATGCTGCGCACCGCGAACATCATGAAGGTGCCGATGCGATTTGCGCGGGAATGCGGAAACACCCGCGAGCGCGCGACCTGATGCATCAGATTGAACGCCAGCATGACCGTATCCCACGGCGTGTCCTGCGTGGCGCGGTTCATCATGGTCTGCTCGTGATCGTTGGGGGATGTTTCGGTCACCCCCAGGAAGCGGAACTTCCCCTTCTCCTTCTCGCGCAGCAGGGCGGGCACGATCTCGGCCCGCACATAGTCGTACGCGGCCGGCGGTACGGCGTGGAGCTGGAACACATCCACATGGTCGACCCCCAGGCGGCGCAACGATCCGTCGAGGCTTTCCAATATCTTGGAGACGGTGAAGTGCGGGTCTTCGCGCGGCTTCGACGCCTTGGTGCACAGCACGTAGGAATCACGCGGCACGCCGTGCAGCGCCTGGCCGACCACGTGCTCGGTGCCGTACACCGCGGCCGTGTCGATCAGGTTCACGCCCAGGTCCATGGCCTGCCGGACGATATCGGCCGCTTCGGCTTCACTCTTGCCGGATTCCAGTCCCAGCCGGCTGAACCCTCCGCAGCCCAGCCCTGCCACACTGACCTTCAGGCCCGTGCGTCCGAGTGTGGTGTATTCCATGGTCCGTCCCCGCCGCTTCTGGTCGGCAATGCTAACAGCGAACGGATGGTCACGCTATCACAGTGGGACCAGGACCTCGATTGCGCCGCCATTAGTATGCATTGAGAAAGTGCGCGCTGACCGATGCCCGTTCCAGCAGCGCGCGCAGGGCCGGGTTCTTGTCGCTATCCTCGGCGGTCAGAGTTTCCATGGGCACGAAGAACTCATGCGCATGGGCAAGCTGGTGGCGCGCGAACCCGTCATAATGGTGGCCCTTCAGTCCATAGAGTACTCGCATTTCGCGCACGGGAATGGCAACCGCCTGGGTTGGTTCTTCTATGAACACGCGGGTCGCTTTCCAGCGCGGGGTGGGATCCTCTGGTGTGATCCGCGCCAGCAGCCATTCCAGCGGACATACCGCCAGCAAGGAATGCGTGCTCGGCGCAAACCGTGAACGCTTGTCCAACAGGTTCTGCAGTGTGCTGCAGGCCTCGATGGCAAGGATATCGACAAAGGGTTCGGCCGGAGATCCGCCGAAGTTGAGCCACAGCCCGTCGGGAATGGTTCGCAGCCGAGCACTTCCGGGGATCTTGAGAAACGGATTGGTGCCAGGATCGTCCGACGGTCGTCCTCGCAGCCAGGATTCCTTGCCGCGCCGGGGCTTCACCCCAGGCGGTCGCTGTCCCCAGCGTTTCAGCCTCTTCTTAACGAGCGCATCCAGCGATTCGTCCCGGTTCACCTGCGCCCTCCACGGGAATTCGTCACACTTACTCACAACCTATAAGTGTATTTATCCTCGCGGATGCGTGATCCCGCAAGGATGGATCGGTTGACGGCGGTTAATATGTTTCGCAGGAGTCTCTGAGAACTGGCGAATCGCTGCAAAATTATCACAAATCAGCACACATACTGAAACAGGATAAATGTGGTCCGATTCGTGGATTATTCTCATTTATTAGTGGGTTACCGGCGTGATCTCAGGTGATTTGTCAACGGCCTGTGGATAAATTATGTTGCGCGGAGATGTCCGATCCATTTCACTCTGTGAAATTGTGTTACGCGCCTAACCCTTTGTAAAGAGGCACACTGTCTCTGTTGGCTGCCATGCGGGCCGGTCGACGCATCCAGCCATTCCGTGCATGCCGGCCGACCGGGTCCCTTCGGTCGCGCGCGTCGCCGCCATCGCGACCACGCGCGCAGACCACTTGGCCATCGGGTTGCTCCGGGGTCAGATGCGCCGACGGGCGCGCAACGCGGTCGCGATTGTTCCGTCGTCCAGCACGTCCAGGGACCCGCCAACCGGCACGCCCTGCGCAAGGCTCGAAACTGCCACCGCGAATGGGCGCAGGCGGTCGGTCAGCCAGTGGGATGTGGTTGCACCGTCCACCGTCGCCCCCAGGGCCAGGATCACCTCCGCAACCCGGCCCTCCTCGATCCGGACGATCAGGGGGGCGATGTTTAGATCATCGGGGCCGATGCCCGACAGTGCCGACAGCGTTCCGCCCAGAACATGATACAGGCCGCGATGCACCCCGCTGCGTTCCAAGGCCCAGAGATCGCCGACGCTTTCGACGACGCAAATCGTCGACCGGTCCCGCGATGGATCGGCGCAGACCGAGCAGGGATCGCGGCTGTCCAGGTTACCGCACTCGGCGCAGGGCTTCACCGCTTCCGCCGCGCGGGCCAGCGCCGAGGCAAGAGGGAGCATCCGGGTCTCGGGTTGCTGCAGCAGGCGCAACGCCGCACGCCGGGCACTTCGGGGACCCATGCCCGGCAGTTTCGCGAGCAGGGCGATCAAGGTCTCGATTTCCGGGCCGCCCACGGGTCAATCCCGCCCAGACCGCCTGCCGGCCTTCGTCGGGAGAGGGACCCGTCTCAGAATGGCAGCTTCATCCCCGCCGGAAGCTGCATACCGCCCGTGACCTTCTGCATCTCCTCGGCCGTGGCCGACTCGATCTTGTCCTTCGCGTCGCGATGGGCCGCGACGATCAGGTCCTGCAGCATATCGGTATCCGCGGGATCGACGATCTTCGGGTCGATCCGGATCCCGCGGAGCTCGCCCTTGCCGTTCATGGTGACCCGCACGAGACCGGCCCCCGCCTCCCCGGAGATTTCCATGGTCTCAAGCTTGCTCTGCAGTTCCTGCATCTTCGACTGCATCTGCTGCGCCTGCTTCATCAGGCCGGCCAGGTTCTTCATTCGTCGGACTCCCAAGGGGATTCGTCGGCAAATTCCGCGTCAGGCGGAGCGAAATCCGGCATATCGGGATTGCCAACCTCCGCCGCCAGGGGGGTGGACAGCAACCCGTAGGCATCCACCCGCGTGTCATGGACGGTGTCGATGCGGGCGCCCGGAAAGGCATCCATGATCGCCCGCACCAGGGGATGATCGGCCGCCGCCGTCCGGCGTTCGCGGTCCGCCGCATTGCCCTGTTCAGCCAGGGTCGGCTCCCCCTGCGCCGTGGACAGGGCGATCGTCCATCGGTTGCCGGTGGCCTCGGACAGAAGGGCCGCAAGCCGGGACGCCAGATCGCGTGGCGCGTCCGGTTCCGTGCGGATCTCGATCACCGGCGGGGCGAAGCGGACCAGGTGCGTGGAATGCAGCAGATGCGCATGCAGCAGCGCTTCCCGCCGTTCCGCGACCAGGGCGGCGACCTCTCGGAAATTACTCAGGCGCGGCGGAGCGGGCTGCACTTGGGCGGGGGATGCCGGCGCCATCATCGGCGCACCACCGGCCACAGCGCGGGCGCCGCCGCCGGACGGGGCGGGGGCCGGGGCGCCGGATGCCGGCGACGCGCCGCCGCCAGCCGTCAGGCGCCGCATCAGGTCGCCAGGCGTGGGCATGTCGGAGACATGGCACAGACGGATCAGCACCATCTCGGCCGCCGCGCGCCGGTCCGGGGACGATTCGACCTCGCCCACGCCCTTCAGCAGCATCTGCCAGGAGCGCCCCAGCGCGGGAACCGACAAGCGATCCGCCAGCGCGGCGCCGCGGGTCCGTTCCGCTTCCGGCAATTCGGGGCTGTCGCGCAGGCCCGGGATCGACTTGATGCGGGTGACGGTGTGCAGAAGTTCCAGCAGGTCCTGGAGCAGCACGCCCAGATCGGCTCCGCGCTCGTAGGCGCGGTCGGTGATTGCGAGCGCGGCGGCCGGCTTTCCGCCCATCACCGCCTCCATCAGGTCGAAGACGGCGTCGCGGTCCGACAGCCCCAGCATGTCACCAACCTGCGAGGCTGTGATCGGTCCGTCAGCCTGGGCGATCGCCTGGTCCAGGATCGACAACCCATCGCGCACCGATCCGTCGGCCGCCCGCGCAATCTGGTCCAGTGCGGCAGGATCGATCGTCACGCCTTCCTTTTCGGCGATCCGCGCGAAATGGGCGTGCAGTTCCGCCATGCGCACCCGGCGCAGGTCGAAGCGCTGACAGCGCGAAAGAACAGTGATCGGCACCTTGCGCAATTCGGTCGTGGCGAACACGAACTTCACGTGCGGGGGTGGTTCCTCCAACGTCTTGAGCAACGCGTTGAACGCGTTGCGGCTGAGCATGTGGACCTCATCGATGACGAACACCTTGGCGCGCGCCTGCATCGGCCGGAAGCGGGTGGCCTCGATGATCTCCCGCACGTCGTCGACGCCGGTGCGGCTCGCTGCGTCCATCTCAACCACGTCCGGGTGACGATCGGCCAGGATGGCGGTACAGTTGGAACAGACGCCGCAAGGGTCGGCCGTGGGACCACCGGAATCATCCGGCCCGGTGCAGTTCAGCGCGCGGGCAATGATGCGCGCCGTGGTGGTCTTGCCCACCCCGCGCACGCCGGTCAGCATGAACGCATGCGCGACGCGGCCGGTCGCGAAGGCATTGCGCAGGATGCGCACCATCGCGTCCTGGCCGATCAGGTCGTCGAACGTGGTCGGACGGTATTTCCGCGCCAGCACACGGTAGGGCGTTGCCTGCGCCGGTTCGGGTGAGGCGGCCGGAAGCGACTCGCCGAACAGCCCCGGTCCCTCGGGCACGGGTGGCGGCGGCTCTTCCTGGTCTGATGCGTCCTGAAACAGGCCGGACATGCGGACGATCTCTCGCCGCCGCGGCGGCACGGAAGCTGCAAGGGCGGGAGACCGGCCAGCGACCCGAGCGAAACTCGCCGCGGCTGCTTCCTTCCGGACCTGACCAGGGTAGACAAGGCACCCGTCCGCCACCGATCTCCCGCTTCTGCATATCATGCATGGGGGGGCGGAGGGCAAGGTGGGTCATCGTCTGGCGTCGCCATCCGCGCCGATGCGAATTCCTGGCCGGACAGCCGCCCGGTCCGCCAGGGTGCCCGCTCCGGATGGGCATGCGGCATGCCAGCCATCCGATGCGGCCATTGCCATTATGGCCTGCGCATGCTTCTAGGCGCCCCTTGGAGGATGCAACCCTATGTCTGAGTACGTCGCCGGACGGCATTTCCTGCAAACCCCCGGGCCAACCAACCTGCCCGACCGGGTGCTGCGCGCCATGGATCGCAATGCCATCAACCATCGAGGTCCGGAGTTCGGCGCGCTGGGCCGGACCGTCATCGGCAAGTTGCGGTCGATTTTCCAGACGGATGGGATCATCGGCATCTTCCCGTCCTCGGGGACGGGGGCTTGGGAGTCCGCGCTGGTCAACACGCTGGTGTCCGGCGACCGCATCCTGGTCAGCCGCACCGGCCAGTTCGCGCATCTATGGGAACAGATGGCGCTGCGGCACGGACTGGACGTGGTCGCCCTGGACACCGATTGGCGCCACGGCGCCGATCCATCCGCGATCGGCGGCGTACTGCGTGACGACAAGGAGCACCGGATCAAGGCGGTGTGCGTCGTGCACAGCGAGACGTCCACAAGCTGCATGTCAGACGTCGCCGCCGCCCGGGCGGCGATGAACGCGGCCGAGCATCCGGCGATGCTGATGGTTGATGCGATCTCCTCGCTGGCCTGCGCCGACTATCGGCACGATGAGTGGGGCGTCGACGTGACCATCGCCGGCTCGCAGAAGGGGCTGATGGTGCCTCCGGGCCTGGCGTTCACCGCCATCAGCGACAAGGCGCTTGCCGCGTCCCGCGCCAACAAGACCCATCGCAGCTACTGGGACTGGGAGCCGCTGGTCACCGCCAACAAGACGGGCTTCTTTCCCTATACCCCGGCAGTGAACCTGCTGTTCGCGCTGAACGAGGCGCTGGACATGCTGCTGGAAGAGGGGCTGGCGAATGTATTCGCCAGGCACGACCGCTATGCCGAGGCGACTCGTCGCACGGTGCGCGCCTGGGGGCTGGAGCTGCAATGCCTTGATCCCCGCGGCTACGCGCCGGGCGTGACGGCGATCCGCGTGCCCGAGGGTCACAGCGCCGACAAGCTGCGCACGGTGATCCTCGACCGTTTCAACATGAGCCTGGGCAACGGCCTTGGCCGCATCGAGGACAGGGTGTTCCGCATCGGCCACATGGGCGATCTGGGCGTGCTGCAGCTGATGGGCACATTGAGCGGCGTCGAGATGGGTCTGCGCGCGGCGGGCATTCCGCACAAATCAGGGGGCGTGCAGGCGGCGATGGAGTACCTCTCCGGCAACGCCTGATTCCAGGTCCGCCGCTGCGGGGCGGCGTTGTCCGGGATGTCCGCAACACGCCGGAGAGCTGGAGGCCCAGCGCGGCGACGATGGAGCAGGTGGCCTAAGCATCA
>JBFXDK010000033.1:0-6355 GCA_050181195.1 Acetobacteraceae bacterium | reverse complement strand
GGCAGGTCGGACGCCGCATCGCGGAAGCTGAGCTGCCAAGTCGTAAACGGCGTCGGCTTGAAAAAATCCTCGGCGATTCGTGGGATGATTCTCGCTGGGGTGATAACCTTGCTGGTTGCCGGTTCGAAGGCATAGGCGATCTTATACGGATCGGAGACAAAGCGCGCGACCGACCGGTCTGGCAGGCGATCCTGGTAGGTGCCGGATGTCTGGATGTCGACCATGACGGGATTGCTCCGCTCGAAGCCAATGAGCCGTATCTCCAGCTCGTCCAATCGGCAGCGATAGAAGCCGCGGAACGCTGCGTCGTCAGGCGAAAGATCGAAGCTGATGATGCCGTTGGCCTGCGCTATCTGCGCGGCGAGCTGCGCTTTCGCCGGAACATGGGTGACCATGAAGGGTTGTGGCGGCCTTGCCAATCGCTCGCTGGTAATCCAGCCCTCGCCCATCTTTCTGGCGCGGGTGATGAACACATCAACGGGCGCGGTGATGGCAGGCGCACCTTCGTCGTGACCCGGAGGCATGAGTTCGTAGTAGTAGGCGGCCCGATCATAGGCCTCCATGGCTGTCCAGGCTGCCCGCTTCGCCTCCAGTACCCGTCCGAACGCAAGCTGTTCCATGGCTTGGCGACGCTTCGCCGCATCAGCAAGCTTCGACAAACGGTTGTTGTAGATGGCGGCCACGTTGTCCGCTGCCCGCCGGCGGAGCCGTGCGGCGGCGAGATCCGCATTGGCACGCGCGAGCGCAAGGCGTGCCTCGCTCATGGTGCGGCCGCGGCGCACAAGGCGCAGGATGGCATACCGGAAGTCGTCAGCGCCAGCGATCTTGCTGGCCAGTTCGCCCATGTCGGTGAAGGCGCGGTTGATTTCGGCTTCCAGATCGTCCCAGGCCTGGGCCCCGCCGGTGACTACGTCGATACCACGCGGTTCGATGGAACCAAACGAATTCTCGGTGACAAGTTCGACCCTGGCAAGGGTTTTTCGGCTGTCTGCTTCCAACGATTCCGCCGTCTTGGCGATCTGATTGATACGCATGGCAGCATCGAAGATGCCCTTGGCCGACTTGGCGATCGTCTTGCCCGCCGAAAAGAGATCTTTCTGAATCTTTTCCAGCCTAGCGTCGTTTGCCTTTCTTTGCTTCTCCTGCTGCCTCCGTGCCTTCACCTGCAGGTTGTAGATATCGGCGAAGTCCTGGGCTTTCTTGTTGGGATTGACCAGGACGAAGTCCTTTTCGGGGTCCGCAGCCAGGCCACGAAGGACAATGGATTCCCGTGCCTTCTTTGGCGTCGCATCGAGGTCGACTGTCCAGAAATCGTCGCTGTCGATATCCGTGCTGTCGCTTTCCGCGAAACTACCCAGGCCGAGGAAGTCGTTTTCGGAATCGCTGTCCCGGCGACCTCGCCGCGATACACGAACGACGCGGTCGTCATCATAGCTGTCGTCCTCGATCAGCCTGTCATCGTCGTCGCTCCCGTCGATACGATCATCGTCATCATCATCATCATCGAGCAGGATCGGACGGGTTGCGGAAGGCTGACCGTTGGGGCGGTCCTCGAGACGAAGACGGCCGCCACTGCCGTCGCTGGGGATAGCGCGAGCAGGTGTCAGATATTGAGATGCTGACTTGCCGATATCGACCAGGCCTTCAAAAAGACCTTTCGCGGTCTTCGCGGCGGGCAGCGCCAGGATCTCGGGACCTGCAACGACAATCGCGGGAAGTTCCATGGCAATTTCCACGACGCTCCAGGCGATATTGAGCGCTTCCTTGAGCGTTTCGGCGTCCTTCCAGCGTTTGATACCGAGTTCAAATTGAATGCGAAGAGCATCAAGCTTTTCCGAATCCTCACGAACATCGCGGGCGGCGATCATCCTTGCGGCGGCAACGCTGCTTTGGGCGGTTTCCGCTTCCTTTTCCAGGCTGATCGCGAGGTTGGTCTCGCTGGACTTCTCGGCGACGGTTGCATTGACGGCATCAATCCAGCGCTGATCATCCTCAGCGGCGGTCCTGATCGTGGTCACCGCGGCCCAGCGTTCTGCAAGGGTTGCAACCATCGCCCTGGCATTCTGCGCATACAGTGTATGGTCGAGCCGCGGCACCAGCATCGCGCCGGCACCAAGCCCGGCCATGGCATCCAGGCGGCCCAGCAGCGCGCGTGCTTCTGCCGCGAGGCCTGCGAAATCGTCGGACCCGCCGGCGAGCTCGGCAACCCAAGACAGCAATGCGCGCGCCAGTTCCTGATCTTCGGTAAACAAGAGCGTTGCCACCTGGAACTGAACGCCGAGCGCGAGCGCCAGGGGCGATCCATGGGCCAGCAGATCGGCAGCCGCGATGGAGGTCCGAACGCGGGCGATCCGTCCGTTCGCATCCAACTGAAAGGCATAGGCCGCACGCGGGCCGCGCGGCCCGGGTGCGGGGATGGCAATCACGCCGTCCACAACCGTCGCGCCATCCGTGCCCGAGACGGTTGTATAGTCAATCGACGGCGACGATGATCCGAGGCCGCTATCGCCGTGGGCCGTCCCGCATACGAGTTCCTGCGTCACAATCGTGAGGGGAAGATCAGGGGCACTGATCCGGTCGACGGACATGGCCGTTTCGCCCGCGAGTTCAATGCGGCGCGCAAAAACAAAGGTAGGCCGATTGATGGAAACCATGCGCGGCAGCCGGAGCACATCGCAGCAGACGATCTTGAGCGGCGGCGGCTTGGCCGGGGGCGCTGGGTCGCCCAACTCCGACCAGTTCAGCAGCAGGCCCCGGAACTCGCCTGCTTGCGCTGCGATTGCGGCCGGACTGGGAATGCCCCAGCGCGCCACGCTTCTCTCAGCGTAAAGTGTATCAAAATCCCGCATGGTCGCCCCTTTTCGGTCCGGACCTGACTGTCCGTTGTGCCGGCTTGTTGACTATTTATCGGCGCAACTCAGGCAGCTTTTGCGGCCACTTTTTCGACCTCCTTGGCGAACGCTGCGGCCGGCGTTGTGCCTGGAGCAACGGTGATGAAATTGTCGGTGGTCAGGTCCTTGAGAGCCGGTTTCATGCTCTGCCACGCTTTGCCCACGTGATCGAGGTAGACCTTCAGCAAAGTCTTCGACTGTGGCGATATCACCCCGTTGGCATCGGTCCGCGTTGTTCTGTTGATCCAGCTCTTGAGCGACTCGACGTCTCCCCGCACTCCCGACCAGGTCTGCTGGACGATGTCGCAGTTCTCGATCGCCTTCTGCGTGTAGAACATGACGCTGCTGAGACCCTGGTCCGCCATCTTGTACAGGTTGCGCGAGGAGTTCGCCGCTACCAGTGCGCTCTGGGCGGTCTTCATCTGGGCTTCCAGCTCTTCCAGCCGTTTCATGGCTTTGACGGCCTTGTCACCAAATATGCCCGCAACGATGGCAGCTGCTATCAACCCCACCGGTATCACCCAGGCGTAGGTCAGGGTTGTCGTGGATACAACGACGTTGTGATCGTAATCCTTCCGAACCTCCGCAATCAGGCGGTTGTACTCGGCAATGGAACCGGCGCCGTCGGCGGCTGAAAGCTTGTTCAGCGTTTCTTCGTTGGTCTTGCTGTCCCGGTCGAGTGCGCCGCGGGCCATGGAAAATTTGCCAGTCGCAGTGGTCAACTGGGTGGCGAAGGTTGCCAGGGCCTCGCCTGCCGCCTTCGCGCGGGTTTCGCAGTCGGCAGCTTTTTGTTGCAGGTCGGACAGCAGTGTCAGCGCATCTTCGGTATTGTTGGCGTCCAGCAGTTCCATGACGACATTGAACAAGGCACCATCGGCAGGCGATACATCGCCAGCATAGCTCAGGAGATCGCGTGCCAGTTGTACGATGTCCAGATACGTCTTTGTCAGAAAACCGGTGCAGGCTTCAACGACCAACTTGGATCCGTCCTGCATCGGCGGGAAGAAGTCATACCCGACGGGCGACGTTCCCATTTGTGCCTTGTAGTCGTCGGCGGTCGTCGGCAGCCGGACGCCCCAGGTTGCGTAGACCTGGAGGTAGTGCCACGACAACCAGAGCGGGGAGCGGCCCGTCGCCGGGACTGCAATCATGTCCTTCAGCGGCTTGAAGGTTTTGTCGACGGTTTCCGGATGAAGATTTTCTTCGGCCATGATCTCGACTCTCCTATTCTTCTTGATTACGCGTTCCGTAAGTGAAGGCTAGTTGAACGGCGAAGGCTGGTCTGCCCACGCGATGACCTTGTCCATCTGCGGCTTCGCGCGCGCGAGATAGTACCGGCCAAGCGGCATGCCGGCGCGCAGTTCCGCGCGCGTGACGGCCTCGTCGGCGTCGGTCAATGCGCTAATGCCGGCGGAAATGTCGTTCGACACCGCGGTAATGACCTTGTCCAGGTCGCTGATCTGAGTGATCGCGACCGCGGACGCGGCCAGTTCCGTCTCACTACGTTGCAGCTGACGCAGCGCCATTTCCGCGCGATTGCGTTCGGCGTGCGCTGTCGCAACGGCCATATTGGCCTTATTGATGTTCTCCTGCACGGCGTTATAGCCGCCGAAGGACAGTACAAGCGCTAATCCGTTACCAAAGCCTTTCCAGCCATCCAGTTCGCTGCGAGCCGCGTCCAGTTGCATTCGTGCTACATCAATCCGTCGGTTTGCCTCCTGCATGGTGGCAACCGCAGCCTGAATGGCCTCTCGGGCTTCTGCAATGTGCGTGTCGATCAGGCGATACGCCTTGTTGGCATTTGCTTTTACTGCCATGGCCTCCTGTTCTGCTTGCCGCAGGAAACCAGCGGCGCTGGTCAGTTGCACAAAGATCTTTCCGATGGCGTCACGCACGGCATTCTCACCAGAGACATCCTGCCAATGGGCGCGCACATCGCGCAGATTGAGGTAAACTGCCGCCATGGCGGCGGATAACCGATGCAGACTATCGGTCACTGGCTCGATACTTCCGCGTGGGAGGCCGGCCCTTGTTTCGCCGCCTCCCGCGATCCACTCCTGGAACGCATCGATACGTTCGCTGGTCGGGTTGGGCAAGCATCACCTTCAACGATATGGCAATGGGCGGGTTAGCACTGACTCGAAATGGGACTCCGACTGTCAGGGTAGTCGAAGGCAGTATTTTTCGGCCTTATCGGAGAACCACGGCATGTATCATCCAGCGGACGACAATCCACTCGTCATAGTGCTATTCTCTCTGCTGAATTTCGTATGTAACTTTGTGATGCCGGGATGCTTTTGTCAAGCAGACCAATCACGGCATAGCAATCCCCATGGTATGAAGTGTGCACTCACTCCTGCACTGGGGGGGCGGCATGGCATTCATGATGACGGGTGCACAATCGTCGTCGGAGCCAGCCGACACTCCCGTGATGGGAGCACATAGTTTCTGGTTGATCCCAGGATTATCTCTGAGAAGCACTGCCGGGTCCGGACCTCATCACGAGCAGTGCTTCCGTATGGAGCGGGTAGCGCCAGCGCCGCTTGGCATGCGCAGGCCGGTTGGTCGTGGCCTCCTGGCTGGTAAACTTTTTGTCAGATGACCAGGCCGGTGATGTGAAACCTTTCGGACGAATAGGTGTCAAGAACATGGCGGGTCGGTTCGCGATACGGATCGCGTTGGCGGATTTCGAGCGGGATGACTTGCCCTATCGCCGGTGACATCCAGGTCGCCGTCCGGAGGTTCCGTGCCCACACACGATCACCAGCTTCCCCCTGCCGAGTGGGCGAGGCATGACCAGCGTGTTTTTTCATAGCTACGAACGAGGCTTTCTGTGACGTGCTGGAGGCAGCGTTCGACGGCGTGTGGCGCCGGTTTCAGGCCCCTCGTAACTGACCTTCGCGCGTACCGTCGTCCGCTTCACCACGGAACGGGCCGGGCAGACCCGCGTTGAGTGGGGCAGGAGAGTACCAGCACCTGATGATATTTCGGATCCGGGCGCCCTTTCCCGGCTGTCGAAACAGGGAGATTTACGTGGACGACGCCATCGAGAAATCGACGATGACGAAGATCTATCTTCGTCTGCTGCCATTTGCGGTTCTCAGCTATTTTCTGGCCTATATCGATCGGATCAACGTCAGTTTCGCCGGGCTTACGATGCGCGGGGACCTGGGGTTGTCCGCCGCCACCTTTGGTTTTGCCGTTGGGACCTTCTATTGGGGCTATTTCCTGTTCGAGGTCCCCAGCAACGTGATTATGGAGAAGGTTGGGGCGCGAATCTGGATTGCGCGCATCATGATTACCTGGGGCATCCTGGCGGGCATCACCGCGGCCGTCGTGGGCCCCTGGAGCTTCGGGATCGTGCGCTTCCTGCTGGGCGTAGCGGAAGCCGGGTTTTTCCCGGGCCTGGTCCTGTACTTCACCTACTGGTTTCCCGCCCGCCATCACGCGCGGATCGTCTCGGG
>JBFXDK010000032.1:17711-45216 GCA_050181195.1 Acetobacteraceae bacterium | reverse complement strand
AAGCAGGTTTGCGATCTTGGCCGCTTCCAGCTCCGGCGGAAGATTTCCCTGGAACGAATTCTGCAGGGTGGGCTGTTCCAGGAACGGCGGAGTGATCCAGGGATGCAGATGGGCGCCGATGGCCGCATCGCAGTCACGGATGATACCAACCAACTCCGTCCAGGACGCCTCATCCTCGACAACCGGATAGGTCGGCATGATCGTCAGGGGTGCGTTCTGTTCCGCCAGGTGTTCGGCCACGCGACGCAGAGGTGGAAGCGATCTCAGCGAATAGGGCGTGCCGCGAATCGGAAAGCGCCAGTCGAACTCCTCCTCGCAGTCGACAACGATCGACAGCAATGGCGGCTGCGACGCGGGAAGACGGATGATCATTGGCCTGACCCGCACAGTGTTCGCGTCGAGCAAAATCCCGCGCTCCGTCGTCTCCAGGTCATGCGGTAAAATCGGAAGCTGCCGCGTCACCTCGGCGCTTCTCGACATTCCGACATACGAATGGACCGAATCCCCGCGAACGCACACGAAACGAGACAGCACGGACGGAGTCGTTTCCCGGAGCCATCTGCCGAGGCACGGCCAGAAGCGCGGTGAACCCCAACGCCAGCGCTTTCGTCCACCCGCGGAACCGTGCAAACGGTGCCGTGCAGGAAGGGTTCATACCGATCGTGTGCGACACGGCAACCTCCCTTCCGGATGGGAGATGAACACGGGACGACCTCATGCGGTCGGACCCGGAATCACAGCCGGCGCGGCCGCCGCATCGCGTGCTGGTGTCGCCGCCGTCGTGCCTGTGAAAGCGATGTTCATCGTGCCGCCGCCATTCATCTCCCGGCTCATCTGCAAGCCGGGCGGCAATACGCACCGATTGTGGTTCCGAATGCAATATATTCCGCGATGCGGTGGCATCCGGATCCGGCCGGCAGCCTGGCGGCGGCAATGCTCGGCCGCCCGCCGCTGCGCCGCCCCCTCGTTCGGCTGCAGGATGCTACGGTGCCAAATGAAGCGACGCCGGGATCAGGCGTCGGAGGGGCAATCTTCCGGTGCCGCAACGCCCGGTCCGCTTCCGGACGCGTCGTGATCCTTGTCCGAGCAACCCAGAACCAGACGGGTCAAGCCGTCGCCTATCCCGGCAATTCCAGCACGTTCTTGGACAGGATGTTGCGCTGGATCTCGTTCGTGCCGCTGTAGATGGACGCCGGGCGGGACTGCAGGAACAGGCCGGACGGGTTCAGCGCACGGTTGCCCTCCATCGGCTCCAGCCCGCCGCCATATTCCCCGGCGATCTCCAGCATCGTCTCCGTGATGCGCTGGAACAGCTCGGTCTGGAAGATCTTCAGCATCGACACGTCCGGACCGGGGACCTCGCCCCGGCGCACCTGCGCCAGATAGGTCTCGTACAGGTCCGCGAGATCCGCGACATCCATCCGATGTCGGGTGTATCGCTCCTGCACGCTTGCATCCTCCCATGCACCCATCCGCACCGCGAGGTCGCGCAGCCGGCCCAGCGCGTAGGCTGCCTGCTTGGGGGAGCCGACATAGATCCGCTCGAAGCCCAGCAGATCCTTGGCCATGCTCCAGCCCTTGTTCGGCTGGCCCACCATGTTCGCCGCGGGAACGCGGACGTTGTCGAAGAAGGTCTCGGCGAACTCGGCGTTCAGGTCCAGCGTCACCAGCGGGCGGACAGTGATGCCGGGCGTGTCCATCGGCACCAGGAAAAAGCTGATGCCTTCCTGCTTCTTCGCCTGGCGGTTGGTGCGCGCCAGGACGTAGATCATGTTCGCGTCCATCGCCATCGACGTCCAGATCTTCTGGCCGTTGATGACATAGTGATCGCCATCCGGTTCGGCATAGGTCCGCAGCGATGCCAGATCGGAACCCGCGTTCGGCTCACTGTAGCCCTGGCACCAGATATGCTCGCCGGTCAGGATCTTTGGCAGGAAGAAGTCGCGCTGTTCCTTGTTGCCGTGCGCGATCAGCAGCGGGCCGATCATCAGGATCCCCTGATCGATCAGGCGGGCGCAGCCATAGCGTTCGAACTCCTCCAGCATGATGATCTGCTTGGCTGTCGACAGGCCCATGCCGCCGTATTCCTTGGGCCAGCCGGGACACAGCCAGCCCTTCCTGGCCAGGCGGAAATACCACTCCTTGCTTTCCTCCCAGTGCAGGCGCTTGGGCGGGTTGCGGATCTCAGGCGGATAGTTCTCGGCCACCCAGGCCCGAACAAGCTGACGGAAGGTTTCGTCGTCCAGCGCGTTCATGTCCGACGGCGTCTTGATGGTCATGCGGCAACTCCCAGGAATCGGGCCAGGGGCAGCAGTTGGGTCTCGGTCATCTCGGGGCCGGTCTGAACCCGGCAGCCCTTTTCGCGCGCAAGGCTCAGGAACGGTGTCATCACAGGCACGGTGACGACGTCGGCCACGAAGCAGGACGGCGCGAGCCCGGCCAGGACGACGGCGGGCAGCGGCAGGCTGGGGTCGCCGTTCATGCCCACGGGTGTCGCGTTCACCAGCAAGTCCAGATCCGCGACCGAGCCGATGCCGGCGGTGATGTCCACCGACGGAAAAGCCTCGCGCAGGATCGCGATCAGCCGATCCTGCCGGGTGGCGTCCACGTCCTGGATCCGCAGGCGCGCCACGCCGGATTCGCAGAGAGAGTTGGCAATGGCGCAGGCGACGCCCCCTGCCCCGATCACCGCTGCCCGCTTGCCGGCAAGGGACATGCCGTGCCCGGCGAGCGCCTCGACGAAACCGACGCCGTCGAACATCTCCCCGCTCAGCGTGCCGTCAGTCTCCCGCCGCACCGCATTGACCGTGGAGAACCGGCGCGCGCGGTCGGTCAGCCGGTCGGCCAGTGGGGCCATCACCTGCTTGTAGGGCACGGTGATGATGATCCCCGCCAGATTGCTCCATCGCCGCGCGGTCTGCACCAAGGCAGGGATCGCATCCGGCGCGACATCCATCGGGACCAGCACCGCGTCGATGCCATGCGCGCCAAAATACGGGTTCATCAGCGACGGCATGCGAACCTGCACGATTGGCGTGCCGATCAGGCCGATGACGGCGGTGGATCCGGTGATCGCCATGAAAGCTCCGGTTGCCGCGGGGCTAAACAGGTATTCGTGGCCGGGGCCACGGATGTCTGCTTGCAACATACGATGAACGCATCATTCGATCGGCTCCGCACCTGCGGCGCTCCGCCGAATGATGCCTGATGAGCGCATCATTTCACCGGCTCCGCACCTGCGGCGCTCCGCCGAATGATGCCTAATCCTCGTCGGCATCCGGTGCCAGTGCGCGGAACCGGGCGCGATGCAGCGCGGCGGAGCCATACAGCGGCGCCAGCACCATCATCTTGCGCAGGAACAGGCCCGGATCGGCCGCGTCGGTATAGCCGATGCCACCATGCAACTGGATGCATTGCCGCGTGACCAGGCTGCACGCATCGGACGCCCGCGCCTTGGCCCGCGATACGGCCGCGCGCCGTTCGTCCGGGTCCTCGCTGTTGTCCTGGACCGCCGCACACGCATTCACCGTCGCTCTGCATAACGAGACCTGGATCTTCAGGTCGGCCGCGCGGTGCTGCAGGGCCTGGAAGCTGCCGATCTTGCGGCCGAACTGCTCGCGGGTCTTGAGGTATTCCAGGGTGATGCCGAACACCCGGTCCATCACCCCCAGCATATAGGCGCTGGTGGCCATGATCGCGGTCTCCAGCGCCTCATGCGCATCGCCCGCGATCGCCTCGCACGGCGCGTTGTCCAGACTGAGCGTGCCGAAATTCCCGCCATCCTGGGTCTGGGTCAGTTCCAGGTGCACGCCGGGCGCGTTGCGGTCCACCAGCGCCATGCCGTGCGTGGTGGTCACCAGGAAGGCATCGGCGCCGGCCGCCATGGGAATGAACATCTTCTTGCCCGACACCTTGTCATTGCCGATATGACCATCGGCGGCGGTGTCGATGCTGTGCGGCTTGCCCTGCCAGGCCGGTAGGATGATCTTTTCCCCCGACAACACGGCCGGCAGGTGATCCGGCGGCAGAAGCTGCGCGGCCATGGCGGCCGGGATCAGCGGCTCGGGGATCAGGGAGGCGCCGAGTTCCTCGGTCAGGGCACAGAATTCCTGCACGCCCAGGCCCGAACCGCCATGGTCCTCGGAGACGAGCAGGCCGAGCCAACCCATTTCGCACATCTCGCGCCAGACGGCACGATCGAAGCCAGGTTCGGTAAATCGCAGGGCTCGGATGCGCTTGAAATCGCCAGTGCGGGGCGCGATTCCGGCCGCGCTGTCGCGGATCATGCGCAGGCTTTCGCCGCGGTCTTCCGAGGTGGTCATGCGTTTCCTCCGTTAGGCGCCGGATCGTCGCGCCAGGGTCCGCCCGGGTCAAGCCGGACAGGCCAAATCAGTCGAGCGTTTCACGATACGACCACACCGCGATGCCGGAGACGACCAGCGTGAACGCCACGATCGGCCAGAGCTCAGGCAGCACATCGATCAGGCCGTTGCCCTTCAGCAGCACGCCGCGCACCACGCGCAGGGCATGGGTCATCGGCAGGATCTCCCCCGCCCATTGCGCCCAGACCGGCATGCCGCGGAACGGAAACATGAAGCCCGACAGCAGGAAGGACGGCAGCAGCGTGAACTGCGCCATCTGCACCGCCTGCATCTGGTTCCGGGCCACGGTGGAGAAGGTCAGTCCAAGCGCGAGGTTGCTGCCGATGAACAGGCCCAGTGCGACCAGCAGCAGCGGGATCGAGCCGCGGATCGGCAGCTGGAACACCAGCCAGGCGATCACCAGGATCAGCATGGCCTGCACATAGCCGATCACGACGTAGGGGACGGCTTTCGCCAGCATCACCTCGATCGGGCGGACGGGCATCGCCAGCAGGTTTTCCATCGTGCCGCGCTCATGCTCGCGCGTGATGGACAGCGTGGTGACGAACAGCGTCGAGATCGTCAGGACGATGCAGATCAGGCCAGGCACGATGTTGAGGACCGTCAGCTGCTCCGGGTTGTAGCGGGCGTGGACCACGAAGGAGAATGGCGGCCGATCGAGGTCGATACGCAGCGTCTGCGGCAGGTCGCGGTTCAGCACATCCAGGATGCCCGACAGCGCCGCCATCGCGTTGCCGATCGCCGTGGGATCGGTGGCGTCGGCATCGATCAGGACCGACGGCGACTCGCCGCGATTGACCGAGCGTTCGAAGTTCGGCGGGATGTTGATGACGAACAGCACCTCCCCCTGGCGCAGCGCCCGTTCCGCCTCAGCCTCCGACGTCATCGTACGGAGGTCGTAGTAGCCGGTGTTCCGCAGGGCCGCGAGCAGCGTGCGCTCGTGCTGCGAATGATCGGCCGAGAGCACACCCGCCGGCAGGTTCCTCGGATTGGCGTTGATGGCGAAACCGAACAGGAACAGCTGCAGCACCGGCAGGACGATGATGATCCGCAGCGTCAGCGGGTCGCGCCGGACCTGGATCGATTCCTTGCGCAGCACGGCGGAGAAGCGGCGGAAGGAGAAGGCCTTCACGACCGCTGGTCCGAGCGGTCCAGCAGATGGACGAACACATCCTCCAGTCGCGGCGGCACCTCGTGCCATTGCAGCATGCCGGGTTCGAAGTCCGCCAGCGTCTGTTCCATCGCCTGCCGGTTGGTTCCTGCCACGTGGACGGATCCGCCGAAGACGGCGGCGGCCTCGATGCCTGGCAGGGATCGCATCCGACGGGCGATGGCATCCGCCCCGTTGCTGTCGGCCGCGAAGGTGATCAGGCCGGTGCTGCGCGCCAACTCGGCCGGCGTGCCCTGCGTCACGATCCGTCCGTCCGCCAGGTAGACGATGCGCGTGCAGCGCTCCGCCTCATCCATGTAGTGCGTGGAGACGAGTACTGTCAGGCCTTCGTCGGCGAAGTCGTGGATCAGGTCCCAGAAGGCACGCCGTGCCTGCGCGTCGACGCCGGCGGTGGGTTCGTCCAGCAGCAGCAGGCGGGGCTGGTGCAGCACGCACGCGGCGAGTGCGAGGCGCTGCTTCCACCCGCCCGACAATTGCCCCGCCAGCTGATCCGCCCGGTCCGTCAGGCCCATGCGGGACATGATCGCGGCGACCGCCTTTGCGCGGTTCGGCAATTCGTAGACACTGCCCACGAAGTCCAGGTTCTCGAACACCGTCAGGTCCTCGTAGAAGCTGAAGCGCTGCGTCATGTAGCCGATCTGGCGGCGGATCGCGGCGGTTTCGCGCGTGATATCCAGGCCGAGGCAGGTGCCGCGGCCGCTGTCCGGCCGCAGCAGGCCGCAGAGGATGCGGATCGTCGTCGTCTTGCCGCTGCCGTTCGCGCCCAGGAAGCCACAGATCTGCCCCGACGTGACCCGCAGGGTCAGACCCTGCACGACCTTGCGCGCGCCGAAGCTCTTGTGGATGTCGTGCACATCGATCACCACCTCGGTCATGGCGCGACGACCCGGCGCACCTGCATCGGCTGGCCTGGATTGACCGCGGTGGCCTGTCCGGCTTCGGGGCGCGCCTCGATCAGATAGACCAGCTTGGATCGGCTGGTGTCACTGTAGATCACCGGCGGGGTGTATTCCGCTTCCGGCGCGATGAACGAAATCGTGCCGGTGAGGCCGGCCGGGCAGCCATCGCAGGCCAGGGTGACGCGGTCGCCGAGGTGAAGCGCGGAGAGGAAGGGTTCCGCCACGAAGAACCGAACGCGGATATTGCCGGGCGGAAGCAGCGAGACCACGGGCGCGCCCGCCACGACCGTTTCCCCTTCCCGGAACAGCACGTCGGCGACGCGGCCGGCGACCGGGGCTTCCACACGACGCTGCGACAGGCGCCATTCGGCTGCCTCCAGGGCCGCATAGGCGGCTTCCATCGCGGATCGCTGGGCCTCGATTTCCTCCGGGCGGCCGATCGGCGCGCGGATCTGCGTCAGCGCGGCGGCCAGGGCGACCACCCTCGCCTGGGCTGCCCGGTCCTCGGCTCGCAATTGATCCACGGCCTGGGCGGTGGCGAAGCCGCCCTTCAGCAGCGATTCGGCGCGGGCGAGATCGGACTGGATGCGCTGCAACGTGGCTTGGGCTTGCGCGAGGTTGGCCTCGGCCTGGCGGATCTCGGTGGGCCGCCCGGCGGCCTGCAGGTTGGCGAGCCGCTGCCGAGCCTGTTGGTACTGCCGATCCGCCTCTTCGCGGGCGGCGCGATCGGCGATGTCGTCCTGCGCGAAGAGCAGGTCCCCGTCACGGACCCTGTCGCCGCGGGACACCGCGACCCGGATCAGACGTCCGGGTTGGATGGGGCCAACCTTCACGTAGTCCGCCTCGGCGTAGCCCTGCCACACCGGCGGTCCATCCTGGCGGAGGCGTATCCCCCACCACCACCATGCTCCGGCTCCGGCGGCGGCGACCAGCAATGCCAGGACAACCGCGCGGCGATTCACGTCACGCCTTGCCTATCGCCCGCGCGATCCGCCGTCCCCGGCACGGCGGCGGGCGCCGGGGATCGCATCCGGAATCAGGCGGGAAGATGCAGCTTCGCGTCCGTGCGGGCCTGCAGGTTTTCCAGCGTTAGGCCGGGCGCCATGTCCAGCACCACGAAGCCACGCTCCGTCACGTCGATCGTGGCGAGGTTCGTATAGACGCGCTTGACGCAGCGCTGCGCGGTCAGCGGGTAGGAGCACTTGGTCACCAGCTTCGCCTGGCCGTCCTTCGTCGTGTGCTCCATCAGCACCCACAGGCGCTTGGCCCCGGCGGCCAGGTCCATGGCGCCGCCGACCGCGGGCGCGGTGTCATTCTCGCTGGTGGCCCAGTTGGCAATATCGCCGTTATCGGCGACCTGGAAGGCGCCGAGGACGCACAGGTCGAGGTGGCCGCCGCGGATCATCGCGAAGCTGTCAGCATGGTGGCAGATGCTGCCGCCCGAGCGCAGGGTGATGTACTGCTTGCCGGCGTTGATCAGCCACGGCTCGATCTTGTCCTTCTCGGGGGCCGGTCCCATGCCTAGCACGCCGTTTTCCGAGTGGAAGATGACCTCACGGTCCAGCGGCACGTGATCGGCGATCGCGGTCGGGATGCCGATACCCAGGTTGACGTACCAGCCTTCCGGGATATCCGCGGCGGCGCGCTGCGCCATCTGGACGCGGTTGAAAGGCTTGATTTCGGCGGTTGCGGACATCGCTGCCTCTCCTGTTGCCGTCAAAAGCCGCCGGGATCGCCGTACGGCACGTGCAGGACCCGGTCCACGAAGATGCCGGGCGTATGGACATCGTCCGGCGCGATCTCGCCCAGTTCCCTGATATGCTGAGTTTGCACGATCGACAGTTCGGATGCCATGGCGACGATCGGATTGAAGTTCCGCCCGGCGAGCTTGAAGGTCAGGTTGCCCCAGCGATCGGCTTCCCAGGCCTCGATCAGCCCGACATCGCCCTTCAGCGCGTTTTCCAGGATGTAGGTGCGGCCGTCGATCTCACGATGTTCCTTGCCGACGGCCATCTTGGTGCCGACGCCGGTTGCGGTGAAGAAGGCGGGAACGCCGGCGCCCGCAGCGCGGATGCGTTCGGCCAGCGTGCCCTGCGGCACGATCTCCAACTCGATCTTGCCGGCGCGGTAGAGGGATTCGAACACGACGGGATCGGAGCTGCGCGGGAAGGAGCAGATGATCTTTCGCACCCGCCCGAGTTCCATCAGCCGTGCGAGGCCGACATGGCCGGAGCCGGCGTTGTTGGCGGCGACGACGAGGTCCTTCGCACCCTGTTCGATCAGACCATCGATCAGCGCATTCGGCTGGCCAACCGAGCCAAACCCGGCCAGCAGCACGGTGGAGCCATCCTTGATGCCCGCCATGGCGTCCGCCATGGACTGGACGATCTTGTTGATCATGCGTCTCGTTTCCTCAGTGCGCCCGGGGGATTGGGGCAGGTCCCGACGGGTTTACCGCCGCGGGGCGCGGGTGTGAAGGCGCCGCCGCCGGGGACGGCGGCGCCTTGGTCAGGGCGCTAGCGCAGGGCGCGCGGCAGCCACAGCACGATGTCGGGGAAGAAGATGATGATCAGCAGGCAGATGCACTGCAGCACCATGAAGTCGCCCATCCCGCGATAGATCATGCCAAGTGACCATTGCGGCACGACGTTCCGCAGGTAGTAGGCCGACATGGCCACGGGTGGACTGAGGAACGCGGTCTGCAGGTTCACCGCGATCAGCGCGCCGAACCAGATCATCATCTCGAGCTTGGTCATGCCCAGTTGCAGTTCCTCGACCACCGGCAGCACGATCGGCAGGAACACCAGCACGATCGCCGGCCATTCGAACGGCCAGCCAAGGATGAACACCGCGACCATGATCACCAGCAGCTTACCCATGTCGGGCAGCGGAACCGCCGCCAGCGCCTGCGTGATGACCTGCGCGGTGCCCAGCTTGGTGAAGACGGCCCCGAACACGTTGGATGCCACTGCCAGGAACAGCACCATGCCGGAGGTCATCATCGTCATGACCGCCGCATTCTTCAGCACATTGAAGGTCAGCTTGCCGTAGCACAGCGCCAGGATGGTCGCGCCGAAGGCGCCGCAGGACGCCGCCTCGGTCGGCGTCGCGAGGCCGAACAGGATGGTGCCCAGGGTAAAGCCGATCAGGGCAGCCAGCGGGAGGACGCCGATGATGAATTCCTTAATCAGGACCACCGGGTCGGTGATCCGGTCCTCCTTCGGGACCGGCGGGCCAAGCCTGGGATTCAGAAAGCTGCGGCCCAGCGTGTAGATGATGTAGAGCGCCGCCAGCAGGAAGCCCGGACCGAAGGCCGCGGAATACAGCAGGTTTACCGGCACGCCCAGGGTCGGACCCATGACGACCAGCATGACGGAGGGCGGGATCAGCACGCCCAGCGTGCCGCCGGCGGCGATCGCGCCGGACGACAGCCGGCCGTCGTAGCCGGCCTTGATCATCATAGGCGCGGCCATGATGCCCAGCACCGTCACGGCGGCGCCGACGATGCCGGTCGCCATCGCGAAGATCGTCGCGGTCAGGATGACCGCCAGGTAGAGTGAGCCGCGGACCGGGGCGAGCAGGTTGCGGAGCGCGCTGAACAATCGCTCCATCAATCCGGCCTGTTCGGTCATGAAGCCCATGAAGATGAACAGGGGAACCGCCGGGAACACCTCGTCCTTCATCGTCCCCCAGATCTGCAGGTAGGAGAGGTTGAAGGTCTGATCGATCCCGAGGCCGAGCCAGCCGAAGACCAGGGCGAGGAAGAGCAGGGTAAAGGAGATGGGAAAGCCGATGAAGATGACCGTGACCATGCCAAACAGCATGACCAGGCCAAGGACCTGCTCGCCGCTCATATTTCGATCTTCTCGTTATGCACCAGGAATTCACCGGTGCGGGCCGCCCAGAGGCTTTTCATCGTTTCCGAGATGCCCTGGATGAACAGCAGCGCGCAGGCGCCCGGGATCACACCGCGGAGCGGCCACAGCAGCGGCTGCCAGGCGGTCGTGGCCGACCGTTCGTTGATGGACATCGAGTAAAGGAACTCATTCCAGCCGATATAGGTCAGCACGGCCATGGTCGGCAGGAAGAACACGATGAAGCCAACCGTGTCGATCAGGCCCTTCGTCCGGTCGGAGAACTTGTCCCAGAACATGTCGGTGCGGACATGCGCGCCCTTCAGCAGGGCGTAGGCGGCACCGAGCATGAACAGTGCGCCGAACGACTGGGTTGTGGTGTCAAGCGCCCATTCCGTCGGCCTGTCGAAGCCGTAGCGCGAGATCACCTCGAAGACGTTGGCGCCAATCAGCGGGATATTGAGCAGCGCGAAGATATAGGCGGTGTATTCGGTGAACTTGTCGATCCCGCGTATGGTCGCGAGATAGGCCGGTGACGGCGTCGGCATGGATTTCCCCCGGTCGTCTGCGGTTCGGCCCCCCTGGAGAGAGTGCCCGCGACGGCATTGCGTCGCGGGCGGGGCCAGGCGGTCAGGTTACTTCTTGTCGGGCCAGTAGTACTCGGCCGCGAGGGAGTACGGGGGGAAGTAGAACTTCTTCATCGGCACGGTCACCGAGGCCCACTTACGCTGGGATTCATAGACTTCCTTGAAGACCGGGTTCTTCTCCGACTCGCGGGCGGCCACACGGTCCCAGGCAGCCAGGAATTCCTTCATGAGTTCCGGCGGCGTCTGGACGATGTTGACGCCATGCTTGGTCTTGAATTCCTCAAGTGCCACGGCGTTTTCGCGCTGCCACTTCGCCCAGTGCCAGAACAGCATTTCCCAGGCGACGGTCTTGATCAGTTCCTGATCCGCGGTGCCGAGATCCTTCCAGACGTCGCCGTTGATCAACAGCTCACCGATCGAGACCGGCTCGTGCAGCGACGGGGCGTAGTGCCACTTCCAGATGGTGTGGAATCCGAACTTCAGGTCGTCCATGCCGCCAACCCACTCGGCGCAGTCGATCACGCCGCGTTCGGCGGCCGGCATGATTTCACCGCCCGGCATGTTGACGGTGCGCATGCCCATTTCGTTGAAGACTTCCTGGGCGATGCCGGTCTCGCGGCAGCGCATGCCCTTGAAGTCCTGCACGTTCTCGATCTTCCGCTTGAACCAGCCCAGCGCCTGCGGGCTCTGGGTGTGCATCGGGATCGAGACGACGTTCATCTTCAGCGTCTCGCGGTAGAACTTCTGCATCATCTCGAAGCCGCCGCCGTGCCACATCCAGCTCATGAAATCGAGATGATCCATGCCGAACGGACCGCCGGGGCCGCCGGTGAACAGGATGGCAGCCTTGTTGCGGCCGACCCAGTAGCCGGGCCAGCTATGGGCGCCGTCCACGATCTTCTTGTTGGCGGCGTCCAGCACCTCGAACGCGCCGACGATCTGCCCGGCAGGCATTGCTTCGATCTTGAGGCGACCACCGGTCACGGCTGACAGCCGCTTGCCGAACTCCGTCACTTGATCATAGGCGGCCGCCGACGTCGGCCAGCTTGTCTGGATCTTCAGCGTTCGGGATTTCGCCTCCTGCGCCATGGCCGAGACGGAAACGACGGCCGACATGGCCAGCGCCCCCAGACCAAGCAGCGCCCACTTCACCTTTCGCACTTTATTACCTCCCTGGTACTACGTAACCCATCGAATATCCGGACACCTCGCCTGCCATGCAGAGATGCCCGACACACGTCGGGTCGGCTGAACCGGATACAGGACCAAGGATGCACAAACAACGGTCAATGCGTGTGCCGAGGCGACACCCGACCGTTTTACGTGCAGTCCCACTGGTTCCGTGAAGCCGGCCCCGTCGAACCCTTATGCCTTGATATCGAAATTCTGAAAACGGGTTAACACGCGTTCATGTGAGATAATCGCCAACTCGAAGGAGACGGCACACTTTCCAGTCAGCCGAACCGTTTGCCCGGTCGCTGAAGGCGGGGCGTGGCCGAACCGCTCCCCCCGAGGTCTTCCTGCCCCTGTGATCTGCCCACCCGGGGCGATCCGCGTCAGGCGAGCCGTTCCAGAAAGCTGTTCAGCGCCCCCAGAAACCCCTTGGTGTTCTGCCCATGCACGTTGTGCCCGCAGTTCGGCACCGTCACCAGCGTGCCCCGCGGCAAGGCATCGCGGAAGCGTTCGGCGGCGTCGGCGGCCAGGATATTGGAATTCTCCCCGCGCACCACCATCACCGGCAGGTCGAACGCCCGCACATCGTCCAGCGACACGTTCTCAAGCGGCCCCGTCCCGCGCACGATCCCCAGCCGGCGGGGATTGAAGTCGCATTTGCTGATGAACTTGCCGTCCGCGCGTTGCAACATATTGTACTTGACAGTACGCTCGATGTGCTCACGCGGGCGGTACGGGTCGTATTGCCGGACATTGCGCACGAAATGCTCGAGGTCGTCGAATTCCTGGTTCCCCTGCACGAACCCGGCGATCGCCGCACGCCCGCGCTCGGATACCTCGGGACCGACATCGACGATCACCATCGCCCGCAGGTAGGCGTGATCGCGCTTGGCCAGGATCATGGAATTGCGCGCGCCCATCGAGTGGCCCATCAGGATCGGCCGAGCCAGGCCCGTCGCCGCGATGAACGCCTCGGCGTCCAGCGCCATGGTGTGGTTGGAATAGTCGACATCGCGCGCCCATTCGCTGTCGCCATGGCCGCGCTGGTCCAGCGCCAGGACACGATAGTGCTGCGCCAGGCTGAGGCTGACCAGGTCCCAGGAATGCGCCGACTGGTGGCCGCCATGCAGCAGCACGATCGGCGGTGCGTCGGCCTGCCCCCATTCCAGGAAATGGAAGCGCATCTGCCGCAGGACGATGTTGCAGGACCGGTAGCGCACATCGCGGCGGTGCGGAATGCCAAGCTCCGCGGCGCTGGTCAGCAGGCTCTGGAATTCGTCGGTCTGCGTCATATCCAGGGGTTCGGCGCCCTGGGCGAAGGTGTTGAGGTACATGCGTTGCCTGCCTGATTCCTGGACGTGCCGGAAAGGACGTTAACGGGTTGCCACCATCCCGCAAGGTTTCGGGCCGCCGGGCGGCGCCCGACGCCGCCCCTTTGTCGCCCTGCCCGCCCGGTGTATGGAGACGGAACGAGAAAGACGAGCAGGACGGGAACGGCGTTTCATGAGCAAGCACGTGGTCGCGACGGTATCGGAGATCCCACCGGGCGCGCGGAAACTGGTGACGGTGCGCGGGCGTCAGATCGCGGTGTTCAACCTGGACGGGGAGTTCTTCGGCCTGTTCAACCGCTGCCCGCACCAGGGCGGCCCGATGTGCGAGGGCATCCTGACCGGCCTGATCGAATCCAACGAGCCCGGCCATTATGAGTACTCCCGAAAGGGCGAGATCCTGCGCTGCCCGTGGCATGGGTGGGAATTCGACGTGCGTACCGGACAGAGCTTCTGCGACCCGTCCAAGATCACGCTCCGCTCCTACCCGGTCGAGGTTGCGCCCGGGCAGAACGTGGTCCAGGGTCCCTATGTGGCCGAGACGATCCCGGTGACGGTCGAGGAACATTACGTGGTCGTCGATATGTAGGCTGTTGCAGGCTGTTGCAGGCGACGGATCGCGGCTGTGCCGGGGACGTGAGGCTGCCGCGCGTCCCTGCCGTTTGACATTCCGACGAGCCGATGCAATCGACCTACTGAACAGTAGCTGGAGCAGCAGGACGTGAACGACGTGCTACCGCCGGGGCAGGAGCCCCTGCAGTCGATCGACGAGGTCGAGCGGGGTCTCAAGGCCGCCGGGTATATCCCGAACCGGCAGATCTCGACCGCCATCTATATGGCGCACCATCTGCAGAAGCCGATCCTGGTGGAAGGGCCGGCCGGTGTCGGCAAGACCGAGCTCGCGAAGTCGGTCGCGTCCTGGATGGAGCTGCCGCTGATCCGCATGCAGTGCTACGAGGGGCTCGACGAATCCAAGGCGTTGTATGAGTGGAAATACGGCAAGCAGCTGCTGTACACCCAGATCCTGAAGGACAAGATCAACTCCGTCATCGGCGACAGCGACGGCCTGAGCGAGGCGCTGAACAAGCTGCACGATTTCGGCGACATCTTCTTTTCCAAGAATTTCGTTGAGCCGCGCCCCCTGCTGCGCGCGCTGGAACAGCCCGGCGGCGCCGTGCTGCTGATCGATGAGATCGACAAATCCGACCAGGAATTCGAGGCGTTCCTGCTGGAGGTGCTGTCCGACTATCAGGTGACGATCCCGGAAATCGGCACGATCCATGCCGGCACGCCGCCGATCGTGCTGCTGACCTCGAATTCGACCCGTGACCTGGGCGACGCGCTGAAGCGCCGCTGCCTGCACCTGCATATCGGCTTTCCCGATGAGAAGCTGGAAGCGCAGATCATCGCCTCCCGCGTGCCCGGGATCGATGCACGCCTGCTGAAGCAGCTCGTCAGCTTCGTGCAGCAGTTGCGGGCGATGGACCTGAAGAAGCTGCCGTCGGTCAGCGAGTCCATCGATTGGGCGAAGGTGATGGTGCTGCTGCACACCGCGGTGCTGGACGTCGACCTGGTGCGCGATACGCTGAACGTGCTGCTGAAGTTCGAGGCCGATATCGAGGCCGCCGGCAAGCAGATCGCCGGCATGACGCACAAGGCGCGTCAGGATGGCGGGGTGGCGGCCTAGTGTCGGCATCGACCGGCGGCGATCGCGCCCCCGCCTCGGCCAGCGAGCCGCTGCGCCGCTTCCTGCAGGTGGCGCGGGGCGCGGGGCTCCGCGTCTCGGCTGCCGAGGGGATCGACGCGGCACGGGCCGTGGACGTCGTCGGTTTCTCGGACCGCGCCATCCTGAAGGACACGCTGGGCCTGGTGCTGGCGAAGACGCCCGACGAAAAGGCGATGTTCGACGAGGCGTTCGAACTCTATTTCAAGCGCGATGAGTTCGCCGGCCGGGATGACGACGAGAACCCGGACGCGCCCGGCCAGCGCGACACCCCCGGGCAGAACGCCCAGGGCGGCGACGGCATGGGCGGCTCGGGCGGGCAGTCCCTCGGCCGGCTGCTGGAAAGCGACGACCGGGCGGCGCTGGCCACCGCGATGGAGCAGGCGGCGCGCGAGGCCGGCATCGAGAACATCCGGTTCTTCACGCAGAAGAACCTGTATGCCCGCCGCATCCTGGACCGCATGGGCCTGCGCCAGCTTGAGCGTGACATCGAGGCGCTGCGCCGGGAAGCCTCGCCGGAAGGCATGGGGCGAGCACAGTTCCTGGAAGGACGCGTCGAGCAATTGCGCGATTCGGTGCGGGACTTCGTCGAACGCAACCTGATCCTGTTCGCCAAAGGCGAGACCGAGAAGTTCCGCGAGGAACTGCTGAAATCCGCCCGCCTGTCCAACCTGGAACGCCGCGACCTGGAGCGGATGCGGGTGCTGGTGCGGCAGATGGCGAAGAAACTCGCCGCACGCTACGCCAAGACGCGCCGCCGCCGGCTGCGCGGGCAACTGGACATCCGCCGCACCATGCGCCGCAACATGGGCTGGGGCGGCATCCCGTTCATCACCGTCTGGAAGCAGAAGCGGATCGAAAAGCCGCGGGTGATGGTGCTGTGCGACGTGTCGGGCTCGGTTTCGGCCATGGCGCAGTTCCTGCTCATGTTCCTCTATGCGCTGAACGAGGCGCTGAAGGACATCCGCTCCTTCGCCTTTGCCGGATCGCTGATCGAGGTCAGCGAGATCCTGGAGAAGGAGCCGGTCGAGCAGGCCATCACCAGGATCCTGGAATTGATCGGCTACGGGTCGTCCAACTATGGCAACTCGCTGGCCGATTTCGCCGATGGCTGGATGAAGGACGTCACCAACAAGACGACGATCATCATCCTGGGCGACGCCCGGGGCAACCGCACCGATCCGCGCACCGAGATCATGAGCGAACTCGCCAACCGGTCGAAGCGGATCATCTGGTTGAACCCCGAGTTCAAGTCGGCCTGGGGCACCGGCGATTCGGACATGTACCGCTACGCGCCGTTCTGCAACCTGGTGACGGTATGCAACACGCTCCGCCACCTGGAGCGGGTGATCTCGGACATTCTGGAGGACGCGGCGTAGGGACGCCGCGCGTCACGTCCCCCGCGGCGGGACGCCGCTCGTCATGTAACCAGGGCGGGACGCAGCGTGTTACGTCACCGGGGCGGCCCGCAGCGCCTGCGTCGCTGCTTCGTCCACCGCACCATCCGCGGTCAGCGCGACCTTATAGAGGGCGCGGGCGTTCCCGGCCGACACCAGCCCGTCGCGCACGTCGCGTTCCACTGCCGCGGGGTCGCGCGTGGTGGGATTGCCCAGGCCGGCGCCGCCCGGCAGTTCCAGGATCAGCCGGTCGTCATCGGGGATCAATTGCAGCCCCTTGGTGCGCAGCGTCTTGCCGGATTTCAGCGCGACCACGCCGTTGGCGCCGTCACGCCCCCCTTCCCGCCCCTTCGGCGCATGCGCGATCCGGTCGAAGCTCGCATTGACCGCGAATTCCAGGTCGCCCTTGGTGGCGATCTCCATCACCTGCCCCACGCCGCCGCGGGTACGCCCGGCACCGCCGGAATCGGGCTTCAGTTCCTTGCGCCAGATGATGATCGGCGCGACGTTCTCGGTCGCCTCCACCGGCATGGTACGCACGCCCGACGGGAAAGCGGTGGCGTTCAGCCCGTCGCTGGCGGGCCTGGCACCGGTACCGCCCGAGTTGAAGGTGATGATCTCGAAATCGTCGATCACCGGGCGGTTGCCGCGCGCCTGGCCCGAGATCGCCCCGCCGCCCCGCAGCGGCGGATTCCACAGCGCCGACGCGCCCTCGGCCGTGACACGGTCGGGCACCGCCTGGTGCAGGCAGCCCATCATCAGGTCGGGCAGCAGGTGCCCGATGACGTGCCGCACCGAAACGGGATAGGGACGCGGCGCGTTCAGGATGCAGCCTTCTGGTATTTTCATCTGAAATGGTGCGAGCGAGGCCCAGTTGTTCGGAATCTCCGGCGCCACCACACACTTTATCCCGAAACACGAATAGGCTCGGCAATATGCTGCCGGAACATTGATGCCGCGGGAAGACAGGCCCGAAGTGCCGGCGAAATCCACCTCGATCGCCTCGTCCAGGATGGTCATTTCTGCAGCGAGGCGTACTGGCTCCTCGTACCCGTCCGAATAGATTTCGGCCGCGAACGTGCCACGCGGCAGCCGGGCGATCTCGGCCAGCGTGGCACGATGCGAACTGTCGAAAATGAACCCGGCCAGCGGATCCAGGCTGTCCATCTCGAACTCGTCCATCATCTCCACCAGGCGGCGCGCGCCGGCATCGTTGCAGGCACACAGGGAGTAGATGTCGCCTTCCAGTTCCACCGGCAGGCGCGAGCCCGCGCGCATGAAGTCGAAGAAGGTTTCGTTGGGAACGCCGCGGTCGAAGCACTTGACGATGGGGATGTACATCCCCTCCTCGAACACGGATCGTCCCTCCGGTCCCATGCCGAGCCCGCCGACGTCGATCACATGCGCGGTGTTCGCGAACAGGCCGACGATCATCCCGTTGCGGAAGGCGGGCGTCACGACGGTCAGGTCGTGCAGGTGGCCGGTGCCCAGCCAGGGATCGTTGGTGATGTAATGATCGCCTGGAGACATGGTGTGGGCCGGGAACTTCTTCAGGAAATGCCCGACCGACTCCGCCATCGAGTTGACATGGCCCGGCGTGCCGGTGACGGCCTGCGCCATCATGCGCCCCTGCAGGTCGAAGATGCCGGCCGACAGGTCGCCGGCCTCACGCACCGTGGTGGAAAAGGCGGTGCGGATCATGATCTGCGCCTGCTCCTCCACCACCGCGATCAGCCGGTTCCACATGATCTGGCGATGGATTTGCGCCAGGGCGTTGGTTTCGTGGGACATGGTCTGACTCCTACGGCACGGTGCTCACGCGGCATCCCGCGTCAGTTCGATGTAACCGAGGCCGTTCACGCCCGCGGTCCAGCCGGGACCAACCAGCGTCGAGGTCTCGTCCTCGGCGATGATCGCCGGACCGGTGATGCGGCCGCCATTGGTCAGCGCCGAACGATCATGCACAGACCAATCGGAGACCTCGCCGGTGACCGTGTCCCGCACAGCCTGCGTCCGTCCGGCCGGAACGTCCGCCCTTGCGGCGACCCCGGCCTGAACCGGCAGGACCTCCTCGGCCACGGTCGTCACCACGACGGCATAGCTCATGATCTCGACATCGGACCCCGGCACCGGACGGTCGTAGAACCGGGCGTATTCACGGTCGTAGGCGGCACGGATCTCCGCCACGTCGCCATCCGTCAGCACGCGGGCCGGCAGCGGCACCGGAATCTCATGCCCCTGCCCGACATAGCGCATATAGGCGATCCGCGTTTCGCTCAGCGCGGCGCCGAAACTGCCGCGCTCCACCGCCGCCTGCGCTTCCTCGCGCATCGCGGTCAGCAGTGCGTTCACCGCGGCGACGTCGAGGCTGGAAAATCGCTGGTACAGGCTGCGCACGACCTCGTAGCCGACGGGCGCCCGCAGGAAGCCGATCGCACTGCCGACGCCGGCGCCGGACGGGACCAGCACGCGTCGGATCCCCACCTTCTCGGCCACGCGGCAGGCATGCACCGGCCCGCCGCCGCCGAAGGCGATCAGCGTGCGCCCTTCATAGGTCTTGCCCGACTCGATCGCATGCACCCGGGCGGCGTTCGCCATGTTCTCGTCGACCATCTCGATCACGCCCAGCGCCGCCATCTCCGCCGTCAGGCCCAGCCGCCCGCCGACCTGCGACAGCAGGGCGTCATGCGCGGCCGATGGATCGAGTGCCATCGTCCCGCCGGCGAACCGCGCCGGGTCGTAACGCCCCAACGCCAGGTTCGCGTCCGTGACGGAAGGCAGCGTGCCGCCGCGGCCATAGCAGGCCGGACCCGGATCGGCGCCGGCGCTCTCCGGCCCCACCGCGATCCGTCCCATCGTGTCGACATGCGCGATCGAGCCGCCGCCGGCGCCGATCTCCACCATCTCGATCACCGGGATGCGCAGCGGCAGGCCGGAGCCCTTGCGGAACCGCCCCACCCGCGCGACCTCGAAACTGCGCGCGGTCTGCGGCTTGCCGTCGTCGATCAGGCAGATCTTGGCGGTGGTGCCGCCCATGTCGAAGGACAGCACGCTGTCGAGCCCGCACTGGCGCGCGATATGGGCCGAGAAGATCGCCCCGCCGGCCGGCCCGCTCTCCACCAGGCGGATCGGAAAACGGCAGGCGGTCTCGATCGTGGTCAGACCCCCGCCCGACATCATCAGGAACAGCGGCGCCTCGGTGCCGATCCCGCGCAGGTCCGCTTCCAGCCGGCGGAGATAGCGCGCCATCATCGGCTGGACATAGGCATTGGCGACGGTGGTGGAGAACCGTTCCCACTCCCGCATCTCGGGCGAAACCTCCGACGACAGCGACACCGGGACCTCCGGCAGCGCCTCGGCCAGGATCGCGGCAATCCGCTGCTCATGCGCCGGGTTGACGAAGGCATGCAGCAGGCCGACGGCGATGCTCTCCACCCTTTCCCGCTTCAGCAGCGGCACCAGGGCCCGGACGGCGGCCTCATCCAGCGGCCGCAGCACCCTGCCCGCATTGTCCAGCCGCTCCGCCACGGGCAGCCGCAGATGCCGCGGCACCAGCGGTTCGGGCAGGATGATGTTCAGGTCATACTGGTCATAGCGGCTCTCGTTGCCCATCGCGATCACGTCGCGGAAGCCTTCCGTGGTGATCAGGGCGGTGCGGGCGCCCTTGCGCTCGATCACCGCGTTGGTCGCGAGCGTCGTGCCATGAATGATGATGGCAATGTCGCCGGCGGACACGCCAGCCGCGGCCAGGACAGCGCGCACGCCGGTCATCACCCCCTGCTCGGGGGCCGCCTGCGTAGTCAGGACCTTGGTCGTCGTGCGCCGTCCGGCATGTTCCAGGGCGAGGTCGGTGAATGTGCCGCCAATATCCACGGCAAGACGGGCAGAAGGCATCCGGACCTCGTTCAGGTGAGCGGGCGCAGTCAAACGCGAACCCGGGGCGGGTGGCAAGCACCGGTATGACGCAGACTCTCCCGTTCGGCGGCGCTTGACCGCATCCCACCCGCGCGACCACACTCCGGCGCATTGGACCGCCCCCCTGGACACATGCGTCCCCGGGCGCCAAATCTGTTCGGACACGTCGAGAGCAAAAGGGGAGCGCGATGCCTCAGGTAACCCTGACGGTGAACGGCAAGCAGCACACGGTGGAGGTGGAAGGACGCACCCTGCTGGTGGAATTGTTGCGCGAAAAGCTGGGCCTGACCGGCACGCATATCGGCTGCGACACCAGCCAGTGCGGCGCCTGCGTCGTGCATGTCGGCGGCGAGGCCGTGAAATCCTGCACCATGCTCGCCCTGCAGGCCGACGGCGCGAATGTCCTGACCATCGAGGGCCTGGCCGCGGCCGATGGCACGCTGCACCCGATGCAGGAGATGTTCCGCGAGCATCACGCCCTGCAATGCGGCTTCTGCACGCCCGGCATGGTGATGACGGCGGTCGACCTGGTGCAGTCGCATCCCGAAGGCCTGTCGGAGAAGGACATCCGCGAAGGCCTGGAAGGCAATCTGTGCCGCTGCACCGGCTACCATAACATCGTCAAGGCGATCGCGGCGGCGCATCCGCTGATGCACGCCAAAGCCGCCGAATAATCCGCCGGAAGAAGTCAGGGAGAAACGGTCATGGCCTTTGAAGGCATCGGCGCCTCCGTCCGGCGGAAGGAGGATGCGCGCTTCCTCAGCGGACGCGGCAACTATACCGACGACATCAACCGTCCCGGGCAGCTCTACGCCTTCATCAAGCGTTCCGACCGGCCGCACGCGGCGATCAATGCCATCGACACGGCCGGCGCGGCAAAGGCCCAGGGCGTGGTCGCGGTGTTCACCGGCGCGGACATGGCGGCCGACAATGTGGGCGGGCTGCCCTGCGGCTGGCAGATCCATAACAAGGACGGCTCGCCGATGGCCGAACCGCCGCACCCGGTGCTGGCGGTCGGCAAGGTGCGCCATGTCGGCGATCCCGTTGCCGTGGTGATCGCGGAATCGAAGCAGGCGGCGAAGGACGCGGCGGAACTCATCACCGTCGACTACGCCGATCTGCCGGCGGCCGCGACGATGCGGGAAGCGCTGGCGGCCAGCGCCCCGCGCGTGCACGACGACGTCGCCGGCAACATCTGCTACGACTGGCATATCGGTGACAAGGCGGTGGTCGACAGCGTTTTCGCGGGCGCGGCGAAGGTCGTGAAGCTCGACCTCACCAACAACCGCCTGGTGCCGAACGCCATGGAACCGCGCGCGGCGCTGGGCGACTTCGACCCGTCCTCGGGCGACTTCACGCTGTACACCACCAGCCAGAACCCGCATGTGATCCGGCTGCTGATGGGCGCCTTCGTGCTGCACATCCCCGAGAACAAGCTGCGGGTCGTGGCGCCGGACGTGGGCGGCGGCTTCGGCTCGAAGATCTACCATTACGCCGAAGAAGCCATCGTCACCTGGGCCGCCGGCAAGGTGCGCCGCCCGGTGAAATGGACGGCCGAGCGCAACGAAAGCTTCATGTCGGATGCGCATGGCCGCGACCATGTCAGCACCGCCGAAATGGCGCTGGACGCACAGGGCAACTTCCTGGGCCTGCGCATCTCCACGCTCGCGAACATGGGCGCCTACCTGTCCACCTTCGCCCCCTGCATCCCGACCTATCTGTACGCGACGCTGCTGGCGGGCGTGTACAAGACGCCGGTGATCTACTGCGAGGTGAAGGCGGTCTTCACCAACACCGTGCCGGTGGACGCCTATCGCGGCGCGGGACGGCCGGAAGCGACCTACCTGCTGGAACGCCTGGTCGATGTCATCGCGCATGACACGGGTATCGACAAGGTGGCACTGCGGCGGAAGAACTTCATCGCCTCCGACGCGTTCCCATATCAGACCCCGGTCGCGCTGCAGTACGACAGCGGCGACTACCAGGCGACCCTGGACGCCTGCCTGAAGGGCGCCGACTTTGCCGGTTTCGAAGCCAGACGAGCGGCGGCCAAGGCAAAGGGCAAGCTGCTGGGCATCGGCATCTCCACCTATATCGAGGCGTGCGGCATCGCGCCCTCGGCCGTGGTGGGATCGCTGGGCGCGCGCGCAGGTCTGTATGAAGTGGCGAACATCAAGGTCCACCCGACCGGCAGCGTGACCGTCTATACCGGCACGCACAGCCATGGTCAGGGTCACGAAACCACCCTCGCCCAGCTCGTCTGCGACCAGTTGGGCGTGCCGATGGACCTGGTGGAGGTGGTGCACGGCGACACGTCCAAGATCCCGTTCGGCATGGGCACCTATGGCAGCCGCAGCCTCGCGGTCGGCGGTTCGGCCATGGTGAAGGCGATGGACAAGATCATCGCCAAGGGCAAGAAGATCGCCGCCCATCTGATGGAAGCCGCTGTCGAGGACATCGAGTTCGCGAACAACACCTTCAAGGTCGCCGGCACCGACAAGACGAAGTCGCTGACCGACATCTCGCTCGCTGCTTATGTCCCGCACAACTACCCGATCGAGGAGATCGAGCCGGGCCTGGACGAAACGGCATTCTACGACCCCAAGAACTTCACCTTCCCGGCCGGCTGCCACGTGGCCGAGGTGGAGATCGACCAGGAGACGGGTGTCGTGGAGGTGGTGCGGTTCACCGCGGTCGATGACGTCGGAAGGGTGATCAACCCGATGATCGTCGAAGGCCAGGTGCAGGGCGGCGTCGTGCAGGGCATCGGCCAGGCGCTGCTGGAAAACGCCGTCTACGACCAGAACGGCCAGCTGCTCTCCGGCTCGTTCATGGACTACACCATGCCGCGCGCGGACCACGTGCCGAACATCTCGGTCGGCACCGAAACCACGCTCTGCACCCACAATCCGCTGGGGGTGAAGGGCTGCGGCGAAGTCGGCGCGATCGGCTCGCCGCCCGCGGTGATCAACGCGGTGGTGGACGCGCTGAAGGACTATGGCGTGCGGCATCTGGACATGCCGGCAAGCCCGCAGAAACTGTGGTCGATCATCCAGTCCGGCCAGACGAAGCTGGCGGCGGATTGAGGCAAGGCACAAGGGAAGAGCACGATGTACGAATTCGCATATCAGAAGCCCGCCAGCCTCGCGGATGCGGTCAGCACCCTGTCGGCGGATGCCGAGGCGCGGCCGCTGGCCGGTGGGATGACCTATATCCCGGTGTTGAAGCAGCGCCTTGCCAAGCCGACGACGGTCGTCGACCTGTCCGGCCTGGGGCTTGCCGGCATCACCGCCTCGGGCAACACGATCACCATCGGCGCCATGACGCGGCATTGCGATGTCGCGACCAACGCCGATGTGCAGGCGAAAATCCCGGCGCTGGCACTGCTCGCCGGGCTGATCGGTGACGAGGCGGTGCGCCACCGCGGCACGATCGGCGGCTCGATCGCCAACAACGACCCGGCCGCCGATTACCCGGCCGCGGCGCTGGCGCTGGGCGCGACGATCAAGACCAACAAGCGGTCGGTCCCGGCGGATGAGTTCTTCACGGGGATGTTCTCGACCGCGCTTGAGCTGGGCGAGATCATCACCGCGGTCGAGTTCCCCGTGCCGACCAAGGCCGCCTACGAGAAGTTCCGCAACCCCGCTTCACGCTATGCCATCGTTGGCGTGTTCGTGGCACAGGGACCGGCCGGGACACGCGTCGCGGTTACCGGCGCCGGCCAGGGCGGCGTGTTTCGCCACGCCGAAATGGAAAAAGCCCTGGCGGGGAATTTCTCGGCTGGCGCGATCGCCGGAGTGAAGACGTCACCGGACGACCTGAACAGCGACATCCACGCCAGCGCCGAATACCGCGCTCACCTGGTGGGCGTTGTCGCGAAGCGGGCACTCGCGAAGGCGGGCTGACGTCCGCTTCCAGGGGGATCAGCGCTGGCGTTGATCCCCACTGCCGGCCGGCGGGCCGACGGTGATCCTGTCGCCGTGACCGCCGCAACCGCCACTCGGCTATGGCGCAGACGAGCAAAGCGGCCCAGAATGGTTGCAACAAAACGTTCAGGAAAATGCAACCAGACCGCCATCCGTATCCCAACCGGCAGGGTGCCGGTCTGGGCCGGTCCTGACCCCGGGCAATGTCCGGCAGCACACAGGTCGTCCCCAATCGCACGCTGATCACGCTCAGCGTGATGCTGGGCAACCTGATGCAGTCGCTGGACTCATCGATCGCCAACGTGTCGCTGCCCTACATGCAGGGCACGCTCTCGGCCAGCGCCGATGAGATCACCTGGGTCCTGACCTCCTACGTGATCGCCGCCGCCATCATGACCGCGCCGGTCGGATGGATGGCCGTGCGGTTTGGCCGCAAGAACCTGCACATCGCGTGCATGAGCGGGTTCGTCATCGCCTCGATGCTGTGCGGCGCGGCGGACACCTTGTCCGAGATGGTCTGCTTCCGCTTCCTGCAAGGTATTTGCGGCGCCGCGCTGGTGCCGCTGTCGCAGGCAACGATGCTTGATATCTACCCGTTCGAGAAGCGTGCCCAGGCAATGGCGATTTTCGGCATGGGAGTCATGGTCGGGCCGATCACCGGGCCGACCCTGGGCGGCTACCTGACCGAGATGTACAACTGGCGCTACGTCTTCTACGTCAACCTGCCGTTCGGGCTGCTCGCGATCACCGGGCTGCTGCTGTTCGTGCCGAAGTCCGCGCCACGCTCCGACATGCGGTTCGACTGGACCGGCTTCGCCGCCCTGGCGACGGGCGTCGCCTCGCTGCAGCTGCTGTTGGATCGCGGCCAGACCCTGGACTGGTTCTCCTCGCCGGAAATCATCATCGAAGGCGTGCTTGCCGGCCTGGGCTTCTATCTGTTCATCATCCACATGTTCACGGCCGAACGCCCGTTCCTGCCGCCCGGGCTGTTCAAGGACCGGAATTTCGTCTGCGGCGTGACGATGGTGTTCTTTACCGCGACCGTAATGCTGGCGAGTTCGGCGTTGATGGCGCCCTATCTGGAAAGCCTGGCGGGATATCCGGTCGCAGATGCCGGTTGGGCAATGGCGCCGCGGGGTCTCGGCACGATGATGGGAATGCAGCTTGCAAGCCGGCTGTCGAACCTGATCGACCACCGCAAGCTGATGGCGACCGGACTGATGACGCTGGGACTTGCGCTCTATTCCATGAGCTACTGGACCCCCGACGTGCCGCAGCACACGATGATGATGACCTTCGTGATGCAGGGCGCGGCGATCGGCTTCGTGTTTAATCCAATGACCGTGATGGCCTTCACCACCCTGCCGGCATCGCTGCGCGGCTATGCGACGTCGCTGCAGTCGCTGTGCCGCAGCCTGGGCCAGGCGGCCGGCATTTCCGTCACGTCGTTCATGCTGGTCCGCGGCGTGCAGACCGCCCATGCCGACATCTCCGCCGGCATCACCCCGTTCGACCGGACGTTGCAGGGCGGAACCCCGGTGGCCCATCTGCTGGACCCGATGACCCGGCATGGCGCGGCGTTGCTGGACGGAATGATCAATCATCAGGCGCAGATCATCGCGTTCAACAGCGATTTCCGCCTGATGAGCATGGTTGTCATTCCGCCGCTGTTGCTGCTGCTGCTCATGCGCCGTCACCAGCAGCGTCCGGCCGCCGCGGCGGGCGATTGACCGCGATGGAGGATGGCCGCGATTCGGTTCCGCCGCGCGAAGGCACGTCAGCATTGTTCGGCGGAGCGCCGCAGGGGCGAAGCCGATCAAAGCTTCGCCGATCGTGTGTTGCGGGCACGCATCGGCGGCCCAAGTCAGGAACGCCTGCTTAAGATGCGAAGCCAGCCATGACCGACCTCTCGCCCCTGATTGCGGATAGCGGCCTTGTCTCCCTGCCCTATGTCGATCCGGCGTTTCCGGATCGCGCGCTGGTCCTGCATTCGGCGCATCCGCCCGCCGTCACCCCATCGACGCCGCTTCTGTTCGTGCACCACGGCGTCGGACGCAATGGTCGCGCGTATCGCGACTATTGGGCGGAGCATGCAAGGAAACTCGACCTGTTGGTCATCAGCATCGAATTCCCCGAGGAATCGTTTCCGGATTATCTCCGCTATCATTTCGGCAACATGCGCAATGACGATGGTTCGGCGAACCCGCGTGAACTCTGGACCTATGGCGTGGTCCCGCGCCTGCATGAAGCGTTGCGGCGACAGGGGCTGACGCAGCGTGAGCATTACGGGCAGTTCGGCCACTCCGCCGGCGGGCAGTTCGTGCACCGGATGCTGTCACTGGGCTACCGCGACCGGGTCGCGGTGGCGGTCAGCGCGAACGCCGGCACCTATGCGATGCCGGACCTCGACACACCCTGGCCATTCGGCCTGGGCGAAACCGAGGTGACCCACGACTCGCTCCGCGCATTGCTGGCGTTCCCGATTACGGTGATGGCCGGCACGAAGGACACGAAGACCTCGGGACGGTTCTTCCCGAAAGGCCCAAGGTCGAACCGGCAGGGCGCCACACGCTATGAACGGGCGCACGCCTATGTCCGCAAGGGCCACGCGGCGGCCGAGGCGCTGGGCACGCACTGCGCCTGGCGGGTGATCGACGTGCCGGGCGTCGGCCACCAGGGCAGCGGCATGTCGGCCGCCGCCGCCCCGGTCATCGCCGCCGCCCTGCATGCATCGCGGAACTGATACCAGCCGCCCGAAGCATTAACCCATGCGATGCAGAGCGGCCGGATGGTATCCTTTTGGTTCGGCGCGCAGCCGCCACGCCAACCCTGCGCATGTCGGTGTTGCGCGCAGCCGCCACACCAACCCTGCGCATGTCCGTGTTGCGCGCAGCCGCCACACCAACCCTGCGCATGTCCGTGTTGCGCGCAGCCGCCACACCAACCCTGCGCATGTCCGTGTTGCGCGCAGCCGCCACACCAACCCTGCGCGCGGAACGGTCGACCGTTCGGTCGCCCGGTACGAGGAGGCCAGATCGGCCCCCTCGCCCGCCCCGCTATCCAGGCATCCGGTCGATGAACCCGGTCACCGAGGCCAGCCGGCCATCCGAGGCCAACACGGCGAAATCGGTGCCCTCGGCCACCGGATCG
>JBFXDK010000032.1:0-17611 GCA_050181195.1 Acetobacteraceae bacterium | reverse complement strand
GAGGAGGCCAGATCGGCCCCCTCGCCCGCCCCGCTATCCAGGCATCCGGTCGATGAACCCGGTCACCGAGGCCAGCCGGCCATCCGAGGCCAACACGGCGAAATCGGTGCCCTCGGCCACCGGATCGCTGTCCGCCGGTCCCAGGCCCCAGCGGAAACGGAACCGGTCTCCGTGCCCGTCCGGCACGCCCAAAAGCCTGAACCGCAACCCCGGGAACTTCTGCTGCACGCCGGCGATCAGCGACTCGATCCCCTGATGTCCGGCAACCGTCGCCATCGGGTCGCGATAGTCCGCGTCCTCAACCCAGCTTGCAGCAATCAACGTGCGGCGGCGGAGGGGATCGGTTTCGTTCCAAACCTGGATATAGCGGCCAGCCATACCATTGAAATCGTGCATGGTTTCATCCTTCCCGATACGGTGCGCCCACGGGCGGGCACAGCAGGACCCTGACGACGCCGCGGGCACGAAGCGATTACGTGCGAGGTAAAGTGTGGTATTTTCCGGTGTCACGGCGTCGCGATTAACCTTCCCTTCAACTCTGCCCGGCATGCTCCATCGGCAACGACCGGATGGGCACCCATGTCAGGAACCCTCTCCACCGCAGACGTCGCACGCCTGCTCTCCAACCCTTCCGCCGAGGTCCGCGCCGATCTCGCCGGCAAGCTGGGCCGCGAACTCAACGGCACGACCCTCGCTGCAACCGAGCTCGGCCTGGCGCAGGACATCGTCCGCCTGCTGGCCCGGGACGTGGAGGTCACGGTTCGCTCCGCGTTGTCGCACAGCCTGCGTCAGGCGAAGGACCTGCCGCGCGATGTCGCCCTGCGCCTCGCCGAGGACGTGGAGTCCGTCGCCCTGCCAATCCTGAGCGACTCGCTGGTTCTGACCGATGAAGATCTCGTCGCCCTGGTACGTGTGGGATCACCGGCCAAGCAGGAGGCGATTGCCGGCCGGTCCGACCTGGACACGTCCGTTTCCCACACGCTGATCGAGCACGCGCATGAGCGCGCGGTCGCGACGCTGATTGCCAACCCGACCGCCAGCGTCGCCGAGGCCAGCCTGGACCGGGCGATCGAGCGCTTCCGCGACAGCGATCTTGTGAAGGAGCACATGGTGCGACGGCCGGTGCTGCCGATGGCGGTGGCGGAGCGGCTTTCCGTGCTGGTCTCCCGCACGCTGCAGGACCACTTGATCCGTCATCACGCGCTGCCACCGACGACCGCGGCAGACCTGGTGATGCGAGGGCGGGAACGGGCGGTGATCCGCCTCAGTGCCGGATCGGATGAACCAGACCTGTTGCGGATGGTGGCGCAGATGCACCATGCCCAGCGGCTCACGCCGTCGCTGGTGCTGCGGGCGCTGTGCACCGGCGATATCGGTTTCTTCGAAGCCGCCATGGCCGAACGCGCCGGCATCCCGGTCGAGAATGCGCGCACACTGATCCATGACCCGGGGGTGACCGGGCTGGAGTCGCTCTACCGGAAGGCGGACATGCCGCCCGGGCTGTACCCGATGATCCGCGCCGCAGTGGCCACGGTGGATGAGAGCCAGTTCGACGGCGAGCCACGCGACCTGGAACGCTATCGGGCACGGGTCATCTCCCGCGTGCTGACCCAGTTCGAAACGTCCGAAATGAGCGACGTCGACTACCTGCTGGACAAGCTGGGCGACATGCTGGAAGCCGCGTAGAGTATTTCTTACCTCGACTGTACAGGGCGGGAATTCACGACCAACTCGCGTTGTCGCCGTGGTTCACACGCGGACGTTCGGCTCAGTGTGATCACGCTCGGCGGGCCGGCCTACGGCCCCGCGACGACCTTCCGTTCCATCAGCGCCGCGATATCGGCCTCGGCGTAGCCGAGTTCCTGCATCACCTCTCGCGTGTGCTGGCCCAGGGTCGGCGCATGCGCGCGCCTGCTGCCGGATTCGAATGTCGGCAGGCCGGGAATGTTCGGCATAGGGATCTGTTCAGGAAGCCCAGGCTGCGTCAGCCAGGAGATGATGCCGGTCGCCGCCACCTGTTCCTCCCGCAGGAACTCCTCATAGGAATTCACGCGATAGTTCATGATGTTGCGTTCGGTGAAGCGCGCGGCGAGCCATGCGGTGGGCTTCGCCTTGAACACCGGCCGGACGATGCCGTAGAGCTCGTCCAGGTTCTTGCCGCGTGCGGCGTGGGTAGCGAAGCGCGGGTCGTCCAGCAGGTCCGGGCGTTCGATCACCTCGCAGAACGGCGGCCAGTCGGTCGGGCGCACCATGGTGACGTTCAACTGCCCGTCGGCGGTATCGAACACGCCGTTCGGCATGCTGGTGCGCTGTGCCTGCCCACGCTCCAGATACTGCGCGATCATCCGGATTACCGACAGCATCGCGCCGCCCTGCATCAGGCTGCACTCAATGAAACGGCCCTGCTTCACCGCCTGCTCGCGTCGGACATACAGGGATGTTGCGATCGCCTGAAAGCCGAGCAGGCCGGTGAACATGTCGATGAGGGAGATGGCGATGCGGTGGGGATGATTGTCGTGATCGCCGCGGTTCTCGTTGACGATGCCGATGAAGGCCTGCAGCACCGGGTCCATGGCCGGCCGCGCGGCAAGCGGGCCGGTCTGACCGAAGCCCGAGATCGAATAGTAGATGATGCCGGGATTGCGCTTGTTGACGGCATCGTAGCCGAAGCCGTAGCGCTGGATCGTGCCGGGCCGGAAGCCTTCGATGAACACGTCGGCGCCGTCGACGAGTTTCCAGAGAATGTCCTTGCCCTGATCTGTCTTCAGGTCGATTGCGACGGCGCGCTTGCCCAGTGTGCCGTAGACCGAGAACGCAGAGTGGTCGCCATAGGTGCGGCCGAGGATTCGTGACCAGTCACCGCCGGCATGCGGTGTCTCGACCTTCACCACGTCGGCGCCGTGCTGCGCCAGCATCATCGCGCAGGAAGGTCCAGCCACGCCGCCGCTGAGGTCGACGACTTTCACACCTGCAAACGCCGCATTGTAATCCATGCTCCACCCCGCATTCGTGCTCAAACTGTCTCCCCCAGGGTCTCAGTTTGCGCGAAACCGGTCCAGAGGAAACAACGGACGAAGCGGTTCCAAGGGCTGCGCCCTTGGCGGGAAGTCCAGGAGGGCAGCGCCCTCCTGGTGAGTTCTCTCAGGGAATATTGCGGTGCGACCCGTCGCAGCGCGGCGCCTTCCCGGTCCCCTTGCAGCCGCAGAAGCTGACCACACCGGACTGTTCCGCCTCGAACTTCATCGGCGCAAAGCCGGTGCCCTTGTGCGAACCGTCGCAGAACGGCTGCTTGCCGCTCTTGCCGCAGGCGCACCACCAATAGGCCTTACCGGCCTCCACCTCGACCTTGTACGAGCCCTTCTGGGCGACGACTGGCAGCGATTCGGACATGAACGTTTCTCCCTTGGCAATCCGGCTCAGGCAGCGTCGTAGCCGTAATCACGGCGTGCGGCGGATGGCGTAACGTAGCCGTCCAGAAGGTCCTCGGCTAGAGCCGCGCGGTCACGGCCCGAAGCCGGGCCGAAACCTCCCGATCCCGGCGCCTCCATCACCACCAGCGAACCCGCGGGCGCGAGGAATCCCCCCTTACTGGTCAGGCGCCGCGCGTTGGATCGCGGCGCGATCAGTTCGATTCGGGCCGGCGCGCCCGGAAGCCCGCCGTTCAGGCCGAAAGGCGGCGTGACGGTGCGCTCGCAGCACACCGACGCATGCGCCTGGTTTTCCAGCACCCGCCAGACGCGCCGCACGCCGAGGCCGCCGCGATGCGTGCCAGGTCCGCCGCTGTCCGGGACCAGGGCGTATTCCTCGACGCGCAGCGGGAAGCTCATTTCGATGATTTCGACCGGCGTGTTGCTCATGTTCGACACGGTCGAGGCCACGGCATTGATTCCGTCCTTGGTCGGACGCGCGCCGAAACCGCCCTTCACCGATTCATAGCTCACGAACCGATCACCAGTGCGGTAATCGACGCCGCCGAAGGTGATCACCGCCGAGGTCCCCTGGCTGCCCGCCATCACCGTCCTGGGGGTGATCGCGAACAGCGCCGCCATCACCATGTCTGCGACCCGGTGCGACATCTCGTGGTTGGCATAGACCACGGGCGATGGATGCTGTGCGTTCACCACCGACCCGGGCGGCGCCGTCACGGTTACCGGCCGCCAGCAGCCGGAATTGGGCGGAATCAGGCTCTGCGGATCGGCAATCATCTTCAGCGCGCAGAACACGCCGGACGCGGTGACGGTCAGCGGCGCGTTCATCGGGCCCGCCACAGCGGGATCCGATCCAGTGAAATCGGCGACGATGGTGTCACCGCGCTTGGTGACACGCAGGTGCACCTTGAACGTCGCGTCCTCGGTCTCATTCACGCCGATCACGCCGTCGCCGTCGAAGATGTCGGTGAACTCGGCCTCACCGTCCGGCAGGGCGCGCAGTGCGGCGCGCATCATGGTTTCCGAGTAGTCCAACACTTCCTGCATGATCGCCAGCAGCGTTTCGGTACCGTACTTGCCGGCCAGTTCCGACAGGCGCTGGGCCGCCCGCCAGTTCGCCGCTACCTGCGCGCGCAGATCACCCAGGCGTTCGGTCGGCGTGCGGACGTTGGCGAAGATGATGGCCTCGATCGCGGGATCCGGCTTGCCGTCGCGATACAGGCGAATCGGCGGCAGGCGCAGCCCCTCGCCATAGATCTCGGTCACCGCGCCATAGCTGCCGGGCGTGGCACTGCCGATATCGGGCCAGTGTGCGCGAACGCAGCCGAACCCCAGCAGCCGGCCGTCGTGGAAGGCCGGCGCGATGACGTTCACGTCCGGCAAATGGGAGCCGCCCTCATAAGGGTCGTTGTGGATGAAAACATCCCCAGGTGCCGCGTCGGGGAAAGCGCGCACCACGGCGCGCACGGCATCCGGCATCGAGCCGAGATGGATCGGCAGGTCGGGTCCCTGGGCCACCATGTTGCCGCTGACGTCGAAGATGCCGCAGGAATAGTCGCCGGCGACCTTCAGCAGCGGCGAGTAGGCGGTCTTCGCCAGAACGATCTTCATCTCCTCGGCCGCGGAGTAGAGCGCGTTCTTCACCACCTCGAAGCGCGCGGGGTCGGTCTTCAGGACGGCCATCGGATGCTCCTGGTCGCTGCGGGAGCATGGATTGTTCCAGGGTTTCGGGCGGCTGGGAAGGCCGATCGGCAATCCGCAGCTGCGCCCGATCAAGGGGCGGCAATACGAAGGCGGGAGAGAGCCGGGCGTTCAGCTCCGGCGGTGGGACTGCCTGCCGGCCTTGCGGTATGACAGCGACAGGGACAGTCCCATGCAGATCAGGCCGAGAGAGGCCGGCACCAGCCAGACCGGCCGCATCAGCAGCGGAGTGACGAGTTCATTCCACGCCCAAGGGCCGAACACATGCATGGTCCAGCCGTGCAGGTTCTCCTCAAGATGCGCGTCCAGGCTGGCCAGACCGCGGCCGAGCGATATTGCCCGGGATCCGATGGTCGCCAGGGCGACCGCACAGACCAGGAACACGGCGGAGAGGACAGCCAGGAGGCGTTGCGCAATCACATGAACAGCTTCTCAGACTGCCGATCTGTATACAACTGGGACACGAACTCACCATAGCCATTGTAGATCATCGTGGGCACCATTTCATCGCTGCCCAGCAGTCTTTCGCGTGCCTGGCTCCAGCGCGGATGGGGGACATCCGGGTTCACGTTGGCCCAGAAGCCATATTCGCGGGGCTGAATCGATTCCCAGAAGGTCTTCGGACGCTTGTCGGTGAAGCTGATCCGCACGATCGACTTCGTCCCCTTGAAGCCGTATTTCCAGGGCGCGACCAGACGCAACGGCCCGCCGTTCTGTGGCGGCAGGGCCTTTCCGTAGAGGCCGGTGGCGAGGAACGCCAGTTCGTTCATCGCCTCATCCATCGTCAGTCCGTCGGTGTAGGGCCACGGATAGAACGGCGCGCCGAGGCCGCGCATCGACTTGTCCTGTGCCGTCTCGAAGACGATGTACTTCGCGCTCGACGAAGGTTCCGCGAGCGCGATCAGCTGGCTGATCGGGAAGCCGGTCCAGGGCACGGTCATTGCCCAGGCCTCGACGCAGCGGTGGCGATAAACCCGCTCCTCGGTCTGCACCTGCTTCAACAGATCGTCGATGTCGACCGTGCGCGGCTGTTTCAGCATGCCGTCCAGCTTCACCGCCCAGGGCCGCTGCTTCAGCGCCTGCGCCGCGCGCCAGATATTCTTGCTTTCGCCGAACTCGTAATAGTTGTTGTAGGTGGTCGAGTACTTCTCCTCGGTGATTTCTCGCCCGGCCGGGTATTTCGGGTTCGGGCCGGTGCCGGACTGCGCCGCGGCCGGTCCGGGCAGGATCCCGGCCCCGATCGCCCCCAGACCCGCCGCACCGGCCAGCAGGTGCCGGCGGTTCATCGCAAGGTGTTCGGGCGTCACCCGGCTCTCGGGGATTTCCCATCCGCGGCGCTTGATGATGTGCATCCTGTCCTCTCTCCTGGCTGGCTGCCGGCTCCGCGGCGCCCGGTCGCCACCCGTCCGGGCGGTAACGCGAGATCCCGCATCCCGTTCTGCATTGTGTGACGCCGCGGGATCAGGAACATTACATGCCCCTGACCGGCGCGACGAAATTTCCCCTGCGTCCGATATGCGCCGGGCGGGCCAACTGGCAACGGAGTCCGATCCATGCATCTCGCCCGCTTCCCGCGCGTCCGGCTGTTTCCGACGCCGACTCCGCTGGAAAAGCTGGAAAACCTCAGCCGTCATTTGGGCGGACCGGAAATCTGGATCAAGCGCGACGACTGCACCCTGGTGGCCACCGGCGGCAACAAGGTCCGCAAGCTGGAATGGCTGATCGGCGAGGCGCGCGACCAGGGCGCCACCCACATCGTGACGCAGGGCGCCGTGCAGTCGAACCATGTGCGCCAGACAGCGGCGGTTGCGCGCCGGTTCGGGATGCACTGCACCGCGCTGCTGGAACACCGGATCGAGACCAACGACCGCGACTACCTGAACAGCGGCAATGTGCTGCTGGACAAGCTGTTCGACTGCGCCATCGAGTACCGCCCCAGCGGCCTGGACATGAACGCCGAGGCCGAAAAGAAGGGCGAGGAACTGCGTGCGTCCGGCACGAAGGCCTATGTCATCCCCGGTGGCGGCTCGAACAGGGTGGGCGCCCTCGGCTATGTCTCCTGCGCGCAGGAACTGATGCAGCAGGCCGACGAAATGGGGTTGCGCATCGACCGGCTGGTGACCGCGACCGGCAGCGCCGGAACGCACGCCGGGCTGGTGGTCGGACTGCAGGGAGTGAATGCCGGCGTGCCGGTGCTGGGCATCGGGGTCAGGCTGCCGAAGGACCGGCAGGAAGCGAATGTGCACCGCCTGGCGGAAGAGACCGCCGCCTATTGCGGCGTGCGCGGCGGCATCCCCCGGGAGGCGGTGGAGGCGAACTGCGACTATGTCGGCGCCGGCTATGGCATCCCGACCGAGGGCATGGCCGAAGCCGTGCAGATGCTGGCGCGCCTGGAAGGGATCCTGCTCGACCCCGTGTATTCGGGCAAGGCCATGGCGGGGATGATTGACCTGATCCGCAAGGGCGCCATCGGGCGGAATGAACGGGTGGTGTTCCTGCACACCGGCGGCGCGGTCGGGCTGTTCGGCTATACCGGGTTCTTCGAAAAGGCGATGGGGGCGGCGTGAGCGCGACAGCACCGCGCGTGCCGCCGCGTCAGCGCGTCATCAAGGCGCTGTGGCACGGGGTGGACCCGTTCTGGGGATTTCCGCCCAAGCTTTTCGTCACGGATGCCAGCGGATGGAACTCCGACCACCCGTTCCTGTCGCTGGAAATCGACCGCCTGCGTCCGGACCTCGTCGTGGAGGTCGGCGTCTGGAAGGGCGGATCGACCCTGACCATGGCCAACCGCATGCGGGCGATCGGGCACGATGGCGTGGTGATCGCCGTCGACACCTGGCTGGGATCCGCCGAACACTGGATGGATTCGAAGCAACTGGCCGAGTTGTCACCGCAGAACGGTTACCCGCAGTTGTTCTACAAGTTCATGAACAACGTGTTGGCGGCCGACCTGTGGCGGCATGTGGTGCCGCTGCCGATCGACTCGGTCAACGCCGCGATCGTGCTGGCGGCGAAGCAGCTACAACCCACGCTGATCCATATCGATGCCTCGCATGACTACCCGTCGGTCACCGGGGATCTGGACCGCTGGTGGGCGCTGCTGCAGCCGGGTGGGGTGATGATCGTCGACGATTATGACCAGACCCGCCAGGTCTGGCCGAGCGTCGGCCAGGCCGTCGATGATTTCCTGGCACGCACGGCACATCACGACTTCCTGGCGCAGCCCTACAAATGCCGCTTCACGAAGCCGGTCCAGCCCGCACCACCCGCCGACCAGACGCCCCAGGGGACAAAAGGAATGCCACGATGGTCCGCAGCGAACACCGCATCCTGACCACCCATACCGGCAGCCTGCCGCGTCCCCCTGCCCTCACCGCGCTCTACGCCAGGCGCGCGGCCGGCGAGGCCGTCGATGAAGCCGCGATCGAGGCCGAGGGCAAGGCTGCGACCCGCCACGTCGTGCGCAAACAGATCGAGGCCGGCATCGATATCGGCAACAACGGCGAGCAGCAGCGCGAGGCGTTCTTCCTGTATGTCCGCCATCGCATGAGCGGGTTCGGCGGCGGCTGGACCCGCAAGACCTTCGCCGACGTGGCCCGCTATCCGGGCTTCCGCGTGTGGGGCCATGTGACCGAGTCGGGCCGCCCCTCGGTCAGCAACCGCGACGGCGTGCCCGAGGCCGTGGGAGAGGTGCGCTATCTCGATCCGGCCCTTGTGCAGGCCGAGTGCGACGAGTTCCGCGCCACGCTGCAGGAGATTGCGCCAAACGGCTTCGTGGAACCGTTCATGACCGCGCCCTCACCCGGCATCATCGCCGCGGCCATGCGCAACCGCTGGTACGACACCGACGACGCCTACCTCGCGGCGCTCGGCCAGGCGCTGCGGGTGGAATACGAGGCGATCGTGAACAGCGGCTTCCTGCTGCAGATCGACGCACCCGACCTGGCGCTGGAGCGGCACGTGTCCTTCCAGGACAGGAAGCTGGCCGACTTCATCGACTTCGCCGACCGCGTGGTGGCAACGATCAATGACGCGCTGACCAACATCCCGCGCGAGAGGGTGCGCATCCATGCCTGCTGGGGCAACTACGAGGGGCCGCACGACTGCGACGTGGCGATGCACGACATCCTGCCCTCGATCGGACGTGCCAAGGTGGGCGCCTGGGTCCTGCCGATCGCCAATCCGCGCCATGCGCACGAATATCGCTGCCTCCGCGATCTGCCGCTGGACAACGGCCAAGTGGTGGTGGCCGGCGTCATCGATCCGCTGACGAACTTCGTGGAGCATCCCGAAGTGGTGGCCGACCGGCTGGAACAGGTGGCACGGACGATCGGCGACCCCACGCGCGTGCTGGGCGGGACGGATTGCGGCTTTGATACCTCGGCCGGGCGCGGGCGCGTGGCCGAGGACATTGTCTGGGCGAAGCTCGCGTCACTTGCCGAAGGCGCTCGGATCGCTTCCGACCGGCTGGGAATGGCCTGACGCGGCCGCAGGACCTGGCGCGGCGGTCCGCCGCGCCGGTCAGACGGTCTTGAGAAAGTCGGTCAGCTTGGTCGTGGCGGTTGCCTTGTCGGTCCGGTCGAGTGCCGCGAGTTCGGCGGCGAGCCGGTCCATGGCGAGTTCATAGATCTGCCGTTCCGAGAAGCTCTGATCGGGCTGGCCGGCGTTGCGGTGCAGGTCACGCACCACCTCGGCGATGGCAATCGGGTCGCCGGAATTGATCTTCGCCTCGTATTCCTGCGCCCGCCGGGACCACATGGTGCGCTTGATCCGCGCCTTGCCGCGCAGGACCTTCAGCGCTTCATCGAACATGCCCTGGGTCGCGAGCTTCCGCAGGCCGGCAGTGCGGGCCTTGGCCACCGGCACCCGCAGGGTCATGCGGTTCTCTTCGAAGGTGATATGGATCAGTTCCAGCCGGTGGCCGGCGATCTCCTCGGTGACAATCCGCTCCACCTTGCCCACGCCGTGCGTGGGATACACGACGTAGTCACCCTCGGCGAACACCTCGTCCTTCGCGGGCGCGCGCGGCGTGGAAGCCGGTCCACCGGGGCGTCGTTCACCCGGCGCAGCGGGATGCTGCGCGTCCTCCTGGTCAGCGGCAGCGGCTGTCGCCTCGGTGTCATCCACCGGTTCGACGGTGCCGCCGTTCTGGATGGCGGGCGGTTCGGCAGTCGAGGTCTGGGGGTCTACGGTTTCGGTCATCGGGCCTGCTCTGTCTTATTCACCGCCTGGGTTGCTGGCGCGCCGGATGTGCGTGTCCGGCATCTTCCCGGGCATGGGCGTCTGACCTGGGCGCAACCGGGATTGCGCCGAGCGGTCATTTGCATTCCTGCCTTTGCGTCACGCTTCGCGGCTGGCAACACCAGTCAGCGCCGCGGACAAATCGACGTTTCTCGTCGCGGATGGGTGATCCTTCACGTCTGGGCCACGGGGTCCACCACCCGGCCGCCAACGGTCAACGGCGTGCATCCAGTCAATATAGCATGAAATGCCGCGCCGTCAGGGGGCAACCTCACCGATATGTCAGGGTTTACCCGGCTCGGGGGAGAAAAGGTCTGCCTTCCCCGGTTTATCCTTCCACTCATCCGCGTCCTCGGGCGGGTCGCCCTTGCGGGTGATGTTCGGCCACAGCGCCGCATAGGTGCGGTTCTGCTCAAGCCAGGGCGTGCCCTTGTCGTCGCTGTCGGGCACGATCGCCTCGGCCGGGCATTCCGGCTCACAGACGCCGCAATCAATGCATTCATCGGGATGAATGACGAGCATGTTGGCGCCGACATAAAAGCAGTCGACGGGGCACACCTCGACGCAGTCCATGTATTTGCAGCGAATGCAGTTCTCGGTGACCACGTAGGTCATGCACAACCCCTGCCATGCGATCCATTCCGGCCGCTGGCCGGTTTTCGTCGGCGGCGGTATGCCGATGATTCCCGCTCCGCGCAAGATGAGAGGGCGCATGCCCGCTCCTCGCGGAGATCGTGGCATTGATTTGCGCGGCTTTTTCCGTGCCACCGATGGCAATGGCGGCGACCGGACGTCGCGCAATATTCTGCCGATCGCCCATCCGCGGCCTGCCGGATGCCCTGAGCAGGCAGTCGTGGTCCAGGCCACGAATGCCTGCTCGCAACCTACGATATGCGCATCACTTGATCGGCTTCGCACCTGCGGCGCTCCGCCGAATGATGCTGGGACAGGCGCGTTATGCCTCCGCCGTGACCTTTTCCTCGATCCGGTCCCAGATCGCCTTCTCCAGGTGCACCCCATCGAAGCGCGCGATCTCCTGCAGGCCGGTCGGCGACGTCACGTTGATCTCGGTCAGGTAGTCGCCGATCACGTCGATGCCCACGAAGATCAGGCCCTGTGCGCGCAGCATCGGGCCAATCGTCTCGCAGATCTCCCGGTCACGCGCGGTCATGACCACCTTTTCGGGCCGGCCACCGACATGCATGTTCGACCGCGCCTCGCCTTCGGCCGGCACGCGGTTGATCGCACCCATCGCCTCCCCATCCACCAGGATGATCCGCTTGTCGCCCTTTCTCACCGCGGGTTCATAGCGCTGGAACATCAGCGGCTCACGCGAGCGTGCGAAGTGCATTTCCAGCAATGAAGCCAGATTTTCGTCGTCGGGCTTGATCCGGAACACGCCGGCGCCGCCATTGCCGAACAGCGGCTTGACGATGATGTCCCGGTACTCCGCCCGGAAAGCGCGGATCGCTTCCAGGTCCCAGGTGATCATGGTCGGCGGCATCAGGTCCGGAAACTGCGTGACCAGCAGCTTTTCCGGCGCATTGCGCACCGCGGCCGGGTCGTTCACCACCAGCGTGCGCGGATGGATATGCTCCAGCAGGTGCGTCGCGGTGATATAGGCCATGTCGAAGGGCGGGTCCTGGCGCATCAGCACCACATCCATCTGCCCCAGATCGACCTCCCTGGCCTCGCCAAAGGTGAAATGCGCGCCGCGCTGGCGCTGCACCGTCACCGGCCGCGCGCGGGCGAACAGCCGCTCCTCCCACGCGCCGTTCGGGCGCTTCACCCCCTCCTTCAGCCACATGTTGCGCACTTCATAGTGCCACATTACGTGGCCGCGCGCCTGCGCCTCCAGCATCAGGGCAAACGTCGAATCGCCTTCGATGTTGATGGTTTCCATCGGGTCCATCTGAACCGCGACCTGAAGTTGACGCGCCATGGCCGAACACTCCGTGACCGATATGCAGCGTTGTCTAAGGCGTGCGCCGGACCATGGGAAGGGCAGCCGACGGTTGCTGCATGGCGAGAAATCCAGGCGGGCATGCATCGCTATGGCCAGGCATGCCCGCCCGCCACGTATTCTGAGCGCATCATCCTGCCGGCCGGGCGCCGGCGACGCGACGCCGGCCGATGCTCAAAGCCTGCGCTTCTGCTTCACCGGGATACGCAGGTAATGGACACCGTTCGGGTCGGCATCCGGAAACCGGCCGGCGCGGATGTTCACCTGCACCGACGGCAGCAGCAGCAGCGGCACCGCCAGCCCGGCATCGCGCTGGCGCCGCATGGCGATGAAGTCCGCCTCGCTCACCCCGTCATGCACATGGACATTGGCAGCCCGCTCCGCGGCCACCGTCGTCTCCCACGCATAGCGGTCCCGCCCCGGCGCCTTGTAGTCATGGCACATGAACAGCCGCGTCTCGGGCGGCAGCGACAGCAGGCGACGGATCGAGCGGTACAGCTGCGCCGCATCGCTCCCGGGAAAGTCGGCGCGCGCGGTGCCGTAGTCCGGCATGAACAGCGTGTCGCCCACGAACACCGCATCGCCAATCCGATAGGCGACGTCCGCCGGCGTGTGGCCGGGCACGTGCATCACCTCCACGAGCAGCGCCCCCAGCGAAAACCGCTCCCCGTCGCGGAACAAACGGTCGAAGTCAGCGCCTTCGGGCTTCACGTCGGTGGCGTTGAACACCGGGCGGAAGATCTGCTGCACCTCGCGGATATGCTCGCCGATGCCGACCGGCGCGCCGGTCCGCGCCTTGATATGCGGCGCGGCCGTCAGATGATCGGCATGCGCGTGGGTTTCCAGCACCCAGGCGATGGTAACCCCTTCGCCTTCTGCCGCGCGCAGGATCGCATCAGCAGAGCGCGTGTCGGCCTCACCGGATCGGTTGTCCCAGTCCAGCACGGGGTCGATCACCGCCCCCTGCTTCGTGCCACGGTCCCAGACCAGATAGCTCACCGTATTGGTCGGTTCGTCGAAGAACGCCCGGATCGCCGGGCGGGCGATGTCTGTTGCCATTTCATCCTCCTGCCCCGGGATGGGGCTTGAAATTCATATAAGCGATCTCTTATTAAGCACAAGCTTATGAGAGATGAAATGGACACGCTCCCCGACAAGGACATCGATCTGGCGGCTCTGGAGGCGAAGGCGGCGGAAGCGGCACGCATGCTGCGACTGCTCGCCAATGAGAACCGTCTGCTGCTGCTCTGCCACCTGGCCGGGGAGGGCGAAATGACCGTCTCGGCCATAGCCCAGGCCATCGGCCTGTCGCAGCCGGCCCTGTCGCAACATCTGGCTCGTCTGCGGGAGGACGGGCTGGTGGCGACGCGGAAGGAGTCCCAGGCGGTGTTCTACCGGATCGCCGACCCGAAGGCGCTGCGCCTGCTGGAGGTGCTGCGCGAACTCTACTGCCCGCCCGGAATTTGCTGAACCATCATCGAAGGAGTTTCATTCATGCTGCCGACCATTTCCCCTGCTGACGCCGCCCGCCTGCTGCGCGAGGGCGCCACGCTGGTCGATGTCCGCGAACCGGACGAGCATGCGCGGGCCCGCATTCCCGGTGCGCGCAACCTGCCGCTCTCCCGGCTTGAGGATGCCGAGCTCGCCGTGCACCAGGGCAAGCCGGTGCTGTTCCATTGCCGTAGCGGAGCGCGCACGGCGGGGCATGCCGAGCGGTTGGCGGGCAAGGCGGGCGCGGTGGAGGCTTTCATCGTCGAAGGCGGTCTGGATGCCTGGAAGGCTGCCGGCCTGCCGGTCACCGAGGACCGCCGCCAGCCGCTGGAACTGATGCGCCAAGTGCAGATCACCGCCGGGTCCATGGTGCTGCTGGGCGTGATCCTGGGTGCACTGCTGTCGCCCTGGTTCTATGCGCTGTCCGGGTTCGTGGGTGCCGGCCTCGTGTTTGCGGGCGCCACCGGCACCTGCGGACTGGCGAACCTGCTGCGCCTGATGCCGTGGAACCGCCCCGCTCTCGCACACTGATCCGAGGCCAGGAAGGCACCGTATCATGATCGCATTGCCTTTCACCGGCGCGCTGCTGGCTGGCGGGTCGGGATCGCTGGTCGGCTTTTCGCTGGGCCTTGTCGGCGGCGGCGGGTCGATCCTGGCCGTACCGCTGCTGGTCTATGTCGTGGGCGTGGCCGACGCGCATGTCGCGATCGGCACCAGCGCGGTCGCGGTTGCCGCCAATGCCGCCATCAGCCTGATGGGCCACGCCCGCAACGGCAATGTCCGCTGGCCCTGCGGCGCGGTGTTCGCCGTCGCCGGCATGGCGGGCGCCGTCCTCGGCTCCGCGCTTGGCCGGCGCGTCGACGGGCAGGCGCTGCTGGCCCTGTTCGCCCTGCTGATGGTGGTTGTGGCCGTGCTGATGCTGCGCCGGCAGGAGAAATCCGCCGCCGCGCCGGTCCGCCTCAGCCGCGGGAACGCCCCGGCGCTTTTGGGTATTGGCGCCGCGGCCGGCGTCCTCTCGGGCTTCTTCGGCATCGGCGGCGGCTTCCTGATCGTGCCGGGGCTGATCCTGGCCACCGGCATGGCGACACTGACGGCCATCGGCACGTCGCTGGTGGCGGTGACTGCCTTCGGCGCGACCACGGCCGCGACCTATGCCGGAGCCGGCCTCGTGGACTGGCGGCTGGCCGGGCTGTTCATCGCCGGTGGCGCGGCGGGCAGCCTGCTGGGCGGGTCCGCGGCGCGGCACCTGGCGCGGCAGCGCGGGCTGCTGACCCGGGTCTTCTCCGGCGTGATCCTGCTGGTCGCTGCCTTCATGCTTCTGCGCTGGTCCGGCCTTGCGGGGTAGCCGGCCAGCGGCCGGGCGGCAGCAACCAGGGCACACGGATGGCAACGACGATCCACCGCCTTGCCGTCCGGCCCTCGCCGGGCCATCTAATCGACCACCATGCAGAACTTTTCCTCCGCCGCAGCCGACCCGATCGGGTGGCACGGCACCACCATCCTGTGCGTCAGGCGGGATGGACATGTGGCCATGGCCGGGGACGGCCAGGTCAGCCTGGGACAGACCATCGTGAAGGGCAACGCCCGCAAGGTGCGCCGGATCGGCGACCCGAAGAAGGGCAACGTGATTGCCGGCTTCGCTGGGGCCACGGCCGATGCGTTCACCTTGTTGGAACGCCTGGAATCGAAGCTGGAGCGGTTTCCGAATCAATTGGAACGCGCCTGCGTCGAACTCGCCAAGGATTGGCGCACCGACCGCTACCTGCGCCGGCTGGAAGCGATGATGGCGGTTGCCGACAAGGACCGCAGCTTCACCCTGACCGGCAACGGTGACGTGCTGGAGCCCGAGGACGGGGTGATCGCCATCGGTTCGGGCGGCAACTATGCCCTTGCCGCCGCGCGCGCCCTGATGTCGGTCGAGGACCTGTCGGCCGAGGAGATCGCCCGCCGCGCGATGAAGATCGCGGCGGAGATCTGCGTCTACACCAACGGCAACCTTATCATCGAGACGATCTGATGGACGTCCCAACCTATTCACCGCGCGAGATCGTCTCCGAACTCGACCGGTTCATCGTCGGCCAGAACGACGCCAAGCGCGCCGTGGCCATTGCCCTGCGCAACCGATGGCGCCGCCAGCAGCTTCCTGAAGCGATGCGGGAAGAGGTGGTGCCGAAGAACATCCTGATGATTGGCCCCACCGGCTGCGGCAAGACCGAGATCGCCCGCCGCCTTGCAAGACTCGCCCAAGCACCGTTCCTGAAGGTGGAGGCCACGAAGTTCACCGAGGTCGGCTATGTCGGGCGCGACGTGGAAAGCATTGTGCGCGACCTGGTGGACGCCAGCCTGAACATGCTGCGCGAATCCTCCCGCAAGGAGGTACAGTCCAAGGCGGAACTCGCGGCCGAGGAGCGGATCATCACCGCGCTGGTCGGCGAGGAGGCCGCGGCCGACACCCGGTCCAAGTTCCGCCGCATGCTGCGCAACGGCGAATTCGAGGACAAGGAGATCGAGATCGCGATCGCCGAACCCTCGGGCATGCCGATCGGGCAGTTCGACATCCCCGGCATGCCGCCGGGACAGGTGATCAACCTGTCGGAGATGATGAAGGGCCTGATGGGCAACCGCCCGATGCAGAAGCGGCGCATGACCGTGGAAGCCGCGCGCAAGCTGCTGGAGACGGAAGAAGCCGACCGTCTGCTGGACAATGAGCAGCTGACCAAGGATGCGGTGGCGCACGCCGAGAACAACGGCATCGTCTTCATCGACGAGATCGACAAGATCTGCGCCCGGACCACGGAAGGCGGCTTCCGCGGTGGGGACGTTTCCCGTGAGGGCGTGCAGCGCGACCTGCTGCCGCTGATCGAGGGAACGACGGTGAATACCAAGTACGGGCTGGTGAAGACCGACCACGTGCTGTTCATCGCCTCGGGCGCGTTCCACCTGGCCAAGCCGTCGGACCTGCTGCCGGAGCTGCAGGGCCGGCTGCCGATCCGGGTCGAGCTGTCGCCGCTGTCACGCGAGGACCTGCGGCGCATCCTGACGGAGCCCGAACATTCGCTGCTGAAGCAGTATGCGGCGCTGATGGGAACGGAGAACGTGGACCTGTCATTCAGCGACGAGGCCGTGGACGCGCTGGCCGACCTCGCTTCGGACATCAATGACCGGGTCGAGAATATCGGTGCGCGCCGGCTGCATACCGTGCTGGAGCGGCTGCTGGAGGAGATCAGCTTCACCGCCACGGACCGTGCGGGCGAGACCGTGACGGTTGACGCGGCTTACGTGAATGAGAAAGTCGCTCCCCTGGCTCAGAAGGGCGATCTGAGCCGCTTCATCCTGTAGCGTGCTGTCGCATCTGGTTTTCACATGCGTTGGAACGACGATCGGTTAGAACGCGTGTGCGAACCGGGAGGATAGCCGATGCATACGTTGAAGCTGATGCAGATCGGCAATTCCGTCGGGGTGATCCTGCCACGGGAGTTGCTGGTTAAGTTGAGATTGACCAAAGGCTCGACCGTTTACGCGATTGAGCAACCCGACCGCCTGCGGCTGACCACAGCCGATCCGACTTCGAGGCACAGATGGAGGTGGCGCGCCGCGTGATGCGGGAGCGTCGTGCCGTGTCGCGCGAATTGGCGAAGTGACCGTCTGGCTCTCTCGCACCTTCATCCCCGCTGTTCACGACGAACAACTGGCGGAACACGGCGGTGCCATCGGCGTGCGTGATGAGGGGCTGTTGGACAGCGCCCTCGCCCGACCGCTGAGCCGTGCGAGCTACGACGGATCGGAT
>JBFXDK010000031.1:9737-48619 GCA_050181195.1 Acetobacteraceae bacterium | reverse complement strand
CAAGCAGTGACGACGGAATCGGATCGATATCGACGCCAACGATGACGGCACGCGGAAGATAGTCACGCCACAACAGCAAGGATGCGCCGGACGAAACCCCCAATTCCAGGATGCGCACCGGCTCGTCCCGCAACAGCGCAAGGATGCGCTCATACTCCCAAAGATAGGTGTCGGACTTGCGAGTGAAATCGCCCACCGCATAGTGACGATCGGCGAGCGCTGTCAGGGAAATTGGGTCAGCCATAGATGGGCGCTATCCGGAAGATCCGCCACCGTCAACCGCGGGCCCTGGGATGGGATCACGTGAACCCCAATCCTCGTCGCCCGACGGGTCCTTAACCACAAGCCCGCTGGACCGGCACAGCGGTCCGAACGCGATATCGGCGCACTCCGCGGCGGGCGCCGCTCGTGTCGGAATCGGGACAAAGGCTGGCAGCGTTCGCTGGACCACCGCCGGGCAACAGAAAACCTCCAGAAAATCTCCGAACCAAATCCAGGCGCTCACCAAGCTCCCGGGACGATGAAGTGGCATTCCTTGCGGGCCGACGGCGACCGCCCTCGGTTATCAACGAAGGAGTTGTTCCACATGTTTACCGCAAATCTCTCGATTACCCCCGCGCAGGAGGCCCGGCCTGGCGGACATCGCATCGTTCATCGCGTGCTGGGACAGGTTTCGACCTGGGCCGAGCGGGCAAGATCACGGCGGATACTGCGCGAGATGGACGACCGCATGTTGTCCGATTTTGCCGTTACCCCGTCCGAGGTATGGCTCGAAGCACGCAAGCCATTCTGGCGCTCCTGAATGGTTGTGTCCGCGCCGTGGCGACCGGCGGCACGGCAGGCCGCCGGATTGCCCGGGATGCAGCTAACCCTCTTACGGGTGGCGCCAAGCCTTCTTCAGGCTGGACACCCAATCCAGTTACCTGGACAGCCCATCCGGCTAGGCCGTGCCGCACTGGCTGTCCGCGGCACGACCGCCGGACGCGCGGAACTGGCCGGATTTTCCGGACCATCCCCGCGCACGTGCATCCGGGCGGCCGGTTCCGTCTCGACGCCAAAGCGCCGACATCCGGCCGCCGTTCATCCGCACAGTGTCAGGTGACTTTCCGGTAGACGGTGAGCCCCAGGATCAAGAGCACGACGGCCGCGATGACCGCCAGCCAGAACAGGATCTGGGCGATGCTCCAGGCCGCGCCGGCCAATCCGCCAAAGCCGAGCACGCCAAGGATGAGGGCGATGACGGCAAATATGATGGCCCATTTTATCATAAGCATCTCCTGAATGAATGATCGCTCGTCGCGTCACGCCTCGGGCAGTGCCTGACTTGCCGGAACAGGCGTGCGAAATCCTCAATCGGCTGCCCGACGATCACGCGATCGCAATTCTGAAACTCGCTTCGACACGTGTCTTTCCACTCCGTGGTCCAACCGGGATGGAAAATGAACGTGAGCGACAAGGCTGCACGGACACCGTCGTGGCCCGGACATGAGGGACCGGCCCCTACGGGTTAACGCCCAGGCACATGAAACCGCATCAGGCCAAGGTAACCTGCTGGCAGCCGGGGACCGAGACGGGAGGCAATCATGATGGCGGCGTGAACGGCGGCGCTGTTTCCATCCGCCGAACGCACGCTGGCCCACACGTTCCGGATTTGCCTGGAAGATTTCATTGACCGGCCCGCCCACGGTGAGCGGGTGCGGCAGGAGACGACAGCGGATTGCGCCGACTTCATGCGACGTCTGTCATGCGACCGGGCTATGCTCGCACGCATGCGCGGTGCTGCTGGACTGTTGTTCGCCGGCCGGCAGATCGGCCGGAAGGTGTCAGAACGCGGGTTGATATGAGCGCTCATTGTTCGCATCTGTTGCTTACCCTGTGCGCAGGCGGACCGAACCGCGCACCCTGCATACGGATCGCCATGCCCGCATGACAGCGCTGCTCCCCCTGTCCGTCCTCATGCTTCTGCTGGGGTCGGTTCTGGTCCCGGTTGCGGCGGTGCGCTTCGGCCGTTCCGCCGCGGCTTGGTCGTCGGCCGGCGTCCTCGCGGCGTCGGCAGCCCTTCTGGCCCCCTTCGCCCCCGCGGCAATCGCAGGCGACACAACGGTGTTCCGGATGGCCTGGCTGCCGGAATGGGGCCTGGACGTTGCGTTCCGCCTCGATGGGCTTGGGCTGCTGTTTGCAATCCTGATCCTCGGGATCGGCCAGCTCGTGCTGCTCTACGGCGCCTACTACATGCCGCAGGAAGACAGGCTGGGCCGGCTGTTCGGCACGCTGATGGCCTTCGCCGGCGCCATGCTGGGCGTCGTGCTGTCGGAAAACCTGCTGATGATGGTGATCTTCTGGGAGATCACCTCGATCACTTCCTTCCTGTTGATCGCCTACAAGCACGAGGCGGTTGATGCGCGCATCGCCGCCCGCATGGCACTCGCCGTCACGGGCGGGGGTGGACTGGCCCTGCTCGCCGGCGTGCTGCTGCTCGGGCGCATTGCGGGCAGCTTTGAACTCTCGACGGTGCTCGCCGCGGGGGACATGATCCGCGCCGATCCGCTCTACCCGGTCATGCTGGTGCTGGTCCTGCTGGGCGCGTTCACCAAGTCGGCCCAGTTCCCGTTCCACTTCTGGCTGCCGAATGCCATGGCCGCGCCGACACCGGTCAGCGCCTACCTGCACTCGGCCACCATGGTGAAGGCCGGGATCTTCCTGCTGCTGCGCCTTTACCCGGCGCTGTCCGGCACGTCCGAATGGTTCCTGCTGGTGACCCTGACAGGCGCGGTCACGCTGGTCTATGGCGCCTATGTCGCCCTGCTGAAACACGACCTGAAAGGGCTGCTGGCCTACTCCACGGTCAGCCATCTGGGGCTGATCATTTTCCTGATCGGGATGGAAACCGGGCTGAGCACCGTCGCGGCCATTTTCCACGTGATCAACCACGCGATCTTCAAGGCATCGCTGTTCATGGCCGCCGGGATCATTGACCATGAATGCGGCACCCGCGACATGCGCCGCATCAACGGGCTGTTCCGCGTGATGCCGCAGACCGCGATCCTGGGCATCCTGGCCGCATCCGCCATGGCGGGCGTGCCGCTGTTGAATGGCTTTCTCAGCAAGGAGATGTTCTTCGCGGAAGCCGTGGAAGCCGGCACCCTGGGCGGCTACGCCTACGCTCTGCCGGCCTTCGCGACCGTCGCGGGCATTCTCTCGGTCGCCTATTCCATCCGCTTCGTCCACGACGTGTTCTTCAACGGCGATCCGGTGAACCTGCCGAAGGAACCGCACGAAGCCCCCGGCTGGATGCGGGTCCCGGTCGGAGTCCTTGTGTTGCTGTGCCTGGTGGTTGGCCTGGTGCCGCAATTCGCGGTCGGCGCCATCCTCTGGGCGGCCTCGGACGCGGCACTCAGCGGAACGCCGCCTGCCTACAAGCTGGCGATCTGGCACGGGTTCAACCTGCCGCTGATGATGAGCATCGTTGCCATGGTGGGCGGCGTCGTCTGGTATCTGTTCAGCCGATTCCTGTTCAACCTGCACGAACGCTACGCGCCCAATGTCGCCAGTCCCGTGGCGTTCGAGCGTGTCTTCAACGCCTCGGTCCACGTCGCGCGGCTGGTGCTGCGTATCCTGGATCCGCGGAGCCTCCGCCGCTACACACTTTATCTGCTGGTGGCGACGGGTGTCCTGGGTCTCGCGGGCTATCTGGGCGCGGGCACTCCGGGGCCGACCGAGAGGCTGCCGGAAACCCTGGCCGGGCCGGCCGCGCACGGGGCGTTGCTGGCGCTGCTGTTCGGTGCGATCGGCTGCGCCGTCATGCACCGCAACCGGCTGGTCGCGGTCGCCTACATCTCCGTCGTCGGGCTGGTCGTCTCGCTGGGGTTCATTCGCTTCTCCGCGCCCGACCTCGCGTTGACCCAGCTTTCGGTCGAGGTCGTGACGATCGTGCTGCTGCTGCTCTCGCTGCGTTTCATTCCCGGTGACGCCCCGCGCGAGGTGACCCGGCGCCGCGTCGCGGTCGATGCGGCTGTCGCGGGCGGGGCCGGCCTGGGTGTCGGCGCGCTGGCCTATGTGATGATGACGCAGCCGTTCGAAACCATCTCGGGGTGGCTCACCGCCAACGCGGTGGAAGGCGGCGGCGGCACCAATGTGGTGAATGTCATCCTGGTCGACTTCCGCGGCTTCGACACGCTGGGCGAGGTCACTGTGCTCGCGGTGGCGGCGCTTGGCGCGCATGCGCTGCTGGAAGGCCTGCGCCTGCGCCCGTTCGCGGCGTCGGCCGAAAGCGAGGCGGACCGGCATCCGATCATGCTGGCCATGCTGATGCGCCCGCTGCTGCCGCTGGCACTTGTCGTCGCGATCTACATCCTGCTGCGCGGCCACAACCTGCCGGGCGGCGGCTTCGTCGCGGGGCTGATCACCGGCGTCGCCCTGATCCTGCAGTACCTCGCCGTCGGGATCGAGCCGACCAGCGCCAGGCTACGCGTTGATCACATGCGGCTGTTCGCGGTCGGCCTCGGCCTCGCGTTGCTCACCGGCCTGGCCAGCATGGTCTTCAACCTTCCCTTCCTGACCAGCTGGCACGGCTACGTGCCGATCCCGCTGGTCGGCAAGACGCATCTCGCATCCGCCATGATCTTCGATATCGGCGTCTACCTGACCGTGGTGGCAACCGTGCTGCTCATCCTCTCCGAGATCGGCAAGCTGAGTACGCGGGAGCGGTCAGCCCCCCCGGCAAGGCGCCGCCGGACCGATCCGGTGCGAACCGAGAAGGTTGGCGCCTGATGGAACTTCTTCTGGCCACCAGCATCGGCGGACTCGTCGCCGCGGGCGTATGGCTGCTGCTGCGGGAGAGGGCGTTTTCCGTGATCCTCGGCCTCTCCCTGCTCTCCTACGCAGCCAATTTCTTCATCTTCGTGGGCGGGCGGCTTTCCGCCGAGGCTCCCCCGCTGGTTCTGCGCGCGGTGGAACGGGGTGCGACGCCGGCGGATCCGCTGCCCCAGGCGCTGGTGCTGACGGCCATCGTCATCAGCTTCGGCACCACCGCCTTCCTCGTCGCGCTGGCGCTGCGCGCAATCGGCGAAACCGGCAGCGACCATGTGGATGCAGGGAGGGAGGACGAATGATGCACCTCCCGCTCCTGCCCGTGCTCGTGCCCCTTGGCGCCGCGATCCTGCAGCTGGGCCTGCACCGGGCCGGGATCAGGGTCGAGCGCGCGATTGGCTTCGCATCGGCGGCGGCCGTCGCGGCGCTGGCGGTCGTGCTGCTGCTGGCGACGGCGGACGGGACCGTCCTCGTCGTCTCCGTCGGGAACTGGCCGGTGCCGTTCGGCATCGGCTTCGTCGCCGACCAGTTGTCCGCGACCATGGTCGCGGTCACGGCGGCGGTTGCTTTCCCCGCGCTGCTGGCCGCCGCCGACGGCACCGACCAGCTGGGGCGGCATTTCCATCCGCTGTTCCAGATCCAGCTTGCCGGCCTGAACGGCGCCTTCCTGACCGGCGACCTGTTCAACCTGTTCGTTTTTTTCGAAGTCCTGCTGATTGCGTCCTATGCGCTGCTGGCGCATGGCGGCGGTCCGGACAGGATCCGCGCCGGGCTGCACTATGTCGTGCTCAACCTGCTGGGATCGCTGATTTTCCTCGTGGCCCTCGGCCTGCTCTACGGCACGCTCGGGACGCTCAACATCGCCGACCTTGCCGGGCGGGCAGCGGTCATGCCGCTGGAATCCATGCCACCCGCGCGGGCGGCTTTCGCGCTGCTGACCGCCGTCTTCGCCTTCAAGGCGGCACTCCTGCCGTTGGGCTTCTGGCTGCCGCACGCGTACCGCTCGGCGTCGACGCCTGTCGCCGCCCTGTTCGCCGTGCTGACCAAGGTTGGCATCTACGCGATCCTGCGCCTGTCCACCGCCGTGTTCCCGGCCGCTGACTGGACGGCGGGCCTGCTCGCACCGTGGCTGATGCCCGTGGCCCTGGGCACGGTTGTTGTCGCGACGTTCGGCGTGCTGGCCTCCACCCGCCTCGGCACGATGGTCGCACATCTGCTGCTGCTCTCGACCGGCATGCTGGCCGCGGCGGTGGCCGATGGCGGGCCGCGCATGCTGGCGGCGATGCTGTATTATCTGCCGCACACCACGCTGGTCAGCGCCGCGCTGTTCCTGCTGGTGGGCCGCATCGCCGCGGCACGCGGGGAAGCCGAGGACCGGATCGTGCACGCGCCCCGGCCCGGGCGCTGGCGGATGCTCGCCGCGGCCTGGCTGGTGCTGACCATCGCCGTGACCGGGCTGCCGCCGCTTTCCGGATTTCTTGGCAAGGTGATGCTGCTCTCCGCCGCGCCGGACACGCAGGCGGGCGTCGTGATGTGGGCCGTCTTCATCCTCTCGGGTTTCGCCGGCGCGCTCGCCATGGCACGGGCCGGAAGCGTCGTATTCTGGGAGCGTTCCAGCGTGCCGCCGGCTCCGCGCATGCCGGTCAACGCCTCCGCCGCCGCTCTTGCGCTGGCGATGTGCTCCATCCCCGCGCTCGTCTTCGGCGCCGCGCCGCTGTCGGCCCATGCCAGGGCGACGGCCGAACAGATCGTTGCGCGCCAGCCGTATCTGGCGGCGGTCCTGCCCGACGGCGGCAGCGGGGTCGCGCGGGCAGGCCGCCCATGAGCATGGTCAATCGCCTTCTGCCGTTCCCGGCCGTCAGCGTGCTGGTGCTTGGCCTGTGGCTGATCCTCGCGCCGGCGCCCACAACAGGGCAGGTGATGATCGGCGTCGCGCTGGCGATCGCGCTTCCCCTGCTGACGCGCGGCTTCTGGCCGGAAGCAACCCGACTCCGGAACCCGGTCGAAGCCGTCCGCCTGCTCGGCGTTGTGCTGGCCGACATCTTCACCGCCAACCTCCTCGTCGCGCGGCAGGTGCTGGGCCCATCCGAGGAGCTTCGCCCAGGCTTCCTGGAAGTGCCGCTGGACCTGACCGATCCCTTCGTCGCGACACTTCTCGGCAGCATCGTCTCCCTCACGCCCGGGACCGTTTCGGTGGATATCGACCGCGACCGGCGGGTGCTGATCGTGCACGCATTGCACCTTGAGGACGAGGCCGAAGCCGCGGCGCGAATCAAGACCCGCTACGAAACCCCGCTGAGGGAGGTATTCGGATGCTGACGCTCGTCTTGCCGATCGCGATCGGCGCCGTCCTGCTCGCCATGGCACTGAATCTCTGGCGCATGGCCATCGGCCCCACGCGGCCCGACCGGATCCTGGCGCTCGATACCCTTTCCATCAACACGATCGCCCTTGTGATGCTGCTGGACATCGCACTTGGCAGCGTTCTCTACCTGGAAGCCGCGTTGATCCTGGCGATGATGGGCTTTGTCGGCACTGTCGCGCTGTGCAAGTTCATCCTGTCCGGCGACATCATCGAGTAGGAGACGCCGATGCTGGAAATCCTTGTGAGCCTGCTGCTTTTGGCCGGCGCCGCCTTCACCCTCCTCGGCTCCATCGGCCTCGCGCGGCTGCCGGACTTCTTCATGCGCCTGCACGGGCCGACCAAGGCCACCACGCTGGGCGTCGGTGCGATCGTCATCGCCTCGCTGGTGCATATCGGCTCGGAGGATGGCGGCTTCAGCCTGCGGGAGCTCGCCATCACACTGTTCCTGTTCATCACGGCGCCGATCACCGCGCACATGCTGTCGAAGGCCGCCCTGGCCGAGGAGCGGCGGCGCGCAGCGGAAACGAAGCAGCAGCCGAACGGCTAGCGCGCGATCACGCTGAGCGGACCGTACCAGCGTGCGAAGCACGCGACACGACAACTTGGTGGCGCTTTTCGCCCGGCACGATCAGGATGAAAATGCGCGGGCGCAGGGCGGCCGCAGCCGCACTGGCCCGTGCCGCCGCACGCCACTCAGCCCGGGAACGCCGCCTCCAGGTCCCGCAGCACCTTCTCCTCCTGCGCCGAGACCTTCTTGCCCGTGCCCAGGAAGCCGCCCGCGGATTCCGCGACGGCGCGCGCGCGGCTCAGGATATCCTGCCTGAAGTCGCGTCGCGCCCGGTCGTCCATGGAAGCGGCAAGCGCTTCGGCATAGTCCTTCCAGGCACCCAGCAGCGCCGGGGACGGTTTTTCCGCCAGCCATCGTTCGAAGATCTGGTGGCTGACCGTGCCGCTGTGCAGCCCGGCGTCCGCCGCCTTCGAGAACGCACTGCGCCGCTCCCGCTCGTCGAGACTGCCATCGGCCCAGGCCACCGCGACCAACGGGACAAGGGATAGCGCGGCAAGCGTGTCAGCGCTGATGCCGAGCGCGGCGAGCTTTTCAAGTACGGCCGGGTCGGTGATGCCCGAGGCGGCCGACAGCGCGTCCCGCTGCTGCTTGGTGTCGTCCGTCTCCCGCAGTTTCTGCAGCATCGCCTGGTTCTGCTTGGCGAAGAATGCCTCTTCCAGCGCGGCCCGGCGGTCACCAAGAAACTCGTCACTCATGACGTCCTCCTGTTCATACGTGGGCAGGAGAGTCGATCCGGGAGGCAAGCCCGTTCGAAACACCTTGCCCGCCATGACCGCGGTTCGGCCGCGCACCTGTGCGGCGGCCATGCGCTGGTCATGCAGCATGAACCAGATCGCAGGCCGTCCGGTTTTCCTGCTGCCGCCCGCACCGAACGAAGGTGTTCGCGGAAGGCGCGGCCTGGCGCGCGGCTGGGGGATGTGTTCCGACGGAGCGCGGCGACAGAACTCGCCCCGCCCTACCAGCACCAGTCGCGTTCGGCGGGGTGCACCCAGATGCCCGCCTCGGCCAGGCGCGGCAGCACCAGCCGCGCGAACAGCGCAATCTCGCTTGGGTGGAACAGCGGGAATGTCAGCGCGACACCGCGCACGCCGCGATCCCGATACAGCGCGATCAGCGCCGCGGCGACCGCGTCGGGGCCGCCATGCGCCTGCATCCCGCCCGATACGAGACCCACCTGACGCAAATCGTTCTCGGAATAGCGCGCGTAGATGTCCTCGTAGGTCGTGCTCAGGTTGCTGATGAAGCGGATATATTCCGCGACCGCCGGCAGATGCACCCCCGCCTTCAATTCCGCCGATACCCGCTCGGCCTCGGCATCCGTCTCGCGCACCAGCACGCTGACATGCACCTGCAGCCGCACGTGCCGGCCGTCCTCCGCGGCCATCGTGTTGATGTCGTCCATCGTCGCCACCACCGTTTCGCGCGGGGTGCGGCCGGGCATGAAGATATAGTCGGCATGACGCGCGGCGAAGCGCCGCCCCGCCGGCGAGGCACCGGCACTGACGATCAGCGGCATCGGCCGTTGCACCGCATGCGGTCCGACCACCTGTCCCTTTACGGTAAAGTAGCGTCCGCGATGATCGATCGGCCGCCCCGCCCACAGCGCGCGCAGCACATCCATCGCCTCATGCGCCGCGTCATACCGGGCATCGTGGTCAAGCTGCGCGAAGTCGTTGTCGATCAGCCCCGCGGCCGAGGAAGTCGATGTCACGACGTTCAGCCCCCAGCGGCCGCGGCTCAGCGCGTCCAGCGTGCCGCCCATGCGGGCGATCTGCACCGGATGGAACAGGGATGAATGGATCGTCGTGATGATGCCGATCCGCTGTGTCGCCGCCGCGATCACGCCGGCGACGATCGGGGAGAACAGGTAGGGATCACGCCAGCCGATCCGGCCCGCCTCCTCGCCATAGGCCTGCCAGCTGTCGGCCATGAACAGGTAATCGAAGCCCGCGGCCTCGCACGCCGCCGCCAGGGATGTATGCGTCGCGGGATCGCAGAGATCGGGGTTGCGCTCGACGCTCAGCTTCGAGCCGAAATGCACGTTGGCATTGGGATGGAACAGCCCCACGCGCAGGCTGGCATCGTCACTTCTGGTTTTCATGGCGGCTCCGTGGCCCGTGCCCGTTCCGACAGCACACCCGCGATACGCCACCACCGGGGCTGCGTCCATCCGTCCGCCGCCGGTGTTCCGCGCCGGCCGCAGAGCAACGGTGCGGGTCCGGAAGACCGGCTACCCCGGCCAGCTTCCATGCCGCTTCCCCCTCCCCCGTTCCCGCGATACCCTTCAGATCCAAGAGGACACGCCAAGAGGGATCGGTATCATGGAATTCGGCATCGGCATTGCCACGTCCAGCGACTCCTGGAAGCTCGCCCAGCGCGCCGAGGAACTCGGCTTCTCCCATGCCTGGTTCTACGACACGCAGATGATCACCGCCGACTGCTTCGTCGCCATGGGCGCCGCGGCGATGAAGACGTCGAAGATCCGCCTCGGCACCGGCGTGCTGGTCCCCACCAACCGCATCGCCGCCGTCACCGCCAACGCCTTTGCCACGCTGAACGGCCTCGCACCCGGGCGGCTTGATTTCGGCGTCGGCACCGGCTTCTCGGCCAGGCGCGCCATGGGCCTGAACGCGATGAAGCTCGCCGACATGGAGGAGTATATCCGCGTCGTCTACGGCCTGCTGAATGGCGAGACGCTGGAAACCACGATCGAGGGCAAGCAGCGCAAGATCCGCTTCCTCAATCCCGATGCCGGGCTGTTCAACATCAAGGACCCGGTGAAGCTGCACGTCTCGGCCTATGGCCCGAAGTCACAGCAGCTTGTGGCGAAGCTGGGCGCGGCCTGGAAGACCTTCATCGCCGATGTGCCCGGCGCGATGAACGCGCTGGAAGGCATGCGCAAGGACTGGACCGATGCGGGCCGCTCGGTTTCCGACCTCTACACCACGGCCTGGGTCTGCGGCTGTGTGCTGGAGCCCGGTGAACCCGCCGACAGCAAGCGCGCCATGGCGCAGGCCGGCCCCCGCGCCGCCGTGCTGCTGCACCGCGCCGCCGACCTGGATATGAACGGCTGGAAGAACACCTCGGACGTGCCGCCGTCGGTGCAGAAGAACATCGACGGTTACATCGAGATGGCGCGCAGGTTCGAGCCGGCCGACGCGCGCTACCTGATGAACCATCGCGGCCATTTCGTATTCGTGAAGCCCGAGGAACGCCAGTTCGTCGATGCCGAACTGATCCGCCGCACCACATTCACCGCAACCGAGCAGGAATTGAAGCAGCGCATTGAAGCTTTGCGTGATGCGGGATGGAACCAGTTCGTCATTCCGATTACCCCTGGCGAGGAGCGGGCGATCGAGGACTGGGCTCGCATCAAACGTGCCTTCGCATAGCCTCCCTTTCGACCCTTTCCCCTGACGGAAGGCTGACACGATGACCGCACCCCGTTCCGGCAAGGCCGCGGAGTTTCAGGCACTCGGCCTGATCTGCGCCGCCCATCTGGTCAGCCATTTCCATTACTTGGTGCTGGTGCCGCTGTTCCCGATGCTGAAGGAACGGCTGGGAGTCGGCTATGTCGAACTCGGCCTGGCGCTGACCCTGTTCAACATCGTCAGCGGCATCGTCCAGACGCCCATGGGCTATGCGGTGGACCGCTACGGCGCGCGCCTCGTGCTGGTGGCCGGCCTGGTCCTCGGCGGCCTTGCCTATGTCTCGATCGGCCTGATCCCGAGCTACCCCTGGCTGCTGTTTGCCTCGGTCCTGCTGGGGATCGCGAACGCGGTCTACCACCCGGCCGACTACTCGATCCTGGGATCCGTCATCGAACCGTCACGCCTGGGCAGGTCCTTCTCGTTCCACACGTTCTCGGGCTTTCTGGGCGGCGCCGTGGCACCGATCGTCATGCTGCTGATGGCGAAGACCTGGGGGATGAACACCGCGATCATCATCGCCGGCGGCCTCGGCTTCGCCGTCGCCGCGCCGCTGATGCTGGCGCGCTGGATGGACCGCGCCGCCGCGGCCAGAACCCCCGCCGGCGCGGCCGACATTCCGCTCAAGCGCCTGCTGACGCCAGCCGTGATCAGCCTTGTCGGGTTCTTCACCCTGCTCAGCCTCTCCAGCGGCGCGCTGACCAACTATTCGGCCGTGGCGCTGACCAGCCTCTACGACGTAACGCTGTCGGCCGCGAATGTCGCGCTCTCCTCCTTCCTGTTCGCGAGCGCGGTGGGCGTGCTCGCCGGCGGGTTCATCGCCGATGCCACCAAGCGGCACGGCGACGTGGCCGCGATCGGCTTCGGCGGCGCGGCGGCGCTGATCCTGCTGGTGGGCACGGTCGACCTCGGCGCGGCCCTGCTGGCGGTGGCAATGGCCGGCGCGGGCTTCCTGTCCGGGATGATCTCGCCGTCGCGCGACATGCTGGTGCGCGCCGCCTCGCCGCCGGGCGCGTTCGGGCGGGTGTTCGGCATCGTCACCACCGGTTTCAATATCGGCGGCACGATCGGGCCGCTGATCGGCGGCTGGATCATGGACAACGGCATGCCCCGCTGGGTGTTCTACGCCTCGGTCATCTTCATGGTCATGACCTCGCTGATGGGGCTGGCGAGCGAATGGCGGTCGCGCCGTCGCGCGGAACTGGCCAGCGCGGCGGGATAGGAGACAGCGCATGACCGCCCTGCCCAAGGCACCGCCCGAGATCGAGGCGTTCTTCCACCGCTGGCTGGAAACGTTTTCGGAATGCGTCCGCGACGTCGACTACGCCGCCGCCCGGCCGATGTTCCATCCGGAGATCCTGGCCTTCGGCACGCACCGCGACGTGCTGCCGGACCGGGAGGCGTGGATCGGCGCGCAGTGGGACAATGTCTGGCCGAAGACGGCGGATTTCCGCTTCGACCTGGCGGCCACGCATGTCCTGGCGTCGGACGACGGCAGCATGGCGGTGGTGATCGCGCCCTGGACCAGCACAGGTTTCCATCCCGATGGCCAGCCCTTCGACCGTCCGGGACGCGCGACGATGGTGTTTCACAAGACGCCGCAGGGCTGGCTGGGCGTGCATACACATCTGTCACTGAACCGCGGCGTGCCACAGAGCAGCCACGGGAACCGGCCGGTGAAGGCGCGATAGGGCCGTCCGGCAGACCGTCGCCGGGCCGCGCGCAAGGCTACAGTCCCAGCCAATCCCTGATCCGGCCGTAGGTCACGCGCGCCTGCACCCCCTGCCGCCACAGTGCATGGAACGGGATCGTGCGGATATCGGTCACCGGCATGTCGATCGGTGCCGACCGCCCACCCAGCACACGGCGGCCGAGCTGCGGCCCCATTGATGTGCTCATCGCGACGCCGCGGCCGTTGTAGCCCAGGCAGACCAGCACGCTCTCATCCGGTTCATGCACATGCGGATAGTGATCGGTCGTGACGGCCAGCTGTCCGCTCCATCCATGGGTCCAGCGCACGTCCCGCAACGCGGGCCACAGCCGGACGGAATAGTCGATCAAATAGCGCAGGTCCTCGGGCCGCCGCACATCGCGCTGCACGCTGCGGCCGCCCATCAGCAGCCGGCCCTGAGCGTCCAGCCGGTAATAAACGGTGACTTCCCCCATTTCGTACAGCACCGCGCGCCCCGGCGTGATCGTCGCCGCGATTTCGGGCGGCAGTACCTCGCTCGCCACGATCGCGGAGAACACCGGCACGACGCTGCGCCGCAAACCCGGCCACAGATCGTCACTGTAGCCATTGGTCGCCAGCACCAGCTTGTCCGCCGTTACCGTCCCGCCCGGCGTCCGCAGCCGCCACGTTCCCCCGTTCCTGACCGCGCCCAGCACGCGCGTCCCGCCATGCACCGCGGCACCGGCCTGCATCGCCGCGCGTGCAAGGCCACGCGCATAGCTCAACGGGTTGAGCTGCCCGCCGCGGCGGTCCAGCACCGCGACGCCGTAGCGATCGGTCCCAGTGACCGCGCGGCACGAGTCACGGTCCAGCAGGTCGACCGGCGCGCCGCGCCGGCGCCACTGCTCCGCCGTGCCGCGAATACCCGCTTCCGTCCTTGGCTGGAAGGAGGCGCGCAGCGTGCCGGACTGGATCGCCTCACAGGCGATCTGGTGGCGCTGGACCAGGTCGAACACGAAATTCGGCGCGTTGCCCGACAGCGACACCATCCGGGCGCCGAGGTCGGGGCCGAAATCCGCCTCGATCTGGTCCGGATCGAATTTCAGTCCGGGATTGACCTGCCCGCCATTGCGACCGGATGCACCCCAGCCGGGTTCATGCGCCTCCAGCACCGCCACATCCGTTCCGTGCTCCGCCAGGTGCAGTGCCGTGGACAGGCCAGTGAACCCGCCGCCCACCACGGCCACGGACACACGCCGCTCTGCGTCCAGCGGCGGCGTATCCGGCGCCGGAATCGCGGTTTCGGCATACAGGCTGGGTGGCAGGGGAAGGCGCATGGCACGGGCGCTTTCATCGGATGCGGGGACGGGTGCTACCATGCAAGTCCTGCGGCAGAAGGAAAGCGCCATGGCGGACCGACGAATGGGAATCATCCTGCACGGCGCGACCGGCCGCATGGGCACCACGCAGCACCTGCGCAACCTGCTGGCGATCCGCGATGAAGGCGGGCTGCCCCTGCGCAACGGTGACCGGCTGGTCCCGGACGTGCTGCTGGCCGGCCGCTCACCCGACAAATTGCGGGCGCTGGCAAATGCGCATCCCGGCACGCGCTGGTCCGCGAACCTGGACGAACCTCTGGCGGACCCGGCCAACCTGGTTTTCTTCGATTGCGCCGTCACCGGCTATCGCGCGCCGCTGGCGCGACAAGCGATCGCGGCCGGCAAGCACGTGTTCCTGGAAAAGCCGATCGCTCCCACGCTGAACGAGGCGCTGGACCTCGCGCGGCTTGCCACGCGCGCCGGGGTGAAGCACGGCGTCATCCAGGACAAGGTGAATCTGCCCGGCCTGATGAAGCTGCGGATGCTGCGCGACGCCGGGTTCTTCGGCCGCATCCTGTCAGTGAAGGTCGAGTTCGGCTGGTGGGTGTTCGACGGGTTCTTCCAACCCAGCCAGCGCAGCAGCTGGAACTACCGCCGCAGCGAAGGCGGCGGGATCGTGCTGGATATGTATGCACATTGGCGGTACATCCTGGACCGCGTGGTGGCACCCGTCACGCGTGTCCTGTGCCGCACCGCCATCCATACGCCACGCCGGGCGGATGAGCGCGGCAACGCGTACGACGTCGATACCGATGACGCCGCCTATGGGATGATGGAGCTCGAAGGCGGGATCATCGCGATGGTCAGCAGTTCCTGGGCCACGCGCCTGCGCCGCGACGACATGCTGTCGATCCAGATCGACGGCACGCTGGGTTCGGCCGTCGCCGGTCTGCACGACTGCCGGACGCAGTCACTTGTCAATACGCCGAAGCCGCCCTGGAACGCGGACATCCGCCAGCCGATGAACTTCTACAGCCAATGGCAGGATGTGCCCGACAATATCGCTTACCCGCCCAGCTTCCGCGCCTGCTGGGAGGAATTCCTGCGTCACGTCGCCGAGGATGCACCGATGGTGCCGACTCTGCTTGAAGGTGCAAAGGCGGTGCAGCTGGCCGAACTGGCCTATCGCAGCAATGCGGAGCAACGCTGGATCGACGTTCCACCACTGACTCTCTGATACGTACTGCAAAAAGGAAACGCCGGCCGGAGCCTGAGCTCCGGCCGGCGCACCCGATCAGTAAAGCGCCGGATACCCTGCCATCGATACACTGGCATCCCGGTCGTCAAACCCGCTTTACCTCGCGTTCGGTGAAGGAATTGGGTTGGAAGGAGAGTTCGCCCCGGTTGCCGGAACGTTGCTCGGCCGCATCCCACTCGGTGTCGACACCGAAGGGTTTGCTCCCTTCACGGCAGGCTGCGACGCGGCCGGAGCATCCCGCATCGGGCTTACCGCCGTCCGCTGGCCGCTCGGCCCAGTCTGCGGGATCACGCCGGGCGCGGTTGATTCGCCACCGCCACCGCCTTGCGCCATCGCCCCGGCCATCGGCAGGAGGGCCAGAGACGCCGCTACGGCGAGCATTCGCGTCATCTTGGTCATCGCGCTTATCCTTTCATTCTCATCAAGGGCCGCATGGACCCAATGATGAAACAACGCGCGAGCGGTCCTCAGGTTGACCTAGGTCAGGTCAAGTCACGCGGATTCCATCTACGAACACCGCGACCGGACATGCGCCGAGCACACCATCCACCGGAAGATGCTCGCGGGAGCAATCAACTGCGGAGTCGCCCAGAACAGACCGGAATTCCCGGTTCCGCAAGGCGGCGGGAAGCGGAATCGCTGTGTTCTCCCACGCGTGCGGGGCCAACCGCAGTGAGCCGTCGCGTGCCACGAACGGTAACGGCAGGCGCGGCACCACGACCAGCAGGGCGGAATGATCGTCGGTCCGCGCGAACGCAACGACATGACGCCCATATGATCCCTCGACCGCCAGCGGCACATAGGTGCCGCGACGGAACAGTTCCGGCGCAGCGCGCCGGATCGCCAGGATGCGGGTCATGATCGCCTGTTTGATCCGCCCGTCCCGCCAATCCGCCAGCAGGTCCGCCAGCGGCGTGTCTTGCGACAACGCAGTGATCCGCGCCGCGAAATCGACCGGGCGCCGGTTGTCGGGATCGACCAGGCTGTCGTCCCAGAACTCGGTGCCCTGGAAAAAGTCCGGCACGCCGGGGACGGTCAGCTTCAATACCATCTGGGCAAGCCCGTTCACCGCCCCAGCCGGCCCGATCCGATCGAGCAGACTCCCGACATCGGCGAGGAAACCGGCACGATCGGCCATGATCGTGGCCAGGAAATCCCGCGCGGCCGCCTCATACGCCTCATTCGGCGCGACCCAGCCGGTGGCAAGCTTGGCTTCCCGCAGAGCCTTCATCTGCCATCCGGCCAGCCGGTCCCGGAACGCCGCAACGCCCGCCCCATCGGCGATGTCCAGATCGGGCGGCCAGGCGCCGACGATCATCTGGTAAAGCATCAGTTCGTCGCCCGGCGCCAGGGCCTGCCCCGCGGAATCGTGGTGCCCGCGATGCGCCGCCTGCCAGGCGCGCACCTGTCCGGCCCAGGCATCCGGCATTTCGCTCAGCACGGCCATCCGGGCGCGGACATCCTCCCCGCGCTTATGGTCGTGCGTGGCGGTAGCCAGCATCGAATCCGGGAAATGCGCCAGCCGGTCGCGGCAGGCGGCATGGAACCTGTCGGCATCGGCCCCGAGGCGGGTCGCGTCGAAGCCCACGTCGTTGCGGGACAACAGCCGGCCATAGCGGTAGAATGCCGTATCCTCCACCGCCTTGGCGGCGACCGGAGCGCTCAATTGCTGCAGCCGCGTGCCCGCGAGCCGGCGCAGGTCCCGATCCGCCTCGTCACCCGGTTCGCCGCCCATCCAGCGATCCAGCGCCGCCAGGACGGGATGCAGCGCGGCCGGGGAGTCCGCCCGCGCCCCTTCCAGCGCGCGGGCGAATGCCGCTTCGTCACCTTCGGACCTCGGCGAACCGGCATTGTAGCCGCGATAGACGGGAAAGTGGCGCAGCAGCGCGATCAGGCCACGGCGAATCGCCGCGGCGGAGATGTCGCGGGTGACAAGATCCCGGCGGGCCAAGCGGTGGAAGGCCGCCGCCGTCGCGGCGAGCTGCGCTTCGAAACCGCGCTCCAGGATTTCCTGCCGCGCCGCGGTCTCCTCGTCCTCGAACCGGCATGGGCGGCCCGATAGCGATGCCCAGAGCCGCGACAGCGCCGTTTCCGCCCGCGCGTCGTGCTGCAGGGCGCTGACCGAGTCCATGAAATCGTAGCCGCTGGTGCCATCGACGCCCCAGTCCTCGGCCAGCGCCTCGCCCTGCCCCAGGATCTTCTCGACCACCAGATAGGCCGGGCCGGATGGTGCGTCGGCCGGCCGCTGCGCGTCCAGTTCGCGCAGGCGGGCGCGCATGTGCCGGCAATAGGCCGGCGGGTCGGACAGGCCGTCGACATGATCGACGCGGAACCCGTCGATCAGCCCCTCGGCATACAGGCGGAACAGCGTGGCGTGCGCGGCCTCGAACACCGCGTCATCCTCGATGCGCAGCCCGGCGAGACCGTTGATATCGAAGAAGCGGCGCCAGTTGATCTCGTCGGCGGCCGTTCCCCACCAGGCCAGCCGATAATGCTGCCGTTCCAGCAATTCGTGCAGCCGCCGGCGACCTTCCTCGTGCGCCGCATCGAAGGCGGAGGGGTCCTGCTTTGCCACCTCGGCGGCACTCGCGGGGTCCAGCGGATAGGAGGCGTCATAGTAGCGGATCACCGGTTCGCCGGCGGCGGTGCGGTCCAGGCGGATATCGCCATCCGCCAGCGCCTGGCCGTAGGGCTTGCCCAGGAAGGGTGCGAGGACCTTGCCGCGCAGGTCCGGATCGTCGCACTCCCAGTCGATATCGAAATAGCTGGCGTAACGGCTGGCGCGCCCGTGCCGCAGCACGTCGGTCCACCAAGGATTGTCATCGCTGCCGACCGCCATGTGATTGGGCACGATATCGACGATCAGGCCCAGTCCGGCTTGGCGCAGGGCGGCTACCAGATCGCGCAGCCCGTTCTCTCCGCCGAGTTCCGGGTTCACGCGGGTCGGGTCCACCACGTCGTAGCCGTGGATCGATCCCGCCCGCGCCTGCAGGATCGGCGAGGCGTAGAGATGGCTGCAGCCGAGGGACTGCAGGTATGGAACCACCGCCTGAGCATCGGAAAAGGTGAAATCCCGATGCAGCTGCAGCCGCATCGTCGCGCGCGGCCTGCAGCTCCCCGCGCCGGTCACTGCCGAGGACGCTCGGCCGCGACGGCGGCGATGCGGCGGGCAACGGTTTCCTTTTCCAGAACAGCATCGGCTGGTTCCGCCAGGCGGCGTCGCCAGTTCGGATGCTCGTTCACCGTGCCCGGCACGTTCGGCTGATCCTCCTGGCCCAGCAGATCCTCGACCGGTACTAGGCAGAGCGGCGATTCCGTGCGGGCGACGAAGCGGAGCGCCGCGTCCACCACCGGTTCGGTGTCGTCAGGCGCCGGCACGTCGCCTTCGGCAATGTGTTCCTCGACGAAGGCCTGCCACAGCACCGGCCGCTCATCCCCGCGTTCGGCGTGCACCTGTTTCGGGTCGGCTTCGGCGCCCAGTTGTCCGGCTTCGGCGCGCAACGCGATATCGCTGCCGTGCCACCAGCCGGCGATGGTCGGAAGATCGTGGGTCGAGGTCATGGCGACCGCGGTGCGATCCCAGCCGCGCGGCTTGGTGAAGCCGTTGTTCGCTTCCCGCTCGAACCACAGCACGCGCATCCCGTGAATGCCCGCCTGCTCCAACTGGTCGTGGAAGCCAGCGGGAACGGTGCCGAGGTCTTCGCCGATGACCACGGTATTGTGCCGGACCGATTCCAGGGCGAGCAGCCGCAGCAGGTCGGCGGTGGGGTATTCCAGATACGCGCCATCGGCCGGTTCCGCGCCTTCCGGCACCAGCCACAGGCGCGCGAGACCCATCGCGTGGTCGATCCGCACCCCGCCGGTGTAGCGCATCGCGGCGCGCAGAGTGGCGATGAACGGCGCGAAGCCGCCGGCTTCCAGCGCGCGGGGGGAGAAGGTGGTCAGGCCCCATTCCTGGCCGCGCTTGTTCAGAAGGTCCGGCGGCGCGCCGATCCGCACGCCCAGCAGGATATCCGCCTGCCGGCTCCAGGCATGGCTGCCGGCCGGGTCCATCCCGACCGCGACATCGCCGATCAGGCCGATCCGCATGCCGGCTTCCCGCGCGCGCATCTGCGCCGCTTCCAACGACCGCGCCGACAGCCATTGCATGAAGCCGTGGAACAGCAACTCGGTCCGGAAGGCATTGGCGAACGCCGCCACCGCGGCGCTGCGCGGGTCGCGCAGGTCGGTCGGCCATTGCCGCCAGTCGCCCACCGGCATCTGTGCGGCATGCAGCGCCTCGAAGCAGACATGCTCATCCAGCAGCGGTCCGCCCCCGGCGCGGAACCGCGCGAAATCGGCGCCGAGATGGCCTTCCCAGTCCGAACCGTCGATGAAGCTCTCGAACAAAGCGCGCAGCAACGCATATTTCGCGGTGGCCGCACCCGACCAGTCGATCAGTTCCTGGCTTTCATTGTCCGGCTGGACCTGTTCGATCCCCGCATCCGACGCCACCTGAGCCACCCGCGCCGCCCCGAAGATCAACTGCGGCGCGGCGTGCAGCGGGTTCAGGAACAGGCGGCTCGACGGCGCATACGGGCCATAGCGCCCCGGATCGGCCGCGAACAGCGCATGCAGCGGGCTGAGTGCGAGCGCATCCGCGCCATAGCGCGCGGCGCCCTCGGCCAGCGAGGCGATGCCCTGTGCGTCGCCAATGCCCACATCCATGGCGGTACGCAGCGCATAGACCTGGGCCGCGATGCCCCAGAGGCGGGCATCCGGCACGACATCCTCGATCGAGCGGCAGCGTGCCGGCGCCACGGCCAGCACGATCTCCCGCTCGTCTACCCGCAATCGGTGGTAGCCGGTCTCCTGCACCGCCGGCACGCGCAGCCGCCCGCGCGCGGGGATCAGCGAGATATCGCGCTCCTCGCCCCGCTCAAGGAACAGTTTCGCCTTCTGCGCCTCATTGCCGCCGATATCGAGGCGCGTCGGACGGCCGGCGATCGCGGTAACCATCGGCGGCAGGTCGGCGAACCCGGCCTTGCGCGAAAGCAGACGCCGGCTTGCCGACAGATCACGGCTGCTGTCGGCCGGCAGGCCGAGGGACGCAAGGATCCGTCGCAACACGTCGGGAGCGACGGCGTTGGGACGGCCGGCATAGTCCTGCCAATCGACTACGATGCCGGCTCGTCTGGCGAGGTCACGCAGGGCTTCGTCGTTCATGCCTTGAATTCCAGAAAAACCGCGGTGCAGCAATCCGGTAAAGTATCTGCCACCGCGCGAGAGGTGAAAAGGCAACTCCCCGGCGGAACAGTGAACGGCACCGATTCCTCCCCAAGGTTGATTGCGATCGAAAGTAAACAACCATCGCCCATTGTCCAGCGTGCCAGCACCGCCTTGGGACCGATCACATCCGCTCCAGCCGAACGGGCCCCTTCGAGGCGGGGAACGATGTGCTCACGCCGCAGCCCCAGAAGCGTGCGGTAGAGAGCGCGTCGTTGCGCCCCGGCCGCGCGGTCCGGCACCGGAACGGACGCCGAGAACGTTGCTTCATCGTTTGGATCAGGAATCCGCTCGCGCTGGTCCGGATCGGCAAAGGCCGGGAAACGGGCGAATTCCGCCCGCCTTCCGTTCCGCACCGCCTCCGCCAGCTCGGGCGCATGGTCGGTAAAGAACAGGAACGGTGTGCGACTGGCGTCTTCTTCGCCCATGAACAGCAGCGGAATCTGTGGGCAGAGCAGTTGCAGCGCGATCGCGGCTTCCAGCGCCGCGGGATCCGCCAGCACGGTCAGGCGCTCACCGAAGGCGCGGTTGCCGGTCTGATCGTGGTTCTGCAGGAACAACACATGCGCCGTGGGCGGCAGGTCGGCGCAGGGTTCGCCGCGCGGTCCACCCAGATATTCGGACGTGTCGCCCTGGAAGACCCAGCCGTCGGACAGCACCCGGGCCAGCTTCTCGGCCGGATGGTCGGCATAGTCGCCATAGTAGCCGCCGGTCTCGTTCGTCAGCAGCACATGCAGCACGTTGTGGCCGTCGTCGTTCCATTGCGCATCGACATCGCCGCGCAGATGGCCGGCATGGTTGTGGTGTTCCAGCACCAGGTGCACATGCCGCGACGGCCCGACGGTGGCGCGCACCGTCGCCGCCATCTCCTCGATCCAGTCCTGTTCCGCGATCGCATGTACCGCATCGAAACGAAGCCCGTCGAAGCGATATTCCATCAGCCACTGCAGCACGTTTCCGGTGAAGAACGCCCGCACCTCCGGTCGGCGGAAGTCGATCGCCGATCCCCAGGGCGTGTGGATGTCGTCGCGGAAGAACCCGGGGGCATACTGGTGCAGATAGTTCCCGTCAGGGCCGAAATGATTGTACACGACGTCCAGGAACACCATCAGCCCCAGGCCGTGTGCCGTATCGATCAGCGCCTTCAACTGATCGGGCGTGCCGTAGGCGGCATCCGGGGCATAGGGCAGGACGCCGTCATAGCCCCAGTTGTGCCGTCCCGGAAAATCCGCGATCGGCATGAGCTCGATCGCGGTCACGCCGAGGTCCCGCAGCTCCGGCAAGGTCCGGGCGATGCCGTCGTATCCGCCGCACGTGCCGGGATGGAGTTCATAAAGAACGGTCTCCACCCACGGCCGGCCGGACCAGTCCTGCGTGCGCCAGCGATAGGAGTTCGCATCGATGACGATACTGGGATCGTGGACGCACCCGGCCTGGGCGCGGGACGCGGGATCGGGAACCATCATGCCGTCCGCCAGGCGATAGCGGTAGCGGGTGCCCGGACGGCAGGATGTGATCGTTTCAAACCACCCGTCGGGTGAGCGCCGCATGGGCAGCAGCGGGCCGTCCTCGATCGCCACCGACACCGTCTGCTGTGCCGGCGCCCAGAGGCGGAACCGTACCTGCCCGTTCGGCAGGATGTGCGCCCCGAATTCCGGCGTCGTCCGCGCAGCATTCATGCCCGCGTTCCCCCCAATTCGACACCCAAGTGACAAGCGATCAAATGCATCGATACGTTCTCCGGCCCCGGTCGATGGAACCGGGCGGCGGAGGCTGAACGTCAAGAGCCCTGGTTCGTTCCACGCCCCGCCCGGGCCTGCACAAAAAACCCGGGCGGGGCGGAAACGGTGCGTCTGTCAGGCCGGGGCGTCATCCAGCGCCAGATAGAGTGTCGAGAGCGGCGGCACCGTCAGGCTCAGGGCCTGGGCTTCGCCGTGCACGAAATGCGGCGCGCTGTGCACGCCCCCGCCATTGCCGAGATTGGACCCGCCATAGACGGCAGCGTCCGAGTTCAGGATTTCCCGCCAGTAGCCGGGCCGCGGCACGCCGACCCGGTACCCGGTGCGCGGCACGGGCGTGAAGTTGCAGACGATGAGCACCGGCCGCTCCTCGTCGTTGCCGTAGCGCAGGAAGGCGAACACCGAATTGGCGCTGTCATCGCCGATCACCCAGCGGAAACCGGTCGATGCGGCATCGCGCTGGAACAGCGCCGGATGCGCCCGGTAGACGGTGTTGAGATCACGCACGAGACGCTGCACGCCGGTATGCGTGGGGAAGTCGAGCAGGTTCCATTCGATGGCGGCGTCGTGGTTCCACTCGCTCCATTGCGCGATCTCACCGCCCATGAACAGCAGCTTCTTGCCGGGATGGCCCCACATGAAACCGAAATAGGCCCGCAAGTTGGCAAAGCGCTGCCAGTCATCGCCCGGCATCTTGCGGATCAGCGAGCCTTTCCCGTAGACCACCTCGTCATGTGACAGGGGCAGCATGAAGTTCTCGGAAAAGGCATAAAGCAGCCCGAACGTCAGATTGTCGTGATGCCAGCGCCGATGCACGGGATCGTTCTGCATGTAATGCAGCGTGTCATGCATCCAGCCCATGTTCCACTTGTAATTGAAACCCAGGCCGCCCTCCTCGGTCGGACGCGATACGCCGGGCCAGGCCGTCGATTCTTCGGCGATCGTCACCGCGCCCGGGCAACGCTCCCGCACCACCGCATTGAAGTGCCGCAGGAAACCGATCGCCTCCAGGTTCTCCCGCCCGCCATGGACGTTCGGGATCCATTCACCCTGCTTGCGGCTGTAGTCGCGGTACAGCATCGACGCGACGGCATCCACCCTGAGCCCGTCGACGTGGAAGTATTCCAGCCAGTGGATGCCGCTGGCAATCAGGAATCCCTGCACCTCCCGCCGGCCGAAATTGTAGATGTTGGTGTTCCAGTCCTGGTGGAAACCTTCCCGCGGGTCCTGGTGCTCATAGAGCGCAGTGCCGTCGAACCGCGCCAGCCCGTGCGCATCGGTCGGGAAATGGCCGGGCACCCAGTCGACGATCACGCCGACCCGTGCGCGATGGCAGGCATCGACGAAGCGGGCGAACCCCTCGACCGGGCCGAAGCGCCCCGACGGCGCGAACAGGCCCAGCGGCTGATAGCCCCATGACCCGCCGAACGGGTGTTCGGCGACCGGCATCAGCTCGACATGGGTGAATCCCATCTCGGCGACATAAGGCACCAGACGTTCGGCCAGCTCGTCCCAGCTCGCGGTGTCGTGCCCTTCGGGGCGGAACCAGGAGGCGGCGTGCACCTCATAGATCGACACCGGCGCGTCCGTCTCCTGCCGCCGCCCGCGCTCGGCCATCCAGGCCTCATCGTGCCAGATGAACGGCAGCGCCTCGGCCACCACCGACGCGGTCGCCGGTGGCGCCTCGGCGGCGCGGGCGAGCGGATCGGCCTTGTCGGGCAGCCGCGTGCCGTCCGGACCGATCATCGCGTATTTATAGCGCGCGCCAGCCTCGACGCGGGGCATGAACAGCTCCCACACGCCGGACGGATGACGCAGGCGCATCGGATTGCGCCTTGGGTCCCAGGTATTGAAGTCCCCCACCACCGAGACGGCGCGGGCGTTGGGCGCCCAGACGGCGAAGCGCGTGCCGCGCACGCCGTCGATCGTCATGGGATTGGCGCCGAGGGTGAAGGCCATCTCGAACAGCCGGCCCTCGTTGAACAGATGCAGGTCCAGATCGCCCAGCAGCAGGCCGAAGGAATACGGATCCTCGGTTTCCTGCGTGGCGCCGGGCCAGGCGATGCGCAGCCGGTAGGGCACCGGCGGATCGAGACGGCCGACAAACAGGCCTTCGGGTTCCGACGGCTGCAGGCGGGTCAGCCGCCGCCCGTCCTCGCGGGCCAGGACCTCGACGCCGTGGGCGCCTGGCAGGTAGACCCGCAGCATGCCTGCTTCCCGCAGGCCCAGGACGCTGAACGGATCATGCAGCGCGCCGTGGGCGAGTTGCCAGGACTGGTCGGGTGTGATGGGGGGCAGGACGACGACATCGTTCACGCTGATTCGCCCTCCGACACCAGGGTTCCGCACAGGCGCGCAAGCCCGTGCATGGGAACGTCGACCCAGCTGGGCCGGTTGGCCGCCTCGTAGACGATCTCATAGGCGGCTTTTTCGATCAGGAACAGGTCGAGCAGCCCGGCCTCCGCCTCCGACGCGAAGGGCATCACCTCGCGGTACCCGGCCAGGAATGCATCGGTCGCGTGCTGCACGAAGCGGTCGAGGAACGCATCGATGCGGCTGTCCGCGAGGTGCGCGTGCGTCGCCAGGCTGCGCCGCTGCACGACGGCGGCGGCATAGTCGAAGGAGCGGATCATGCCGGCGACGTCGCGCATCCGGCTGGACTTGCCGCGCCTGATGCCGATCGGCTTGGACGGCTCGCCCTCGAAATCGATGATGGCGACGTCGCCGTTCACCACCAGCACCTGCCCGAGATGCAGATCGCCATGGATCCGGGTGGTTTCGGCGCCCTCCGCCTGTTCCGACAGGGCGCGCACGCGCCCGGTCAGCGCCTCCCGCGAGGCCATCAGCAGACCGAGGGACTGGGTTGCCTCCTCGCTCCATTCCGACTGGCGGGAGAGGGCGTCGAAAGCCGCGGCAAGCTGCTGTTCCGCCTGCTCGCGCCATTGCGCCACCACCTCCCTCGTCGCGCTTTCCGGCGCGAAGTCCGGATTGTCGGTCGGGCGCGCCAGGATCTTGTGCATCTCCGCCAGCCGCTGGCCCAGCAGCGAGGCGAAACCCTGGTAGTCGATATGGTGTTCGGCATCGACCGCGGCGGCCTCATCCCCGCCGGTCAGGTCGGAAAGGCCGCGCATCAGCAGGTCCAGCGTCCAGGTCCAGCCGTCCCCCTGGTTGCGCACGAAGGCCTGGGCGATCGCCAGCACATGACGGGTGCCGTCCGGATCGATCCGGGCCGCCTCGCCCAGCAGCGCGGGCGTATGGGCGAAGCCCTGCTCCGTCAGATAGCGGCCCATCTCGGCTTCCGGATGCGGGCCGTCGGTGACCCGGCGGAAGATCTTCACGATGGCGATGTCGCTCACAACCACCGAGGAATTGGATTGTTCGGCCGACAGCCAGTTCATCTCCGGCTCCGGCGGGACCGTCACCTCGGCCATGCGGCTCGTCGGCTCGAAGCGGATCGAGCCATGGTCGGTTTCCACCACCGCGCCGCGGGCGAAGCCGGCCATGACCGCGCGGGCGAATTCCGGCAGCGAGAACGCATCCGTCAGCAGGCCGACCCGTGCGCCGCGGCGCACCCTGGCAAGCGCGAGCTGGGTAGGCAGCGCCGGCGTGGTCTTGTCTTCCCAGGCGATGCCAAGCGGGATCAGCCAGCGGGCCGACCCGGCGGCGGTTTCGGTCTCGATCTCGGCCAGCAGCACCTCGGGATTCGGCAGGCGGACCAGCATGGCCACGCGATATGATGTCACCGCCTGGTCCTTCATGGCGAACCAGCGGCGCTTGGAGAGGTAGGGAGGCAGGACCTCCCGCTCGATGGTGGATTGCGACGCCCTGACCGCCTCGATCAGGTCGTGGCGCATGACGAAGGTCTGATATTCGGGCATGGGCTCCGGCGCGGGGATATGGGCGGATGGCCAGTTGGCTTCCTCGGCCAGCAGGAACCAATAGAAGCCATAGGGCGGCAGGGTCAGCAGGTAGGTCAGCTGGCCGATCGGCGGAAACACCGACTGGCCGTCGAGTTCGATCGGGATGCGTCCCTGGAACTCCGACAATTCCAGTTCCACCGCCTGCGGCGTGCGGGCGAGATTGGCGACGCACAGGATCGTGGTGCCCTCATGTTCCCGCAGATAGGCCAGGATCTTGCGGTTCTTCGGATACAGCAGCCGGTAGGTGCCGCGGCCGAACACCTGATATTGCCGGCGCACCGCGATGGTGCGCCGCATCCACAGCAGCAGCGAATGCGGGTCCGCGGCCTGCGCCTCGACATTCACCGCCTCATAGCCATAGAGCGCGTCCATGATGGCCGGCAGCACCAGGCGCGACGGGTCCGGGACGCGTGAAAATCCGCCGTTGCGGTCGGGCGACCACTGCATCGGGGTGCGCACGCCGTTGCGGTCGCCGAGGTGGATATTGTCGCCCATGCCGATCTCGTCGCCGTAATAGATCACCGGCGTGCCGGGCATGGACAGCAACAGGTAGTTCATCAGCTCGATGCGGCGGCGATCGCGCTCCAGCAGCGGCGCCAGGCGGCGGCGGATACCCAGGTTCAGGCGCGCCCGCCGGTCCGCGGCATAGGTTTCCCACAGGAAGTCGCGTTCCGATTCGGTGACCATTTCGAGCGTGAGCTCGTCGTGGTTGCGCAGGAAGATCGCCCACTGGCAGTTGGCGGGAATATCGGGCGTCTGGCGCAGGATGTCGGTGATGGGGAACCGGTCTTCCCGCGCGATCGCCATGTACATGCGCGGCATCAGCGGAAAGTGGAATGCCATGTGGCATTCGTCACCGTCGCCGAAATAGTCCTTCGTGTCCTCGGGCCACTGGTTGGCTTCCGCCAGCAGCATGCGGCCCGGGTAATGCTGGTCGATCTCGGCCCGGATGCGCTTCAGGGCGGTGTGGGTTTCCGGCAGGTTCTCATTGTTGGTGCCTTCCCGCTCGACCAGGTACGGCACGGCGTCCAGGCGCAGCCCGTCGACGCCGAGTTCGGCCCAGTAGCGCAGGACCGACAGCACCTCCTTCATCACCCTCGGGTTGTCGAAGTTCAGGTCCGGCTGGTGCGAATAGAAGCGGTGCCAGTAATAAGCGCCGGCCGTCGCGTCCCAGGTCCAGTTGGACCGCTCGGTGTCGATGAAGATGATGCGCGTGCCGGCATATTTCTGATCGTCGTTGGACCAGACATAGAAGTCGCGGAACACCGAGCCCGGGCGGGACATGCGCGCGCGCTGGAACCACGGATGCTGGTCGGAAGTGTGGTTCACGACCAGTTCGGTGATGACCCGCATGCCGCGCTCATGCGCGGCCGAAATGAACCGCTTGACGTCCGATAACGTGCCGTAATCGGGATGCACGCCGCGGTAATCGGCGATGTCATACCCGTCGTCCAGACGCGGCGACGGATAGAACGGCAGCAACCATATCGTGTTGACGCCGAGATCGGCGATGTAGTCGAGCTTCGAGATCAATCCGGGGAAATCACCAATTCCATCATTGTTGAAATCAAAAAATGATTTCACATGCAATTGATAGATGATGGCATCCTTGTACCACTGGGGATCGTCGCTGACCGGCAGGCGGGCCGGCCGCGGGCGAGCGGTGGCAATATTCATCAGGCTACTCCAATCGGGGACAGGCACCATATCGCGAATGGCATGTCGGCGGGATCGAGGCGAAGCGACTGCCTGCGGCCCGTCCACACGAAATCATGTTCCCGTATCAGGTCGCGCACAGCAACCGAGGCGCTGTCCGGCAGGCCAAGCTGCCACAGCGGCACGTCGATGTCGCACGCCCTGACATTGTGGGGATCGAGGCTGACCGCGACCAGCACGAGTTCGCGGCTGCCTGGCGCCTGCTTGGCGTACAGCAGCACCTGGTCATCGGAGGCGGCATGGAAGCGGAGACCGGTATGCGACTGCAGCGCGGGATGCGACCGGCGCAGCCGGTTCAGCATCGTGATTTCGCCCACGATATTGCCGGGCGCGGCATAATCGCGCGGCCGGATCTCGTATTTCTCCGAATCAAGATATTCCTCCCGGCCCGGCAGCGGCGCCGCCTCGCAGATCTCGAACCCGGAATACATCCCCCACAGGCCGGACAGCGTCGTGGCCAGTGCCGCGCGGATGAGAAATCCGGGACGGCCGGAGGTCTGCAGGAACACCGGATTGATGTCCGGCGTGTTGACGAAGAAGTTCGGGCGGAAGAAGTCGCTGACCGGCGGCGCGCTGAGCTCGGTCAGATAGTCCGTGAGTTCCTGCTTCGTGTTGCGCCAGGTGAAGTAGGTATAGGACTGGCTGAAGCCGATCTTCGCCAGGCGGTACATCAGCTTCGGGCGGGTGAAGGCCTCCGCCAGGAACAGCACGTCCGGATGGCGGTCATGGATGTCGTCGATCAGCCATTCCCAGAACGGCAGCGGCTTGGTGTGCGGATTGTCCACCCGGAAGATCCGCACACCCTGGTCCACCCAGAACTGGATCACGTCCCGCAGGGCGTGCCACAGCGCCGGCATGGCCGCCTCGGCGTAGAAGTCCGGGTTGACGATGTCCTCGTATTTCTTCGGCGGGTTCTCGGCGTAGCGCATCGAGCCGTCGGGCCGCCAGCGGAACCAGTCCGGGTGCTCGCGCAACCACGGATGATCCGGCGCGCATTGCACGGCAAAATCCATCGCGAGTTCCAGCCCGTGCGCCCCGGCCGCCTCGACCAGCCGCTTGAAATCGTCCAGCGTGCCCAGGTCCGGGTGCAGCGCGTCATGCCCGCCCGCCTCGCCGCCGATCGCATAGGGGCTGCCGACATCGCCCGGTTCGGCCCGCAGGCTGTTGTTGCGGCCCTTGCGGTTGATCTTGCCGATCGGATGGATCGGCGGGAAATACAGCACGTCGAACCCCATCGCGCTGATCTCGGGCAGACGCTCGATGACATCGGCGAACGTGCCGTGCCGGCGCGGATCGGACGTGACGGAGCGGGGAAACAGTTCGTACCAGCTGGCGAATTCCCCGCGCGACCGATCGGCCCACAGCCGGATGGGCGCATGGCGCGCGGCAAATGGCCGCGTATCCGCCCCCTGCATCGCCCGCCGGACGCGATCGGACAGCATTGTCGTCACGCTGCAGGTGGCACCCGGTTCCGCGACCGTGGTCAGCACCTGCTCCAGCACGTCCCGGTCGCCGTCGGAGGCGGTCTCGGCGCCATGGCGCAGCAGGGTGACCCCTTCCTGGATCTCCAACGCCACCGCCTGCCCGGCGTGGTGCTTGGCTTCCAGGTCGTGGGCGAAGGTGCCCCAGCGATCCCACCAGGCTTCGACCGTGAAATGATGCGCGCCGATCCGTGACGGCGTGAAGACCGCCGACCAGCGGTCGTTGTCGCCCTTGCGCATCGGCACGCGCCGCCAGTCCTGCTGGTCGGCCGGACGCCACAGCAGGTCAGCCGCCAGCATCTCATGCCCGTCGCCGATGATATCGGCCGCCACCGTCACCGGCCGGCCGACGACGCTTTTCACGGCAAAATCGCCGCCCGCGACAACCGGGCTGATCGCCTCGATCGCGATGCGGGTGGAGGCCATGTGGTCTGCCCTGGGCGGCGGCACGGTTTCGGCGGGCACGATCGGCGGGAGGCGGTCATAGGCGATGACCCGCACCTCGGACGGCGCCAGCGGCGCCCGCAGATCGGCCGGCGCATCAACCGGGGTCGGCTGACCGAGCGGCAGACCGGCCGTTGGCGGGGGCGGGTCGAGGGCGATGGGCAGGGTGGCCGCGTGCACCAGGTCAGGGTTGATCGCGATCAGCGCGGCCCGTCGCGCATGCAGCACATCGGCACTGTCGGCACGCACCCAGACGGTTCCGCTGTCGGCGGCCGCGGTCAGCGTCCTGGCGGGTCCCAGCAGGTTCAGCGCGGATATCCGGTCAACCAGCGCGTTGGCGTCGGCGATGTCATCGGAAAGATCGACCGGCGCTTCCTGGCGCACCTGCTCGAGATCGGCGGGACCGGCGCGGGTGGCGTCGAAGCCGCGGCGGGCGGCAAATTCGAAGCCCATCGGCACGAACAGGCCGTCCCCCGTGACCGCCGCGACCCGCAGGGCATGGCGATACGCCGTCCCCGGATCGGCGCCTTGCGGCACCAGGGTTGCCAGGCGTTCCGAGAATGAGGGTTCCGCGAGGCCCATCACCGGCGCAATTCGCCGGAGCGCCTCGATCTCCGCCAGCAGCCACGCCGCCCGCCCGTTCCACCAGGGCGTGGAGGCGATGGAGCGGGTGAAGCCAACGCCAGTGAGGCGGGCGAGGCTGTCGCGCGGCAGCCTGACGGTCCAGGCCAGGAACTCGCCGTCCCCGGCTTCGGTGCGCAGCGTGGGCAGCAGCCGCTGCCAGATTTCCGGCGGCGTCCGGTCGGGATCGAGGAACCGGAATCCGGCCATGCCGAGCCCGATCAGGCGTCCCAGACGCTCGCTCCACCATTCGGTCAGGCCATGGGCCGCATCGCCGCGATCGAACCGGGCATAGGCGACATCGAGCCGATGCGGCCGGCGGCGTGGGTCGGGGAGCGCACCGCGCCCGCCGGCGGTGAACCAATCGGGCTGGCGTTCCCGGATCCAGGCTGACAGCGCGACCCGGTCCAGCGCCACGTCGAGCATCAGGCGCAGGCCGCAGCCGGCGGCCTGTTCCGCTGCGAAGGCAAGGCCCTCGTCGGCCGATCCGTCCCAGCCGAGGGCCGGATGCAGGCGTTCCGGATCGGCGCTGGCGAGGCAATCGCCGCCATTGCCCGGGAGGAAGACCGGGGCGAGACAAACATGGTCGAAGCCCATCACCGCAATGCGGGAGAAATGGGCCGGCCATTGCCGCAGACGTCCCGCGACAAGCGGATGCAGATGATAGATTTTCAGACCCATGATCCCGCTGCCAGATGGGCCGAGCGATGGCCGCGGTGCGACACGCAACAATGACAACTCCCGGACCAACCGGGCGGGAGTGGTTCAGCGTCTGCGCAAGACGACCTCAGGCGCTCGAACGACATTGCCTGATATACGGGCGGCAAAACGGTCGGTTGAGGGGCGGCAGAGACACGAAACCGTGAGCCGGCCGGCACGGCAGCGCTGGGCCGACCGGCGCGGGATGACCCGGTGCGGTCTCGCGGGTCCGGGATTGCTGGACCGTGAAGCCGGCGGTGAACTTATCCGGGCTTCGGGATGGGTGGCGCAGCGTCTGCGCCGTTCGCTTCCCCGGTCTGCCCCGCCTCCCGCTCGCGCACCCGTTCGGCGTCGATGAGCCGGATCTCGCGGTAGATGGCGTCGGTGATCTGGCGCGGATTGAGTGAGAGCCAGGCTTCTTCGGTGTAACGGCTCCTCACCCGCGCATAGGCCTCCTGGAAAATGCGGTCGCTCACAGGGGCGTCTCCTCCTGCAGCCAGGGCCGATGCAACGGCGTTGTTGACGTCGGCGAAAATGATAATACAACGTTAAAAAAACGTCAAAGCTGCGGACACACAGGGATATTCCTCTCCATGGCACCTACTCATGAGCACCTGCTTTCGCTCGCTGCCCGGATCGTCAGCGCCCATGTGGGCCATAACAATACGAGCGCTGACGCGCTCCCTGATCTGATCAGGCAGGTCTACGATACGCTTGCCGAGGTCGAAGCGGCCGAGACGAACGGCCAGGGCGCCGCGCCGTCGGCGACGGCGGCGGCGGCGGTGCATTCCGACCATCTCGTCTGCCTGGAATGCGGCCTGACGATGAAGATGCTGAAGCGGCACCTGATCACGGTACATAACCTGTCGCCCGAGGATTACCGGACCAAGCACGGGCTGACGGCCGACTACCCGATGGTGGCGTCGAACTATGCGGCCCTGCGCTCCACGCTCGCCAAGCAGAGCGGGCTGGGCCGGCGCCCCGAATCGCTGACCAAGCGCGGCCGCGCCGCCTGGAGCTGATCGCGTCCGCAGGCGTTCCGCTCACCGCCCGGTTCGCGATCCGGGCGGACGCAGGATCGGCGACGGCGGACGGATGTACCCTTGCCCGCAGCCCACGCCATTACTTGTCCGGACGGCCAGCCTTCAGCGCCGAGCGGCGCCAAGGCGGACGATGCCGCTTCCAGCTTCGGGAGGCATCGCCGCATTCCATGCCGGACGGCAGGCTGATGTTCGCCTGCACAGTCCGGGTGAAAAGACGCTAGCCGCGCTTCTTCGGCGCGCCGGCCTGGACGCGCGTCGCAGCGGGATGCTTCCGCGCGGCGGCGCGCTTCGCCTTCACCGCCGGCTTCGGCGGGGTCTTACCGGCGCGGAGATCGGCGATGGTGGCCCGCGTTGTGATCTGATCGGGATTCATCCGCAATTCGATCACCGCGGGACGGCCGCTTTCCACCGCGCGCCGGAAGGCCGGGGCAAAGCCGGCGGTCTCACTCACCACCTCGCCATGGCCGCCGAATGCCTCGACGAACCTGGCGAAATCGGGATTGGTCAGGGCGGTGCCCGATACGCGCCAGGGATAAGCGCGTTCCTGATGCATGCGGATCGTGCCGTACATCTGATTGTTGAACACCAGCACGATCGGTGCGACGCCGTGGTGGAAGGCGGTGGCGATCTCCTGCCCCGTCATCAGGAAGCCGCCATCGCCGACCATGCTGACGACCATCCGATCGGGGAAGACGATCTTGGCGCCGACGCCCGCCGGCACGCTGTAGCCCATCGCGCCGTTGGTCGGGCCGATATAGCGCTGCGACGGGCCGAAATTGATGAATCGCGTGGCCCAGCCAGCGAAGTTGCCGGCATCGGTGGTGACGATCGCATCCGGCGTCAGCAGCGTCTCCAGATCACGCATGACGGTGCCAAGGTTCAGCGTGCCCTGGTAGTTCGGCACCGCGCGCTGCGCCTCGCGCAGCGAGCGCAACTCGCGGGTCCAGTCGGACCATGCCGGCCTGACCGGTTCAAGCGCCGCGGCAGCGTGGGCGAAGACATTCAGGTCGGAAACGATGCCCAGCGCGGCGCGGAACACCCGGCCGATCTCCGCGCCATCCGGCAGAACCTGGATGATTGGCACGCTGCCCGCCAGATCCAGCAGCGTGTAGCCCTGGGTGACGGCGTCACCCAGGCGCGAGCCGATCGCCAGGATGAGGTCGGCCTCCTTGACCTTGGCGATCAGCCCGGGATCGGACCCGACGCCCAGGTCGCCGGCGAAATTGTCCTGGGTGCCGTCGTAATGCGCCTGGCGGCGGAAGCCGACGGTGACCGGCACATCGTTGGCGAGCAGGAACCGCCGCAGCGCCGCCCTGCCCTCATCCGTCCAGCATGATCCGCCGACGACGGCGATCGGCTTCTTCGCCTTCGCCAGCATCGCGTGCATCCGCTGCATCGCCTCGGGGTCGGGGAAGGCGACGCTGACCGGGGCGCGGACGATGTCGGGCACATCGACCTGGTCCTTCTGCATCTCCTCGGACAGCGCGATCACCACCGGGCCGGGACGACCGGATGTGGCCACGTCGACCGCATGCGCCACCACTTCGGGAATTCGTTTCGCGTGGTCGATCTGCGTCACCCATTTCGCCAGCGGCGCGAACATCTGCCGGTAGTCGACTTCCTGGAACGCGTCGCGCCCGGTGTCCTCATGCGGGATCTGCCCGACGAACAGCAGCATCGGCGTGCTGTCCTGCATGGCGACATGCACACCGATGGATCCGTGGCAGGCGCCGGGACCGCGGGTCACCATCGCCGCCGCGGGACGGCCGGTCAGCTTGCCATAGGCTTCCGCCATGTTCACCGCGCCGGCTTCGAAACGGCATGTCACCAGTTTCAATTTCTGGCGCTGGTCGTACATGCCGTCGAGCGTGTCGAGGAAACTTTCCCCGGGCACCTCGAACACGTGGTCGATTCCCTGCGCGACGAGCGCATCGGCGAGCACGCGGCCGCCATGCCGCGGCGTGCCACGCATCCTGCGCGCCTGAGCCAATTCCATGAATCGACCTCCCGGATCCCCTGAGGTTGCAGATAAGCAAATTGTCCTGGATTCGTCACCTGCACCCTGCCGCGCAATGCTTTGCCGGCGCAGGCAGACGCAGCGCAAATGCCGCGAAATCAGTACACGAAGAGCTGATTTCCACTCTCCGATATCGTAACGCTACATTTTAGCATCGAATTAGGGGGTGTGACGGATGCTACGGAATTCGATTGGACCCAGCCCGGACAGTGTGGCTCGGAGACAGTTTCGGATGTTCAGCGAGATCGGTGAATCGGTGCAGCTCGACACCAATGAGATGCGCCGCGCGCTGGCACTGAGTGAAACGGAATGGGAGAGGTGGACCGCGTTCCTCCATGACGGTCCGCTGCCGTCGGAACCAAGGCTGCCCGAGATGCTGCATCGCCTGGGCACCGCCAGCTTCGCCCTGGCCGCCGGGGTCGATCCGTAACCGCCGGCTGTTTCCCCGCGGCCGGCCCATGATAGCCTGCGGCCCCGTATTCAGGAGGCGCGCATGCGAGCCATATTTGTCATGATCAAATGTGAGATGGGCCGAGCGTATGCGGTGGCAAAGGAAGCGGCGGACAGGATCGAGGAGATGTCGGAACTCTATTCGACGTCGGGCCAGTATGACCTGCTGGCCAAGTTCTACCTGGACAGCGACCAGGACATCGGCCAGTTCGTGACCGAGAAGGTGCAGACGCTGCCAGGGGTCAAGGACACCTACACCCTGATCACCTTCAACGCATTCGGGGGCGGGCGCGCATAGACGTCCAGCGCGCGTCGCCCACCAGCCGCAAACCACGCGCAAACCACCCCTTGGCCTTTCCCTCCGCGCACGTACATGCTGAACGACAGAGCTCGTCTTCGGCAACGCGGAGTGACAGGACCCATGACCACGAAATTCGGCCTCGCCCAGCCCGTGCGTCGCGTGGAGGATCCGCGCCTGCTGAAAGGGGCCGGACGCTACACCGATGACATCATGCTGCCGGGCATGCTGCACGGCATCGTCCTGCGCAGCCCGCATGCGGCGGCCCGGATCACCGGCATCGACACCGCCGCCGCCGCCGCGATGCCCGGCGTGCGCGGGATCTATACCGCGGCAGACCTGGCGACGGATGGCATCGGCACCCTGCCCTGCGCGACGCCGGTGCAGAACCGCGACGGATCGGACATGGCGAGCCCGCCGCATCCGGTGCTGGCCGACGGGACCGTCCGCCATGTCGGCGATCCCGTGGCCTTCATCGTCGCCGACAACCCGAAGCAGGCGCGCGACGCGGCCGATGCGATCGATGTCGGCTATGACATCCTGCCATCGATCACCGATCTCGCCACGGCAATGGATGATGGCGTCCCCGCGGTGTGGGAGCAGGCGAAGAACAACCTCGTGTTCGACTGGGAGATCGGCGACAAGGCGGCGACCGACGCGCAGTTCGCCAATGCCGCGCATGTCACGCGGCTCACGGTGGTCAACAACCGCATCGTGGTTGCCTCGATGGAAGCCCGCGCCGCGGTGGCGGAGTACGACGGCGGCTCCGGTCGCTGGACCCTGCACGCCAACACCCAGGGCGGCTGGCTGGTCAAGAACCTGATTGCCCCGATGTTCGGCACCGAACCCGACCGGTTCCGCGTCATCACCCCCGATGTCGGCGGCGGCTTCGGCATGAAGCTGTTCCTGTACGCGGAACATGTGCTGGTCTGCTACGCCGCGCGCAAGCTGGGTCGGCCGGTGAAATGGGCAGCCGACCGCGGCGAGGCGTTCCTGTGCGACACGCAGGGCCGCGACAACATCACGCTGGGCGAGATCGCGACCGATGCCGACGGGCGGTTCCTGGCGCTGCGCACGCGCAACGTCTCGAATATGGGCGCCTACCTCTCGACCTTCGCGCCCTACATCCCGACCTATGCCGGCACCTCGGTGCTCGCCAGCATCTACGGGTTCAAGGCCATCCATGCCAATGTTCTCGGCGTCTTCACCAACACGGTGCCGGTCGATGCGTATCGCGGTGCCGGCCGGCCGGAGAGCAACTACCTGATCGAACGCCTGGTCGACGCCACCGCCCGCGATCTCGGGATCGACCGGATCGAATTGCGGCGGCGGAACATGGTGCCGCCCTCGGCGATGCCGCACACCACGCCGGTCGGCAAGACCTATGACAGCGGGGATTTCCGCATCGTGCTGGATGCCGCCCTGGAGAAGATCAACTACGCCACCTTCGCCGCCCGCCGCTCGGCCTCGGCCGCGCAAGGCAAGCGCCGCGGGATCGGGCTTGCCTATTACCTGGAGGCCACCGGCGGCGACCCGACGGAACGGGCGGAGATCCGGTTCGCCGAGGACGGGTTCGTCGATGTCTATGTCGGCACGCAATCCACCGGACAGGGCCACGAGACCGCCTATGTCCAGCTCACCGCGACCCAGCTTGGCGTCGACGGCGAGAAGATCCGCATCCGCCAGGGCGACACCGACACGATCCCGGTCGGCGGCGGAACCGGCGGCGCGCGCAGCCTGTATTCCGAGGGACAGGCGATCCTGCTGACCGCCAACACCGTCATCAACAAGGGCAAGGACGCCGCGGCCGAGGAGCTCGAAGCGGCCGTCGCCGACATCACCTTCGCCGACGGGCGCTTCAGCATCGTCGGCACCGATCGCGGCATCGACATCCTGGACCTCGCCGCGGCCCGCCGGAGCAAGGGCGCTGGCGGGATCGACGCCGCGGAGATCGCGCCGATCGATCATCACACCTTCCCCAATGGCTGCCACATGGCCGAGATCGAGGTGGACCCCGAGACCGGGATGGTGGAGCTGGTGCGCTATGTCGTGTGCGACGATTTCGGCAAGACGGTGAACCCGCTGATCGTGCGCGGCCAGGTCGCCGGCGGGGTGGCGCAGGGCTTCGGCCAGGCGATGCTGGAACACACGGTCTACGACTCGTCCGGCCAGCTCCTGTCGGGCAGCTTCATGGACTACGCCCTGCCGCGCGCCAGCGAATTTCCCGACATCGAGGTGGAACTGCTGGAGATTCCCTGCGCGTCGAACCCGCTGGGCGTGAAGGGCGCGGGCGAGGCCGGCGCGGTCGGCAGCCCGCCGGCGGTGATCAACGCATTGATCGATGCGCTGAGCGAAGATGGCGTGACCCATATCGACATGCCGGCCACGCCCGAGCGCGTGTGGCGCGCGATCAACGCCGGCGGCCGAGCGTAGAACGCCGGCGGCCGAGCGCAGAACGCCGGCGGCCGAGCTTAGAACGCCGGCGGCCGAGCGTAGAGCGTGATCACACTGAGCGGAACGTCCCCAGCGTGTGAATCTCGCGACAAAACAAGACGCTAGAGTATTTGGGTCCTGCACTGTCAGGGTGAAACTACTCTAGCCGGCGTCACCGCCGCCGGCCGGGCAACGCCGGAACGCGGCCGGCCGGTCCGGTCAGCGTCCCTGCTGCCACGCTTCGAAGCGCTGACGCAGCTTGGTGATGTTGTCGTTCCAGAACCCGGCATCCGAACGCAGTGCCTGCGCCAGATTTGCCGGGTTGCTCGCGACCACGGCCAGCAGGTCCGGTGACAGGCCTTCGTTGACGCCCTTCGCCAGCCCGGTTTCGCCGGTCTGGCGCAGCATGCGGACCTGGATCGCGGTCGATCCCATCACGTACAGCAATTGCTGCGCCGTCCGCAGGTTCGGGGTGCCTTTCAGCACCACCCAGTTCTGCACCTCATAGAGGCCGCCTGCCCACTGAACCCCGAAATTCCGCCGCTCGCCCCGATTTGCCACGGCAATCCGCCCGCTCGGCGCGCTCGTCATCAGCACATCACCCGATCCCAGGATATGGGTCGCCTCGGCTTCGTTGTTCCACCACACGATGTATGGCTTGAGCTGATCAAGCTTGCGGAAGGCGCGGTCGACGCCCTCATTCGTTGCCAGCAGCTTGTAGACCTCGGCCGGCGCGACGCCGTCGGCCATCAGCGCGATTTCCAGATTGCCGCGTACCCCGGCGCGCAGCCCACGCTTGCCCGGGTATTTCGCCACGTCCCAGAAATCCACCCAGGTCGGCGTCGCCGGGAACTTCTCCTTGTCCCAGGCCAGCACGGTTGTCGCGAAGAAGGCGCCCAGGCCGCAATCGCTGGTTACCGCCGGCGGCAAATAATGATCCTTGCCGCCCACCGCCGACCAGTCGAGCTTTTCGAACAGGCCCTCGTTGCACCCCACGGCCAGCTCGGCCGGATCGACTATCACGACATCCCAGATATTTTCAGGCGATTTGACGCGCGCACGCAGCGCGTCCAGGCCGCCTTCCCACGTGTCTTGCACAACCGGAATGTCCGTTGCCGCGGTGAACGGACGCAGGACCATGTCGCGCAAAGGGGCCAGCAGCGACTCGCCACGCGCAACAACCGTGAGATCATGCGCTAGGGCCGCTGCGCCGCACGTGGCGAAAAGTGCCACGGCGGCCAGGAGCGTGCGGGCATACATAATTGGTCTGGTCCGGCTTACCTCGTCGGACCAGACGCTACATTCCGCCGCACCTCTCGGCAACGACCCACGGGAAA
>JBFXDK010000031.1:0-9637 GCA_050181195.1 Acetobacteraceae bacterium | reverse complement strand
CCGCACGTGGCGAAAAGTGCCACGGCGGCCAGGAGCGTGCGGGCATACATAATTGGTCTGGTCCGGCTTACCTCGTCGGACCAGACGCTACATTCCGCCGCACCTCTCGGCAACGACCCACGGGAAAAAACCTGGGGCCGGAATCGTTCATGGACGAGGTTTCAGCCGCCCAGGATCACCCCCGCGCCCAGTCCCGCTTCGGCCGCGGTCACCTTGCGGCCACCCTCGGGGCGGACGCGATGCACTTCGATGAAGCCACCCTGGCCGTGGATCACGGCGCTGGAACCGTTCATCGCCACCACCTCGCCCAGCTTCTTGCCTTTCACCTCGGAGAAGGTGCGCGCAATACGCTTGGTGGATTCGAACAGATACAGCTTCTTGCCGTCATGCATCGTCCAGGCGCCGGGGGCCGGATTGCAGCCGCGGATCAGGTTGTAGGTGAGATCGACATGCGTCGCCCAGGAGATGTGCGATTCGGCATCGCGAATGATGCCCTCGTAGCCGGCGTTCGGTTCATACTGCGCGATGGCCGGTGCCTTGCCCGCCATCACCATGTCGGCAACCTCGACCAGTGCCGCGACGCCCATCGGAAAGATCTTGCCGAAATAGAGCGTGCCGAGTGTGTCCTCCGGTTCAATGGGGACGGAGCGCATCAGGATGACCGGACCTTCGTCCAGCCCGTCGGTGGGGCGGAAGATGGAGAAGCCGGTCTCCGTGCGGCCAAGGATGATCGACCAGCTCATGGATGAGGCGCCGCGATGCAGCGGCAGCAGGCTGGGGTGGAACTGGATCGTGCCGAACTTCGGGATGTTGCAGAAATCCTGCGGCACGAATTGCGTGACATAGGCCATGACGCCGATATCGACGTTGGCGGCCCGCATCGCCTCCAGCGCCGCGGGGTCGGTCAGTCGCGGGAACTGGTGCACCGGGATGCCCCGCGCCTCACCCGCCACGCGCAACGGGTCGGGCCGGCCCTTTTCCGGGGCGCAGAAGACGGCCGCGACCTCCTCCCCCCGCGCGAGAAAGGCTTCCATGGTGGCCTTGCCGAAATCCTGCTGGCCGATGATGGCGATCCGCATGCGGTTCCTCCCGATTTTCGTGCCGCGATCATGGGATGGGATAGGCCGCGCTGTCGAGGGTATGCCGCGTGGGGCATGCCCCTTGGGGCACGCCGCTTGGCAACGGGATGGCCGCTTGGCAACGGGATGATTGTGTGCTGACGGTTGGCGCATCGTCACGAGTGCGGAGCAGACCATGGTTCGACACGTCACGCGCCGGTCGGGGTTGCTTCTGGCGGCCGGCTTCCTGGCCACCTGTGCGGCGGCGCGGGCCCAGCAGCCGGCCCAGCCGGCGCGCCCGTTCAATGCCGTTGGCCGCTGGCGCTTTTTCCACACGGACGGCACGCCGTTCCATGTCCGCCTGGCGCCGGACCACAGCGCGATGTCGGATTTCGCGGCGGGCGAACAGGGCATCTGGCGCTGGGAAGGGAACGCGGTGCGGATCCTGTTCACCGATGGCTGGGACGACCTGCTCAGCAAGGGGCCGGATGGCAGTTTCACGCATGCCGGCTGGGCACCGCAGGCGGATCGCTGCGGCCCGTCATCCAACCGCGGACGGGGGGAGAAGCTGTCGGACGATCCCGGGCCGAAGCTGTAGGCGGCTGGGCTCGCCAGCATCCGCGCGGTAGAGGACCCGCCAGATCTGGAGACACCCCGCATGAGCACCGACGACACCCTGATCACGAGCCGCGACGGCCGCATTGCCCGCATCCTGCTGAACCGCCCGCGGGCGCTGAATGCGCTGAACCTCGACATGATCCGGGCGATGACGAAGGCGCTGACCGAATGGCGCGACGACCCGCATGTGCATGCGGTGGTCATCACCGGCGCCGGCGACCGCGCCTTCTGCGCCGGGGGCGACGTGATCAACCTGCGGGAAGGCCAGCTTTCCGGCGATCGCACCGAGGTCGAGGCGTTCTTCGGCGAGGAATACGACCTGAACTACATGATCGCCACCTATCCGAAGCCCTATATCGCCCTGATCGACGGCATCTGCATGGGCGGCGGCATCGGCGTGTCGGTCTATGGCCCGTATCGCGTGGCAACCGAGCACGCGTCCTTCGGCATGCCGGAAACCGCGATCGGCTTCTTCCCCGACATCGGCGGCACCTATTTCATGCCGCGCATGCCCGGCGAGCTCGGCATGTATCTGGGCCTGACGGGGCTGCGCATCTCCGGCGCCGATTCCGTGCATGCCGGCTTCGCGACGCACTACACGCCGCGCGAGGACCTGCCGGCGCTCTCGGCCGCGCTGGCGAAGGAAGGCCCCGCGGCGCTGGCACGCTTCAACCGCACCCTGCCGGCCTATTCGCTGGAACCCCATCTGGCCGACATCGATGCGATCTTCGGGACGGACTCGGTTGTCGAGATGGTGCAGCAGCTGGAAAAGCGCGATGCCGACTGGGCCAAGGCTGCGCTGAAGGCAATGCGCACCGTTTCCCCGTCCGCGCTCTGCTGGACGGTCGAGGCACTGCGCCGCGGCGCCGACATGACGCTGCGCCAGGCGCTGGATGCCGAGTTCCTGCTGACCCGCACGACCATGGCGCATCCGGACTTCGTGGAAGGCGTGCGGGCGATGGTGGTGGACAAGGATCGCAAGCCGCAATGGAAGCCGGCGCGGATCGAGGATGTGGACATCGCCTCGATCAAGGCGATGTTCGTCTGAGCGGGCGTCAGAGCGTGATCGCGCTGGGCGGAACGTTGACGGCGCGTGAATCACGCGATCGAACAACGGCATAGAGCATTTTCAGCCTGCACAGTCAGGCTGGGAATGCGCTAGTCCAGGCCGAGGGCGCGCAGGGTCTGCGGACCCGCGATCCCGTCGGCCGGCAGCTTGCTGGCCTGCTGGAACCGCCGCACCGCGGCTTCGGTCTCGGCACCGAACTTGCCATCAACGGTTAGCTTGATGGAGCCGCGCATCTGCAGCGCGTTCTGCAGACGTGCGACCTCCTCGCCCTCGTGCCCCGCGCGCAGCAGCGGCGGCGCCTTGGGCCTGCCCGAGGCCTTGCGCTCCTCATAGACGCGGACCGCGTCATCGAGGTTGTTCACGTCATAGACGACGTCCGGGCGGCGCAGGGATTGCTGCCGTCCGCGTGTGACCCGCACGACCTTGGGGTCGGTCTTGAGGCGGGCGAGAAATTCCTGAACGTCGGACTTATTCCTGCTCATCTTCCACCAGCCAGTCGTCCATATCGATGGCGTCGTGTTCGGCGAGCCATTCCAGCAATCTAGTGCTTTCCTCGCTGGGCGGCGAGGATATCACGAGGATGGGACGCCCTTTGCGCGGTCCGCCCTGCGGCTGGTGGGCGATCGAGGTCTGCGGCCGGGCGACGAAGACGAGGCCCGGCTGGTCCTCCGGGCCGGTGCTGGCGATCGCCGTGCCAGAGGGCAGCGGATCGGTCCCCAGAATGCGCCGACCGAACCCAAGGGCACGCAGGGCGGCCTGGACCAAGGGCGGATTTTCGTTCGCCGCCTGGCTGAACAAACGGGCTGCGATATCGCTCCATTCCCATGCGGTTACGAGATTCAAATCAGGTCGCAGCCGGAGAAATACAGATGGATCGGTGATTCCGAGAACCAGGTCCGGATAGCCAATCGGATCTCCGACTTCGCGCCCGCCAGAGCCGAACCATGTCTCGAACCGCTGATCCCATCGGTGCTCCGCGTCTCGGATAAGCGTTTGCTGTTGAGCCGCAAAGCTGCCTCGGGCGCGGCCGAGCCGCCGCTTCTCGCTGGTAACCCCTGATTTCCATGCCAAACGTCCACCGGTCCCGTTACGCGAACGCACCCGGATTTCGGGAGTCAGAATTTGCTCCAGAGCAGGCATGAGGTTCGCGGACAGGTCTCGTTTTTCTGGCGCTTCCGCACGCGTAGCCTCGCCCGCCAGACGGGAAGCAATCGATGCGATCGGCAGCATGCGCCCCAGAATGCGCAGCGTGGTCGCAGCATCCGGTAGAGCTTGGTGACGTAGGATTGCTGATGCATCCGACAACGCTCGCTTCGCATCATCGCGCACCAGATCCACGAGCGCGACGAAGGTGACGATCGCGCGCGACCATCGGCGGGCGGTTTCGGCGAATCCCAGCAGGATCGATGCCTCTTCGGGGTGCGCGGCCACCGGCCCCGATGCCGCCGTTCGTAGCGCATCCGCCGCGCCGGCGATCCGGGCCTCCGGCACGTTGTCGGGCAGCACGCCGATCTGCATCATTTGATTCAGCGTCAGCCCATATTCCGTCAGCACCGCCCGCAGATCATCGACCAGGGCCAGCGCATCGGACTGATTCTTCGGCAGACCGGGTCCCGCGGGCGCCGGCATGGCGGCGACCATGCGATCCAGGCCCGCATTGTCGTAGAGAAAGCGGTACTCGGGTTTGCCCGGATCGTCCCGCGCCAGCAGGCGCTGGCTCTGCCCGGGCATGCTGCTCAGCAGCGGCAGCAAAAGGCTCAGCTTCTCCCGCTCACGCTCCGGCAATCCGCCGCCGCCTGACGACTGAAACACGGGATCGGCAGCGAGGCGCGCCTGGATCGTCACGAAAGGTTCGGTCAGCAGCTCCGCCATATCCTCCACCAGCCGCAGCAGAACGGTCCGCTGTTCACCGCTGACCATGCTATCCAGGACCTGTTGCCTGCGGTCATCGTCTTCGCCCGCGATCCGTCCCTGGCGGACCAGATGCGCACGCAGATGCGCCTCATCGACGGTCACCGCCTCGGCCGTCTGCCACGTATGCGAAATGAAATAGGCCGCGTCGATCGCCCGCTGCGTGAACGCGGGATTGTCACGCATCCGATCGGCCAGCGCAGGGCGGCGCAAGAGATGCTCGATCACGAGCTGCACGACCATCGGCAGCAGGAATCGCCCGCTCGCACGCACGTCTTCGATCGGATCGCGCAGTTTTCCATCGCGGTCCACCAGAGCGGCGAGTTCCCGCATGACATCGATTGTGCTGAGGCGCGCGCGATGCAGCACGCCGGAGGTCAGCACCCATGCAGCCGTGTGCGCCGGTTTCATCAGGTCCACGGCCTCGGGTCCCGAAGCTGGCAACGGTCCACCCGCCGGCTCCAGCGCCCATAGCTGGCGGACGAAATGCGACAACTCCTCGGGCCGGTACAGCACCAGCAGCCGGTGGCTGAAATAGGTGTGCTCGTTCGGGTAGGCCTCGACGCGAATTTTCCCTTCGATCTCGTCGAAATACTCACGCCCGGTCAGAAAGCAGAAGAACCCGTAATCCGTGGTCAGGTTCTTCAGCCGGCTGATGATCTGATGAATCACCCTGCCCGTATTGCTGACCTTGTCGAGTTCATCGATCACGAACACCGGCGCCAGGCCGGCGTCGCGGATGCGCTGGATTACCAGCGGCAGATCGCGTTCCAGGTTCTCGATCGTACGCTTGATGACAATGGTATAGTCGAGGCCGCGCTCGCTCTTGCGGCTGCGGGTCGAGGTCCAGGTCAGCGCCAGCGTGCTCACAGCCGCCACGGCACCTCCTGCGGCAACCGCGGTCACCTCGCGCCCGGGACCCCACAGTGCCGCCCCTGTCACCCCGCCGGCGAGAAGTCCCAGCAGGCGGCTGGCAAAGTCCTTCGCATCCGCCTTCGCCTCGGCCTTCAGCGTCTGCTCCTGATTGGCGTTCGCCTTGTTGATGCGCTTGTCGTTGATGTCGCCGATGCAGACCTGGAACGCCTCGTTCGCGGTCGCCAGCGCCATGATCTCCCGCACGCCGCGGTCTCGCAGTCCGCCGGCGCCCAGCGCATGACCGACGGTTGCCGGCCACAACACGCCGGAGGCCAACCGGTCCAGCCGGTGCCAGGCGGCCCGCAAGGTCGCGACATCGGGCGCCTGGTCCAGATCCAGCGTTACCTGCCCCGCCAATTCCGGCAGGTCCCGCAGCCGGCGCATCCCATCCGGCGGCTTGCGGTCGATGGTCCGTGCATGGCGCGCGAAGCACTCGGACACCTCCCGCGCAAGTGCGCGATACAGCACCGTAGTAAGGTGTTGCAGCGCCCGCTCGGCCGAGCGGTTCACGATGTCTCCGGCACGCGCCTCGGCCGGGGCCGACGCGGCGGGATCCGCCACAGGTCCGGGAGGGGCGGCGTTGCCGTCCGCCGGTGCGGTCGCCTGCGCCGCCGTCGCGGTGCCCGGGTCTGCTGCCTTCGCCTCCGACGCGGGCGTCTCCGCCGCAACAAGGCTGAATCCGCTGAGTTGCACCAGCAGCGGGCGCGTCGGCGGGCCCAGCCGCGTGCCCCTGGAAATCGCGACATCCGCTCCCTGCGCGACGTCATGGACCGCCTGCTCGATCGCCTGCTGGTACAGGTCCGAGGCTGCCCGCAACACCATCGCCGTCTTGCCCGCACCGCGATGACCGGCGATCAGGAAGGACCGTCCCTGGATTTCCCCGTCCAGGTAGCGGCGCATCTCCCGTCTGAGCACATCGAACGCATGCGATCCCAGGAAAACAGGGCGTGGCGGGAAATACCACTCCTCCACCCTGCCAGCCCCTTCGTCATCGAGACCTGTCAGCGAGATCGAGACCACAGGCGGATCAGCCATTGCGGATCACCACCCGAAGCGGAGCCTCCCCGGTGGAGCCCGCCTTCTGGTCCTTCTTCGGAGCGTCCTGGGTCCCCTTGCCGCTGTCCGCCGGCTGATAGCACGCCCCGACAGCCGCGCCGGCGAAGCCCAGCGCCAGCAGGATCAGCACCGCCGCCCGCGACAGCCGCCAGCCGCCCATTCCGCCGCCCAATCCGCCCCAATGCGATTGCATCTCGAACGGTTCGGCTTCCAGCGCCTGCACGGCATGGATCGCGGCCCCGATCGCGGCTGTCGCGAAGGCACTCAGCAGGACAGCCCGCGGCACCGACAGATGTCCCGCCAGGCAGGCGAGCAAGCTCACCAGCAGGAGCGCCGCGAAGATCACTATCTCACGCCAGGGACTCGCGAGCAGGAAGGAGAGATCCCCGTTCGGTCGCAGGCGATCCAGCAACGGCGCGGCGCGACGGGCCGGTTGCGTGGGCTGCGGGCGGAACCAGGGCGTGTGCAGCAGAAAGCCCACCACGGCCGCCGGGGCGCCCACCGCCGCCATGACCCAGACCAACCAGACCACCTGCCCTGCGGGTGCGGCGGAAAGCCGGAACAGCGGCAGGGTCACCGTCAGCACCTGCCCCGCCGGCATGCCGGCAATCAGCGCCGCGGACAGCGCCAGCAGGACCAACCCGAACATAAGGAGTGGAAACCGCATCGCGCTCACCCGCTTCCCCCGAGCGTCCGTGCGAACCGTTACTGTCGCGTGGCACGAACGCGCATCGAAATCCTTGCAGTCAGCGTTGGCATGACACAAGCCCCGCCGTCCTGGCGACCGTCGAATCACATGGCGCAAGCAACGATATCGCCCGAAGTCCGTGACCGGGGATGCGACGATGGCGGAACGCGCGGCCCGGTTGCACGCGATCACCTGCTTGCCGGCAGCGGCCGGATATGCGTCACACGCCCCATGACCCAATCCGTCCATGTCATCGGTGCCTCGGGACGCTCCGGGGTGGCGTTGTGCACCGCCATTCTGAACGCGGGCGGTGCCGTGGTTCCCGTCGTGCGCGATCCCGCGAAATGGCAGGCGATCGGGTTGTCCGGCACCGCCAGACGCGCCGACCTGGCCGACGCGCGGTCCCTGCGCGACGCCCTGCGCGACGCCGCCCGCATCGTGTCCTGCGCCCATGCCCGCCACGCCCCGGCGGTGATCGACGCCGCGCCGCCGGATGCACGCTTCGTCTTCCTGGGCAGCACCCGCAAGTTCACCCGCTGGCCCGACGCACACGGCAACGGTGTGCTGGCCGGCGAGGCGGCGTTCCTCGCCTCCGGCCGAACCGGCGTCATGCTGCATCCGACGATGATCTATGGCGCACAGGGCGAGAACAACGTCCAGCGCCTGGCCGGGCTGCTGCGACGCCTGCCCGTTCTGCCGCTGCCCGGTGGCGGCAAGGCCCTGGTGCAGCCGATCCATCAGGACGACGTGACGCGGTCCATTCTCGCCGCCCTGGCGCGGGACTGGACCGGACCGTCCGCCCTGGTGATCGCCGGCCCAGCACCTGTCCCCTATGCCGATTTCATCCGTGCCGTGGCCCGGGCAGCGGGCCTGACACCGCCGAAGCTGATCCCCTGCCCCGCCGCCCCGCTGATCGCCGCCGCCGCCATCACCCGGTTCCTGCCGCTGCTGCCCACGATCGAACCGGCCGAAGTGCGGCGGCTGCTGGAGGATAAGGCGTTCGATACCGGCCCGATGCGGCGGCACCTCGGCGTCTCGCCCATTCCGCTTCAAGAAGGCCTTGCCCGCACGTTCCGTGGTTCGCACTATCCGTAACCGGCCCGGGGAGACATGCATGCCGATCATCAACCGTATCGCCGAGTTCCATCCCGAGATGACCGAATGGCGGCGAGACCTGCACGCGCATCCGGAACTGTCGATGCAGGAGGTGCGAACCTCGGCCATGGTGCAGGAGAAGCTGCGTGGCTTCGGGGTGGACGAGATCATCACCGGCATGGCCGGCACCGGGGTGGTCGGCGTCATCCGTGGCGGCGGTGCATCGTCCCGCGCGATCGGCCTGCGCGCCGATATGGACGCGCTGCCGCTGCAGGAGGAAACCGGCCTGCCTCATGCCAGCCGGAACGCGGGCGTGATGCATGCCTGCGGCCATGACGGGCATACCGCCATGCTGCTGGGCGCGGCGAAATACCTGGCGGAAACCCGCAACTTCGACGGCACCGTCTATGTGATCTTCCAGCCGGCCGAAGAGTTCGAGGCCGGGGGCGACAGGATGGTGAAGGACGGGCTGTTCGACCGCTGCCCGATGGAGATGGTGTTCGGCCTGCACAACTGGCCGCAGGCGCCGGCCGGGCGTTTCCTGTGGCGGTCCGGGCCGATCATGGCGGCGGTGGCGTTCTTCGATATCACCATCACCGGCCGCGGCAGCCACGGCGCCTTCCCGCATCAGGGGATCGACCCTGTCGTGGTCGCCGCGCAGATCGTGACCGCGCTACAGACGATCGTCTCCCGCACGATCGAACCGGTCGAGGGCGGCGTCGTCTCGGTGGGCCAGATCTCCGGCGGCGATGCCTACAACATCCTGCCGGAGCGGGTGACGATGAAAGGCACCGCCCGCTGGTTCAATCCGCGCGTCGGCGAGCAGATCGAGGCCGGCATGCACCGCATCGTCAAGGGCATCGCCGAAAGCCTGGGTGCCAGGGCGGAGTTGACCTTCTTCCATCACGCGCCGGCAACGATCAACGATCCCGAGGCCACCGCCCTGACCGTCCGCGCCGCGACGAGCATCGCCGGCGATCCACAGGTGCGGGAAATGCGCGCGCCGACCATGGGCGGCGAGGATTTCGCCTACATGCTCAATGCCAAGCAGGGCAGCTACATCATGCTGGGCAGCGGCGACGGTCCGGACGCGCCGGTGCTGCACCATCCGCTCTATGATTTCAACGATGACGTCCTGCCGGTCGGCGCGTCGTACTGGGCCACGCTGGTCGAGCAGATGCTGCCGCGCCGGGAATAGCCCGCGCGCGCTCCAACGGGAGCACAATC
>JBFXDK010000030.1:40919-49394 GCA_050181195.1 Acetobacteraceae bacterium | reverse complement strand
GCCGAGACCCCACTGCCGCCCGGGTACCGGCCAGCCGCAAACCGGACACCGGCTCTCCTGCCCGCCGTTGTTGCGAGGATTGCGGGGTCCGGCAATAGGCCAGCGGCGACTGGAAACACCTACATGCCAACCGGCACGCTCCCGTCCCCATCGTGCATCCCGACGCCCGCGCCCCGATCAGACACGGACCTCAACGGCGCCCCCCGGCGGGAACGCCACGGCTCGCCGCGGACACCCACCCGCCATCGCGGCCATGGCATGAACCGACCGATTCTGGGCGATACGGCTCTGCCTTCTTCCATCTGCACTGGACTATTTCCCGAGCGCGGCGGGAATTCCAGGCATCAACGCAAGTCAAGGGCCGAAGTCCAGCCGCGACAAGGAGGACGTAGCATCGTTCACAACCATACCGTTCTGCCCGAGCAGCAGAACCAAAGGAGACCTGTCATGAAACAAACGTTCCTCGCCGTCATCATTGCAACTGGTCTGGCCGGGTCGGCATCCTTCGGCCAAGCCGCATATGCCGGTTCACAAGCCGCATCCAGGGATGGGGGCAATGCCATCACCCTGCTCGCGCAATCCGGCGCGATGGCCTCTACCGTTCCGGCCCCGATCGTGACACCGGATCTCTCGGGCTGGGAATCGGGTTTTTCCAGTCGCGAGCAACTCAGTAATGAAATGCGCAATCTCCGATGGCACTGGGGCGGCGGCTGACCCCGACACCTTCAACGAGACCACACGGCGCACGGGGCCCGATGCACCGCATCGGGCCTTTCGCATCGCCGCCTGCATCGGATCATTCTGCTCGGCGATGACGTGACCCACGAGTCCATGGAGGAGCGCCACGCGGGAGAAGAGCGCCACGAGGGAAGTGTCACGCTCATGTTCACACGGCCTATTTGTTCACTCAATGTTCTTGATCGGCGCCGGGAAACCATGCCACGATCGCGCCGTCGAACATGGAGCAGTCCCCATGGTATCCCAGATCCCGCACGGTTATCACAGCGTCACGCCTTACCTGATCGTCGACGGCGCGGCCCGGGCATTGGACTGGTATCGGGCCGTCTTTGCCGCACGGGAGGTGATGCGCCTCGGTCAGCCGGATGGGCAGGTCGGACACGCCGAAATCGAGATCGGCGACAGCCGCATCATGCTGGCCGATGAGGCCCCCGCGATGGAGGCGCATGCGCCCGGCCGATACGGCGGTTCACCCGCCAGCATTGTTCTGTATGTCACGGACGTCGATGCCGTCGTGAAGAAGGCCACGGACGCCGGCGCGACGCTGAAGACCCCGGTCGAGGACAAGTTCTACGGCGATCGCATGGGGACCATCCGCGACCCGTTCGGACACACATGGCATGTTGCGACCCATATCGAGGACGTATCGCCGGAGGAAATCGAACGCCGTGCCAGGTCACTGCATCAGCCCTGACGGCAGCACGATCCGTCATTGACGCGCTGGCACGGACACTTCCGCTGCGCACCGGCCGCTCAACCGGCCGCGAACGGGTCCTCGGGATAGCCGACCGCAACCAGGCACAGCCCTTCGGCCGGTGCCGTCGGGCCCGCCGCCGCGCGGTCGCGGGCCGCCAACGCAGCGCTGACCCGTTCCACCGGCCAGGTCGCGTCCCCCACCAGCCGCAGCGTGCCGACCATGTTGCGCACCTGGTGGTGCAGAAAACTGCGCGCCTCCGCCTTGATTTCGATCACGTCGCCGTTCCGCGTCACGTCCAGCCGATCCAGCGTCCGAAGCGGGGAGTTCGCCTGACAGGATGACGCGCGGAACGAGGTGAAGTCGTGCTGTCCCAGAAGCCGCTGCGCCGCCTGGTGCATCACCGCGGCGTCCAGCGCATGCGTCACATGCCAGACCCGGCCGAGGCCAAGCGCGGGCCGGGCACGCCGGTTGAGGATGCGGTAGCGATAGCGGCGGCAGCTGGCCGAGAACCGGGCGTTCCATCCCTCGGGCGCCGCGGCTGCGCGCAACACCGCTACCGGGTGCGGCTTCATGTGGAAGTTCAGAGCGTCGCGCACGCGTTCGGCGCTGTAGCCATCTGGCAATGTGATCTGCGCGACCTGTCCTTCGGCATGCACGCCGGAATCGGTGCGCCCGGCGACGATGCTGGTGACCGGATCGCCACGATTGAGCCGGGCGGCGGCGGTCTCCAGGACCGTCTGGATCGACAGGCCGCTGGCTTGGCGCTGCCATCCCACGAACGGACCGCCATCATATTCCAGACGCAGCGCCCAAAGCGTCATCGCACCGGCTTCAATGCCGTCATGTGCCCAGCACCGTTCCCGCCGGCACGGGATGGCCGCGCAGGAAGGCCGCAGCGTCTAGCGGAGACCGGCCCGGCCACTGCACCCGGGTCAGGCGCAGCGCGCCGTTGCCGCAGGCGACCGTCAGTGCGGCGTCAAGCACGGTCCCGGGCGCGGCGGCAGCACCGGCTTCGGGCGCGATGTCCGCCGCCAGGACCTTGAACACGGTGCCGTCCAGATGCGTGAACGTGCCGGGCCAGGGATCGAAAGCGCGGATGCGGCGATCGATCTCCTTGGCGGGCCGGGACCAGTCGATGCGGCCATCCTCGCGCGACAGTTTCGGGGCGTAGGTCACGCCCTCCTCCGGCTGCGGGACCGGGGTGGGATTGGTCTCAAGCGACGTCAGGATCAGGCGCGCGCCCAGGGCAGCCAGCGTGTCGTGCAGCGACGCGGCCGTGGTGACCGGCGTGATGGGGACCGCTTCGCGCAGCAGCATCGGCCCGGTGTCCAGTCCCGCGTCCATGCGCATGATGGTCACGCCGGTTTCCGCATCGCCCGCCAGAATCGCCGCCTGGATCGGCCCGGCTCCGCGCCAGCGCGGCAGCAGGCTCGCATGGATGTTCAGACACCCCCGGCGCGGCGCGTCCAGCATCGGCTGCGGCAGGATCAGGCCGTAGGCCACGATCACTGCGGCATCAAGGCCGAGCGCCGTGAAGTCCGCCTGGACGGCGGGGTCAGAGCGGAGACGGGCTGGCGTGCGGACAGGCAGGTCAAGTTCATCCGCCAGCACATGCACCGGACAGCGTCGGACGGCGTGCCCGCGCCCGGCCGGCCGCGGCGGCTGGCAGTAGACGGCGGCGATCTCGTGTCCGGCGGCGTGCAGCGCCCGCAGCGCGGGAACCGCGAAGTCCGGCGTTCCCATGAAGGCAAGGCGCATCGCTAACGCTTCGCGTCGTCCCGCTTCTGGCGCTGCTCCTTGGCCAGACGACGCATGATCATGTTGCGCTTCAGCGCGGACAGGTGATCGACGAACAGCACGCCATCCAGGTGGTCGATCTCGTGCTGCAGGCAGGCCGACAGCAGGCCTTCCGCCTCGATCTCCCGCCGCGCGCCGGTGGGATCAAGGTAGCGGACCTTCACCCGTGCCGGGCGGGTGACGTCGGCATATTGGTTGGGCAGCGACAGGCACCCCTCCTCGCGCGTCGCCAGTTCCTGGCTGGCGGCGACGATCTCCGGGTTGATCAGCGCATAGGGCTCGCGCTTCTCGTTCGGCATCAGATCGACGACGATCACGCGCAGTCCAACGTCCACCTGCGGTGCGGCCAAGCCGATTCCGGGAGCACGGTACATGGTGGCGAACATGCGGGGGATCAGGTCGCGGACCTGGTCCGCATCGGCATCGGCCACCAGCCGCGTGCGGGCCTTGAGCGTGGGATGGGGCGCGATCAGGATCGGCAGGGTTTCGATCGTCTCGCGGGTCAGGGTTTCGCTCGCCATTCCGCGCATGTAGCGGGACCGGCCCGCGATATCAACGGATGCGGCTTGCCGCGGCGGGGGATTACAACCTTTTCCGGGTTCGGCGGATCACACAGGATCGCCGCCAGGTTTTGCTGCTTCGGACGACACGCGCACCGCGCCGGACGTCAGGCAGCATCCTTCTGGTGGTCATGGCGATGGTGCAGATCGGGATAATGCGGATGCTTGTGCCGCATGGGCCGATGCCGGTGCCAATGGGTATGCGGCTCTCCTGCGGGATCGCCGGGACCGTGCGCGTGGTGATGGTGATCATCATGCGTGTGCCGGTGCTCATGTTCCATGGCCTCATGCGCATGTTCGTGGTCGTGCCGCTCGGCCAGATGCAGCCAGAGACCAAGGGCCATGAACACACCGGCGATCGCAAGCGACGGCGTGACGGCTTCGCCCAATGCAAACACCGCGATCACCGCGCCGATGAACGGGGCGAGGGAGAAATAGGCGCCGGTGCGCGCGCTGCCGAGGTGGCGAAGGCCCAGCACGAACAGGACAAGGCTGATCCCATAGCCGAAGAACCCCGTCACGGCCGCCGTTGCCACGGTGGCTGGCTCGGGCCAGGCCGCGCCCTGCACCACGGCCAACAGCAGGTTGACGGTGCCGGCGGCCAGCCCCTTGATCATGGCGATCTGCACCGGATCGGCCGAGGACAGCTTGCGGGTGAGATTGTTGTCGATGCCCCAGGCCAGGCAGGCTCCGGCGATCAGGACGGCACCCGGATCGAGGCTGACCCCCTGCCCGCGCCACGAGAGCAAAGCGGCGCCAGCAAGGATAGCGAAAGCGCCGAACAGCAGGCGCCGGTCGACGTTTTCACGAAACACCACCCAGGCGATGCCCATGGTGGCGAGTCCTTCAAGGTTGAGCAGCAGCGAGCCGTTCGCCGCGCTCGTGCGGTCGAGGCCCAGCATCAGCAGCAATGGCCCGATGATGCCGCCGGACAGAATGATGCCGGCCAGCCAGGGCAGATCCGCGCGGCGCAGGGGCGCTTCGACATCGGGCAGCCGCAGGGCTCGGCGGGCGGGATGCACCAGCGCAAGACCGCCTCCCGCGCCGAGGTAGAGGAGCCCGGCGAGCATCCACGGATCGACGCTGCCCAGCAGATCCTTCGCCACGGGTGTGCTGGCGCCGAACAGCACCGCCGACAGAAGGGCGATCGGAATGCCGGGCCAACGATGCGAGTGACCGACCATGGGGCCTCGTAGCAGATCGGGCACCGTTGTGTCGCGCGGCTCCGGGCCGCTTCGGGTGCACCGTTGCCGATCGGCACGGTTTCACCTCTTGCAACACCGCATCAGGCTGCCAAAATAGTCGTCGTCTGGAATGCCGTAACGGGTTCCAGGACACGCTTCGCTCGAAGGAGGGGGCCATGACCACCCGCATGTTCACTTCGCCGTTGTTCCTGGGCTTCGACCATCTCGAGCAAATGCTTGAGCGGGCCTCGAAATCGTCCTCCGACGGCTATCCGCCCTATAACATTGAGCAGATCAGCCCGACGGGATTGCGGATCACGCTCGCGGTTGCCGGTTTCACCATGGATGACCTGCAGATCACGCAGGAAGATAACCAGTTGGTGATCCGCGGGCGACAGGCGGATGACAGCCAGGGTCGTGTGTTCCTGCACCGCGGCATCGCCGCCCGCCAGTTCCAGCGCGCCTTCGTGCTGGCCGAGGGAATCGAGGTGAAGGGGGCGTGGCTCGACAGTGGCCTGCTCCATATCGATCTCGCCCGTCCTCAGCCAGAACCACGGGTCAGGACGATCCCGATCGCGAAAGGTGCCTCGGGAAAGGCAAACGGGACCGTCCGGGCAACCGTTGTGGAAGGCAAGCCCGAATAGGGGAAGCGTGAGTTCCAACCAGAGGCGCGGACGCTGACATCAGGCCGTCGCCATGCGAGGAGTATCGCATCATGAATGCCGATTCATCGAATCGTTCCATGAACGAAGACGCAAACGAGGTCGTGCGGGTTGATATCCGTGCATTGTCGGACGAACAGCTGGCCATGCTGGGGGTGTCGCAGATCGCCTATGTGAAGCCGGTCGTGGTCAACGGCGCACACGGTTTCGCCATCCATGCCGCCGACGGCACGCCGATGGCGGTGGCGGGTGACCGAGAAGTGGCGGTGGCGGCCATCCTGCAGCACGAAATGCGCCCGGTCTCGGTTCACTGACCGGGCGGGGCGCCTGCCTTACATCGTGGCGAACTTCACGACCGAGAGGAGGGCGATCGCCCACACCGCCCCCGGGACCTGGGCAACCCGCCCGGCGGCGAGCTTGGTCAGCGCGTAGACGATAAAGCCTAGTCCGATGCCGGTCGCGATCGAAAACGTAAGCGGCATCGACAAGGCGATGATCGCGGCTGGGACGAACTCCGTCGCATCCTCCCAGTCGATCTCGCGCAGGGTGCCCATCATCATGCAGGCCACGAACACCAGCGCCGGCGCGGTGGCGAAGGCCGGGATCGACATCGCCAGCGGGGCGAAGAACAGGGTCAGCAGGAACAGCAGGCCGACCACCACGGCGGTCAGGCCGGTGCGTCCGCCAGCCTGGATACCGGACGCGCTCTCAATATAGCTGACGGTCGTGCTGGTCCCGAGAGCGGCCCCAACCACGGCGCCTCCGCTGTCGGCCAGCAAGGCCTCCCGCAGGTTGGGAATCCTTCCGTCGCGCGTCAGCAGCCCCGCCCGCTGCGTGGTGGCGATCAGGGTGCCGGCATTGTCCAGCACGTTCATCAGGAAGAGCGTCAGCACGACCACGAGCACGGCGGGCTGCAGCGCGCCCAGTATGTCCATGGCCAGGAATGTCGGCGCGAGCGAGGGCGGTCGGTCGACAACACCCTGGAACTTCGTCAGTCCCAAGGGGATACCCAGAAGGGCGGTGGTGACGATGCCGATCAGGATCGCGCCCGTGACCTGGCGGGCCGCCAGCCCGGCGATGATCACGAAGCCCAGGCAGGACAGCAGGGTCGCCGGCTGCGACAGATTGCCCAGCGTGACCATGGTCGCCGGGCTGGCCGCCACCAGCCCCATCGCCTGCAGTCCGATCAGCCCCAGGAACAGCCCGATCCCGGCCCCGATGCCCAGTTTCAGTGAATGGGGAATGGCATTGATCAGCCATTCGCGCACACGCAGCAGGCTGACGATCAGGAACAGCACCCCGGACAGGAACACGGCCCCCAGCGCCACCTGCCAGGAAAACCCCATCCCCTTCACCACCACATAGGCGAAATAGGCGTTCAGCCCCATGCCGGGCGCGAGCGCGATCGGCAGGTTCGCGAACACACCCATCGCCACCGAGCCGATCGCGGCGGCGAGGCACGTGGCCACGAAGGCGGCGCCATGGTCGATTCCGGCATCGGCGAGGATGCCGGGATTGACCACGACGATATACGCCATGGTGAGGTAGGTCGTGATCCCGGCCAGCACCTCGGTGCGTACGGTGGTGCCGCTGGCCGCCAGGGCGAAAATCGAGCGTGCCATCAGCCGCCGGCAACCCCCTGGGTGTTCACGTACAGCGAATAGAGCCCGTGGCTCGCCGCCATGAACAGCCGGTTCCGCCAGCGCCCGCCGAAGCACAGGTTGGCGCAGCGCTCCGGCAACTGGATATGGCCGATCGGCACGCCTTCCTTGTTGAAGACGCGCACGCCGTCCAGGTCCGCATGTCCCATGCCCCAGCCGCACCAGAGATTGCCGTCCACATCCACACGGAATCCGTCCGGCGTGCCCGCGCCGGCGTTGATGCACACCCGGTTGTTCGCCAGCTTCGTTCCGTTGTCGACCACGTCGAAGGCTCGGATCAACCGTTCCGGGTGCGCGCGGGACGCGACGACATACAGGATCGACTCATCGGGGGAGAATGCCAGCCCGTTCGGCCCCTCCACGTCATCGGTTACCATGCTCGCCTCGCCGGTCTGCCCGTCGATGCGCCAGACCGCGGGCGGCAGCTCGGGTTCCGCCTTCTCACCCTCGTAGTAGCCGCTGATGCCGAACACCGGATCGGTGAACCAGATGGAGCCGTCGGACTTCACCACCACGTCGTTGGGTGAGTTCAGCCGCTTGCCCTGGTGACTGTCCATCAGCACCGTCAGCGTGCCGTCGTATTCGGTGCGCACGACCCGCCGGCCGCGATGCTCACAGGTCACCAGGCGTCCCTGGCGGTCGCGGGTGTTCCCGTTGGCGTTCCAGGACGTCTTGCGGAAGACGCTGACCCCGCCCGTCTCCTCCTCCCATTTCAGGATCCGGTCGTTGGGGATGTCGCTCCACAGCAGATAGCGCCCATCGCCGAACCAGACCGGGCCTTCGGACCAGCGGCAGCCCGTATAGAGGCGTTCGACCGAGGCCAGCGGCAGGCGGTACTGGTTGAAGCTGGCATCCATCACCTGCACGCTTTCGTCCGGATAGCGCGTGTTCGGCTCCCACATGGCCCGTCTCCCCTTGTTTCCAGTGCGGGATGGTAGCCGCAGGTACGCCGGCGGCAAGCCGGCATGCAACGAATGTTTGCCGTTGCCAGTCTGCCGCGCGCGGGCGCATCGTCCGCCGAACAACCCGGCCCGACCGGAAGAAGAAGGGGGAAGCCGCCATGCCGATCGTCCGGCGCACGTTGTTCGTCGTCCTCGCGGGCATCCTGTCACTCCCGGCCTTGGCGCAGGGACCGAAGGCGGTCGACCGGCCCGAGGAACTGGGTTTCGCCGCCGA
>JBFXDK010000030.1:20110-40819 GCA_050181195.1 Acetobacteraceae bacterium | reverse complement strand
CGAGGTGGTGTCCGGCATGACGCTGGACCGGTTCATTCAGGAACGGATCACCGGCCCGCTGGGCATGACCTCGACAGGGTTTACCGTCGCGGCGAGCGAGAAGGACCGCATCGCCCAGCCACAGCCGGATGCATCCGGCCAGCCGGTCGCGCTGTTCGATCCCCTGCGCAAGCCGGCGCGCATGTCCGGTGGCGGCGGAGCGGTCTCGACGGTCGCGGACTATCTCCGGTTCTGCCAGATGCTGCTGAACGGCGGACAATGGGACAATGTGCGCGTGCTGGCACCGTCCACCGTTGCGCTGATGACCGCGAACGCGCTGCGACCCGGGATCGGCTATTCCGTTTCCGCCCTGCGGTCGGTCGACAGTTCCCCGACGCCGGCGCTTGGCCAAGGCTTCGGCCTCGGCTTTTCGGTCCGGCTGGAAACCGGGCAGAACCCGCTGCCGGGCTCGCCGGGATCGTATTTCTGGAATGGCGCCTACGGGACGGGCTTCTACATCGATCCCAGGGAGAAGCTCATCATCATCATGATGATCCAGACGCCGTCAGGCAGTTCGCCCAGCTATCGCCGAGCGGTGCGATATCTGACGTATCAGGCGCTGATTCCGTAGGAGGCGACCGGGCGGCGCGGAGACCGGCCAGAAGGTTCCAGGCCCCGCACCGCGCCACCCCCGACTATCCTTTCCGGCGCGGCGGTTCGGCGCTGAACGTATGCTCCGGACCCGGGAAGCGGCGGGCGCGGACATCCGCGACATACGCCTCGATTGCCGGTCCGATCGCCTGCGCCACCTCGGCATAGCGCTTGACGAATTTCGGCCGGAAGTCGGTGAACAGGCCGATCACGTCGTCAACCACCAGAATTTGCCCGTCGCAGGCAGACGATGCGCCGATGCCGATCGTCGGGATATCGATCGCGGCGGTGACCGCCCGCGCCACCGGTTCGGCCGTCTTCTCGATCACCACGCTGAACGCCCCGGCGCCCGCCACCGCTCCTCCATCCGCCATGATCGATGTGGCTTCCTCACCCCGCCCGCGCACGCCATAGCCACCGAGTGCGTTCACCGACTGCGGCGTCAGGCCGATATGCGCCATCACCGGCACGCCGCGCTGCGACAGGAAGCGGATGGTTTCCGCCATTTCCGCCCCGCCCTCCAGCTTCACCGCCGCACAGCCGGTTTCCGCCATGACGCGGGCAGCGGTGCGGAAGGCCTGGGCGGGCGATTCCTCATAGGACCCGAACGGCAGGTCCACCACCACGCAGGCGTGACGCGCGGCACCCGCAACGGCGCGTCCGTGCGCGATCATCATCTCGACGGTCACACCCACCGTGCTCGTCATGCCGTAGACGGTCATGGCGAGCGAGTCGCCCACCAGGATCAGATCCACGTGCGGATCCACCAGCCTGGTCATGGATGCGGTGTAGGACGTGATGCAGGCAATCGGCTCCTCGCCCTTGGCGGCCTTGATCGCGGGCGGTGTCACAGGGCGGGCCGGCATGGTCTGGGTCATCGCTGGATCCTGTGCGGACGTCTTCCGGGCCTGTTTAGCGGAAACGTGGCCACACGTCCTGCTACAGCAGGCGCAAGGCTTCCATCCCGTGCGCGCGGGCGACCTTGCCGCTGCCGTCGGGCGCGACCAGCAAGCACGCCCGCGATCCATGCCGGCAGGCCACCCCGGCCGTCCGCATTCCAGGCCGTCAGCGCGTCATCGGCGGGTCGACGAAATCGGCGATTTCGGTCCCGAACCGCGCATCGAACTCCGGTTCATAGGTTCCGCCATGGCCGGTCGGGATTTCCGGCAGGAAGACCGATTGCAGGGGGATGCGCACCCGCCCCGCGGCCTGGTTGGCGACCCCGAGGCGGCGTGCGGGTTCGGGGTCGTAGGGATCGCCCGCAAGCTGCACCAGCACGACCCTGGGCCCCGGACGCGCCGCGTGCCACAGCGACTGCCATTCGGCGAAGGCCTGGCGCTGCCGCTCGGGACTGGTGCCGTGCGCCGCGGGCGAGAATGCGACGATGCCGTCGGCCGCACCCGGATACGTCATCGCCAGCAGGGCGATCCAGCCGCCCCGCGAATAGCCGGCGACGATGATCCGGCGATAGCCGCCCGCACGCAGCGCCCGCAGCCCGCGTGCCAACGCCTCGCCACCCGGCAGAAGCGCGTCCTGCCCGCGCTTGCGGTCGAACCGCCAGATGTCCAGGGACCGCCTGGCCATGCGGGATACCCAGCCCGGTTCAGGCGGCGGCGGCATGGCATTGCTGTCATAGGCCCCATGCAGCCAGACCAGCGCACCCCGCGCATCCTGCGGTCCCAGCGGCACGAAATGCGCGGACGGATGAAGCGGCGAGGCATCCGGCAGGGGCGGCGCGCCCCAGGCCGGGGCTGCCAGCAGCCCGAACAGGCAAAGACCGATCAGCCGAAGCAAGATGCCGTCAATTGCGCGAAGGCTCGCGCCCGATGGCTGACGGCGTATTTGGCGTCCGGCTCCATCTCCCCGAACGTCTCGCTCGCGCCTGAAGGCAGGAACACCGGGTCGTAGCCGAAGCCCCTCTCGCCGCGCGGCGGCCAGACGACCGACCCGTCCACCCGGCCGATGAACGTCTCGGTATGGCCATCCGGCCAGGCGAGGCAGAGTGCCGCGATGAACCAGGCGCGCCGGTCGGCGGCATCGCCCACGCGCCGGTTCACCTCCTGCATGGCAACGGCGAAGTCCTTTCCCGGCCCGGCCCAGCGCGCCGACAGCACGCCCGGCGAGCCGCCCAGGGCCGCGACACAGAAACCCGAGTCGTCCGACAGCGCCGGCAGTCCGCTGGCGGTCGCCGCCGCCAACGCCTTGATGCGCGCATTGCCGGCGAAATCCGGCGCATCCTCCTCGGGTTCCGGCAGGCCAAGCGCACCGGCGGAGACGACCTCGATCCCGTGCGGCCGCAGCAGGTCCTCGATTTCCCGGAGTTTGCCCGGATTGTGGCTGGCCAAGACGAGCCTGGCGCCGCGCGCCAGTTTCCGCGCCATCAGCCCTCCAGCACGCTGCGCTGCGCGGCGAACAGGGCCGACGTCCCGGCGCGCGCCAGCCGCAGCAATTCCGCGAACTGCGCTTCCGAAAAGGCGGTCTTCTCCGCCGTCGCCTGGATCTCCACCAGCCCGCCCGCATCGGTCAGAACGAAATTCGCATCCGCCTCGGCCGACGAGTCCTCGTCGTAGTCCAGGTCCAGGACCGGCGTGGCGGAGACGATGCCGCATGACACCGCCGCGACCTGTCCGGTAATGGGAATGGACTTGATGACATTCATTCGCACCATGTGCCGGAACGCCAGTACCACGGCCACATAGGCGCCGGTGATCGAGGCGCATCGCGTGCCGCCATCGGCGTTCAGCACATCGCAATCGACCGTGATGGACATCTCGCCCATCGCCTCCCGGTCGACCACCGCGCGCAGCGAACGGCCGATCAGGCGTTGGATCTCCTGGGTGCGGCCGGACTGCTTGCCACGCGCCGCCTCGCGGTCGCCGCGCGTGTGCGTCGCGCGCGGCAGCATGCCGTATTCCGCGGTGACCCAGCCCTGGCCCGATCCGCGCAGGAACGGCGGCACACGCGCTTCAACGCTTGCCGCGCACAGGACCTCGGTGCCTCCCATGCGGATCAGGCAGGACCCTTCGGCGTGGCGGGCGAAACCCGGCGTCAGGGAGAGGTCTCGCAATGCGTCGGGTGCGCGGCCGGATGGGCGCATGGCTGTATTCCTTCGGGTATCGAACGGCGCGGACCATACAGGCTGACCCCGCCCGCGGCCACACGTCAGACACTCGATTGACGCAGTGCAAGGCTCACGGTTGACGCAATGCAATTCCGCTGCAAGGTTCCGGAAGGTTCATTCAGCGGCAGGCGGAGACCTGCACAAGAGGGAATTCCCAGGTGAAACGCTTTGCTCGCTTGTTTGCCGCCAGCCTGACCGCGGCTCTTCTCGCATCAACCGCCATGGCGGAGTCCGTCGTCAAGGTCGGCGTCTCCCAGCGCGATCTCGGAGCGGCCGACCCCGCGTTCGGCATCGGCAACGGCGATGAGTTCCCGATGCGGCAGATCTTCAACGTGCTGGTCGGGCCGAAGAACGGCACCACCGACCTGCGGCTGCAGAACCTGCAGGGAGAACTCGCCGAAACCTGGGAAATGGCGCCGGACGCTCGGTCCTTCACCTTTCATCTGCGCAAGGGCGTGCAGTGGCATCGCGGCTATGGCGAGTTCACGGCTGACGACGTGGCATTCACCATCCAGCGCATGAAGGATCCGAAGACCGGCACGGCCTACGGGTCGAATTTCCGCGACATCACCGCCGTCGAGACAACCGACCCCTATACGGTGACGATCCGCCTCGCCTCGCCCAACCCGTTCTACTATGCCTTCGCCCTCGCCCCGCGCTTCGGCGGCTACATGGTGTCGAAGAAGGCAGTGACGGAACTGGGCGACAAGTACCGCCACAATCCCGTCGGCACCGGCCCGTTCCAGTTCGACAGCCTGGAACCGAAGCAGAAGGTCGTGCTGCGCGCCTTCGACCAGCATTGGGAGGGCCGCCCGAAGGTGGACCGCCTGGAAGTGCTGTACCTGCCGGAAACCGCCGCCCGCACGCTCGCCTTCGTCAAGGGCGACGTCGACATGATCGAGGGCGCGACCGTCCCCGGCTGGCAGGCGAGCGTGGTGAAGCAGCAGCCGAACACGGTGCTCGACCTTGGTCGCCCGGGCTCGATCTGGGCCTTCCACCTGAACATGACCCGCAAGCCGCTGGACGATATCCGGGTGCGCAAGGCCATCGCGCACGCGATCGACCAGCGTGTCTGGACGCAAGCCTTCGGCAACTTCGTCTCACCGATTTATGGCATTTCGCCGCAGGGCTATTATGGCTCGATGGGTCCCGAGGATGTGCCGAAGGACCCGGAGTGGCCGTATGTCTATAACCCCGAAAAGAGCAAGAAGCTGCTGGCCGAGGCCGGCTACCCGAACGGATTCCCGATCGACGTGTTCGTGACCGAGCGCGAGGAATACAAGAGCAACCTGCTGATCATCCAGGAACTGCTGCGCAAGGTCGGCATCCAGATCAACCTGCGGGTCGTGGAGCACACGAGCTACCACAACGACATCCGCAAGGACCTGAACACGATGATCATGTACAGCTCGGGCCAGCCGCCGCTGACCCAGGCCGTGATGAACGCGTTCTACAAGTCCTCGGCGATCGTCGGCAAACCGACCCGCAACATGAATTTCAGCCATTACGGCGACGTCGCCGGCAACTCGGACGCGCTGATGCAGCAGGCGAACGAGGAAGTGGACGATGCCAAGCGGCTCGAGCTGCTGAAAAAGCTGCAGATCGAGATCATGTGGCAGGTGCCGTCCATTCCGCTGCCGAGCCCAGCCGGTTCCTGGCTGCATAACGGCAAGACGCTGGACATCGGCTTTCCGGTGAAGGCCTACATGGGCACGTTCACGCTGGGCAAGGCGACCAGCCTGCGATGACCGGCCGCTCCTGATCCATGGCCGGATACATTCTGCGGCGCGGTCTGGAGGTCATCCCGACCGTGCTCCTGGTGCTGACGCTCGTGTTCCTGGCGCTGCGCATCATGCCGGGCGATCCGGCGGTGGCGGCGCTGGGTGACTTCGCCACACCCGAGGCGATCGCCGTGTTCCGGGAGCGGCTGGGCCTGAACCAGCCGCTCTGGCAGCAATACATCTCGTTCCTCGGCCAGGCATTGACCGCGGATTTCGGCCGTTCGATGTCGAACAACGCCTCGATCAATGAACTGCTCGCACAGGCGCTGCCGCACACCATTATCCTGGGCCTCGCGGCCACGCTGATCGGCATCGTCATCGGCCTGCCGCTGGGGGCGATGACGGCGGTGCACAAGAACGGTTCGCTGGACGGCCTGGGCCGGGTGTTCGCGCTGATCGGCTTCTCGCTCCCGGATTTCTATTTCGGGGTGCTGCTGATCCTGGTGTTTTCGCTGCACCTGGACTGGTTTCCGATGCTCGGCGCCGGCAGGGGTTTCCTGGACCAGCTGCACCACCTGGTGCTGCCGGCGATCACGCTGGGCGTGGTGATGGCGGCCTTCGTGATGCGGCTGACGCGGTCATCGCTGCTGGAGGTGCTGCGGCGCGACTACGTCCGGACCGCGCGCGGCAAGGGCGTGGCGGAACGCTGGGTGATCTTCAAGCATGCGCTGCGCAACGCGCTGATCCCGGTCACCACCGGCCTTGGCATCTACCTGCTGACCACGCTCTCCGGCACCATCACGGTGGAACTCGTGTTCTCCCGCCCGGGCCTGGGGACGTTGCTGATCAGCGGCGTCTCGGCGCGTGACTACACACTGGTGCAGGCAGGCCTCGTGGTCTTCGCCTTTTTCGTTGTCGGGGTGAACCTGTTGACCGACCTTCTGTGCGCGGCGATCGATCCCAGGATCACGCTGCGATGAGCGACATGGCCCTGGCGCCGCCGGCCGAACGCAGCGCGGTCCTGACCTATCTTTCCAACAACAAGCTCACGGTAGCCGGCGGGGTCCTGTGCCTGGTCATGGTCACGGTGGCGCTCGCCTCACCCTGGCTGGCACCGAAAGACCCGCTGGAGCAGAGCTTCCTCTCCGCCAACCAGGGACCCTCTGCCGAATACTGGCTCGGCACCGACGCGTTCGGGCGCGACGTGCTGTCGCGCGTGCTGGTGGGCGCGCGCGTCTCGCTGGCGATCGGCATCTGCGCGCCGATCCTGGCGGCGCTGTTCGGCGTCTGGTTCGGGATGCTGGCCGGTTACATCGGCGGGTGGCCGGACCGGCTGATCTCCCGCTTCTCCGACCTGCTGATGTCCTTTCCGTCCCTGCTGCTGGGCGTGATGATCGCGGCGGCGCTGGGGCCGAGCTTCCAGAGTGCGGTGATTGCGATCGCGGTGGCGCTGTTTCCGCGGTTCGTGCGCCTGTCGCGATCCGCGACCCAGGTGCTGCGGCGGGAGCCGTTCATCGACGCCTCGATCGCCGCCGGCCGGGGCACGCTGTCGATCATGCTGAAGCACGTGCTGCCCAATATTTCGGGCCCGCTGGTGGTGGCGCTGTCGCTGTGGATCGCGACCGCCATCCGGCTGGAAGCGGCGCTGTCCTTCCTGGGCCTGGGCGCGCAGCCGCCGACACCAAGCTGGGGCAACATGATCCGCGACGGCATGAGCGATCTGGTGGGCGATCCCTGGCCGGCCGCCTTTGCCGGCGTGGCGATCACGCTGGCGGTGCTGGGCTTCAACATGGTGGGCGACGCGCTGCGCGACATGCTCGACCCGGAACTCGATACATGAGCCTGCTGGAGGTCGACCAGCTTCGCGTCCACCTGTTCACCAACCGCGGAATCGTCCGGGCGGTGGACGGCGTCAGCTTTTCCCTGGAGGCGGGCCGCAGCCTGGGGATCGTGGGCGAATCGGGCTGCGGCAAGACGATGACGGCACTGTCGCTGATGCGGCTGATCCCGGCCCCGCCGGCGCGGATCGTGGGCGGCAGCATCCGCTTCGATGGCGAGGACGTCGTCGCGATGCAGCCCGACCGGCTGCGGGCGCTGCGCGGCAACCAGATCGCGATGATCTACCAGGACCCGATGACCACGCTGAACCCGGTGTTCACCGTGGGCGAGCAGATCGCGGAATCGGTGCGCCTGCATCGCGGCGACGGGCGCCAGGCGGCACTGCTGCGCGCGGTGGAAATGCTGCGGCTGGTGGGCATTCCCGACCCGGACCGGGTGTCGCGCGCCTATCCGCACCAGCTCTCGGGCGGAATGCGTCAGCGCGCGGTGATCGCCATGGCGCTGGCCTGCGACCCCAAGCTGCTGATCGCCGACGAACCCACCACGGCGCTGGACGTGACGATCCAGGCGCAGATCCTGGAACTGCTGCGCCGCCTGCGCGACGAGCTCGGCACCGGCATCATCCTGATCACCCACGACCTGGGCGTGATCGCCGATTTGGTGGATGAGGTGGTGGTGATGTACGCCGGCAAGCTGGTGGAGCAGGCGCCGGTGCGGCAGCTGTTCGCGGAACCCAAGCATCCCTATACGCGCGGTCTGCTGCGGTCGGTGCCGTCCCTGGACATGCGGGAGCATCGGCTGCGCACGATCGAGGGCACGGTGCCACCCGCCCATGCCATGCCGGCGGGCTGCCGGTTCAACCCGCGCTGCACCCTGGTGCGCGATATCTGTCGGGAAGAGGAACCGCCGTTGGTGGACGCCGGCGGCGGCACGCAGGCCGCATGCTGGGCCCTGACATGAGCGCCACGATGACTGCCCCGCTGCTGACCGTCCGCGACCTGCGCAAGCACTTCCCTATTGCCGGCGGCCCGCTGGGTTATCGCACGGTCGGGCAGGTCAAGGCGGTGGATGGCGTATCGTTCGAGGTCAGCGCGGGCGAGACGCTGGCGCTGGTGGGCGAATCCGGCTGTGGCAAATCGACCACCGGGCGCATGCTGCTGCGCCTGACCGAGCCATCGAGCGGCGAGATTCGCTTCGACGGCGCCGACCTGCTGGAACTCGGGCATGGCGAGATGCGACGCCGGCGGCGGGAGATGCAGATCGTCTTCCAGGACCCATACGCGTCGTTGAGCCCCCGTCAGCGGGTGGAGGACATCATTGCCGAACCGCTGGACGTGAACGGACTGGCGGAGAGCGCGTCCGGCCGGCGGGAGCGGGTGATCGAGCTCTTGCGGCTCGTCGGCCTGGATGCGGTGCACCTGCGCCGCTACCCGTTCGAGTTCTCGGGCGGGCAGCGCCAGCGCATCGCGATCGCCCGCGCCCTGGCGCCGCGGCCGCGCCTGATCGTGGCGGATGAGCCGGTGTCGGCGCTGGATGTGTCGATCCAGTCGCAGGTCGTGAACCTGATGCAGGACCTGCAGGAACAGTTCGGGCTGGCCTATGTGTTCATCTCGCACGATCTGGCGGTGGTGCGCCACATCGCGCACCGGGTCGCCGTGATGTATCTGGGTCGGCTGGTGGAGGTGGGTGAGACGGACGCGCTGTTCTCGGCCCCGCACCACCCCTACACGCAGGCGCTGCTGTCGGCGGCACCCGTGCCGGACCCGGAGCGGCGGCGGACGCGGATCGTGCTGAAGGGGGATGTGCCTAGTCCGGCGAACGTGCCGCCGGGGTGTCATTTCCATCCCCGCTGCCCGATCGCGCAGGCTGTGTGCAAGGAGCAGGTGCCGCCATTGACGGATGTCGGCGGCGGGCACAGGGCAGCGTGCCATTTCGCGAAGGCGTTTCCGATTCCGGTGTAACGGGGGGTAGGCGGTCCGAGGCAACCGGGGGCTATGCTGCGCGCCGGACCGACCCCACAGGACCGATCACATGACCCAATCCACCATGACCCAATCCGCATGGCACGCCGATCCCCTCGTCTGGGGCCACGGACCTCGGGTGTTCGAGATGTTCCTGGAACCGACCTGCCCCTTCTCTGTCCGGGCGTTTGGCAAGATCGACGACCTGCTTGCCCAGGCGGGGCCTGATCGCATCACCGTGAAGCTCCGCCTGCAGTCGCAGCCCTGGCACATGTTTTCGGGGGTGATCGTGCGCTGCATCCTGGCTGCCTCCACGCTACCGGGCGGGAAGGAAGCAGCCAGAGCCGTGATGGCGGCGGTGGCCGCGCACCGGGAGGAATTCGAATTCGAGCGCCATTGCCGCGGCCCCAACATGGACGCGACGCCCAACGACATCATCGCCCGGATCGAGACCTACAGCGGGGTCAAGGTCGCCGCGGCCTTCGCGATCCCGGACCTTGACCGCGCGGTCAAGTGGCACTGCCGCTACGCCCGGCAGAACGGCATCCATGTCTCGCCGACCTTCATGGTCGACGGGCTGGTGCAGGCCGACATGGGCAGTGGCGATGCGGTCTCCGATTGGGCGGCGCGCCTGCTGAAGGACTGAACGCCTGCACCGGGCCGGCCGTTACCGGCGGTCGCTGCAGGGGCAGGATGCGCCGCAGCCGCACCTGGAACCAATCGGGCAGGACCTTCGGACGGCTCTTCTCATGCTGCCCGACCCGTGGTCTGTTCGGCCCGCGGAAGCGAGAATCCCGTGCGACTTCCCCAAGGAGAGAACGAATGTTCAGCCATATCATGGTCGGCAGCAACGACATTGACCGGTCCAAGAAATTTTACGATGCCCTGTTCGGGGCCATGGGCTCCAAGCCCGGCAACGTGGACGCCAAGGGGCGTATCATCTATTCGCATGATGGCGGCGTGTTCCTGGTGAGCAAGCCGATCGACGGCAAACCGGCCTGCCACGCCAACGGCGGCACGGTCGGCTTCAAGATGGCCAGCCAGGAACAGGCCGCGGCCTGGCACGCCGCCGGCGTCGCGAATGGCGGGACGTCGATCGAGGATCCGCCGGGCGTGCGTCCGGGCGGCGCGATGTTCCTCGCCTATCTGCGCGATCCCGACGGCAACAAGCTGTGCGGGCTGTATCGCATGCCGAAGGCCTGACGTCCCACACTGACAGCCGGGGCTGCCGTTGCGCCGGCGGCCCCGACGTTCAGCCCCCGATCCGGTGGCGGAACCGCCGGTTCCGTGTCAGGATATCGGGCTGAACGAGACGATTGGACCGGCGGCAAACCCCGGCCCCTCTGCGAGGACCCATGAGCCTGATCGAACCCGGCGGCATCGACTGCGACATCCATCCTTCGGTGCCCAATCTCACGGCCTTGCACCCTTACCTGTCCGACCACTGGCGGGACATCATCCACCAGCGCGGCATGCATGAGCTGAACTCGATCGCATACCCCGCCAACGCCCCGCTCACGGCACGTCCGGACTGGCGCGTGCCCGGAAAGGTGCCCGGTTCGGACCTCGACCTGCTGCGCCAGCATGCGCTGAACCCATTTCGCACCAGCCTCGCCATCGCCAACTGCCTCTATGGCGTGCAGTTGCTGTTCAGCGAGGACATGGGCGCCGGCTTCGCCAAGGCGGTGAACGACTGGATGGCAAGGGAATGGCTGGACAAGGAGCCGCGACTGCGGGCCTCGATCGTGGTTCCCGCGCAGAACCCCGAAATGGCGGTGGAGGAGATCAACCGCGTCGCCCCGGACAAGCGGTTCGTCCAGGTGCTGATGCTGGTGATGGGCGACATGCCGCTGGGCAAGCGGCACTACTGGCCGATCTACCAGGCGGCGGAGAAGCATGGTCTGGCGGTGGGCATCCATGCCGGCAGCGCCTACCGCCATCCGGTCACGCCGCTGGGCTGGCCCAGCTACTACACCGAGGATTACGCGGCGAACGCGGCGGCCTTCCAGCAGGCACTGTCCTCGTTGATCTGCGAGGGCGTGTTCACCAAATTCCCTGATCTGAAGGTCGTCCTGCTGGAGTCGGGCTTTACCTGGCTGCCGGCGCATCTGTGGCGCCTGACGAAGTTCTGGCGCGGCCTGCGGATGGAGGTGCCGTGGGTGGACCGCTCACCGACCGAGGTGGTGAAGTCCAATGTCCGCCTGACCATCACGCCCTGCGATAGCCCGCCAACCGAGGACATGTTCCAGACGTTGATGGAACACATGGATTCGAATGAACTTCTATTGTTTTCGACCGATTATCCGCACTGGCAGTTCGAGGGCGAGGACGTGTTACCCCCTGGCCTGTCGCGCGAGATGGTGCGCAAGATCATGATCGATAATCCGCGGGCCACCTATGCCCGCCTGACGGAGACGGTTGCATGAACGTCCAGGTCACGACTCGTCCCACCCCATCCGCGGTCAACCAGTCCAAGCTGGCGACGGCTGACTGCGACATTCATCCGCAGCGGCGCAGCGACAAGGACCTGCATCCGTATCTGGAGCAGCGCTGGATCGAGCACATGCAGATGTTCGGCGCGCGGCCCCGGCAGGCCTACCAGAACGGCCCGGCCTATCCCAAGGGCCAGCCGAATGCCGCCCGCCGCGACGCCTGGCCCCCTGGCGGCAAGCCGGGCAGCGACCTGCCGTTCCTGCGCGAGCAGTTGCTGGACGCGAACAACTGCGTCCTGGGCGTCCTGAACGCCACCGGCGACAACGGGCAAAGCTATCAGAACCGCGAATTCGGCGCCGCGATCTGCCACGCGATGAATGAGTGGCTGATCCATGAATGGCTGGATCCGGAACCGCGGCTGAAAGGCTCGCTGGTTGTACCGTATGAGGACGCCGAGGCGGCGGTGAAGGAGATCGAGCGCTATGCCGGCGATCCGCGCTTCGTGCAGGTGCTGATGCTGAACCGCACCAGCGAACCAGCCGGCCAGAAGCGCTATTGGAAAGTGTATGAGGCAGCGGCGGCCGCCAACCTGCCGGTCGGCGTGCACGCGTTCGGCTTCGGCGGCCACGCCTCCAGCGGCTCGGGCTGGCCGTCCTATTATATCGAGGACATGGTCGGCCATGCGCAGTCCTGCCAGGCCTTCGTGACCTCGATGATCGTCGAAGGCGTGTTTGAGCGGGTGCCGGGCCTGAAGCTGGTGATGATCGAGGGCGGGTTCGCCTGGGTGCCGCCGATGCTGTGGCGGCTGGACAAGCTGTGGAAGACGCTGCGGGTGGAAACGCCGCATCTGAAGCGTCTGCCCAGCGAGTATGCGCGTGAGCAGCTCTGGCTGACCACCCAGCCGATGGAGGAGCCGCTGAAGCGCGAGCAGGTGCTGGACACGATCGAATGGATCGGCTGGGACCGGCTGCTGTTCGCCACCGACTACCCGCACTGGGATTACGACGACCCCGCCCATGTGCTGCCGATGCCGGTGGCCGAGGAGAAGAAGCGCGGCTTCTTCCTGAACAACGCGGTGGCGCTGTACCGGCAGGGGTAGCGCCACGGACCGCCTTTCTCAACGCCTAAAGGCGGCCGGGCAGATGAGCCTGGCCGCGCGAGGCGACCGGACAGCAACATTGACCCTTTGGCGTGCGCTTCCTACCTTTGGGTCGGAGCCCAAGCCATGAACAAGCCTGTCCATCCGCCCGGATCGACACCCCGCCTGTTTGGTCGCGTGTCCACGTCCGGCACCGCCATTCCCCCCGGCCTGGATGCACGGTCGGCGGCGGTACTGCGTGAAATCGTGGAGCAGTACGTTGAAACCGGCGACCCGGTCGGCAGCCGGACACTCTCGCGCCGCCTGCCGATGAACCTGTCGCCCGCCACCATCCGCAACGTCATGGCGGACCTGACCGAATCCGGGCTGCTGTTCGCGCCGCACACCTCGGCCGGCCGCCTGCCAACCGAGCAGGGGTTGCGCCTGTTCGTCGACGGGCTGCTGCATTTCGGCGAACTCACGGAAGAGGAACGGGAGTCGATTTCCGCCGCGCTCGCCGCGTCGGGGCGCAGCCTGGAAGACACGCTGGCGGAGGCCAGTTCGATGCTTTCCGGCCTGTCTGCCGCCGCGGGCCTGGTGCTCGCCCCGAAAACCGAAGGCGCCCTGCGCCACATCGAATTCGTCCCGCTTGGCCCTGGGCGCGCTCTGGTCGTGCTTGTGGCGGCCGACGGGCACGTCGAGAACCGCGTGATCGAAACACCGCCGGGGCTTCCCCCGTCGGCGCTGCAGCAGGCCAGCAACTACCTGAACGCCCGCCTGTCCGGTCGTGACCTTGGGGAACTGCGCCGCGTCGTCACTGACGAGATCGCCGCGAATCGCACGGAACTGGATGAGTTGTCGGCGCATGTCGTCTCGGCCGGTCTCGCGACCTGGACCGGCGAAGGCCGGTCGGGCAGCCTGATCGTGCGCGGCCAGGCTCGGCTGCTGTCCGATGTTACCCAGATTGAACGGCTGGCAGCGATCCAGGCGCTGTTTGAACGGCTGGAGGCGCAGGAAACCATGCTGCGCCTGTTGGAACTCGCCGAACATTCCGACGGGGTGCGCATCTTCATCGGCGCCGAGAGCGGCGTGTTCTCGACCTCTGGCGTGTCGATGGTGGTGGCACCGGCGCGCAGCGAGGGCGGGCGGATCGTCGGCGCCATAGGCGTGATCGGGCCGACACGAATCAACTACGGACGGATCATTCCCGTGGTCGACTATACGGCCAGGGTGATCGGCCGGCTCCTGGGCTGAGCGTTCTTCGCCGGCCACGTAACCTGTCTCCCGGCAAAACAACGCGTGATCCCGGGCGTGCGTGATTGGTAATCTTGGGCGGTTCATGCCGAAATCGCGCCGGTTGCATGCGAGCCGCCGATTCTGTGCAAGACTTCGTGGGCACAGGATGGTTGTTTCGTGCGACCGCCCGCCCTAACTGATGCGCGCCATGAGCAACGATCCCACACACACCCCAAACAGCAGGCCGGATCCGGCGGCGCCGGAAACGGACCCTGTGAATGAGAACGGCCCCTCGACCCCCGAGCAGCTGATGCAGGCAGCCACTACCCGCATCGCGGAACTCGAGGCCGAGCTGGCTGAAATGAAGGACCGCTGGATGCGCTCGGAGGCGGAGCAGGCCAACATCCGCGCCCGTGGCAAGCGGGAAGTGGATGATGCCCGCCAGTTCGCGGTGCAGAAGTTCGCGACGGACGTCGTGGAAGCCGCGGAGAACCTCAAGCGAGGCATCGACAGCCTGCCGCCGCCGGCCGAAGGGCAGCCGGAGATCCTGGCCAAGGTTCGCGAGGGTCTGGAAGGCGTGGAACGCAGCTTCCTCGCGCTGCTGGAGCGAAACGGCATCCGCAAGGAGGACCCGGTCGGACAAACCTTTGACCCGAACCTGCACCAGGCCATGGCTGAGCAGGAAAGTGAGGCCCACAAGCCCGGCACGGTGATGCAGGCCTGGACCTCTGCCTGGACGCTGCATGGGCGCCTGCTGCGTCCGGCCATGGTCGTTGTTGCCAAGGCGCCGGCCGCGGAACTCAGCGCGCCTGCCGGCACCCCGGCCTGATCCCGGTCACTACCCATGAGCCCTGGCACGGAAAAAACCAAATCGATCCCTTGCCTGGGACATCTCCGCCTCATACATCCCTGTTATTCCCAGATCGATACCTGGGGGCACTTGCGGTGCTTCGGGCCGCCGGTGTCCGCTGAAAGGAGCCACTTATGAGCAAAGTTATCGGCATCGATCTCGGTACCACGAACTCCTGCGTCGCCATCATGGAAGGCAAGGACGTCCGGGTCATCGAGAACACTGAGGGCGCACGTACGACGCCCAGCATGGTTGCATTCTCCGACAATGGGGAGCGTCTGGTCGGCCAATCGGCCAAGCGCCAGGCTGTTACCAACCCCACCAACACACTGTACGCCATCAAGCGCCTGATCGGCCGCCGTTACGACGATCCGCTGGTTGCCAAGGACAAGGGCATGGTGCCCTACAGCATCGTCCGCGGCGACAACGGCGACGCGTTCGTGGAAGTGCGCAACGAGAAATTTGCGCCGAGCCAGATCAGCGCTTTCGTGCTGGGCAAGATGAAGGAGACGGCCGAAGCCTATCTGGGCGAATCCGTCACCCAGGCGGTGATCACGGTTCCCGCCTACTTCAACGACAGCCAGCGCCAGGCCACCAAGGACGCCGGCCGCATTGCCGGCCTCGAGGTGCTGCGCATCATCAACGAACCGACCGCAGCCGCCCTGGCGTACGGCATGGACAAGAAGACGTCCGGCACGATCGCGGTCTATGACCTTGGCGGCGGCACGTTCGACATCTCGATCCTGGAGATCGGTGACGGCGTGTTCGAGGTGAAGTCGACCAACGGCGACACCTTCCTGGGCGGCGAGGACTTCGACCTGCGCGTCATCGACTACCTGGCCGATGAGTTCCGCAAGGAAGCGGGAATCGACCTGCGCAAGGACAAGCTGGCGTTGCAGCGGCTGAAGGAAGCGGCCGAGAAGGCGAAGATCGAGCTGTCCTCCAGCAAGGAGACCGAGATCAACCTGCCGTTCATCACGGCCGACGCCTCCGGGCCGAAGCACCTGGTGATGAAACTCAGCAGGGCGAAGCTGGAATCGCTGGTCGATGACCTGATTACCCGCACGCTGGATCCCTGCCGCGCCGCATTGAAGGATGCCGGTGTGACGGCCGGAGAGATCAGCGAGGTTATCCTGGTCGGCGGCATGACCCGCATGCCCAAGGTCATCGACACGGTGAAGCAGTTCTTCGGCCGGGACCCGGCCCGCAACGTGAACCCCGACGAAGTCGTGGCGATCGGTGCGGCGGTGCAGGCGGGCGTGCTGAAGGGCGACGTCAAGGACGTGCTGCTGCTGGACGTGACCCCGCTGTCGCTGGGCATCGAGACCCTGGGCGGCGTGTTCACCCGCCTGATCGAGCGCAACACCACCATCCCGACCAAGAAGAGCCAGGTCTTCTCGACCGCGGACGACAACCAGCAGGCGGTGACCATCAAGGTGTTCCAGGGCGAACGCGAGATGGCGGCCGACAACAAACTGCTGGGCAACTTCGACCTGACGGGCATCCCGCCGGCGCCGCGCGGCGTGCCGCAGATCGAGGTGACGTTCGACATCGACGCCAACGGCATCGTCTCGGTGCAGGCGAAGGACAAGGCCACGGGCAAGGAGCAGCAGATCCGCATCCAGGCCAGCGGCGGTTTGTCCGAAACCGATATCCAGCGGATGGTGCGGGAAGCCGAAGCCAACGCCGAGGCCGACAAGCAGCGGCGCGAAGCGGTGGAAGCCCGCAACCATGCCGAAAGCCTGGTCCATCAGGTGGAGAAGAACCTGCAGGAGCATGGCGATAAGCTGGGCGCCCAGGAGAAGGGTGAGGCCGAATCCGCCATTGCCGCCACGAAGTCGGCGATGGAAGGCAACGACACCGCCGCCCTGAAGCAAGCGACGGAACGCCTGAGCCAGGCCGCGATGAAGATCGGTGAGGCGATGTACAAGGCCGAAGCCGCCCAGGCGCAGTCTGGTGGCGACGGCGGCCCGCAGGCGGGTGGACCGCAGGGCGGTGCGCCTGGCGGTAAGGCCGATGACAAGGTCGTCGACGCCGAGTTCGAAGAAGTCGACGACAAGAAGAAGAAGTCTGCCTGACGGTTTCGGGCAGGCCCATGGTTCGTCGCGCCCGCGCTTCCCTGAAGCCGGGCGCGATTTTTTATGCTACGGTGCGGGTTTGTGTGACTCGCACGCGCGTCAGTGCCTGGTTGTGAAGGGCTGAGATGGCGAAACAAGATTACTATGCCACGCTGGGGGTGGCTCGGGATGCCAGTTCCGAGGATCTGAAACGGGCGTATCGCAAGCTCGCGATGCAGTACCATCCGGATCGTAACCCAGGCGACATGCAGGCCGAGGCGAGGTTCAAGGAGGTCAGCGAGGCGTACGACATCCTGAAGGATGATCAGAAGCGCGCCGCCTACGACCGCTATGGACATGCGGCCTTCGAACAGGGCGGTGCCGGTTTCGCCGGCGGGTTCGACTTCTCCGCGGCCGGCGACCTGGGCGGCATCTTCGACCAGATGTTCGGGGAGTTCATGGGCCGCCGCGGCGGCAACCGCCCCCGCAGCGGCGCCGATATTCGCCAGGCCGTGGAAATCGACCTGGCCGAGGCATATGCCGGCACGAAGGTCAGTCTGCGGGTGCCGACCCGCGTAACCTGCGAAGCCTGCAATGGCACGGGATCCGAGGACAAGACGCAGGCGTCTGATGTCTGTTCCACCTGCCATGGCGCCGGCAAGGTGCGGGCACAGCAGGGGTTCTTCCTGATCGAGCGCACCTGTCCGACCTGCGGCGGTCAGGGCCGCGTCATCCGCAACCCGTGCCGGGTCTGCCGCGGCGCCGCCACGGTGCAGCGCGAGCGCACGCTGCAGGTCGCGATTCCCGCGGGCGTCGAGGACGGCACACGCATCCGCCTGCAGGGCGAGGGGGAAGCCGGCGGTCCCGGCACGCAGAACGGCGACTTGTATGTGCATGTCGCCATCCGGCCGCACGAATTCTTCCAGCGTGAAGGCGCCAACATCCTGATGCGCGTGCCGCTGCGCATGACCCAGGCGGCGCTGGGCGGTGAGGTCGAGGTTCCGGTCGTCGACGGATCCAAGGCGAAGGTGAAGATACCGCCGGGCACGCAGACGGGCGATCAGTTCCGCCTGCGGGCCAAGGGCTTTTCCGTGCTGCGCAGCGCGGCGCGCGGTGACATGTTCATCCAGGTCGCCGTCGAGACGCCGCAGAACCTGACCCCGCGGCAGCGGGAACTGCTGGAGCAGTTCGAGGCCGAGGCGCAGAGCGACGCCAAGGGCAGCCCGGAGAACGAGGGGTTCTTCGCGAAGGTGAAGGAGTTCTTCGAGGGCGGACGGAGCTGAGGGCTGCACGGAAGGTTCAGGCCCGTCCCGCGGTCGGCCTGAACCTTCCGTGCGCCTGAACCGCCTGAAAAGCCTCCTGACGGCGTTCAGCTAGCTCACAGCCTTCCGCACCCGTGCCGACACGTATTCGCTGATCACCACGGTTCCCAGAATTACCAGCAGGATCAGCGCCACCTGGTTCCAGGCCAGCGTCGCCATGGAACTCTCCAGGTTCATCCCGATCCCGCCGGCCCCCACCAGGCCCAGCACGGTTGCCTCCCGGATATTGATGTCCCAGCGGAACACGCAGATGCCCGCGAAGGCCGGCGTGATCTGCGGCCACACGCCCCAGGCCAGCACCTGCAGCCGCGAGGCACCCGTGGCGCGGATCGCCTCGATCGGCTCGACATTGATCTCCTCGATCGCCTCATACATCAGCTTGCCGATGAACCCGATCGAGCGCAGCCCGATCGCCAGCAGCCCCGCCAGTACGCCCGGCCCCACCAGGGTTACCAGCAGCAGCGCCCAGATGATGGCGTTGACCGAACGCGAGGACACGATCACCAGCAGCGCCAGGGGCCGCACCAGCCATACGCTGGGCGTCGTATTGCGCGCGGCCAGGAAGGCGATGGGAAGCGCCATGATGATCGCAAGCCCGGTGCCCAGCGTCGCGATGTTCACCGTGTCCCAAAGCGGCTGCCAAAGCTCGGTCAGGTAGGCCCAGCGCGGCGGCAGCATCCGGCTGCCGATGTCGGCGGCCTGGGTCGGCGCATCCAGCACGAACGCCCAGATCGTATCGCGGGTCATCAGCCGCCAGGTGAAGGCGAACAGCAGCAGCGCCAGCAGCCACAGGCTGGCACGCGTCCATTCCTGCGCCGTCGTGCGCCGGCGCCACAGCTTCTCCGCGTCCGGGGTGGCCAGGACCGGCATTACTGCGCCCTCTCGCGGATCAGCCCGGAGACGTATTCGCAGCAGAACACGATGGCAATGATCACCACCAGCACCGCAGCCGCGCTGTCGTACTCATAGCGGCTGAGTGCCGTGTTCAGCGTCGCGCCGATGCCGCCGGCGCCCACGATCCCCACCACCGCCGATTCGCGGAAATTGATGTCCAGCCGGTACATGGAAAGCCCGATCAGTCGAGGCGAGACCTGCGGCAGCACGCCATAGATCAATGTCTGCCACCACCCCGCCCCAGTGGCACGAACCGCTTCCAGCGGCGCGTGGTCGATATCCTCGATGTCCTCGGCCAGCAGCTTGGCCAGGAAGCCGATCGTGCCGAAGGACAGCGTGAGGAATCCGGCGAAGGTGCCGAAGCCGACCAGCGCCACCAGCAGGATCGCCACCACGATCTCGTGCAAACTCCGCGACACCGCGATCACCGCTCGGCACACCAGATAGACCGGCATCGGCACCAGGTTCCGCGCCGCGCCGATGCCGAATGGGATGGAAATCACGATCCCTACCATGGTGGAGGTGACCGCCATGGTCAGGCTCTCCTGCAGCCCGATCCAGATATCCCCGCTACGCGAGACGAAATCCGGCCGCAGGAACCCGCCGAACAGGCGCACCGCCCGCTCCGCCCCCACAGCAATGCGCGCCCAGTTCACCTCCATGGAGCCGAGCGCGAGCGCGACGTACAGGATGGCGCCGCCATAAACGGCCCAGCGCAGTGCCGGGTTGGCGATCAGCGCCGGACGGACCCAGTGCCGTGTGGCGGCGTCGCTCATGGTGTGGACGCCAGGACCGCCGCCTCCTCCTCGTCGTCGTCCACCTTGCGGATCGTGGCCGACCAGTCCTCCTCGCCATAGATGTCGGTCAGCACGTCCGCGCTGAGTGCATCGGGCGGACCGTCGAACACGATCTTGCCGCGCCGCAGCCCGACGATGCGCTGCACAAACATTTGCGCCAGTGCCACGTCGTGGATGTTGACGATCGCCGCCAGCCCGCGTTCGGCGCAGACCTCGACGATCAGGCGCATGATCTGGCGGGACGTTTTCGGGTCCAGGCTGGCGGTCGGCTCGTCCACCAGCAGCAGTTCCGGCTCCTGCACCAGGGCGCGCGCGATGCCCACGCGCTGGCGCTGTCCGCCCGACAACGCATCGGCACGCTTGTCGATGTGGTCGGACAGGCCAACGCGATCCAGCACCGCGAATGCCCGGTCGATATCGGTCCGCGGAAAGCGGCGGAAGAACGACCGCCAGAACCCCACATAGCCCAGCCGGCCAGAGAGCACGTTCTCCATCACCGTCAACCGGTCCACCAAGGCATATTCCTGGAAGATCATCCCCATCCGCCGCCGCGCCCGGCTGAGCCCGGCGCGGTCGAGGCCAACGATGTCGGTATCCCCCAGCACGATGTGGCCGGACGTCGGCTCCACCAGGCGGTTCACACAGCGGATCAGGGTCGACTTCCCCGCCCCGGACGGCCCGATCAGGCCCATGACCTGGCCGGACGGCACGGTCAGGCTCACATCGTCCAGGGCCAGGTCGCCGGCCGCATAACGTTTCGTCAGGTTCTG
>JBFXDK010000030.1:0-20010 GCA_050181195.1 Acetobacteraceae bacterium | reverse complement strand
AGCGGATCAGGGTCGACTTCCCCGCCCCGGACGGCCCGATCAGGCCCATGACCTGGCCGGACGGCACGGTCAGGCTCACATCGTCCAGGGCCAGGTCGCCGGCCGCATAACGTTTCGTCAGGTTCTGAATACGCAGCATCGGCACCGGCCCGTCAGTTCACCGGCCGCTTGTACCAGCCGGCCAACGCAATGACACGTCCGATCCATCGCGCCCGTCCGGCATCCCGATGATTGTTGCGGCAGTGGCTAAGCTTGAGTGGTTGGAGCTTGAGTGGCTGTGGCTTGAGTGGCTGGCGCTTGTGCGCGCGGCGGCCGCAGCGGCCCCGCGCGCGTACCCGCTGGCGGGTGCTACTTGCAGGCGTAGCTGACGCCAAGCGCCTTGTCGATCTGGCGGATCACCTCCCAATACTTGCTGTAGGTGATCGGCATGAACTTCTCCTGCGGCGGATTGGAATTCTTGAACTCCGCCAGCAGCGCGGAACCTTCGAAGGGGAAGGTGAAGAACGCTTCCTTGATCTTCTCGGCCAGCGCGGGCTTCAGGTTGTAGACATATCCATATGCGGTGGTCGGGAAGGTCTGCGACTTGTAGATCGACACAACCTGCTCGGGCTTCACCACGCCCCGCACCATCATGCGCTTCATCACCGAATTGGCGACCGCCGCGGCCGGATAATCCTTGTTCGCCACACCCAGCACCGAATTGTCGTGCTTGCCGGAGAACACCGGTGTGTAATCCTTGCCGGTCTCCAGCTTGAACTGGTCACGCAGCAGCGCCGCCGGCGCCTTGTAGCCCGAGTTCGACGTCTCGGAGGAGAAGGCGAACTTCTTGCCCTTGATGTCCTCGACCTTGTCGATGCCGGAACCGGGATAGGTGATGATCTCCATCTCGTAGCCGAACTCGTCCTTCAGCGACGCCATCATCGTGAAGGGCACGAAACCCGCGCAGTTGACGGCGAGCGGCGTCGAACCGGTATTGAACCCGGCGACATGCAGCCGGCCGGCGCGCATCGCCTCGATCTGTGCCGCATTGCTCTGCACCGGGAAGAACTGCACGCGCTTGCCGGTGACTTTTTCCATATGCTTGAGGAATCCGTCCCAGACCTTGGCATACACCGCGGGATCCTCGACCGGGGTGTAGGCGAAGATCAGCACGGGCGGATCGATCTGCTCGGAGGGGTTGGCGGGCGGATCGGCCACCATGTCGCCGTTCGCATCCTTGAAACGCGCGTCCAGGGCGTGCGCCAGCCCCGGTGCCATCGCCATCAGGAATGCACCCACCAGTGCCGCTCGTCTGCCGTACCAAGCCATGTTCACTCACCTCGGTTGCCAGAAACGCCTGTGTCCGTAGCCGGATCCCGCGGACCGAAATCATGACAATCGCATGACATCGGCCCACGCGGGATGGTCCCGTTCTACACCGGTACCGGCCAGCCACGCTGCTGCCAGGCGCCGTCCCAGAACAGGAATTCGAACTGGGTGGAGCGGATGAAGGCCGTCATCATTCGCGCCCGGATCGCATCCGTCGTTCCCGCCGCCGCGCGATCGGTGGCCGCGATCACAGCCTTCACCGCCTCGCCGAAACCCTCATCGGAATAGGTGTCGATCCAGGCGCGATAGGGGTTTTCCGCCGCCGCCTTGCGCGCGACCGTGTTGCCGACGTCCCAGTAGATCCAGAAGCAGGGCAGCAGCGCCGAAACCAGCACCTCCCACGGGTCATGATACGCCGTGGCGAGCAGGAAGCTGGTGTAGCCAAGGCAGTCGGGCGAGGCCTGCATCTCGGTCAGTTTCGCCGGATCAACGCCGAACTCGGTCAGATAGCGCTCGTGCAACGCCTGCTCGACCGCCACCGCCTCCAGCGCCGACTCGGCGAAGGCTCGCAGCGTCGCGGTATCCGGGCCGCGCGCGCCGGCCAGCGCCAGGGTGCGGCCATACTGGTCCAGATACAGCGCGTCCTGGACGATGTAGCCCCGGAACCGTTCCCGGCTGAGCGTGCCGGCCGCAAGTTCCTGGTTGAACGGCAGCGCATCGATCGCGCCCCGCAGCGTCGCCGTGCGCTGCCAGGCCTGGTCGGTGAAGGATGTCATGCTGTGTACCCCGCCACGCCATAGACCCGCCCCGCCGTGCCCGCGAACAGCGCCGTCTTCTCCGCGGCGGATGCGCCGGACGCGATCCGCTTGAACGCGTTCCACGTCACGGCGAAGCTCGACCAGCGCTTCTGCACGGGAAAGTTGCTCTCGAACATGCAGCGGCCGGCGCCGAACAATTCGATGCAGGTTTCCAGCCAGGGGCGCCACGCGGTCGCCGTTTCCTCGGACGATGGTGGCAGGTCGCGCGAGGCGGTGCTGCCGGGCAGGCGGATCGGCAGCGCGCCCAGCTTCACCGTCACGTTCGGGTGCTGCGCCAGCGCCGCCATGCCCGCCTTCCAGTCCGCGAACACCTGGTCCTGCTTGCCGGCATAGGGACCGCCCAGGATCGGGCTGCCGACATGGTTCAGCACGATCGTCGTGTGCGGGAAGGATTGCGCGAGATCCGCGACCTCCGCCAGTTGCGGGTGGTACACCCAGGCGTCGAACACCAGCCCCAGCGCATCCAGCCCCGCATAGCCCTTGCGGAAGGTGGGATCCATCAGCATCCCCGCCGTCGGCACCACCTTGTGGATGTCGGCATCCCAGGCGGTCGACTGGCGGATACCGGCAAAGCGCCCGCCGCTCGCGATCATGTGCCGCTCCAGCAGCCCGCGCGCACGCTCGCCAAGCATCAGGTCGACGCGGCCCACCATACGGGCGCAGGGGCGGGACGGGCCGAATGCCCCGCTTTCGCCCATCGCCGCGATCCCCGCCACGAATTCCGTCTCGCCCAGCGGCGCCTCCTCGGGCGGGCCGCCCGCGCGATACATCGAGTGGCATTCCTCGAAAACTGTCGCCACCACGTTGTGGCCGCTGTTCATGTCGGCCAGCAGTTCCGGCAACAGATAGACGTTGCCGTCGCGCAGCCACAGATGATGGTGCGGATCGATGACCGGCAGATCCGGCTCCAGGATCGGCTCCTGGTGCCTGGCGAGCCATTCCTCATTCACCGCACCGGAAAAGCGGCTGTTCTGCGCCATGTTCGTCCCCTCCCCGCCCTGGCTCAGGCCAGGCTCTTGGTCACCATCTCATGCGTGTTGGCCGAAAGGCTGGGCAGCGCGAGAATGCGCCGCAGCGCCTCCTTCATGCGTTCCTGGCGCGCGGCGTCGAACCGGCGCCACTGCCCCAGCGGCGCCACAGTGCGCGCGGCCAGCTGCGCGTTCGCCGGATCGATGCGCATGATCATCTCGGCCAGATAGTCATAGCCAGAGCCGTCCGCGGCATGGAACCGCACCTGATTGCCCGTGGAGAACGCCACGATCAGCGACCGCGCGCGATTGGGATTGCGCAGGTCGAAGTCGGGATGCCCGGTCAGGCGGCGGACCTCCGCCATCGTCTCCTGTCGCGGTGAGGTCGCCTGGATGGCGAACCACTTGTCCAGCACCAGCGCATCGTTCTTCCACGCCGCGTGGAACGCCGCCAGCGCGTCCACCCGCTCCTGCGAGTCCGTCGCCGCCAGCACCGACAGCGCCGCCAGCACATCCGTCATGTTCCGCCCGGCGTCGAACTGCGCCTTGGCCAGCCGGATTGCGTCCGCGTCGCCCGTGGCCACCAGATACGCGAGGCAGGTGTTGCGCAGTGCTCGGCGGCCCACCGAATCACCATCAGTGGTGTACGGCCCCTTGTCGGTCAGCCGGTCATACGTTTCCCGCAACTGGGCCCGCAGCGCGGCACCGATAGACGAGCGTGCGGTCTCCCGCGCCTGGTGGACCGCGTCGGGATCGACCACCGCCATCTGGTCGGCCAGGAACGCCTCGCCCGGCAGGACCAGCGCCTCGGCCGTAAAGGCCGGATCGCCGCCCTGAACCAGCGCCGCCCGCATCGCCTCGATCAGGCCGCGGTCCAGCGCCGGCGTCTCTCCGCCCCGGATCGCGCCGATCATGTCCAGCAGGACCTGCGTCGCGTATTGTTGCCCGGACTCCCAGCGCACGAACGGATCGGTGTCGTGTTCCGCCAGGAATTGCAGCCGCTCCCGCGACATGCCGGACAGCTTCACCGGCGCCGAGAAATCCCGCAGCAGAGACGGCACCGGCCTGGAGGCCACATCGACGAAGGTGAAGCTCTTCTCCGCTGCGTCCGCCAGCAGCACGCGGGTGCCGGCGACCGGGGCCGCCTCACCTTCCAGCCGGGTGGCGACCTCCTGGCCGTTGTCGTCCAGCAGCCCCATCGCCAGCGGCACCACCAGCGGCTGCTTCTCCGGCTGGCCCGGTGTCGGCGGCGTGCGCTGCGACACCGTCAGCGTGTAGCGCTTCGACGCCGCGTCATAGCTGTCACTGACAGCGATCTCCGGCGTGCCGGCCTGGTGATACCAGCGCTTGAAGTCCTGCAGGTCCACGCCCGACGCGTCCTGCATCGCCTGCACGAAATCGTCGATCGTCACCGCCTGGTTGTCATGACGTTCGAAATACAGGTCCATGCCGCGGCGGAATGCGTCCCGTCCGATGATGGTGCACATCATGCGGATGACCTCGGCGCCCTTGTTGTAGACGGTCGCGGTGTAGAAGTTGTCGATCGCCTGATACGCAGCCGGCTGCACCGGATGCGCCAGCGGCCCCGCATCCTCGCGGAACTGCGACGCCCGCAACCCCCTCACGTCCCCGATCCGCTTCACCGCTCGGCTTCGCTGGTCGCCGGAAAACTCCTGGTCGCGATAGACCGTCAGACCTTCCTTCAGTGACAACTGGAACCAGTCGCGGCAGGTGACGCGGTTGCCGGTCCAGTTGTGGAAGTATTCGTGGGCGATGACGCGCTCGATGCCTTCGTAGTCGAAATCGGTGGCGGTGTCGGGCTTCGCCAGGACATATTTCGTGTTGAATACATTCAGGCCCTTGTTCTCCATCGCCCCCATGTTGAAGTCGGACACGGCGGCGATGTTGAACACATCGAGGTCGTATTCCAGGCCGAACACGTCCTCGTCCCACTTCATGGACGCCTTCAGCGAGTCCATGGCGTGAGCGCAGCGATCCTCATCGCCCCGACGCACGTAGATGCCCAGGTCCACATGCCGGCCCGACTTCGTGGTGAAGCTGTCCTTCACGCACACCAGGTCGCCCGCTACCAGCGCGAACAGATAGCAGGGCTTGGGATGCGGATCGGTCCAAGTGACGCGATGCCTCCCGTCGCCCAGGTCCTGCACCGGGCCGGGATTGCCGTTGGACAGCATCACCGGACAGACGGATTTCGGCGCGGTGATCGTGACCGTGTAGCGCGACATCACGTCCGGGCGGTCGGGGAACCAGGTGATGCGGCGGAACCCTTCGGCCTCGCACTGGGTGAAGAAACTTCCACCCGAGACATACAGGCCGCTGAGCTCGGTGTTGTCCTTCGGCGCGATCTGGGTATCGACCTCCAGCACGCAGGCGTCCGGCAGGCCCGGGACCGTCATGATCCCATGCGCGATCCGGTAATCCGCCTCGGTCAGCGCCACGCCGTCGCGGGCGATGCGCAGCAGGGTCAATGCCTCGCCATTCAGCACCAGCGGCGCATCGGCGGGCGCGTCCGGATTGCGCCGCAGCGCCAGGCGGGAGCCGACACGCGTCGCCGCCTCGTCCAGGTCGAAGGACAGGTCCACCGTATCAACCAGGAAGGCGGGCGGTTGATAGTCGGCCAGCCGCACGACGGAAGGTGGCGTGTCATTCAGCGCATCGAGCATGGCGGCCCATCCATCCTGTTGGGGGCGGCAGGATATTCCGCCTTGCGGCGCCAACGCGAGGGGGGAGCGGCACGTTCCGCTGAATGCGGCTATCCGCCGGTTTCCCGCACGATCAGGCTGCCCAACCGGTGTACCTCCGCCGTCTGCCCCGCCAGCAGCAGCGTCGTGGCATCCAGTTGCGTCACCACCGCCGGCCCGGCAATCACATCCCCCGCCCCGAGGCGAGCGCGATCATAGACCGGTGCGCGAACCCGGCCCGAGGCGAAGGCGATCATCTGCTCGCCGGTGATCGCGTCATCCGGCCGGCCGCCCGCCGGCAGGTCCGGCAGCGACGGCCGGGGAAACGCGCCTTCGGCATCGACGCGCAGCGTCACGATCTCCACTGGCGTGTCCTCCTGCGCAAAGGTGTAGAGCCGCTCGTGCAGCCGGTGGAAAGCGGCGATGGTGCCGGCGACCGACGCCTCGGTCACCTCGGCACCGTCCCAGGGCACCACCAGTTCGAACCCCTGATGCTGGTAGCGAAGACTGGCGTGCCAGCTGATGCGGCGCGCATCCGCCGGCACCGCCTCGGCGTCCAGCCAGGCGACGGCGTCGGCTTGCAGCGCCGCGAACACCGATGCCAGTTGCGCGAAATCGACGCGGCCCGGACGTTGCAGGCAGGTGCGGGTGAACTCGGCCCGCAGGTTGGAGACCAGCAGCCCCAGCGCGGACAGCACACCCGGCGCCGGCGGCACCAGCGTGGTGGTGATCCCCATCAGACGAGCGAGCGATCCGCCATGCAACGGGCCGGCACCACCGAACGGCACCAGTACCAGTTCGCGCGGATCATAGCCCCGCTCGACCGAGACCACCCGGATCGCCCCCATCATGTTATGGTCCGCGATCGAGAGAATGCCGCGCGCCGCGTCCTCGATGTCCATCCCCAGGGGACGAGCGATCTTCTCGGCGATGGCGGCGCGGGCGGCCTCGGCGTTCAGTCGGAACGTGCCGCCCAGCAGCCAGGGCGGCAGATGCCCCAGCACGAGATGCGCGTCGGTCACGGTGGGTTCCGTCCCGCCGCCGCCATAGCAGACCGGTCCCGGGACGGCCCCGGCGCTCTCCGGCCCCACGGTCAGGCCGCGGTCGCCGGAGACCCGGGCGATCGAGCCGCCGCCGGCGCCGATGGTGGTGATGTCGATCATCGGCCGCCCGACCGGCCAGTCGCCGATGCGGCCTGCGGTCGTCATGCTGGCCTGGCCGTTTTGGATCAGGCTGATATCGGCCGAGGTGCCGCCGATATCGATGGTGATCAGGTTGGCGAAACCGGCGCTCTCGCCGATGAAGCTCGCGCCCACCACGCCGGCGGCGGGGCCGGACAGCACGGTTTCCACCGGCGTGCGCCGCACCGTCCGCGCGCTGGTCACCCCGCCGCTGGACTTCATCAGCAACAGCGGCGCGGCGATGTCCTGGTCCGCCAGTCGTTTCTCCAGCCGCCCGACATAGGATGCGACCGCGGGCATGACATAGACGTTCAGCACGGTCGTCATGCTGCGCTCGTATTCCCGAAAGACCGGCAGCACGTCCGATGACAGCGACACCAGCGCGTCCGGCAGCATCTCCGCCAGGATCGCGCCGGCGCGCCGTTCATGCGACGGATCGGCGTAGCTGTGCAGGAACACCACGGCGACCGCGTCGATCCCCTCGGCGGCGATGGCGGTTGCGGCGGCGCGGATCGCGGCCTCATCCAGCGGCACCACCTCGGTGCCGTCGGCATCCAGCCGGCCGGGGATTTCCCAGATCAGCTCGGGCGGCACGGGGCGCTTGGGCTTCACCCAGGAGAACAGGCTTTTCGAGCGAGGGATGTCCTGCCGCCCGATTTCCAGCACCGAGCGGAACCCCTTGGACACCAGCAGCGCGAGTCTTGGCCCCTTTGCTTCCAGGATCAGGTTGGTGGCGACGGTGGTGCCGTGAAGCACGCGGTTGACGGCGTCGGTGGACTGGCCAGCCGCGGCGAGGCCCGCGCGCACGCCGTCCGAGAAGCCGCGCGATTGGTCATCGGGCGTGGTGGCGGTCTTGGCGGTCCAGATTTGTCCGGTGCTTCGGTCGAGCAGGGTCACATCGGTGAATGTGCCGCCCGTATCGATCCCAATGACGATCGCGCCCGTCTGGGTCATGCCGCCCCCTTCCCGCCCCGTGCCTGCGCCGCAAGGTTCGCGGGTTGCCGGGGTGAGTCAAGGAACGGCCGGGTTGGGGAACCCTTGTCCAGCAGACACGTCCTGATCAAGCGGCATTCTAGCAATCCTGTTGGAGACAGGCTGCCGGATCATAATGTTGCTTTTCCTGATTGACCCTGCTCGGCTGAACTTGAACTTGGGCTGACCCATGGTGTCCGACGCAGGAGCGGACACCGATGGACACTGCCGGCCGGGAAGGTGCTGCCGATCTGCTGGATCGCGGCGCCGGTCGGGGCACGTGACGGTTGGCGCGTCATCGGCGCAGGCTGGGGGAAGCCAGGCTGTGTTGTTCACCGCAAATGGCTGCGCCAACGCAAAGAACGCAAAGGATTGTTTGCTTCAGCCGCGCGCGTCCAATGATGCACCTGCGACGCGCTGACTGGCGCTTTGGGAGCCATTGCAGGCCAAAAGTGGGCGCCGGTGGTCGCAGGCAGGTAGGCAAGCCAATCACCGCCCGCACCACCCGCTTCGGTCAGCAGATATGATCCCCGCGGCGGCTGATGCAGAAAGAGATTTGCGTGCTTGACGTTTTTTGCGTTGGCGCAGCCATTTGCGGTAAACAACAAAAGGGCGGCCGCACACATTGGCCTGGTGCGAAGGGATCCCACGGGACCAACGGGCGATCAGGATCTGCAAGCACAAGCCAACTCAGAGGCGCCCGGCCACAATCCCACCGACGCGTGCCCATCCAACGCCCCTCGCCCGGCTTGCCGGAACGCCGCGCCTCCATCAGGATTGCCGCCGACCGGGAGAAGAACGCCATGGCGCTGCATATCGACTACTACGCATCCCTGAACTCGCCCTGGACCCACCTGGGCGCGGCGCGGATCGAGGCGATGGCCATGGCGAACGGCGCCGGCCTGCGCATCCATCCCGTCGATTTCGGCACGATCTTCCCCGCCTCGGGCGGACTTCCCCTGCCCAAGCGCGCGCCGCAGCGCCAAGCCTACCGGCTTCAGGAACTCCGCCGGTGGCGGGAGCATCTGGGCATCCCGATCAATGTCCAGCCGAAACACTTTCCTTCGAACGAACTGCCGGCCGCGTGCTGCGTGATCGGGCTGCGGGAAACGGTGGGCGACGTCCCGGCCATCCGCCTCGCGCACCGCGTGCTGAAAGCAGTATGGCAGGAGGAGAAGAACACCGGCGATCGCGACACGCTGGCGGCGCTGATCACCGAAATCGGCCTCAATCCCGCCCAGGTCCTGCCCTTCGCCGACGATCCGAAATGGGCGGCGCGACGGGAAGCGGATACCAAGGCCGCGCTGGACCGCGGTGTGTTCGGCGCGCCCAGCTACGTGATTGGCGATGAGATCTTCTGGGGCCAGGACCGGCTGGAATTCGTCCAGCGGCGACTGGCACGCGGCTGATCGTGGCAACGGAGGTCATCCCATGCGCGGCCTGAACGGACGGCGGATCATCCTGACCGGCGGCGCCAGCGGCATCGGACGCGCGGCAACGCAGCGCCTGGCCGAGGAAGGCTGCTTCGTCGGCATCTTCGACCTCAATCTCGCTGGCGCGGCGGACGTCGCCGCACGGTGCCCGGTGGGCCGCGTGCGCGCCTACCAGGTAGACATCGCCGACCGCGCGCAGGTCACCGCGGCGATGGACCAGTTCGAGCGGGATTGCGGCCCGGCCGAGGGCCTGGCGAACGTCGCCGGCTGGGACGTGCCGGTCAATTTCCTCGATACGGATGAGGCGTTCTGGGACAAGGTGATCCGCATCAACCTGCGCGGCCCGCTGGTGATGCACCATGTGGTGGTGCGCGGTATGGCGGCGCGCGGGTTCGGGCGTGTGGTGAATGTCTCCTCCGACGCCGGACGGGTCGGATCGTCGGGCGAGGCGGTCTACTCCGCCTGCAAGGGTGGCGTCATTTCCTTCACCAAGACACTGGCCCGCGAACTGGCGCGCAAGGGCGTGACGCTGAACGCGCTGTGCCCCGGCCCGACCGACACGCCGCTGTTCGACGCGTTCCAGGAATCCTCGCCCGCCGGCGGCAAGATCGGCGAGGCGATGGCCCGCGCAATTCCGCTGAAGCGCATTGGCAAGCCCGACGATTATGCCGGCATGATCGCCTTCCTGCTGTCTGACGAGTCCGCCTACATGACGGGCCAGGTGGTCAGCGTCTCCGGTGGCCTGACGATGGTATAGACGATGCGCATCTTCACCCGCATTCCCCTCGGCACCTGGCGCGACGTCGCCCCCGCCGCGCAGGCCGCCGAGGCCGCCGGCTTCGACGCGTTGATGACGGTGGAAACCGGGTACGACGCGCTGACCCCGCTTGCCATCGCCGCGCTGGCGACCGAACGGGTGGAGCTGACACCGTCCGTCGCGGTCGCCTTTCCGCGCAGCCCGACCGTGCTGGCCAGCCAGGCCTGGGACCTGCACGCCAATTCCAACGGCCGCTTCGTGCTGGGCCTGGGCAGCCAGGTGAAAGGGCATAACGAACGGCGGTTCGGCATTCCCTGGACCGCGCCGGCACCACGGCTGCGCGACTATGTGCGTGCGCTCCGCGCCGTCTGGCATTGCTGGGAAACCCGCGGACGGCTGAACTTCGACAGCCCGCACTACAAGCTGTCATTGATGACACCTGACTTCTCACCGGAACCCACGGGCCTGCCGATGATTCCGGTGACGATCGCGGCGGTGGGCGAGGCGATGCTGCGCGTCGCCGGCCAGGTGGCCGACGGGGTGCGGCTGCATCCGATCTGCTCCCGCCGCTATCTGGAAGAAGTCTGCATGCCGCAGATCATGCAGGGCATGCAGCGCAGCGGCCGGGACCGCGCGCATTTCGACGTGCATGGCGGCGGGTTCGTCTGCACCGGCCCCGATGCGGCAACCGTTGCAGCCGAAATGGACAAGGCGCGCCGACGTATCGGCTTCTATGCGTCCACCCGCACCTACCTGCCGATCCTGGAAATGCACGGGCTGCGCGATCTGGGCCTGAAACTGCACAAGCTGTCGGTCGAGGGAAAATGGGACCAGATGGCGGCCGAGGTGTCCGACGACACGGTACGCATCTTCGCGGCCTGCGGCACCTTCGCGGACTTGCCGAACGCGATCGAGGAACGGTTCGGCGGCGCCGCCGACTCGATCGATATGCATCTGCCGCCCGGCACGCCGGCGGGGCTGGCGAAGGAACTGGTCAGCGACATCAGGCGAATCCCGCACGCCTTCACGGGGTTCCGGACGGATTGGGTATAGCGGCGCCGAGGACTGGTTACGCCGCACGAGGATAGGTACAGGGGAAACGAAGATGGCGACACCGATGTTCCGGTTCGACCCGATCGAACTGCCGCCCGAAGCGCAGAAACTGCGCATGGAGGTGCGGGACTTCATCAAGGAGCACGAGCACCTGATGGGATTCTCGCGCGGGGAGTTCAATCGTGACTTCAGCCGAGCGATGGGGAAGAAGGGCTGGATTGGCATGACGTGGCCGAAACAGTATGGCGGCCACGAACGATCGGCATTCGAACGTTACGTCGTCATCGAGGAAATGCTGGTCGCCGGCGCGCCCCTGTCGGCACACTACACCGGCGACCGGCAGAGCGGCCCATCGATCCTGCGCTATGGCACCGAGGAGCAGAAGGAGTATTTCGTCCCGAAGATCGCTGCCGGCGAACTGACCTTCTGCATCGGCATGAGCGAGCCGAACTCCGGCTCCGACCTCGCGGGCACGCGCACCCGCGCGGTGAAGGTCGACGGCGGTTACAAAATCAACGGCTCGAAGCTCTGGACGTCGAACGCGCATCGCGCCGACTACGCGATCCTGTTCTGCAAGATGGCGCAGGAAGGCCAGCAGGAGGTGGATCGCCACGCCGGCGGCACGCAGTTCCTTCTGGACCTGAAATCGCCGGGCATCGAAATTCGCCCGGTGATCAACCTGCTGGGCGAGCATCATTTCAACGAAATCTTCCTGACCGACGTGTTCGTCCCGGACAACCGGCTGCTGGGCAAGGAAGGCAACGGCTGGAATCAGGTGACCGGCGAACTCGCGTTCGAGCGCAGCGCGCCCGACCGGTTCCTGGTGCTGTTTCAGATGCTGCGCCAGATGATCCAGGTCGCCGGCCCGAACCCCGACAAGGCGACCGCCGCCGCGCTGGGCAAGCTGATCTCCCAGCTTGGCACGCTGCGCAACATGTCCGTCTCGATCGCCGGCATGCTGCAGGAAGGCATCAATCCCAACAACGAAGCGGCCGTGGTGAAGGACCTGGGCACGCGGTACGAGCAGGACATCCCCGTCGTGGCGCGCCAGTTGTTTCCAACGGAACCGGAGCTGGAGGCGGCGGACCTCTACGCTTCCATGATCGCGCGCAGCACGATGAACGCGCCGCGCTTTTCCATCCAGGGCGGCACGCGGGAAATCCTGCGCGGCATCATCGCCCGCGGTCTTGGCCTTCGGTAGGAGACGGCATCATGGCCATTCGTGACGAAACGAGGATGCTGCTCGAAACCATGGGGCGGCTGTTCGAGGACAAGTCCACCAAGCAGATCGTCGATGCCGCGGAAACCGGCGTGTTCGCCTCCGGCCTGTGGCAGGCGGTGGCGGAAACCGGCGTACCGCTGGCCGCCCTGCCGGAATCGGCCGGCGGAGCCGATGCCGAATGGGCGGACCTGTTCTATGTGCTGCGCGTCGCCGGGCGGTTCTCGGCGCCCATCCCGCTGGCGGAAACCATGCTGGCCGGCTGGGTTGCCGCGTCCGCCGGGCTCGATACGGCCGACGGCCCCATGACGGTCGGTCCGGTGCGGGCCGGCGACGTGCTGACCCTGGAGCGGGACGGCAATGGCTGGCGCCTGAACGGCACCGCGAGCCGCCTGCCCTACGCGACGAACGCCGAAAGGATCATTCTGATCGCCGACGGGCCGGACAGCGAGATGGCCGTTGCGCTGGACGGCACCGGCGGGGCCGACGTGACGAAAGGCAGGAACGTCGCCAACGAGGCGCGGGACACGCTGACGTTCAACGGTGTGCGCCTCTCGGCCGATGCAGCGAAGCCGCTGGGCGACGGCGTGTCGCGGCAGGGCCTGTATCTGCGCGGGGCGCTCGCGCGCGCCACGATGATGTCGGGCGCGATGGAGAACGCGATGGATCTGGCCTGCACCTATGCCCAGGAGCGGGTGCAGTTCAACCGGCCGATCTCCAAGTTCCAGGCGGTGCAGCAGAACCTTGCCGTGCTCGCGACCCAGACCGCCGCGGCGGTGGCGGCGGCGAACATGGGAATCGCGGCGCTGGACAAGGACCCGGAGCGGCAGGAGTTCCTGATCGCCATGGCCAAGACCCGCGTCGGCGAGGCGGCGACGCTGGCCTGCGAAATCGCGCACCAGGTGCACGGCGCCATCGGCTTCACCAAGGAATACGCGCTGCAACTCTCGACCCGGCGCCTGTGGTCCTGGCGGGAGGAATTCGGCCCTGATCCGGAATGGGCGGCCCGGGTCGGACATTATTTCTGCGCCAAGGGCGCCGACGAACTCTGGCCGACGCTGACCGCGGCGTAGACAGCTACAGGCGCTCCGGGGGGCCGCCCGGCCCCCGGGGCAGCGCCTTGATCCGGTCCAGCGCGGCTGGCACGCCCTCGACAAATTCATACAGGCGGCGGGTCTCGGGCGCGGCGAAGCCCCGTGCGATGTTCGCTTCCAGCGCGGCGGCCAGCGGCGCCGAGGACCCGGCGACGTCGCAGATCAGGATCGGCTTGTCATGCAAACGCAACTGCCGCCAGGAAATGATTTCGATCGTCTCGTCCAGCGTGCCGATGCCGCCCGGCATGGACAGGAACGCGTCCGCCTCCTCGAACATGCGCCGCTTGCGGTCGTGCATGCTGTCGGTGACCGCCATTTCGTTCAGCCCCTGATGGGCCACTTCCCAGCGGATCAGGAATTCCGGGATCACGCCCAGCACCGTGCCGCCGGCTTCCAGCACCGCGTCGGCCAGGATGCCCATCAGTCCAACGCGCCCGCCGCCATAGACCAGCCGGATGCCGGCGGCGGCGAGACCATGCCCCAGATCGCGTGCCGCCGCGGCGAAGGCGGGATCGTTGCCGGGCCGGGAGCCGCAGAACACGGCGATGGAATGAATCCGCGTCATGATCGTCTCTGTCAGAGGGTATCCGGTTTGCGCCGGTGAACTCGTCTGGTAGTGAAACGTCGGCCCGGGGCGCCGCCATCGCAACCGGGGTCCCACATACGTGAGAGGGGAAGGTTTGAACATGAGGAAGACGCTAGCCATTGCCGCGGCACTCGCCGTCGCCGCCATCGGATCCGCCCAGGCTCAGAATGGCCCCAACCTGATCGAAATGCGTCAGGTCGGCTTTTCCCTGATGGCCGGCGATTTCGCCGGCATCCGTGCCGTGTCGGCGCTCAAGGGCGACGTGAAGACCCTGGAAAACCCGGCCAAGGCGATGCAGCGCTACGCCGCCCTCATCCCCTCTCTGTTCCCGCAGGGCACCGCCGCGGGCAACAATACCAAGGCGCTGCCGGCGATCTGGTCCGACAACGACGGCTTCGTGAAGGCTGCCGCGGGCCTCGGCGAGGCCACCGGGAAACTGGCGGAACTCGCCAAGGCGGGCGATGCCGACGGGGTCGCCGCGCAGATCAAGGTCGTGGGCGACGCGTGCGGCGCCTGCCACCGGCCGTATCGCGCGCGATAACCGCGTCATCCGGCCAGGCGGTGCACCGCACCCCTGGCCGCTACGGCGCCCAACGCACCAGCGCGAAGACCGCGAGCGCCGCAATGACCCAGATGACTGCCGCCAACAGCGGACTGACCATGCGCGGCCCGCGCATCGCGCCGGGCATGCGTTTCTTTCCCGTGATCATTGCCAGCGCCAGGTTATGCCGCTTCACCACGGCGTAGATGATGATCGCGAACACATGCAGCGCGATGGCGACCAGCAGCACATCGAACAGCTCGTGGTGCCAGCCGGTCAGCCAGTCGCTGGTTTCCTTGCCGACCGCACGCGCCAGCGGACCTTCCACGAAAACATCGTCATTCGACGCAAGACCGGTGAAGACCTGCGCGAACAAGAGGCCGAGCATCACCAGCACCATCCAGCCGCCGGCCGCATTGTGACCGATTTCGGTGTCGGGTTCTCGGCGATGGATATGCGCCAGGTGGCGCAGCGCCGCGACCGGGCTTTTCAGGAACATGACGAAACGGGCGGTGTCGCTGCCGACGAACCCCCAGACCAGGCGGAACAGCAGCAGGCTCAGGATCGCGTAGCCCGACCACATGTGCCATTCCATCCAGCCGTTTTCGCCGGATAGCCAACTGAACCCGACCAGCGCGACGATCAGCCAGTGGAACAGGCGGATCGGCAGATCCCAGACAGGCATTGGCAAATACAACTGACGCATGCGGTCCTGACTCCGTCAATTTCCGCCCGCTTGCCGGATCGGCCGCGCGCCGTCAATCATATCGAATGGCGTGCGGACGCTACAGGTCCATGCCCGCCAACGCACGCCACTCGGCCTCGGTCAGCGTCCGCACGCCCAGCTCCGCCGCCTTGCGCGCCTTCGATCCCGCATCGGCGCCCACCACGACCAGATCGGTCTTCTTCGACACCGAATCCGTCACCTTCGCTCCCAGCGACTCGGCTCGTGCCTTCGCTTCCGGCCGCGTCATCGTTTCCAGCGTGCCGGTGAACACCACCGTCTTGCCGGCGACCTCGCTGTTCGCCGCCTCGGCCTGCACCGCGTCCTCGATCGTGACGACCGAGGCGAGCTCGTCGAGGGTTTCGACATTGCGCGATTCGCCGAAGAAGTCCGCGAGTTCGGACGCAATCGCCGGGCCGATCCCGATGATGCCGCCGAGCTCGCTCCGCTCCTCGGATCCGACGGTGGTCGCCTTCAGCATCTGCCGCCGCCAATTCGCAAAGCTGCCGTAATGCCGCGCCAGCAGCTTGGCATTGGATTCGCCGATGCGGCGGATGCCCAGCGCGAAGATGAACCGCTCCAGGGCCATGCGCCGGCGCGCCTCGATCGCGCGTGTCAGGTTCCGAGCGGAGACCTTGCCCCAGCCTTCGCGCGTGGCAATGTCCGCCTCCCGCGCCGGCAGGCGGAACAGATCGGCCGGGCCGTGTAGCCAGCCCTCGGCATAGAATTCCTGGATCGTCTTCTCACCCAGCCCGTCGATGTCGAAAGCGTTGCGGGAGACGAAATGGATCAGCCGCTCCACTCGCTGCGCCGGGCACACAAGGCCGCCGGTGCAGCGCCGCACGACCTCCCCCGGCGGGCGCACCGCATGGCTGCCACAGGCCGGACAGGTCTCGGGGTAGGCAAAGGGCACGGCTTCGGCGGGGCGGCGTTCCAGCACCACCGAGACGATCTGCGGGATCACGTCGCCCGCGCGCTGCAGCACCACCGTGTCGCCGATGCGGATGTCCTTCCGCGCGATCTCATCCTCGTTGTGCAGGGTCGCGCGCGAGACCAGCACACCGCCGACATTCACCGGTTCCAGTTCCGCGACCGGCGTCAGGGCGCCGGTGCGGCCGACCTGGATGCGGATATCCCGCAGCGTCGTCATCGCCTGTTCGGCCGGGAACTTCCACGCCACCGCCCAGCGCGGCGCTCGGCCCACGAACCCCAGCCGCCGCTGCAGCGACCGGTCGTCCAGCTTGTAGACGACGCCGTCGATATCATACCCCAGGCTCGCCCGGGCCACGGCCATTTCGGCCTGGAACGCCGCGGCCTCGTCCTCGGACGCCAGCCGGCGGGACAGCGGGTTCACCGCAAAGCCCCACGCGCGCAGCCGATCCAGGTACTCCCAATGGCTGTCGGCCACCGCATCGCTCGCCTCACCCTGGGAATAGGCGAACAGCGACAGCGGGCGGCTGGCTGTGATCTTCGGGTCCAGTTGCCGCAGGCTGCCGGCGGCGGCGTTGCGCGGATTGGCGAACACCTTGCCGCCGGCTTCCGCCTGCGCTTCGTTCAACGCCAGGAAATCCGCCTTGGTCATGAAGACCTCGCCGCGGATTTCGATCAGGGCCGGCGCGCTGCCCTTCAACCGCAGCGGCACCAACGGGATCGTGCGCAGGTTGGCGGTGACGTCCTCCCCCTCGATTCCGTCACCGCGTGTCGCTCCATGCGTGAAACGGCCGTCCTCGTAGGTCAGGCTGATCGACAACCCGTCGATCTTCGGTTCCGCCACCAGCGCGAACGCGTCGGTCCGGCCCAGGAAGCGCCTGGCACGCGCGCAGAACTCCGCGAACTCCCCGGCGTCGAACACGTTGTCGAGCGACAGCATCGGCGCCCGATGCCGCAGCTTGGCAAAGCCGGTCTCTGGCTCCGCGCCCACCCGCGCCGAGGGCGAATCCGCGCGGATCAGTTCCGGAAACCGCGCCTCGATCGCCGCATTGCGCCGGCGCAGCGCATCGTAGTCCGAATCGGTGATCTCGGGCGCGTCGCGCTGGTGGTAGGCACGATCATGGAGCGCGATCGCCTCCGCCAGGCGCGCGAGTTCCGCGGCGGCTTCGTCCTCGGTCAGGTCCTCGACGGACGCGGTATCGACGACTGGGGAAAGGGCCATGATGTGCTGCCGCTGATGGATGCCGGCGGCAGCATAGACCAGGACCGCGTTCCCGCAGAACCGCCGATCATTCCGCCGCGGCCGCCTCCTCCGGCACGCCCAGTTCCGTCAGACGCGGCGCCACTTCCCTGCCGAACAGCGTGATGTTCTCCTTCGCGTCCTGGTGCGACAGATAGCCGCCCTGGCCGAAGAACAGCAGGTGGCCGACACCGCCCATGCGGGCATTGAACGCCTTCAACTGATTGAACACGTCGTCCGGCGTGCCGGCGAACACGGTCTCGGTGTCCATGAACTGCTGCACCGAGGCCGTACGGTGATTGATCGGCTCTCCGTTCCGGTCGGTCACGATGCGGTTGGCGCGCGGCCCGGACTTCAGGATCGCGACATTCGCCCCCAGCGAATTGTAGCCCGGCGGATTGGTGAATGGTTCGGCCACGACAGGGGCGGTACGGACATAGTCGGCGATGATGTCGGCGCGCCGCAGCCCCTCCTCCCGCGTCTGCCCGACGCCCACGATCGCCGCATAGGCGAACCGGTCCGGCCCAGCCTCCCAGCCGAGCTCGCGCGCCCGCTTGCGATAGGCGTCATACATCGGCTTCGCCAGCCCGCCCGAGAGCAGCGTTCCCACCACATGCCCGCGTTCGGCCGCCATGACGCCGGTCTCGACGCTCATGCCGGTCATCCACACCGGCGGCGTCGGCTGCTGGATCGGCCGCGGCCAGATGTTCACGTTGCGGTACTGGAAGAACTCCCCTTCCCAGCTGAACGGCCCGGTGGTGGTGGACAGCGCCTTCAGGATCAGGTCATGCGCTTCCCAATACCGCCGCATCAGGCGCGCCGGATTGGAATTCGCCGGCGCGATCTCATACGGCGCGCCCTTCACCAGACCCATCTCCAGCCGCCCGCCGGATACGCAGTCCAGCCAGGCCATCTCCTCGGCCACCCGCACCGGATCGGGGCGGTTGGCGATCGGGTTGCCCAGAGTCAGCAGGCGTGCCTTGGTCGTTTCACGCGCAATGATTGCCAGCGCCATCGGCACCGAGACGGTCATGCAGGTGGCCGTGCTGTGGTGTTCGTTCACCATGATGTCGATCCCGACCTCGTCGCACAGCGCGAATTCGTCGAGGTAGCGGTTGAGCAGCTTGCCCGCCTCGACCGGGTCGACATTCTCGTTCGGATAGTTCACCCGCAGCGAGCCGCGGGCCAGCCCCTTCTCCCACGCCGGGTGGTAGGCCATCTCGGAGAAATACCAGGTGCGCATTGTCTTGGCTCCTGTCTGTCAGAGTGTAGCGGCGAACGCGCTGACGCGGTCGGTGAAGTCCCGCGGCTTCTCCCAGTACGGATAGTGCCCGGTTCCGGCGATGGTTTCCAGCGTGGCGCCCGGGATCTCGCTTTTCCAGGCGGTCGCGTAGGTCAATGACACGATTCCGTCGCGATCGCCCCAGATCAGCCGCGTCGGGATGTCGATGCGATGCAGCCAGCGCCGCAGGCGCGGATTGTGCATATACGGCTTCCAGCCGAACAGGGCGAGCGACTCCCGTCCGCGCGCGATCCCCGCCAGCTCGGTGTCCGACAGTTTCGTGTAGTCGATCTCTCCCAGGCGCGTATCGGCCCAGGCGCGCGCCAGGAACTCGGCCCGCGGAATGCCGTGCATGTCGGTGATATCGCGGTCGAGAACCCCGCCGAACTTGGCCCCCAGCGGCGCGGCCAGCACCATGCCCGCGAAGCGGGCGGTGTTGCGCACGGCCATCTCGGCCGCAATCCAGCCGCCGAAGCAGCCGCCCACCAGCAGCGCGCCGTCCAGCTTCAGCTGTGCCGCGAGATCCAGATAGAGATACGCGATATCATCCACCGTGCCGAACCAGTCCGGCAGCGATGATCCGCCGAAGCCCGGATGATGCGGGGCGATGACCCGGAACGACGCCGCCAGGGTCTCGAGCCAGGGGCGATTTGGCTGCAACCCCTCGCCGGGATGGAGGAACAGCAGCGGACGTCCCTGGCCGCGCTCCTCGACCTCCAGCGTCACGCCGGAGACACTGAGCTGCCGGCTCATGCTACCCATCGGGGTTCCTCCATTCTGTTTGAACGGAGTTTACGGCGTGCCGGGCGCTGGGCAATGGGCACGAAGGGCGAGGCTCCGCCTCGCGCTCCGCCAGGGGCCTTGCCCCTGGACCCCACCAAGGGCGACGGCCCTTGGAACGCGATTCCTTGGTTGGATGTCCGGCGGGGGGCCTGACCCGGACCGTGCAACGGACTGCGTCAGGCCCCCCGCCGGACATCCAACAAACGAGTTGGGATCAAAGGGGCTGTGCCCCTTTGCGGGTGGTCCAGGAGGGCAGCGCCCTTCTGGTCGGGGTCCGGGGCGGAAGCCCCGCCCTTCACGCACACTGGACGCGGACCGCGCAGGGCGGCATGGTCGCCAGGAAAACCGCGGGGCGCGCTTGTCTCGCCTGTTTCGCGCAACACATACCGTCGAACACATCCGACGATGAGGACATCGAG
>JBFXDK010000029.1:45536-49491 GCA_050181195.1 Acetobacteraceae bacterium | reverse complement strand
GTCGCCAACGGACGCATGCGCCGGCCGCCGCGTATTCCTCTGGCGTTGCGCGCCGGCGTTCCACCAATCTTGCGCGCAAAGCGGTCCGCCCTTCGGCCGCCCGGTATCAGCCCACGAAGGCCAGCGTCGCGCCGAATGCCTCGGCCGCCGGCACCACGATGCGGTCCTGCTCGCGGCGAACACGAGCGATGCCGCCTGCCGCCAGCGCCGCCGCGGTGCGGTCCAGCGTGGTCACGCGGAACACCAGGGCTGCCATGAAGTCCGCCCGACCGTCGGCATCGGGCGCCGCGTCGCCAAATCGTTCGGCGAGCGCCGCATGGGTCACGATGTCGAAGCGCGACAGCCCCACCGCCAGGGAATGGCCGCCAGAGATCGGCCGCACCGCCTCGGCGCCGAACATGCGGGCGAACAGGGCAGCCCAGACGGCGGGATCGCGCGCGGCGATCACGGCGCCGGCCACGCCGATCGCGCCGTTGGCGTGATGCCGCCATTCGTCGCGCCAGACCAGGTTCCGGGTCAGATGGTGGCAGAAATACAGCCGCCCGGCCGGCACGGTCCCGGCCGACAGCCGCACCGTGCGGAACGCGGCATCACGCGGCCCGTCCGGCAGGGCCACCGGGCGGGAGAATTCCTGCGGCGGCTCCACCGGCACACCGGCCTCGCGCAGCGCGGTGTGGGTCGCGGCGGAATCGTCGGTGCCGAACACCAGCCCATCCAGCCCCTCGGGAGCGGCCAGGATTTCCGGGCGCCGCGTGTCCCCGGCCGGGGCCGCGATCAGTTCCAGGTAATCGGTGCCGAACATCGCCAGGTGGTTCATCGACCCCAGCGTGTGATAGCCGCGCGGCGTCAGGGTGAAGCCCAGGCGGCGGAAGGTCTCCGCGCCCTCATCGATGCGGTCGCGGACGTTGATCACGACGTGGTCGAGCGTCGGCACGGGCAGCGCAGCGGTCATGGCGGTTTCCTCCGGCCACGATCCTAATGGACAAGCCGGCGCCTGCTCCACCCTTCGCCCGATCCGAAGGAAGACAGTCCAAAAGAAAACGGCGGTGCCCGAAGGCACCGCCAAGTTTGGGGGGGAAACGTCACGCAGGTGCGGCATGGCGCCGCGGCCTGCGGGTCAGACATTGGGCGCCAAGGCCTCGAGTCAAGCATCACGCTTCCGCGTGGCACTTCACCGCCGCTTTGGCGGGGCGGCCCGCACAATCCGTGCCTTGCCGGCCGGAGCACGTGAAATCCTGGCCGGACGGGATTCTTCCAGTCCGGAAGTGGGCAAAACGACGCGGGAGGCATCGAAATCCTGCCAGGGATTGACTTTTTGGCCGCTCAGACGCTGCAAAACGCTACGAAGATTTAATCTGCCGGGGTCCAGCGCGTCGGTCACCTCGTCCCATGACAAGGGCGTGGCCACGGTGGCACCAGGACGAGCGCGGGGGCAAAAACTGGCGACGGCGGTCGAGCCGAGCCCGTTGCGCAGCCAGTCGATCAGGATGCGGCCCCGGCGGTCGGCCTTGCGCACGGTCGACACATAGCGATCCGGATGCGCTCGGCTCAACATTTCCGCGAACGCCTTGCAGAACGGCCGCACCGCATCCCAGTCCGCTTGCGGCTTCAGCGGCACCACCAGATGCAGGCCCTTGCCGCCGGTGGTTCGGCAGAAGGAAGACAAGCCAATCGCGGACAGGCGTTCGCGCACATGATGGGCGGCGGTGATGACCGCGGTGAACGGCACGTCGTCACCCGGGTCCAGGTCGAACACCAGCTGGTCCGGCAGCAGCGGCGCCTGTTCGGCCGCGCCCCAGACATGCAGTTCGATGGCGGAAAGCTGGGCCATCGCGATCAGCCCCTGCAGCCCGTCGATCGCCAGGTAGGGTGCCTTGCCGGCCTCACCGGCGCGGATTTCCGGCGGCAGCTCGCCATGGGGATGCTTCTGGAAGAACTGCTCGCCCTTGATGCCCTCGGGGCAGCGCAGGATCGCCAGCGGCCGATGCGCAATCCCGGGCAGCGCGTGCTCCGCCACGTTCTGCCAATACTCCGCCAGATCACGTTTGGTGATGCCGAGCCAGAGCGGCCGGTCGGGGTGGGTCAGGGTAACGCCCTCGATCGTGATCGACCGGTCGCGCGGTGCCCGCGCGGTCACGATCGCACCGCCGGCCCGGGCGGCCTTTGCCCGAGGGACGCTGCGCCTCGGCGGAATCGCGATGGTGGGACGGTCCTTGCCGAACCCGGGCGGCGCCTTGGCACGCGCCCCGCGCAGCACCCAGCGTTTCGCTTCGGGATCGGCGGCATCGCGCACCACCTCGGTCGCCGGCTTGTCCTCCCGCAGGCCCAGATACACGGCATGCCGCACCCGGCCCGCCCCGGACCAGGCGGTGTAGGAGATTTCCGCAACCAGCTCGGGCCGCACCCAATGGATCGTGCTGTCCGGCGGATCGCCCGCGAGCAGCAGTCCCTTCGGGGGCGGTGCCGCGAGATCCTTCAGCCTGCCGCTCAGTGTCGTGAGTTCGTCGTCGGAGAAGCCCGAGCCGGCGCCGCCGGCATAGTGCAGGTTGCCCTGCTGGTCGTAATAGCCCAGGTGCAGGGCGCCGAACCCGGTGCGGCTGCCGGCGGGCGGGGTCCAGCCCAGGACGACCATCTCCTCGCGCCCCTGGCATTTCACCTTCCGCCAGTCGGTGCCACGGCCGGCGCGATAGGGCGCATCCGCCCGCTTGCAGAGGATGCCTTCCAGCTTCATCCGGCACGCCGCCCGCCGCATCTCGGCGGTATCGCCCTCGTGGTGATCGCTGTAGCGGAGCATGCCGGTCCAGGGATCGAGGTCGTGCAGCAGCCGCTTGCGTTCGCGCAGCGGACATGCGCGCAGGTCCCAGCCGTCCAGATGCAGCAGATCGAACAGGAAGAGGAACAGCGTCCCGTCGCGTCCGTTCGCGAGCGCCGATTGCAGCGACGGGAAGCTGGAATAGCCCTGCGCATCCAGTGCCACGAGCTCGCCGTCGACCAGCGCCGAACGCGCGCGCAGCCCGGACACCGCGCCCGCCACGGCGGGCAGCCGGTCGGTCCAGTCCTGCCCGCTGCGCGTCACCACCCGCGCGGTGCCGTCCTGCAGCCAGCACAGCAGGCGGTAGCCGTCGAACTTGATTTCGCTCAGCCAGTCCGCCTCGGCTGGCGGGTCGTCCGCCACCGACGCGAGCTGCGGTTCCTGCCTTGCCGGGAGGGAGGCGCGCTTCGCCCCCTTGATGGGCGCCGTGGTTCGCGGTTCCGGCGGCGGCGGGTCTTCCGCCAGTGGGAAGTCGCTCTCGATCGCCTCGGCGTCCCCGCCCGTCCTTTCATGGGCATCATGGCCCTTGATCAGCAGCCAGTTGTCCTGCCGGCCGCGCTCCCCCGGACGGGGCCGCAGGCGGACCAGGGTGAACTTCCCATTCAGCCGCTTGCCGGACAGGACGAACTTGATCTCGCCATCCTGCATGCCCGACGCGGGATCACCCAGGGGCTGCCAGGTGCCGCGATCCCAGGTTTCCACGCTGCCGGCGCCATACTGGCCGTCCGGAATGTTGCCCTGGAACTCGGCATAATCGATCGGATGGTCCTCGACATGGGCGGCGATGCGCTTGTGGGCGGGGTCGAGCGATGGCCCCTTGCGCACCGCCCAGCTCCACAGCACGCCGCCATGCTCCAGGCGGAAGTCCCAATGCAGGCCGGCCCGACGCGCGTGATGCTTCTGCACGACGAACATCGGCGCCTGCTGCCCGGCGGGAACCGGCGCCGGCGGCGGCGGCGGTTCCGCGGTGACCGCGAAGTTACGCTTCGCCCGGTAGGTCTCGATGGAGGTGTCGCGCGATTTGGTTGCCGAACGGGCCATGCAAGCTGTCTCCCCCGCACCGTGGGGGCCCGCACCCGGTTCGGCGGCCTGCCCGGCGCGCAGTGTCATTGCCTGAACGTTCCCGCTCCGCCCTGGTTGCGC
>JBFXDK010000029.1:35738-45436 GCA_050181195.1 Acetobacteraceae bacterium | reverse complement strand
CGGCGCTCCGCCGGATGATGCTCAGCCCGCCGCCGCGGCCGCGATCGACTCGCCCACGATCTGCACGATCCGGTCCAGCGTCGCTTCCGGCGTCATCAGCGGCGGCGCGAGGCAGAGCGAATCGCCGCTGGCCGGCGGGCCATCGGCCCCGGGGCGCTGGCGCATGATCAGCCCGCGCTTGCCGGCTTCGGCCACCACGCGGCCGCCAAGGCCCAGAGCCGGCTTGCGGCTGCCCTTGTCCTCGACCAGTTCGATGCCGGCCAGCATGCCGATGCCGCGCACCTCGCCCACATTCGGCAGCGACAGCAGCGTCTGCAGCCCGGCGCGGAAACGCTCGCCCTGTTCGGCGGCGCGCTGCACCAGACCGTCCTTCTCGATGATGTCGATATTCGCGAGGCCCACCGCGCAGCAGACCGGATGGCCCGAGTAGGTGGCCGCGTGCATGAACTTCTCGTCCATCGGCGCTTCCTCGATGGCCTGGTGCACGCGCTTCGAGACCAGGACGCCGCCGAGGGGGAGATAGCCGCTGGTGACTCCCTTGGCGAAGGACATCAGGTCGGGCTTCACGCCCCAGTGCCCCAGGGCGAACCAGCGGCCGGTGCGACCGAAGCCGGTGATCACCTCATCGGCGATCAGCAGCACGTCGTGGCGGTCGCAGATCTCCCGCAGGCGCGGGAAATAGCTGGGCGGCGGCACGATCACCCCGCCCGCGCCCATCACCGGTTCGGCGATGATGGCGGCGACGGTGTCGGCGCCCTGCTCCAGGATCGCCTGCTCCACCGCATCGGCGGCCTCGACCCCCGCGTCGCCGTTGCCCGGCCAGCGATATTCATAGGGCGGGGCAACCTGCAGGAATTCCGGCACCAGCGGGCCGAACATCTTCTGGTAGCCGGGCAGGCTGGTGGCGCTCATGGCCGCGAGCGTTACGCCATGGTAGCCGTAGCGGCGCGAGATGATCCGCACCTTGTTCGGCTTGCCCATCCGCTTCCAGTAGTAGCGGGCGAACTTGAACGCGCTTTCGTTCGATTCGGCGCCGCCGGTGGTGAAATAGGCCGCTGTCATGTTGTCATAGGCGAGGCCGACGATGCGTTCGGCCAGGCGGATCGCCGGTTCGTTGGAAAAGCCGGCATAGGCCGAGGCGTAGGCGAGCCGGCCCATTTGGTCCGCCGCGGCGGCGGCGAGTTCCTTGCGGCCGTGGCCGATATTGACGTTCCACAGCGCCGACAGCCCGTCGATGTATTCCTTGCCATCGGCCGTGCGCAGCATGGCGCCCTGGCCTTCGACGAAGATCCGCGGCTGCGCGTGGTCCTTCGGATGGTGCAGCGGGTGGATCAGGTGCCGCTTGTCGGCATCGAGCAGCAGATCGCTGGCTGGCGTATGGTCGTCCATGGGACTGCCTCTCCGTTTTCCGCACCCTAGCTTTCCGCCCGGGCAGTCACAAGCAATCCGATCGCAACAGCCGCCCAACACAACCCGGGATCTGCCCGGTTGGCAGTCCGGACGGGCTATATTTTGGGCGACCGGCCATCTTGGCGCAGCGCAGGACCAGAGATGCCTAAATAATGGGTGTATCTAGCGCCGATTCTGCACATATATCCGCCGTCATGCTCAAATTTCATCGAATATGATCTCTTAATAGGCATATTCATTCCGGTGCCCCCATCTCCCCGGGATGGCGCCCCGCCCGTTCACGCACCATCGCCGGCCGCCAGCGCCCAACGGCGGCACACCAAGCCGCATCTGGCATCAGGATTGCTACCCGCCCCATCGACGCGCAGCATGAACGCGACGAGGGGTCGGATGAAACAGCATGGGCAGGCTGGGCCGATCACGACGCCCCGAACGGGCCAATGCCGCACGCCTGAACCCCCCGCCAGCGTGTCAACGACTCGTCCGGAGAGAAAAAGTCCATGAGCGCACAAACGTCGCGCCGCATGATGAGCCTGGGGGCCTTCGTGCACGAAACCGGCCAGCACGTCGCTGCCTGGCGTCACCCCGAAGCCTTCGCCGAATCCGGCACCGTCTTCGCCCAGGCGGCGGAGGTCGCACGCACGGCAGAGCGCGGCAAGTTCGATCTGCTGTTCCTCGCCGACAGCGCCGCCGTCTCGGTGTTCGGCAACGCGGACTCGCGCGGTCGTATGGGCAAAGTGGTGAAGTTCGAGCCGATGACCATCCTCTCGGCCATCGCCGCCGTCACCTCCCGCCTCGGCCTCGTCGCCACCAACACCTCGACCTACAATTCGCCCTACACGCTCGCCCGCCAGTTCGCCTCGCTCGACCAGATCAGCGGCGGTCGCGCCGGCTGGAACCTGGTCACCTCGAACAACGAAGCCGAGGCGTTCAACCACAGCCGCGAACAGCACTACTCGCACGCCGAACGCTACGAACGAGCAGTGGAGTTCGCCGATGTCGTGACCGGGCTGTGGGACAGCTGGGACGAGGACGCCTTCATCCGCGACAAGGACTCAGGCGTCTACTACGACCCCGCCAAGATGCACGTGCTGAACCACAAGGGGAAATACTTCCAGGTTCGCGGTCCGCTGAATGTCGCGCCATCGCCGCAGGGACGGCCGGTGCTGGTGCAGGCCGGGGCGTCGGACACCGGCCGCGACCTGGCGGCGCAACTGGCCGAGGTGGTGTTCACCGCGCAGACCACGTTTGAACAGGCACGGATCTTCTATGGCGACGTGATGGACCGCCTGCCGCGCTACGGCCGCACCCAGGCCGAGGTGCGGGTCCTGCCAGGGATCTATCCCGTCGTCGGCCGCACCGAAGCCGAGGCAAAGGAGAAGTTCGAGTTCCTGCAGTCGCTGATCCATCCCAGCGTGGGACTGGCGGTGCTGGAACACACGATCGGCGTCGGCGGGCTGGACAAATATCCGCTGCACCGACCGGTGCCCGACATGGGTGATACCAACGGCCCCCTGTCGCGCCAGCGCCTGCTGCTGGAAGCCGCTCGGCGCGACAACCTGACGCTGTGGGAACTGTGCCTGCTGAACGCCGGGCCGCGCGGACACCTGCTGACGATCGGCACCCCGGGACAGATCGCCGACGTCATGGAGCACTGGTTCCTGAACGGCGCCGCCGACGGATTCAACGTGATGCCGGCCTGGCTGCCGGGATCGCTGAACGATTTCGTCGACATGGTGATCCCGGAACTGCAGCGGCGCGGACTGTTCCGCACCGAATACGAAGGCACGACATTGCGCGAGCATCTTGGGCTGCCGAAGCCCACCAGCCGCTGGCAGAAAATGGCAATGGTAGCGGAGTAGAACAGGCATGGAACTTGGACGCCGGACCCTTGGCGGCCTTGCCGCCGCCGCGATGATGGCCCCGGGCCGGACAACGCTGGCCGCCGACTCGTCGACCTATGTCAGCGGCTGGGCGCTGCCGTTCAACCTGGATCCGCATCAGGTGTTCGACGTCCCCATGCAAGGCATGATGCTCAACGCGTATGACGGGCTGTATCGCTACCAGGGCGACCCGCCGGAACTCGTGCCCTGGCTCGCGGAAAGCCACACGGTCTCGGAAGACGGCCTGACCTGGGAATTCACGCTGCGGCCCGGCGTGAAATTCCACGACGGCAGCGATCTGACGGCCCAGGACGTGGTCTACAGCTTCCAGCGGGTGCTGGCCCTTGGCCTGGCACCCGCCGGCGCGTTCCTGCCGATCCTGAAGCCCGAGGGGATCACCGCGCCGTCGCCGCGCGTGGTGCGCTTCAACCTGAAGACCACCTACGCACCGTTCTTCGCCGCGATCCCGATCGTTTCGATCGTCAATCCACGGGTCATCCGCGCGCACGAGAAGGACGGCGACTGGGGCAAGAGCTGGCTGGCCTCGAACGGCGCGGGGTCGGGCGCCTACAGGATCGTGCCGGCGAACTACCGCCCGCTGGAAATGCTGGACATGGAGATCAACGAAAACCACTTCATGGGCTGGAGCAACAATCCGAAGCCGGTGAAGCGGATCGCCTATCGGCCGGTGAAGGAAACCTCCACGCGGGTGCTGGCACTGCTGAACGGATCGATCGACTGCACCGACACCAACCTGCCCGGTGACCAGGTTGAGCGGATCAATGCCTCGAAGATCGCGTATGTCCAGAAGGATGTGGTGATGCGCACCTTCATCGTGCGCATGAACAACACCAAGCCGCCGTTCAACAACCGCAATGCCAGGCTGGCCTTCGCGCATGCCTTCAACTACAGCGGCTTCATCAACGACATCCTGGGCGGCTACGCCACGCGCGATCCCTACCCGATGCCCGACAATCTCTGGGGCATCCCGAAGGATGTGAAAGGCTATGATTACGACCTGAAGAAGGCGAAGGAGTACATGGCGAAGGCCATGGCCGAGGGCGCGCCGATGAAGCGGCCGATGGAGATCCATGTGCAGTCCGAGAACGACCAGGCCGTCCAGTCCGGCCAACTCTTCCAATCAGACCTCGCGCAGCTCGGCATTAACCTGAAAGTCGTCGGTGGCGTCTGGGCAAATATGACGGCCAATACGAAATCGCCCGATACGACACCGGACATGTGGGTCCATTGGGTCAGCACCTATTTTGTCGATCCCGAGAATTGGGTTGGACAGATGTATGACAGCCAGTTCCACGGCACCTGGAAGGCATCCTGCTACTATCGGAATCCCGAGGTCGATGCGTTGCTGCGCAAGGCCCGCGCGACGATGGCACAGGCCGAACGGGCGCCGCTGTATCAACAGGCGATCCGGCTGATCGTGGCCGACAGTCCCGACATCTGGGTCTACAACTCGATGCAGCTGCAGGGCCTGAACAAGCGCATCAAGGGACGCCGGTTCTGCACCGTCGGTCAGGGATCGGAGATGCGAACCGTCTCGCTCGAATCGTAGCCGGTCCGATGCTGCGTTTCATCCTGCGCCGGTCCGTCCTGTCGCTGCCCTCGCTGTTCGGTCTGCTGGTCGTTACGTTCATCCTGGTCCGCATCGCGCCGCACGACACCGCCGCCTTCCTGGCCGGCGACGCCGCCACGCCGGAACAGCTGGCCAAGCTGCGCGCCGAGGCCGGGCTCGATGAGCCGATCTGGCGGCAATTCGTGGACTACACCGCGAAGGTCGCACGGTTCGATTTCGGGGAGAGCGCGTTTTCCCGCCGAGCCGTCAGCACCGACATCCGCGAACGCCTGCCGGCGAGCCTGACCCTGACCTTCAGCGCACTGTCGATCTCCATCCTGGTCGGCGTGCCGTTGGGTGTGTTTGCCGCGCTGCGGCACAATGAATGGCCGGATTACGCGCTGCGCCTGATATCCGTGCTGGGGGTCGCCGTCGCCGCGTTCTGGTTCGCGATCATGCTGCAACTGCTGTTCTCGATGCAGTTGGGCTGGCTGCCGCTGCGAGGCGACCTGTCGCCGACGATCGCCCGACCCGAACGCATCACCGGGTTCCTGCAACTCGACTGCCTGCTCGCCGGGCGCTGGGACACGTTCGTCGATGCGATGCGCCACCTGGTATTGCCAGCCTTCACGCTGTCCTTGGGCGGGCTGGCCAGCATCGTCCGCTTCACCCGCGCCGGCGTGCTGGACACGCTGCAGAACGATTTCGTCTTTTATGAAAGAGCGATGGGCTATCGCCGCAACCGGCTGGTCTGGCGCTATGTCCTGCGCAATTCGATCACCGCCACCGTCACCCAGATCGGGCTGCTGTTCGGCGGCCTGATCGCCGGCGGCGTCGTGGTGGAATCGATCTACGACTGGCCGGGCATCGGCAGCTATACCGTGCAGGCGATCCTGACCGGCGATCACCAGGTGATGCTGGCGGTGACGCTGATGGTGGGCGTGATCTACGCCGCGGTGAACATCCTGACCGACCTGATCCATGGCCTGATCGATCCCAGGCTGCTGGACCGCGCATGAAACCGATCCTGCTCCGCCTGTCCCGTGATGTCCCGGCGATGATCGGCCTGTTCATCGTGCTCATCGTCCTGGTGCTGGCGATCTTCGGTCCGCTGATCGCGCCGTTTCCCCAGGACGTCGCCGCGTCGCACCTGACGCGCCGCCTGAAGCCGCCATCCGAGCTGTACCCGTTCGGCACCGACAATCTGGGCCGTGACATTCTCTCCCGCGTCATCCTGGGCGCGCGCGGCGCGCTGCTGGTCGCCATCACCGTCGTGACGATCGCCATGTCGATCGGCGTGCCACTCGGCCTGCTGGCCGGCTATCGCGGCGGCTGGCTGTCCGAGGTGATCATGCGCGTCACCGACGCGGTGCTGGCAATCCCGCAGCTCGTCCTGGCGCTGGCGCTGGCGCAGCTGCTGACGCCGTCGCTCGAGAGTGCCATGCTGGCGCTGTCGCTGACCTACTGGCCATTCTTCACGCGAATCGTCTTTGCCGAGACGCGGCGCCTGACCTCTTCGCTGTTCGTCGACGCGCTGCGCGGCATCGGCGCCGGAACGGCGCGGATCGTCTTCCTGCACATCCTGCCCAATGCCGCCTCCCCGATCATCGTGCGCGCCACGATCGGGCTCGGCTTCACCATCCTGGTCGCCGCCGTGCTGGGCTTCCTGGGCATGGGGGCGACGCCGCCGGCGCCCGACTGGGGCCTGTCGATCGCGGAAAGCCGTGTCTACCTGCCCGGCGCATGGTGGTACGCGACGTTCCCGGGCCTCGCCATCCTGCTGACGGTAATGGGCTTCAACCTGCTGGGGGACGGGCTGCGCGACCTGGTCAACCCCAGGCTGCGGCGGTCGCGATGATCCCGATCCTCAACGTCCGCGGCCTTGGGATCTCGATCCGCACCGATCATGGCATCGCGCGCATCCTGGACGATGTCAGCCTGACGCTGGAGCGCGGGCGCATCCTGGGCGTGGTGGGCGAGTCGGGCTGCGGGAAATCGACCGTGATCCGCGCCATCATGGGAATCCTGCCGCGTGCCGCCGCGATCGACGCCGGGGAGATCGTGTTCGAGGGCGAAAACCTGCTGGCCTTCACCGAACAGGAACTCAATCAGCGAATCCGCAGCAGCCGGATCGGCTTCATCCCGCAGGACCCGCTGCTGGCGCTGAACCCGGTGTTCAAGGTCGGCACGCAGCTGCTGGAGATCATGCGCGACCACGCAGCCGATGACGGGCTGCGCGGCGCCGCACGACGGCGCGCCCATGTCCAGCGCCTGGTGATGCTGCTGCGCCGGATGCAGGTGCCCGACCCGGACACCGCGCTGGAGCGCTATCCGCACCAGTTCTCAGGCGGACAGCGCCAGCGGCTGCTGATCGCCGCCGCACTGTCCTGCGCCCCGCGCCTGGTCATCGCCGATGAACCGACCACCGCGCTGGACGTCACGACACAGCACCAGATCCTGCTGCTGCTGCGCGAACTGGTGCAGGAATTCTCCCTGTCGCTGCTGTTCGTGACGCATGATTTCGGCGTGGTGGCCGAACTCTGCGACGATCTCTGCGTGATCTATGCCGGCCAGACGGTCGAAGCCGGCGCGGTGCGGCCCATCCTCGATCTGCCCGGCCATCCCTATACGCAGGCGCTGCTGGCCTGCCACCCCGAGCGTGCGACCGCCTTCCGGGGCATTCCCGGCACCGTGCCATCGCCGCTGTCGCCGCCGCCGGGATGCCGGTTCGCCCCGCGCTGCATTGCCGCCGGCCCCGATTGCGCACAGGCCCCGATCCCGTCGGGCGTCAGCCAGGCCGGCGCACGCGTGCGCTGCGTGCAATTCGCATGATCCCGTCCGACCCCCTTGTCTCCCTGCGCTCGGTGTCCGTCCTGCTGGGCGGGCGGCGGCGCTGGCTTCGCCCTTCGGTGGCGCCGGTGCGCGCGGTCAATGAGGTCAGCCTGGACATCTTCCCGGGCGAGATCCTAGCCCTGGTCGGGGAATCGGGCTGCGGCAAGACGACGCTGGGGCGCACCGTCCTGGGCCTGCAGCGCGAATCCGCGGGCAGCATCCTGCTCGACGGCCTGCCGGTCGGCGGTCTTGCGCCGCTACGGGCGCGGCGGGTGCGCCAGGCGATCCAGTATGTGCACCAGGACGCCGCGGCGGCGCTCGATCCGTGGTGGAGCATCGGCCGTACGCTGCGGGAGGGGCTGAAGATCCACGGCATCGGCGATCGTCCGGCGCAGCAGCGGAAGGTGGCGGGGATCCTGGATGCGGTCGGGCTCGATGCCGCGGCCGAATTTCGCTACCCGCATGAGTTCTCGGGTGGGCAGTTGCGCCGCGTCGCGCTGGCGCGGATGCTGCTGCTGTCGCCGCGGCTGCTGATCCTGGATGAGCCCACCTCGGGTCTCGACATGTCGGTGCAGGCGACGGTCCTGTACCTGCTGCTGACCCTGCGGGCGGAACTGGGCCTGACCTACCTGTTCATCTCCCACGATCTGTCGGTGGTGGAGCGCCTGTCGGACCGGGTCGCCATCATGTATCTGGGCCGCATCGTGGAGATGGCACCGACGCGCGCCCTGTTCGCCGAACCGAGGCATCCCTACACACGGGCGCTGCTGGCCGCGGCACCGCGGCTGGAGCGGGGCGGCGCCGCCAACCGCGCGCCGGTCATCGGCGATCCGCCCAGCGCCGCTCGTCTGCCCGACGGATGTGCGTTCCACACGCGCTGCCCGCGGGCGATGGATATCTGCCGTGGCGTCACGCCGTCGCTGCAGGACACCGGATCCGGCCATGCGGTCGCCTGCCATCTGCCCGAGGCGGCCGGTCGGCGTCCGCCGGCACACGCGGCGGACGCTCCCCCCGCCCGCCTGCACGAGGTTCCCCTTCAGGATTGACGCAGGCCGCCCCGCGCGGAAGGCCGAACGTGACAAGGCCAATCCATTCTACAGCACGTCGTAACATTGTGATTCTGGAATATGAATTTTTGCCCTGGCGCACGGTGACGTGAACCGTTGTGAATCAATTGCCTGGCCCGATCATCCTGCCGTCTCGCGGTCCGATCCATCAAATTTCCAGTGCAAATGCGGCGTGACCATGCATTATGGGCTTGCGTTTCATCTGCAACTAGCGGATTCATTCACGAGCTTGTGAACACCACGCAGGCAGTTTGCACGTTTCAGCAAGGACCCACCCCATGGAAACGCCCCGGGTGTCCGCGAGATCGCTTACCGGACAGTCATTTGATGTTGCCGATCTTCTTCTTCTGCAGGCATGGGCCGAATTCCATGACCTTCGCATGATCATCGAACTTGATTACATCGCCGGGGGCGACGAATACGAGGAGGTCGTTTCTCTCTACCAGCGGGACAGCGCGTTCCGGCGCTGGATGATGTGGCGGATCGGGGACGGCATCGTCGTGCAGCCGCTGCTTGGCCGGCCGCTCCGTTTCATCCGCGTGGCGGACGCGCTCGATTCGCTGCTGATCCAGCGGGCCTGAGACCGGGCCGGCCTCGGCACCGCACGCCGACGCACAGACCGCAATGCCGGGCTGGCCGATGCCGCTGGTCCGCGTTGCAAGCGGCGGGAGGGACGGCTAAGATCACGGTCCCGCGGGTGTAGCTCAATGGTAGAGTCCCAGCCTTCCAAGCTGGCTGTGCGGGTTCGATTCCCGTCACCCGCTCCAGCCCCGGCACCGCGCTCCTCGGTTCAGGCATCATCCGGCGCAGCGCCGCGAATGCGGCGGCGCCCGGGCATCCGATCATCATCGCGCCTTGCGATCAGGCCACGGGGCGCGTCGCGATCAGGCGGCGCGTCCCGTGGCCTGCTCAGCTCAACCCGGCCTGCTCAGCTCA
>JBFXDK010000029.1:0-35638 GCA_050181195.1 Acetobacteraceae bacterium | reverse complement strand
GGCCTGCTCAGCTCAACCCGGCCTGCTCAGCTCAGATACCGCGCCGTCAGGTGCGACTCGAAGGCGCTGGGGTCGAGTGCCCGCCCCGTCGCGGCCCGCAGCAGGTCGTTGAAGCCCAGCAAACTGCCGCGGCCATGCACGTTCTGCCGCAGCCAGAGCAGCAACGGCGACAGATCGCCGCGCGCCAGGGCCGGATCGATCCCGGGCACCGCGGCGCGCGCCGCCGCCATCAGTTGCGCCGCCGCCATCGCCCCCAGCGTGTAGCTGGGGAAGTAGCCGAAGGCGCCGTCGTACCAGTGGATGTCCTGCAGGCAGCCATGCGCATCGTCCGGCGGCACCAGGCCCAGCAGGGCCTGGAAGCCGTCGTTCCACGCCCCCGGCAGGTCGGCAACGGCCAGGTCGCCTGCGATCAGCGCCTGCTCCAGCCGGAAGCGCAGAATGACATGCGCGGGATAGGTCATCTCATCGGCATCGACGCGGATGAACCCACGCTGCACGTGCCGCCACAGCCGGCCCAGATTGTCCGGCTGATACGGGGCGGGATCGCCGCCGAACGTGCCATGCAGCTCGGTGCTCAGCCATCCCAGGAACGCGTCCGAGCGGCAGGCCTGCATTTCCACGATCAGGGACTGGCTTTCGTGCGCCGCCATGCCCGCCGCCTCGCCCACCAGCTGGCGTGCATGATCGGCCGGCAGGCCCCGCTCGTACAGCGCGTGCCCGGTCTCGTGCACGACCGCCAGGACGGCCTGGGTGAAATCGGCGTCGCTGTAACGGGTGGTGATCCGCACATCCGTGGGCGTCCCCCCGGAGAACGGATGCGCGGATCGGTCCAGGCGGGCATGGGTGAAGTCGAGCCCGAGACGTTCGGCGAGCCGCCGGCACAAGGCTTCCTGCGCGTCGATCGGGAACGGCCCAAGCGGACGGAGCGGAGCCGGAAGGCGTGCCTGCCGCTCCTCGACCTCCGGCAGGGCGCGTCGCAGGAACGCCTCGTAGTCGGCGAACACCGGCGCCACGTCGGCGGCGCGAACGCCGCGCTGGTAGGCGTCCATCAGCGCGTCATAGGGGGAAAGGTCCAGCACCGGCGCCAGCGCCTGGGCGGACTGGCGCACCAGGTTCACGACCTCGGACAGATAGGGCCGCACCATCGCGGCGTTCGACACGCGGCGCGCTTCCCGCCAGACCTTCTCGCAGGCCGAGTTGGCACGCGCCTGCGCCTCCACCAGATCAGGGGGCAGCGCGGTCGCACGGGTATGGGCATGCCGCATCAGCGCCAGATTCGCCGCCTGCCACGGGTCGGCCGGCACATCCCCGGCCTCGGCCGCGGCCAGGTCGTCGGCCACTTCCGGCGCGATCAGCTGGGCATGCGCCATGCCGGCAAGGATCGCGAGCTGGTCGCCCCGGGCCGAACCGCCGCCGGACGGCATCATCGCCGCGGCGTCCCAGCTCAGCATCGATGCGCATTCGCCGATCGTGGCGATCCGTGCGAACCGTCCGGTCAGCCGTTGATAGGCCGCATTGCCGTTCATGCCGCGCGTTCCTTCCGGATCCAGACCACAAAGACGACCACCAGGGCAACGGCGAGGCCGTACCAGGTGATCGCATAGGACAGGTGATTGTTGGGAGGCCGGGGCAGTGCCTGAGCCGGGATCGGCAGCTCTCCCCGCCGTTCGGGGCCCATCGCGACCACGACGAACGGTGCCACCCCGGGAAGGCCGAGGGCGGAACCGATCCTGTTCGGGTCGAGCGTGTAGAAATGGCGGCCCGGAACGTCGTCCATGGCGCTGAACCACGATGCGGTGTCACCCGGACGCACATAGCCTTCGACGGTGACGATGCCCTCGGGCTGATCGATCGGTTCCGTCCGGCGCACCGGCACCCAGCCGCGGTCGACCAGCACCGGCGGTTCCGCGCCGCCGCGTTCCAGCGGCACGATCAGACGAGCGCCCATCTGCGGGCCGGAAGCGGTCTCCCGCACGTCGGCCGCGTACAACGCCGACAATTCGGGGTGGAACCGCCCGGTTACCGCCACCTTGGCGAAGGGCTGCGGGTTGTCCGACAGGGGCACCGGCGGATTGCGCTCGGATTCGGCGACCTGGCGCAGGATCTCCTGCTTCCACTGCAGCCGCTCCACCTGCCAGGTGCCGAGTGCGAGCAGCACCGCCAGCATGGCCAGGGCGACGAGCGACGGGATGAGCAGGCGCTGCCAGGATGCGGTCACAACCCCATCTCGGTCGCGCGATGCCGGTATTGCAGGGCGATGAGGGCGGCCTTGGTCGGGCGCATGATCAGCACGGCCAGCGGAATGGTCACCACCGGCCACAGCACCGCATGCAGCCAGAGCGGCGGTTCGAAGCGGAACTCCACCCAGAATGCCAGGCCGACGATGACCGCGCCCAGCACCAGTATGACCAGCGCGATGGCGCCGTCGCCGGAGTCGCTCTGTCGCAGGTCGAGTCCGCAGACCTCACACGCATCGCGGACTTCGAGCCATCTGCGGAAGAGCCTGCCGCGACCGCAGCGCGGACAGCGGCAGGTGACGGAAGCCTGGAGGGTCGAAACCGATCCTGTGGCCACGATACCTTCTGTCAGTGCCCTTCGGCGATGTTGCCGGCACCATACCAGTAGATGCAAACGAACAGGAACAGCCACACCACGTCGACGAAGTGCCAGTACCATGCGGCGGCTTCGAAGCCGAAATGGCGGGCCGGCGTGAAGTGGTTGGCGCGGGCGCGGAACCAGCAGACGATCAGGAACACCGTGCCGACGATCACGTGGAAGCCGTGGAAGCCGGTCGCCAGGAAGAAGGTGGACGGATAGACGCCGCCGCCTACGAACTTGAACGGCGCCGTTGCGTATTCGACCGCCTGCAGTGCCGTGAATGTCATGCCCAGCATGATCGTCAGGCCGAGGCCCATGATCAGCCCCTTGCGGTCGCCTTCCAGCAACGAGTGGTGCGCCCAGGTCACCGTGGTGCCGGACAGCAGCAGGATCATGGTATTGAGGAACGGCAGGTGGAACGGATCGAACGTATGGATGTCCGACGGCGGCCAGACCAGCTGGCCGTTGCCCTGCGTTTCCGGAAAGATCAGGAAGTTGAAATAGGCCCAGAAGAAACCGACGAAGAACATCACCTCGCTGGTGATGAACAGGGTCATGCCATAGCGCAGGCTGAGGCGGACGATAGGCGAGTGCGCACCGGGCGTCCGGGATTCACGGATCACGTCACGCCACCACATGACGGCGACGGCGACGGTCAGCAGCGTTCCCAGCGCCAGCACGATGTAGCTGCCGTAATGGGCGGCAAGGACGATCCCGAAGACGATCAGGAAGCCGCCCAGGGCGGCGGTGATTGGCCAGGGGCTGGGATCGGGCAGGTGGTACGGATGTTTCATACCGGAACTAACTGGCACCGTGGCGCCGTGCGCGTCGTTGTTCATGACCTACCCAATACGACTCCGCCGGGGGATCCGCCCCGACACGGCTGCAGCATCATCGCCAATTCGGGCACGACTTCAAGAGGCGTTCGCCCTGCCGCCACGCTGCATCAATTCGGTTTTGTCGCAGCACTCCCCTGCGTCTGCGAGAGCGGGCCGACATGCGGGCCGGCCTTTTCGAGCGCGCCGGCCTTTTCGGCGTCATCCAGCGACCGGTAGAACGTATAGGACAGCGTAATGGTCTGCACGTCCTGCGTTGACGGATCGGTGGTGATCTTCGGATCCACCCAGAAGCTGACCGGAAATTCCATGCTTTCACCGGCCGCGAGCGTCTGTTCGTTGAAGCAGAAACAGGCGACCTTGTGGAAATACCGGGCGGCCTTCTCCGGGGTGACGTTGTACAGCGCCATGCCCGTCACCGGCCGGCTGGCGAGATTCTGCGCGCGGTAGAAGGCAAGCTGCTCCTCACCCACCGGCAGCTTCACCTCGATCTGGTCCGGCTTGAACTTCCAGGGCAGGCCGGGATTCGTGTCGGCGTTGAACCGCACACGGATGGTCTTGCCGTTGCCGCCGGGCGCGGCTGCCGCCCCCACCTGCGGTGTGCCGCCATAGCCGGTCACGGAACAGAACAGGCGATAGAGCGGCACCGCGGCAAACGACATGCCGGTCATGAACACGACGACGCCGAGGAAGATGGCGGCGATGGCCGCGTTGCCGTGGCGATGGCGCATCTCAGGCCTTTGTCAGTTTGACGATGGTGATCGCGTAGAACAGCAGGCAGAGCGCGACCAGCACCAGCATGATGGCCAGGTTCAGGCCACGCCGGCGCCGGCGCATTTCGTCGGCCTGCGTCGGGTTCGGTCTTGGGGGTCTATCGGACATGCCGCGAATCTTGTGCTGCGCGGCTCAGCCGACAACCCGGTCGACGGCGAGCGCCCCGAACAGCGCGAACAAATAGAGGATCGAGTATTTGAACGCGGCCCTGGCCGGCGCATCGTTGGTCAGGCTGACACCCGTGCTGTCCTGCCGATCCGTGGCGACGCGCCATGCGCTGACCAGGAAGCCAAGGCCGAGCGCGAGGGCGGTCAGGCCGTAGATCGGCCCGGAGAAGCCCAGATACCAGGGCACCAGCGTCAGCGGCACCAGCAGCACGGAATACAGCACGATCTGCCGCCGCGTTTCGCGCGCGCCCGCGACCACCGGCAGCATCGGCACCCCCGCTCGCCTGTAGTCGTCGTTCGCCCACAGGGCAAGCGACCAGAAATGCGGCGGCGTCCAGATGAACACGATGCCGAACAGCACAAGCGGCATGAGGTCGACGCTGCCAGTGACCGCGGCCCAGCCGATCACCGGGGGAAACGCGCCGGATGCGCCGCCGATGACGATGTTCTGCGGCGTGCGGCGCTTCAGCCAGATGGTATAGACGAAGACGTAGAACGCGACCGACAGCGCCAGCGCGGCGGCCGCGACGACGTTCACCGCCAGCCCCATGATGATGACCGCGCCGACGGCGAGGCTGACGCCGAAGCCCAGGGCGGCGCCCGGTTCAATCCGCCCGGCCGGGATGGGCCGGTTGCGGGTGCGGTGCATCAGCGCGTCGATATCGCGGTCGTACCACATATTGATGGCGCCGCAGGCACCGGCGGCGATCGCGATGCACAGCACGGCCGTGAATCCCAGCACCGGGTGCAGATAACCCGGCGCCACGATCACGCCGATCAGCCCGGTGAAGACCACAAGGCTCATGACCCGGGGCTTCAGCAGGGCCACCCAGTCCTTCACCTCCGCGGGCAGCGGATAGGGTGTTGCATAACCGCCGTGCGGCGAGAGGGAGGATTGCTCCCCCCTCTCGCCGCCGCCGATCGCGGGAATGATTGCTTCGCTCACGTGTTCAACGGATCCTTGGCAGTTCCAAGAAGCTATGGAACGCAGGCGGGGAGGTCTGGGTCCACTCAAGCGTGGTGGCGCCTTCGCCCCAGTAGTTGTCGGCGACATGCGCCTTCGAGGTGAAGGTGCGGTAGCAGACATACAGGAAGACGATCAGGGCGATGCCGCTGATATAGGCGCCGATCGAGGAGATGTAGTTCCAGCCGGCGAAGGCCTGCGGATAGTCCGGGTAGCGGCGGGGCATGCCGGACAGGCCCAGGAAGTGCTGCGGGAAGAACACAAGGTTGACGCCGATGAAGGTCAGCCAGAAATGCACCCGACCCCAGAACTCGGGATACTGGTGACCCGACATCTTGCCGATCCAGTAGTAGAACCCGGCGAAGATCGAGAACACGGCACCCAGCGACAGCACGTAGTGGAAGTGCGCCACCACGTAGTAGGTGTTGTGGATCATCGTGTCGATGCCGGCATTGGCGCAGACCACGCCGGTGACGCCGCCGATGGTGAACACGAACAGAAAGCCCAGCGCCCATAGCATCGGCGTCTTGAACTCGATCGACCCGCCCCACATCGTGGCGATCCAGGAGAAGATCTTCACGCCCGTGGGCACCGCGATCACCAGGGTCGCGGCCATGAAGTAGGCGCGGGTGTCGACATCGATGCCCGACAGGTACATGTGGTGCGCCCACACCACGAAGCCGACCACGCCGATGGCGACCATGGCGTAGACCATCCCCAGGTAGCCGAAGATCGGCTTCTTGCTGAAGGTCGAGATGACGTGGCTGATAATGCCGAAGCCCGGCAGGATCATGATGTAGACTTCGGGGTGGCCGAAGAACCAGAACAGGTGCTGGAACAGCACCGGATCGCCGCCGCCGGCCGGGTCGAAGAACGAGGTGCCGAAATTGCGGTCGCAGATCAGCATGGTGATCGCACCGGCCAGCACCGGCACCGACAGCACCAGCAGGAACGCCGTCACCAGTTCCGCCCAGATGAACAGCGGCATCTTGTGCAGCGTCATGCCGGGCGCGCGCATGTTGAAGATGGTCGTGATGAAGTTCATCGCGCCCAGAAGCGAGCTGACACCGGCCAGGTGCAACGCGAACAGCGTGCAGTCCATGCCGATCCCGGGCTCGTAGGTCTGGTTCGACAGCGGCGGATACAGGGTCCAGCCGGATCCGGACTCGTTCAGGAACAGGCCGATCATGATCATCACGAAGGCGGGCGGCAGCAGCCAGAAGCTGATGTTGTTCAGCCGCGGGAATGCCATGTCCGGCGCGCCGATCATCAGCGGGATGAACCAGTTGCCGAAGCCGCCGATCAGCGCGGGCATGACCGAGAAGAAGATCATCAGCAGCCCATGGGCGGTGACCATGGTGTTCCAGGTCTGGCCCTCGGTGACGATCGTATTCCCCGGGAACTGCAGCTGCGCCCGCATGATTTCGGACAGCAGGCCGCCCACGACCCCGCCGAACACGGCGAAGATCAGATACAGCGTGCCGATGTCCTTATGGTTCGTGCTGAACAGCCAGCGCTGCACGAAACCGGGCTTGTGGTCGTGGTGATGATCATCATGACCGTGCGCGTGGCCATCATGCGCGTGGTCGTGAGTCGTTGCCGCCATCGTCTGTCTCCTCATGCGCCGCCCGAAGGGTCAGCGCTGAACCCCTTGCGGTGCGCCTTCGGTTGCCGCCAGCATCTGATCGCGTGATTGCACGGGCGATCCGGCGTCGGCCGCCTTCTTGGCCTGCTCGACCCACGCCCGGTATTCCGGCTCGGGCACCGCGCGGACCGAGATCGGCATGCGGCTGTGATCGGTGCCGCAGATCTGGTTGCACTGGCCATAATAGACGCCGGGCTGGCTCGCCTCCATCCAGGTCTCGATCAGGCGGCCGGGAATGGCATAGCGCTGCACGCCCAGGGCCGGGATGAAGAAGCTGTGGATGACGTCGGCGCTGTTAGTCAGGATGCGGATCTTCTTGCCGACCGGAATGACCATCGGGTTGTCGACGTCCAGCAGACGCAGCTGACCGGGCTTCAGATCCTCATCGTGGACATAGCGGCTCTCGATCGAGAAATCGCCGCTGTCCGGGTAGTTGTATTCCCAATACCACTGGTGCGCGATCACCTTCACGGTCATGTCGGGATTGGGCGTGCGGTCCTGGTAGTAGATCAGCCGGAAGGACGGGATGGCGATGATCACCAGGATCAGCACCGGAACCACCGTCCACGCGATCTCCAGCACCGTGTTGTGGCTAGTCTGGCTGGGCACTGGGTTCTTTTTCGCGTTGTAGCGCACCATCACCCAGACAAGCAGGATGCCGACGAAGATCGTGATCAGGGTGATGATCACCAGGACCAGATTATGCAGGTCGATGATCCGCTCCTTGATCGGGCTGAATGCCGGCTGCATGCCCATTTCCCAGGGCCTCGGGGCCTGCGCCATCGCGCTGCCGCCCAGCGGCGACATCAGCGGCATCATCAACAAGAGAGAGAGCGCGGCAAAAAGCCGCTTCGGAAGCTGCATCGGCCGAGCACCTCGTAACGTGGCCTGACCGCCGGAGGCATTCCGCCTCTGGTCAGGTTATGGCCTCCGCCTACCGGACCCGCAGCGTGAGATCAAGGTCCTGCCGAAACGTAGCGGGCACACCGCCCGGTTTTCCTGCCCGACGTTGCGACGAATCCGCGCTTTGCGCGCGACGACCCGTGCAGGATCGTCGCGCGTGCATACAGGAGGGAGAGCGACTCGGGAGTTGGCGTTCAGTTCGCCAGGCGGACCAGGGTGAACAGGCCGACCGGCGGCACGGGCGTGGCGCTGACGACCTCCATGTCCTCGGTGCTGAACAGCGCTTCCATGGCGAAGTCGGGATGCCATCCCAGTGCGCGGGAGGCCGGAGCCATCGCGCGTTCCATCCACCATCGCGGACCGCGGGCCGCGGCAAAATGGTTCACGAACAGGATGTTCCCGCCGGGGCGCACCACGCGCCGCATTTCGGCCAGGAGCTGGCGTGGATGCGGCACCACCGAGGCGACGAACATTGCGACGGCGGTGTCGAACGAGGCGTCCTCGAATTCGGTCGCCTCGGCGTCCATCTCATAGAGAGCGTTGACGTTGCGCAGACCGAGCTCCTGCACCCGTTCACGCGCCTGGTCGAGCATTTCAGCCGAGAGATCGATGCCGGTGATCCGCTTGTCGCGCATGTAGTGCGGCAGCGCGAGGCCGGTGCCGACGCCAACCTCCAGCACATCACGGCCGGGCAGGCTGTTAACCAGCGCCACCGCCCGCTTGCGGCCGAACGAGGAAACGCCGCCAAACACGGCGTCGTAGACACCGGCCCAGCGCCGATAGGCGTCACGGATGGAGGCGGCGTCCAATGCCACCGCGGGGGCCGTGCCACGCCGCCGTGCCGACCCGTGGCGTTCATCCAGGGTATGACTCATCGATGCGTGTCATCCTTTCGTCATCTGCCTAGAGGACGCAGCTTCCTGGCGCAAGCCGCCCATGGCACGTCATGATTTACTACCGCACCCCTAAGCGTCGGGACGTAGCCGGGGTTCACACACCCCTGCAATTGGCGAAGTGGGACGCGAGCAGCGGAATTCCGCCCACCCGATGCATTCGTACAACAGGCGACGGGCGCCAGTGAGGCGCGCGTGAAAGATGACGACCGCCCACAGGGCGCGCGCCTGGCCAGTCCCGGCCCGGCTCGACCGGGCGGGATTGGCTGCCAACAAGCGTCGTGCTGCCGGCGCTCAGCCGCCTTCGGACAGATTGACGGCGGCGGAACGCCCGTTCTGCTGCTGTTCGATCTCGAAGCCGACCTTCTGGCCTTCGGTGAGGTTGCGCAGCCCGGCCTTCTGGACGGCGCTGATATGGACGAAGATATCCTTACCCCCGGTATCCGGCGCGATGAAGCCGTATCCTTTGGTGGGATTGAACCATTTGACAATGCCCGTCGGCATGGACGTGCTGCCTTTCTGCCTGCGTGCAGTCCCGGCGCGAGATCGGCCGAACCGCCCTGTTAGAAACAGGGGCGCACGGGCCTTCCCGCGACGCCCATCCCCTGACCGCGGTTCCGGTGTCATTTCCTGTGCACCGGATTTGCCGGACAGGCCCGGATGGTAGCTGATCGCGCGCTAACCGGCAATGAAACATGACATTTGGGAGGCGGGCAATTCGTTTCGCTACCCGCGGCGCCGGGATCCGGCGCTAAATGCTCGATGTGGCGCCCACTTTTCGCGAAGTGCCCGGGAGCGCCGCCGAACCGGGCTCGCCCGCCCCCCGCACCGTCGGGACCGGCATCCTTTCGGCGCGGGAACGCAGGAAACATTGCTTGCATCCGCCGGCGGTCCGCGCCATCTCCTGCGCAGGCTTCACCCGGAGCGGTTGGATGATGCCAGGGCAGCGGTAGCGTCCCGGCAGCGACGGTATCCCGCGGGTCTGATGCCGAACTTGGAGGTTTCATGGGTAGCTTCAGCATCTGGCACTGGCTGGTAGTGCTGCTGGTGGTCCTGCTGCTGTTCGGCGGCGGCAAGGTCAGCAGTCTGATGGGCGACTTCGCGAAGGGCATCAAATCCTTCAAGAAGAACATGGCCGAGGACGATGACGCGTCGATGGAAGCGGATGCGAACAAGCCCAGCGGCACGATTGCCGGCCCGGGTGGCGCGCATGCCGCCAGCACCCAGCGCCAGCAGGAAACCACGTCCACCCGCTGACCCTGGGGCAAGCTGACCTGGGGCAAGCTGACCTGGGGCAAGCTGACCTGGGGCAAGCAGTCCGTCCGATATCCTCGGCTGGGCGGAACTGGCCCGTCGACTCCGCGCATCACCCTGCCGGGTCCGGAATAAATACGGCGGAAGGCGACGTGTTTCGCGGAAGACCGCACCACCTGTTGTGGATAACAACCAAGTTGTCCACAACTTTTTGTAGTCGCGACGATTTCCGGCATTGAGCGGCGGGCGCTCTCACGTTACCTATATCTTGTGGCAGCACCGGCAGGGGGATCCACAAGATGGAGTGGAACGAGGAGACCATCAATCGCCTGCGTGCGTTGTGGGCGGAAGGTCATTCCACGGCGGAAATCGGACGGCGTCTGGGTGTTTCCAAGAACGCAATCGTTGGCAAGGCGCACCGGCTTGACCTGGCCGCGCGTCCCTCCCCCATTCGGCGCGATCCGTCCGATGCCCTTCAGGCTCGGCAGTCCGCGTCCCGGCGGGGCGAAGGGTCAACCCTGCCCCCGCTGACCAGTACCGATGATACACCCCGGGTCGTCGCGGCAAAGCCGGCGGTCACGCCGGTGGTCCCGATCACCGTCCCGACGATGGTGGCCGCGCCGGTGTCGCCGTCCGCGCCCGCTCGCCCGGTCGTGACCGCACCGCCCCGGCTGGCCCCGGTGTCTTCGCGCCCCTACGGACGGGTGATCACCTGCTGCTGGCCGATCGGTGAGCCGGGGACGCGCGGTTTCCGGTTCTGCGATGCTTCCTCGGAACCCGGCAAGCCCTATTGCATCGAGCATGCGAAGCTGGCCTACGTGAAGGTGCGCGACCGGCGCGACGACGCTGCCTGAGCGCACCCCGTTCCGGAGCCCATGGACGGACGGCTTGTGCGGGGATCACACCCGTCGTATGCGTCCGCCCGCCCACGGGCAATGGTGACGGAACGAGGCAATCGATGGCCAAGGCTGATGTCCCACAACAGGCAAAGGGCGCCGCGCGCCCAGGGCTGATAGGCCAGACCATCCCCTCGCCGTTCGGCACGTGAGCACGCAAACGGCGGACGCCAAGGAGTCCGCGCCGGGCGCGGGGATGCTTCTGGCCGTTCTCGGCGTGGTCTACGGCGACATCGGGACCAGCCCGCTCTACGCGTTCAAGGCCAGCCTGCAGCTCTTCGCCGAGGACCAGATCACCAACACCGAGATCCTCGGCGTCCTGTCGATGATCTTCTGGTCGATGGTGCTGATCGTCACGATCAAATACGTGTTGCTGATCATGCGTGCGGACAACCGCGGTGAAGGCGGCACGCTCGCGCTCATGGTCCTGGCGCAGCGTATGTGCACCGGCGTGCAGACGCGCCGGGTGGTCGGCATCGTCGGCGTGATCGGCGCCTGCCTGTTCTTCGGTGACGGTGTCATCACCCCCGCGATTTCGGTGCTGTCGGCGGTCGAGGGGCTCGAGGTCACGGCGCCGGCGCTGCAGCACTATGTCGTGCCGATCTCGGCTGTCATCATCGTCCTGCTGTTCGCGGTCCAGTCCCGCGGCACCGGCAGCATCGGGCGGCTGTTCGGCCCGGTCATGGCGCTGTGGTTCATCACGCTGGGGATTCTGGGCATTATCCAGGTGGTGCAGCATCCCTATGTGCTGCTGGCGCTGTCGCCCACCTACGCCATCGATCTCGGCATCCACCACAAGGGTTTTGCCTTCATCGTGTTGGGCGCGGTCGTGCTGTGCGTGACCGGGGCCGAGGCGCTCTATGCCGACATGGGGCATTTTGGCCGCAACCCGATCCGCTCGACCTGGCTGTTCTTTGTCCTCCCGTGCCTGACGCTGAACTATCTGGGGCAGGGCGCATTGGTGATCTCGGCACCGAATGCGATCGAAAACCCGTTCTTCCTGCTGGCGCCGGGCTGGCTGCGGCTGCCGCTGGTGTTCCTGGCGACGATCGCCACGGTGATCGCAAGCCAGGCGCTGATCTCGGGGGCCTATTCGGTCACGCGACAGTGCATGCAGCTTGGCTTCTTCCCGCGCATGTCCGTCCGCCACACCTCCACGACCGAGGAAGGCCAGATCTATATCCCGCAGGTCAACACGATGCTTGCGGTGGGTGTGCTGATCCTGGTCTTCGCGTTTCGCTCCAGCGAACAGCTCGCCGCCGCCTATGGCATCGCGGTGACCGGCACCTTCATGTGCGACTGCCTTCTGGCGACGGTGGTCTTTCGCCGCCAGTTCCATTGGCCACGGGCAGCCGCGCTTGGGCTGTTCGGCAGCTTCTTCCTGATCGACCTGACCTTCTTTTCTTCCAACGTGCTGAAGGTGCCCGAAGGCGGGTGGGTGCCGCTCGTGCTCGCCACGGCGCTGCTGGGCCTGATGACGTCGTGGAAACAGGGGCGTGATCTCATGCTCGCCCGCTGGAAGCAGGACAGCATGCCGCTGACGCCGTTCCTGGCGCGCCTGCCCCAGTCGCGCACGATGCGCGTGCCCGGGATGGCCGTGTTCCTGACCGGCAACCCCGACTACGTGCCGACATCCCTGCTGCACAACCTGAAGCACAACAAGGTGCTGCATGAGCGGGTGCTGTTCGTTACCGTGCAGACCACCGATGAGCCCGACGTGCCGCCGGCCCGCCGCAAGGAGGTTTCACCCCTCGCCCCGGGCATCCACCGCGTGGTGCTGCGCTACGGCTTCATGGAAAGCCCGAACGTGCCGCGCGAGCTGGAGGAGCTCGACGGGGCGATCGGCTTCAATCCGATGCAGGCCAGTTATTTCCTGGGGCGTGAGGTCCTGGTGCCGGGCATGGAACCGAAGTTGTCCTGGTGGCGGCGCGCGCTGTTCCTGGTGATGGCTCGCAATTCCGTGCCTGCGACCGAGTTCTTCCGCATTCCCAGCGACCGCGTCGTGGAGCTCGGCGTCCGGGTCGCGATCTGATCCTGGCCGGCTGCGTGGCTTGGCCACATCCGGCTCCGGCCGGCCCAGATGCCGCACCGCCGTTCGCTTCCGGTCGACTGCGCGGCCGCATGCATGGCCGTGCCGGATGGTTCCGCGCGCGCACGAACGGTCCATCGCGGAGATCGGCTGCCGGGCTGGCGCGGGTCGGCAGATCCACACGATTGAAACCAGTTTGTGCGCAGGACAGGCACATGACGCCGAGCACTCCGGAGGCCGATCGACGGTCCCTGATCTCCCTGGCCGCGACCTCGATCGGACCGCGGGCACTCGCCGATACAAGCGCGGCCACAAATCGGGCCTTTGTGCCGCGCGTTGCCGGCCAGAAATCAACTTCCGTCGACTGTCACCTTCACAATGCAGGCCGCGATCGGTTCAGTGCGGCAGGCCGGTCATCATGATGGCGACGATCGCCGACACGGCAAAGATGGCAACACCCACCACGAACGGCAGGAAATGCCCGTCGGAGCGTTCCGTCACTTCCACGGTCGGGACCCAGGTGGCGTTCATCGGTATCGTCGTCATCGCACTATCCTCCCATCTGCGGGCTTCGCGCCGGCTACGGCGGCGGCAGAAGTCTGCGAGAACGCCGCCGGCCGCGCTTTGAGCCAGATCAAACAGAACGATTTAGAACCGAACTGCCGTGGGCACCCCGGGGCGGGCCCGGCGCCGCGAATCGGGCCGAGCCGCTGTTCTCGCGCCGGGGCGTCCGCGCAACCACCTTTCCAGGCGTTTACGAAAAAATGAATTAGCTGCGCAGGGAGAGGCATGCGAGACCTTTCTACGCGCAATTATCGCTAACCCGCGACATTTTCCTGGCAGGAGGGCGGGCCAGGCGCAGGGATCATGGCGATACCGTTAGAATCTCCGGGCCCACCCCGCTCCGTCACGGCAAGTCGGCGGGTAACCTTACGTGACGGAAATTAGCCAATTCCGGAGTGGGATTTTTCATTCGCCTGCGACATCACTTTTCAGCCTATTTCCGTCGCAAGATGTCACACCCATCTTGCGCATTGGTCACGGGCAAGCGGTATTTCATAACGTAACCGGTCTGAGCATGGAGGGTTACAATGATGATTTCACAACATGTTTTCCGGAACAAATCCGCTCCGTACACTGCTTCGTTACGCGACAGGACTCCCGCTCCATGACAACCATTGCGCGGCGGCGCTCGCTACGGGCAGGAGCAGCCACCAATTCTTTCAGGAAAGGTATGGGAGTATGATCACCAACGAAGTGAGCGACGGGCTGGCCGGAATCCTGCGCACTGCGATTGTCGAGCTGGTTCGCCGCGATGGACCCGATCTGTCCGCTCGGCAACTTGGCGTTTTCCTGACATGCTACCTGGAAACGGAAGCGCAGACGGTACGTGGCCTCGCGGCGAAGCTGGGCGTCTCGAAGCCGGCAATCACCCGCGCGCTCGACCGCCTTTCGGAATTCGACCTGGTGCGCCGCAAGACCGACCCCTTGGACCGCCGCAGCGTCCTCGTGCAGCGCACGGCGACCGGCATGGCCTTCCTGCGGGAACTGCGGACCATCCTGCGTGATGCCGCTTCCACCATGCGAATCACCGCTGAACCGGCTCAGAACCGCGGCAGGACGGGCGCCGAGACGGCTCGGGCAACGCACTGACCAACGGTCTGCTCTCAGGGGATCAATTCAGGCCAGCGTTGCTGTCATCCAATGGGTCGTTTATCCACCGCGCCGGAGGATCGCCCCATGCACGACGCGGCACGCCCGACCCCGTGGACCAGATCCGGAACGGTCGGCGCTGAGACGACGCCCATCCTGTACCAGGACCTCGCGTGTGAACTCGATGGCCTGTTGACAGGTGAGACGGACCCTACGGCAAACGCTGCCAATGCCGCCGCGGCCATCTACCATAGCCTTCCAGCACTGAACTGGGCCGGTTTCTATTTCCTGCATGGTCAGGAACTCGTTCTCGGCCCCTTTCAGGGTAAGCCCGCCTGCGTCCGCATTCCCCTCGGCAGAGGGGTGTGCGGAACCGCGGCCGCCGAACGCCGGTCGGTGCTGGTGCCGGATGTGGAGGCCTTCCCCGGCCACATTGCCTGTGACACCGCTTCCCGTTCCGAACTTGTGATCCCGTTGCTCGACCGGGACCGGCTTCTCGGGGTGCTTGACCTCGACAGCCCAATTCCCGGACGTTTCGACGCCCAGGATCAGGCGGGGTGCGAAGCACTCGCGGCGATCATCGTTCGGCATATCGCGCCGTTCATGCTTACCTGAGCGCGCCGTGCTCTTGCGGCTCCGTTCACGGGAGTGGAACTGTCATGCTGATCGACCACCGCACCTATACCGTCCGTCCTGGCTCCATGGCGGCGCAGATGGCGCTCTACGAGAAATACGGAATGGCGGCCCAGAAGCGGCATCTGGGTGAACCGCTGATCTACCTGATCACGGAATCGGGCGAGGTGAACACCTATATCCACGCCTGGGTCTACAAGGATGCCGCGGACCGGGCCACGAGGCGGGCAGCCATGCAGGCCGACCCGGAGTGGCAGGAATTCATGAAGCGCAACGCCGAAGCCGGCTACCTGATTGCGCAGCGCAACAACCTTATGACCCCCGCGCCGTTCTTCAAGATCGACCGCTGATCCGGCCACCGGTGCCTGCCCGGCCGTGAACGGCTGGACAGGCCCCCCTCTCACCCCGCGCCCGCCCCGCTTTCCCGCCGCCTGATCCCTGCTTAGCATCCGGCCAGGACATCGCTCACAGGGGGATCATGGCGGGCGCACATACCGGCAGGGCTACAGTCGCAACCCTGATGGCCCAGGCCGTGGGACTGCACAGGGACGGACGGCTGCGCGAGGCGGAGACCGTGTATCGCCGGATCAGGTCCGTGGCACCCCGCAACACCGGCGCGCTGTACAACCTGGCCCTGCTGCTGCATCAGACCGGCCGCACCCGCGAGTGCCAGCGCCTGCTGGAGGAGGTGGTGCGCATCGACCCGAACGATGCCGGCGCGCATCTGACCCTGGGCAGGCTGCACCGGGCGTCCGGGCAGGCAACCAAGGCGCTGTATCACCTCCGGCGGGCTGCGACGCTCGATACGTCCTCGCCCGACGCGGCGCTGGACCTGATCGCCACCCTCGGCGGCGAACGCAAGCTGGATGAAGCGCATGATGCCGCGGCCCAGGCCGCCCGGCGCTTTCCTGATTCGGCCGGCATCCCCCTGCAACTCGGCGTGGCCCTGGCCGATGCCGGCTGCTTCCAGCAGGCACGGACCCATCTGGAACGCGCCGTCGTCCTCGCGCCGGGCGCGGCGCCGGCACTTTACAACCTCGGCAAGGCAGCCGATTCCCTCGGCGACTTCGCCGCTGCGCTGGATCTCTACCGACGCGCCGCCGCGGCCGATCCGGATTTCGAGCCGGCGCGCTTCAACCTCGGCGAATTGGAACTGCGCCTCGGCAACACCCATCGCGCGGTGACCATCTTCGACGCCCTGCTGGCGAGACAGCCCGACGATCCCGCCACGATCTCCATCCGCTGCCAGGCCGCGCAGTTCCAGCCCGGCCTGACCGCCGCCGACCTGCTGACCCTGCACCGGCGCTGGCAGGTCCAGGTCGGCGACCGGATCCGCCCGGTGCAGGACCACCGCGCGGCCTTCCTCGGCCCGCGCGCGCAGCCGCCCGCGCGGATGCGGATCGGCCTGGTATCCAGTGACCTGCGCGAACACCCGGTCGGCCATTTCGTCATCCGGGCGATGGAGTGCCTGGACCCGGCGGACACCGAGATCGTCGCCTATTCCGGCACCGACACCGGCGATGCCATCGCCCGGCGCTTCCGCCAGCGTGCTGACCGGTGGCGCGACACGGCAGGCTGGAGCGACGAGAAACTGGCGGCCGAGATCGCCCGCGATCGCATCCAGGTGCTGTTCGATCTCGCGGGCCATACCTTCCCGCAGCGCCTGCTGACCTTCGCGGCGCGTCCGGCGCCGATCCAGCTCACCTGGGCAGGCTACACCGGCACCACCGGCCTTGCCGCCATCGACGGGCTGCTGGCCGACCGGTTCGAGGTACCGGAACACGAGGATGCCTGTTACAGCGAACGCGTCATCCGCCTGCCCGGCAGCTATATCTGCTATGACCCGCCGGCCGATGCGCCGGAGGTCGGGCCGCTGCCCGGCGCCGCCGCCGGCCACCTCACCTTCGGCTGCTTCAACAACCCGTCGAAGGTCAATCAGGACATCGTCACGCTGTGGGCGCGGGTGCTGGCCGATCATCCCGACGCACGGATGCGGTTCGTCTATGGCGGCTACGACCTGGCCGAGGTGCAGAACCGGATCAGGGCCTGGTTCGCCGCCGGCGGGGTCGCAGACGAACGCCTGTCGTTCACCGGCCAGGTGCCGCGCCGGGAGCTGCTGGAGCGTTACAATGGCATCGACATCGCGCTGGACACGCGTCCGTATTCCGGGGGCCAGACCACGCTGGAAGCGCTGTGGATGGGCGTGCCCGTCGTGACCCTGCCGGCCCCCACCTTCGCAGGCCGGCATGCTGCCAGCCATCTCTCGGTCGCGGGCCTGCCCGAGCTGGTGGCGGCCGATGCCGATGATTTCACCGCGATCGTCCGGCGGCTGGGCAATGACATCCCCGGCCTCGCCGCGATGCGGGCCGGCCTGCGGCAGCGGGTTGCGTCATCGCCGCTGTGCGACGGCCCGGGCTTCGCGCGCAATCTGCGCGCGGTGTTGCAAGGCCTGTGGGACGACTGGGTCGCCGGACGGTCTGGTTCGGCGCGATAACACCCGGTTCAGCGCGACCCGAAGATCGCGGTGCCCACCCGCACCAGCGTCGCCCCGCAGGCGATCGCGATCTCATAATCCGCCGACATGCCCATCGACACGGTGCCGAGCCCGTGCTTCGCCGCCCGGTCCGCGAGCCAGGTGAAATGCGGGCGCGGATCCTGATCCTGCGGCGGAATGCACATCAGCCCGGCCAGCGCCGCCCCGAACCGCGCCTTGCATGCGTCGATGAACGCATCGGCATCGGCGCGCGGCACGCCGGACTTCTGCGTCTCGTCGCCGGTGTTCACCTCGATCAGCAGCGTGGGCGTGCGTCCCTCCTTCGCGATCGCGGCCTCGATCGCATCGGCGAGCTTCGGGCGATCCAGCGTTTCGATCACGTCGGCGATGCGCACCGCGTCCCGCACCTTGTTGGTCTGCAGCCCGCCGATGATGTGCAGGCTGAACCGGTGCTGCGCCCGCAGCGGCGGGAACTTGCCGGCCGCCTCCTGCACCCGGTTCTCCCCGAACACGGTCTGCCCGGCCTGCAGTGCTTCGATCACCGCCTCCACCGGCTTGGTCTTGGAGACGGCGACCAGCGTCACGTCCTCCGGCCGGCGCCCGGCCGCGGCCGCGGCATTGGCGATCCGCTCCCGCACCCGCAGCAGGTTGTCGCTGATGCTCGTCTTGGCCGCTGTCGTGACACCCATCCCGCTCTCCTGTCAGGCGATCACCTTGGCCTGGCGCAACTCCGCCAGGGCCGCCGCATCATAGCCCAGCAGCCTTCCCAGCACCTCATCCGTATGCTGGCCGGGCGTCGGCACCATGCCGGCCCTCCCGGGGGTCGCGGACATCTTCACCGTCACACCCGGCACATACATCTCGCCCGCCACGGCGTCGTCCACCTTCACCAGCATCTCCCGCGCCCACAGATGGGGATCCTTGGCGACCTCGGGGATCGTCTTCACCGGCGCCACCGGCACGCCCAGTTCCAGCAGCTTGCCGACGATCTCCTCCACCGTCCGCTCCGCGCACCAGGCGTCTAGCAGCCGGCGGCGGTCATCCGCGCCGCCGCCCACGCCCGAGGTGATCGGGCTGGTGTCGGACGTGTTGCCGGCGATCTCCCCCATCAGCCGCCCGGCCATCTCCCGCCCCACCGCGGCGATCACCACCCAGCCGTCCTTGGCGCGATACGGCGGCCGGCCGCCCTCGCCGCCTTCCTCGCCGGTGGACAGGTAGTACGAGGTCGGGATCTCCACCATCGTCAGCGCCGAATCCAGCAGGCAGCAATCCACCACCTGCCCCTCGCCCGTGCGGTCGCGGTGACGCAGCGCCGCCAGGGCGCCGATGGTGGCGTGCAGCGCGGTATAGCGATCGACGACGGATGAAGCGGTGCCCAGCGGCTGGCCGACGGGCTGGCCCGTCAGCGACATCAGGCCGCTCATGGCCTGGCCCAGCGGATCGAAGGCCGGACGGTCGCGATAGGGTCCCTGCTGGCCGAAGCCGGAGACGGATACCAGGATGATCCCGGGGTTGATCGCCTTCAGCGCCTCGTATCCGAAGCCCATCGCATCGATCGTGCCCGGGCGGAAATTCTCCAGCACGATATCGGCGGTCTTGACCAGGTCGGCGAAGATCGCCTTGCCGCGCGGGTTGCGCATATCCAGGCAGACACTCTTCTTGCCCCGGTTGTAGACGGTGAAATAGACGCTCTGCCCGCGCACCATGGGCGGGTTGCGGCGGGTTTCCTCGCCGCCCGGGCGTTCGATCTTGATCACCTCGGCGCCCAGGTCCGACATGATCATGCCGCCGCGCGGACCCGCCTGGTACCGTGCCAGTTCCAGGACGCGCACCCCCTCGAGACTCAGGCTCATGGCCGACTCCCTCCCCAATTCCCTGACACCACGGAACCAAGCGGGGGGCGGACTGTCAAACGCCGCGGTTCCGGGCATGATGACGGATGCCGCAGCGTGACGGACCCGCAGATGAGCGATCGAACCGAGTTTGACCTGATCATCGTGGGCGCGGGACCGGCCGGCGTCTCCGCCGCGATCGAGGCGACGGGGCACGGCCTGTCGGTCCTGTGCCTGGACGAAGCCGACGCGCCGGGCGGGCGGATCTGGCAGGCGCTGGAGCGGCGGACGCCGGCGGATGACGACGACCGGGCGGCGCTGGATCTGCTGCGCCAGTTCCGCGCCTGTCCGGTGGATGCCCGCTTCCACGCCGCGGTCTGGGCCATCGAGGCGGACGGGACCGTGTTCTGGACCTGCGACGGACGCGCGCGATCGGCACGCGGCGCCCGCATCCTGCTGGCCACCGGCACAACCGAGCGGCCGATGCCGCTGCCCGGCTGGACCCTGCCCGGTGTGATGACCGTGGGCGCGGCGCAGATCGTGCTGAAGACCAGCGGCCTTGTCCCCGACGGCGCCACCTGGCTTGCGGGCCAGGGTCCGCTGCTGCTGCTGTATGCGGTGCAGGCGCTGCGGGCGGGCGGGCGCATCGCCGGCATCCTCGACGTCACCGACCGCGCCGCCCGGATGCGGGCCCTCGCGCGCCTGCCGCTGCGTGCGATCGAGGACATCCGCAAGGGCCTGGCCTGGCAGCAGGAGATCGCCCGCGCCGGCGTGCCCTGGTACCGCGCGTCGGATATCCGCGCCGGCGGCGATGAGCACCTGGCGCATGTATCCTTCACCACCGGCGGCACCCGGCGCACCGAGCCGGCGGACCTGCTGCTGCTGCATGACGGCGTGCAGCCGTCGGTGCAGATCACGCGGGCGCTGGGCTGCGCGCATGCTTTCACCCCGGCCCAGCGCTACTGGAAGCCGGTGACCGACGCCTGGGGTGTCACCAGTCTGGACAACGTTATGGTCGCCGGTGATGGCGCGGGTATCGGCGGCGCGCTGGCGGCGACGGTCTCCGGCCGTCTCGCCGCGCTCGCCGTCGCGCATGCGCTGGGCCGGATCGACACCGCCGCCCGCGATGCGGCCGCCGTCCCGCTGCAGCGGATGCAGCGACGCCATCATGCGATCCGCCCGTTCCTGGACGCGCTCTATGCACCGGTCCGGGCGGCGCTGGATGACGAGACCCTGGTCTGCCGCTGTGAGGAGGTCACCGCCGGCCAGATCCGTGCCGCGGCGCGGAGCGGCTGCCTGGGGCTGAACCAGTTGAAGGCGTTCACCCGGTGCGGCATGGGTCCCTGCCAGGGGCGCATGTGCGGCGCCACCGCGGCCGAGGTGATGGCCGCCGCCCGCGACGTACCGGTGGAGGAGATCGAACCTTTCCGCACCCGCTTTCCCACCCGCAGGCTGACCGTTGGTGAACTTGCGGAATTTTCAGCTACCGGACGGTAGCGTTCGGATCGCGTTGGTGACATAAGGCCGCGTCCAGCGCGCCCGGGCAACGGCGCGATTCCAGGGTTCGGAAGGGAACGCAATGACCAATGGCTTGATCCTGCCTCGTCGACAGATGCTCATCGCCGCGGCGACGACCGGCCTCGCGATGCCGGCCATCGTGCGCGCGCAGGCCAAGGAGCCCATCCGCCTGGGCACCGCCTTGCCGCTGACCGGATCGCAGGCTGGCTACGGCGCCGACTTCCTGACCGGCATGCGGATGGGCGCGAAGGATGTGACGGACGCAGGCGGCATCGCCGGACGGCCGGTCGAAATCCTGGCCCTGGATACGCAGGCCGATCCGCAGCTTGGCATCAATGCGGTGAACCGCTTCATCGGCGTGGACAAGCTGCCGATGTATTTCATCTCGTGGTCCGCCGTGGTGAAGGCCGTTGCCCCGGTTTCGAACCGCGCCAAGGTGCTGGCCATCAACTCCGGTGCCAATGCGCCGGAAATCGCGCATCTCGGCGACTACGTCTATACGGCCTTCCCGCTGGCCGATGTCGATGTGACGAAGCTGGCCGCATACACGCACAATACGCTGGGCAAGAAGCGCGCGGCGGTGCTGTACATCAACAACGACACCGGTATCGACGCGGCGAAACTCTACCGAGACACCTTCACCAAGGTCGGCGGACAGGTCGTGGCGTTCGAAGCCTATGATCCCAAGGCGACCGAATTCACCGGCATGCTGCTGAAGACGCGCGCCGCGAACCCGGACATGGTGCATATCCACGGCCTGCTGGCGGATACGCCGCAGGTGATCGCGCAGATGCGCCAGCTGGGCATGACGCAGCGGGTCAGCAGCTATTCCGCCGCCTACAATCCCAAGATCGTCGAGCAGCTCGGCCCGGCGGCGGAAGGGCTGATCGTGACCTCGCTCGCCCCCGGCGTGAAGGAAAACCCGAACGTCGCCCCGTTCATCGAGCGCTGGAAGAAGGAAATCGGCCGAGCGCCGAATGGTCTGCCGTATATTCAGTACCAGTATGATATGGTGTATCTGGCGAAAGGGATGTACGAGTACCTCGACAAGAAGTCCCTGCCGGCCACCGGCGATACCCTGATCGAGGCACTGACCACGGTGAAAGAATTCGAGCTGCCGATGACCGGCAAGATGGTCATCGACGGGCACCGGGTGAACAAGCCCGTCTATCTGCTGACGGTGGAAAAGGGCCAGTTCGTTCCGCTCGCCACATTGACGGCCTGAGCAGCCCCGCGTGTACGACCCGATCATCCTGGCCCAGATCTTCTGGACCGGTCTGGCGACCTCGTCGCCGCACGTGCTGCTGACCGTCGGCTTCGCCCTGACGCTGAAAGTGACCGGCCTGTGGAACTTCGCACAGGCCGGGTTCATGGCGATCGCCTTCTATACGATGTTCATGGCACTGAACTGGCTGGACCTGCCGGTGATCGCCGCCGTCGCCATGGCGATCGTCACCACGGTGGCGGCCTCGCTCGCCACCGAAATCTGGGGCCTGCAGGTGTTCCGGGACCGCCAGTCCGGCAACCTCATGTTCTTCATCTTCACGCTGATCCTGGCGGAATTCATCATCTACGTGATCACCCTGATCTTCGGCACCGAGCCGCAGACGCTGTTCAAGAGCATCCTCTCACCGGTGCAGATCATCGGCGGGATCGCCATCAGCGAGTGGGACCTGCTGGGCGTGGCCATGATGGTGCTGGGTGTCGCCGGCCTGTGGCTCTATATGTCCTACACCCGCGAAGGCCAGTTCCTGATCGCGGTATCCGACAATGCGCGGCTGGCCGAACTGTATGGCATCAGCGCCAAGCGGGCCTATCGCGTCGCCGCCGTCATCTCCTCCCTGTTCATCGTCGCGGCGATGTACCTGGTGGGATCGCATGGCGGCGTGGTGCCGAACTCCCCGCTGGAACTGGTCCTGGGCGCGGTGCTGGGCACGCTGCTGGGCGGCATCGGGCGCGTGTTCGCCGCGGGTCTCGCCGCGGTGTTCCTGGCGATGATCCAGAGCTTCAGCATCCTGGTCCTGGCGTCGCGCTGGCAGAACCTGCTGCTGTACGGGTTCCTGTTCATCGCCATCCTGCTGTTCCCGCGCGGCGTCCGCATGCCGAAGCTGCGCTTCGCGACGGCCGGACGGTAGGAGCGCGCCGATGGAGTATCTGGCCACCGTCGTCATCCTGATCGCGCTCTATGTGATCCTGGCGGCGAGCTACAACCTGGTGATCGGCTATGGCGGCCTCGCCACCGTCGCGCATCCGATCTTCTTCGCCATCGGCGCCTACGGCACCGGCCTGCTCGCCATCCACACCGACATCCCGCTGGTGCTGAACGTCCTGATCGGCGCGGCGGCGGCGATGCTCGCCTCGGTGCTGCTCGCGGCCTCCTCGCTGCGCGTCTCCGGCGACTACCTGCTGATCGCCAGCCTCGGCTTCCAGCTCGGCCTTCTACAGCTGATCCGCAACCTGGACTTCACCGGCGGCCCGGGCGGCCTGACCAACATCCCCAGCACCATCACCGGTGCGGCACGCACGCCTTCGTTCCTGGTGATCTCGGTCGGGCTGGCGGTGATCGTCGTGTTCGCCATCCGCGCCATCGTGCAGGGACCGTACGGCCGGGCGATCACCGCGATGCGGGACGAGGAACTGGCGTTCACCGCGCTGGGCCGCAACGCGATGTCGATGAAGATCGTGATCTTCGCCATCGGCTGCGGCATCGCCGGCATCGCGGGCGGGGTCTACGCCTACTACTTCCAGTATATCAGCCCCGACCAGTTCGAGGTGCTGCAGTCGGCGCAGATCCTGACCATGGTCGTGCTGGGCGGCATGGGCACGGCGTTCGGCCCGGTGATCGGGGCGCTGCTGCTGCTGGCGGTGCCGCAGGCCATCACGTTCCTGCAATTGCCGCCGAACATCATGGCGCCGACCCAGGGGATCCTGTTCACCCTGCTGGTGCTGATCTTCCTGTTCCTGCGCCCGGCCGGGATCATGGGATCGGCCGAAAGCCGGCCGGGAGGACACGGATGACCCAGGTCCTCCGCACCGAGAACCTGCAGAAGCGGTTCGGCGGCATCGTCGTGTCCGACAACGTCAACGTGACGATCGACCGCGGGGAAATCCTGGGCCTGATCGGCCCGAACGGCGCCGGCAAGACGTCGCTGTTCAACCTCATCTCCGGCGTGCTGCGCCCCGATTCGGGGGCGATCTACCTGAACGGCGAGCCGATCGTCGGCCGCCCGCTGTTCCGCCGGGCCCGCATGGGAATCGCGCGCACCTGGCAGAACATGCTGCTGTTCCGCACGATGACGGTGATGGAGAACCTGCTGATCGCGCCGCGCGACTATCCTGGCGAGTCGATCCTGCGCGTCACCTTCGGCCTGGGCGGCGTGCGCGCGTCGGAGCGCTTGGCGCGGCAGCGGGCGCTTTCCATCCTGGAGCGGATGGGGCTGGCCCATACCGCCGGATCGATGGTCACCGACCTGCCCTTCGGCCAGCAGAAGCTGATCGGGCTCGCGCGGGCGCTGATGAATGATGGCCCGCTGCTGCTGCTGGATGAGCCGATGGCCGGCGTGGAAGGCGCGGCCTATGAGACGATGCAGGCCATCGTGCGACAGGAAGCCGCGTCGGGCCGCGCGGTCTGCGTCGTCGAGCACAATGTCTCGTTCATCCGCGACCTGTGCTCGCGCGCCGTGTTCATGGCGAACGGAAAAATCCTGCAGGACGGCACGGTGGAGGAACTGATCGCCAGCGACGTCCTCACCGAACTCTATTTCGGGGTCTGACTGCGGTGCTGCGCTATTCCAACGTGTCGGCCGGCTATGCCGGCGTTCCCGTGCTGAAGGATGTCGGGTTCGAGGTGGCCGAGGGCGAGGCCGTCGCCATCTTCGGCCATAACGGCGCCGGCAAGACCACGCTGATGCGCTGCGCGGTGGGCGACGTGGCCGAGGTGACCGGCAGCGTGACCTATCGCAATGAGCCGGTCGTGCCGGGCCAGGTGTTCCTGAACGTCCGCCGCGGCATTGGCTTCGTGCCGCAGGGACACAACGTGTTCCGCGAACTCTCGGTGCGGCAGAACCTGACGATTTCCGGCCTGAACCACCCCGAGGCCAGGATCGAGGACATCTACCGCCTGTTCCCGATCCTGCAGGAGCGCGGGGCGCAACTGGCCGGCTCGCTCAGCGGCGGGCAGCAGCAGATCCTCGCACTGGGCATGGCGCTGATGACCCAGCCCAGCATCCTGCTGCTGGATGAGCCGTCGACCGGCCTCGCGCCGATCATCGTCCGTGACGTGATGGAGAGCCTGACCCGGATCAACCGCGAGACCGGCACGACGGTGGTGATCGTGGAGCAGAACATCCCGGCGACGCTGAAGATCGTCACCCGCGCGCTGGTGCTGAAAGCCGGCAGGCTGATCCATGACGGCCCCAGCAAGGAGCTGGAGCGGAAAGAGGATCTCTGGGAGCTGTTCTGATCCGGGGCCGTTGCCGCGCGTCAGGAGATGCGCCGGCAGGTCATCCAGGACGTGTGGCGTGTGTATGGGCAAGGACCTGGATGGCGGGACTGATGCCGGCCGGCGTTGACAGTGACGCACGGACCTGCCCCGTTGTCATGGCCCGCGCAGGCGGGCCATCCACGACTTGCGCAGTGTGCATCAGCAAAGTCGTGGATCGCGTGGCTGAACCCCGTCACGACGGATAGTCCTACGTCCCGTCGGACATCCGCAGGCCGCGCCGCATCAACGACTCCCAGATCGCCTCGGGCGTGTCCGCGAACTCGAACAGCGACAGGTCCGCCGGTTCGATCATCCCTTCCTCGACCAGCGCCTGGAACGACACCACGCGCTTCCAGTATTCCGATCCGAACAGCACGGTGGGGATCGGCGGCATCTTGCGGGTCTGCGCCAGCGTCAGGATCTCGAACAGCTCATCCAGCGTGCCGAAACCGCCGGGGAACACCACCAGCGCGTTCGCCCGCATCGCCATGTGCATCTTGCGCATGGCGAAATAGTGGAAGCGGAACGTCAGTTCGGGCGTGGTGTAGGGGTTCGGCTCCTGCTCCCGCGGCAGGGTGATGTTGAAGCCGATCGAGGGCGCGCCGACCTCGAAGGCGCCGCGATTGGCGGCCTCCATGATCCCGCCGCCGCCGCCCGTTGCCACCACATTGTCCCGCCAGCGGTTGCGCGGCGCGAAGGCGCCCCCCTGTTCGGAGACCAGGCGTCCGAACGCCCGTGCCGCCTCATACCAGACCGCCGCCCGCTCCATTCTTTCGGCCGCGGCACGGGCTTCGACGCTCGCGGCGGCGGCGCGCGCTTCCGCGACCTGTTCCGGCGCGGCGATGCGGGCGCTGCCGAACACGATGATCGTCGAGCGAATTCCCCAGTCGCGCAGCAGCAACTCCGCCTTGGCATATTCCAGGGCAAAGCGGATGTCGCGCATCTCATCGCGCAGCAGGAAGTCGGTGTCCTCGACGGCGAGGCGATAGGCGCGGGCACGTCGCTGCCGGCTGTTGTCGATCATGGGGAAGCGAACCGGCGCACGACATTCTCCAACAAGCGGGAAACCGGTCCCTCCCAGCCGTTCCGCCACAGGCTGCCGCAGAAGGTGATGGACCCCACCGAGAACACGGCACCGCCGCCAGCGGTTTCGAAATACACGATCTCGGCGCGCATCAGCGCCTCCAGCCGCTCTCCGGACACGGTCCGGCGGCCGGCCAGCACTTCCTCGGGCACGGTGAAGAACGATGCCGGCGGATTTTCCGACCGCGCCAGGATCACCGCGTCGTGCGGCGTGCCCAGGCTGACATCGGCACGGTCGAGTTCGAACCCCGCGGCACCGCCGCCCGAGAGGCCGTAATCGCCGATGATCTCCTCGTTCACACCATCGAAGATCCAGGCAAAGCGCGCATCGCGGGCGGCGGGGAGAAGGCGGTAGTAGGTGCCCTCGAACAGGCCCTGCCCCGAGAACCCGACGCCGGCGAGCATCTGCGGCGGCCTGCGGTTGCGCCGCCACAGCCCGCCATATCGGCCGTCCAGCTGATGATAGTATTCGCCCGGCTCCGCCGCCCAGGTGCGGATGCCGCCCTCGGCGCGCCGGAGTTCGATCGCCCAGGGCATCGCCTTGTCGCGCGCCACCCGCCAGTAGAAGCCGTTGCCGCCCAGATAGGCCAGGCGTCCGCCGTCACGCGTATAGGCGGCGAGCGCATCCAGCGTGCCAGACGTGTGGTACTCCGGATGCGAGCCGGTCAGCACGGCGCGATACGGTTTCAACAGCGCCACGCCTTCGTCGTCCAGGTCCTCGTCGGTGATGACGTCGAATGGCTGGCCCTTCGCCTCCAGCCAGGCCAGCAGGTGCGTGTCGGCGGGGTAGTGGCGCAGGCCGGAGCCGGCAGGATCGTTGAAGGTCAGGAACCCCGGCCGCATGGTCAGGATCGGGCGGCGGCGGGAGGAGAACGAGATGCCGCTGCCGTCCAGATGCACGTTGTACATCGACCGCCCGTACAGCGGATGCTGGTCGGGATTGTAAGGATAGGCGCCCCAGGCGGCGACGCGCGCGTGGTAGTCCGCATCGGCGCTGTCGCGCGCATGGTTGGCATAGGCCTGATACGTGAAGGTCGAGGCCAGGAAGGCGATCGGCGCGAACGGTCCCTGCCGCTTCGGCAGCACATAGAAGGGCAGCCAGTCCTGCCCGCCCTCGGCCGTCAGGTGCAGCGCATAGGCGCCGCTCGCCAAGTCGTCCGGCACCGCCCATGTGAAGCTGGGCTGCCATCCGCAATCGCCGAGGTCATCGGCGTGGAAATGGATGGCCCCGTACTCCGTGGGCGCGTGGCGCCAGCACATTTCGACACCGGTCCAGCGCGCGCCGACCACCGCGCGTGTGGGCAGATTGACCAGGTGCCCGTGGCAGGCATGCGGCCCGGCATCGATGATCCCCTGGCTGGGGATTTCGCGGGAGAAATCCCAGCCGGCGAGAAGGTCGGCACGCAGGTCGGCCAGCGCACAGCGCGGATCGCGCCAGTTGGCGACGACGCCGAACAGGATCGCCGGATCCTCGAGCTTGCCGGTGAAATGCCGAGCGGGGGAGGATGGCGTGTCGGCGGCGATCATCACCGTGCCACCGGCGGGCAGGACCAGCCCTGCCGCGTTCGCTTCCGCCGTCACCGGCGTGCCGCCGTCCAGCTTCTGTATCCCCGCCAGCACGCGGCCCGCTGCCGGATCGGCGCTGACCCAGGCGCGATACCAGGTTCCGGCATGCACCGGCGCGGCGGCGGCGCATGCGGCCGACCCGCCGGGCCAGGCGACGGACGCATGCACCCCGTCGCCGCCGATGCGCAGGATCACGGCGTGCCCGCCCGTGGTCGTTTCCGCCAGCACCGTCATCGGCTCCCGCGCGATGCCCGGACAAACCAGCACCGTCCAGGTGCAGGCTCGGCGCGGATCGCGCGCCGGCGCGCGATCCGCGATAGCGTAGGAGCCGAGCGCGATGGGCTGATGATGGGCTTGGACGGTCTGGTCGAGGCGCGAGGAAAGGTCCTGAAGCTGCAGCCCCGGTCCGGCCGGGTTCGGATCGCCGCTGATCACCCGCAGCAGGCGGGCGCGGACCGAGCCGCCATCCCTGGCACTGACATGCGCCGTCAGCCTGTCGCCGGGCCGGTAGGAGAAGCGATCAAGATAGCCGGTGACCGGCAATTCCGTCTCATTCATGCACCGGACGGTGGCCGCGGCGCCGACAACCTGTCAACCGCCGCACGCCGCGCTTGACGGGCGTGTGAGCGATGCTCAGGCTGCCCGTCGACGGTAACATTTCGGGTCGGGCTGGGCGTTCCACCCCGATGGGAGACGGCGATGCGTGCTGCGTACCTGATGCCACTGGGTTTGCTGGCCGGCCTGGCCGTGCTGGGCACACCGGCGGCCGCGGACCCGTTCAAGTGCCCCAGGACCGGCGGCAATTTCACCTTCGGCCAGGAAGCGAACATCAATACGCTGGACCAGATGACATCCAGCACGATCTCGACCCGCAACATCGCGATGAACATCTACGAATCGCTGATGACCCGGGACGAGAACAATCATCCGATCCTGGAACTCGCGGACTCGATGACCGAGTCGCCGGACCGGATGACCTATACGTTCAAGCTGCGCCAGGGCGTGAAGTTCCATAACGGCAAGCCGATGACCTCGGCCGATGTCGTCGCCTCGTTCGACCGCTATGCGAAGGTGGGCAACCAGCGCAGCACGCTCGACAATGTCGAGCGGTGGGAGGCGCCGGACGCCGCGACCTTCGTCATCCACATGAAGAAGGTGCAGCCGACCTTCATCGAGGCGCTGAGCTCGTTCAGCGTGCCGATCGTCATCATTCCCGCTGAACTGCGCGACACGCCGTCGATGCAGCTGACGAAGCCCGTCGGCACCGGCCCGTTCGAACTGGTGGAGGTCACGCCCGGCAGCTTCGTGAAGCTGAAGCGCTACGAGGGCTACAAGCCGAACACCAGCTTCCAGCAGCGGACCGGGTTCGGCGGCTACAAGGTGGCGTGCCTGGACACCGTGACGTTCCGCATCGTGACGGAGCCCGGCGCGCGTGTCGCCGGCCTGAAGACGGGCGAGCTTCAGGGCGTGGAGGACCTGCCCACCAAGTCCCTGCCGGAGCTGAAGAAGGATCCGAACATCACGATCCTGCCGCTGGCCAACTGGTGGATCCAGATCGCCAACCCCAATACCTCGGCCGCGCCCACCGACAACCTGATGGTGCGCAAGGCGATCCAGGCGGCGCTGGACATGGATGAGATCATGGATGCCGCGTCCGACGGCAACTACCGCCTGAATGTCGGCTTCCAGTATCCGAACCAGCCCAGCTACACCGATGCGGGCAAGGAGACATACAACCTGCATGACGCGGCGCTGGCGAAGAAATACCTGGCGCAGGGCGGCTACAAGGGCGAGCCGGTGGTGCTGCTGACCAACAAGGACTATCCGCCGATGTACAACTCGGCGCTGGTCATGCAGCAGCAGTTGCAGGCCGTCGGCATCAACGCGCAGATGAAGGTGGTGGACTGGCCGACCTCGGTGCAGATGATGCAGAACACGACCGACGGCTGGAACTTCCACTTCACCGGCTGGGGCACGCAGCCCGCCCTGGGCGCGCTGGCGACGATGCAGTTCCTGGTCATGCCCGGCGCCACCTACAAGCCGAAGGACGGCAAGGACGACCCCGAGGTGCTGGCGGCGTGGAACGACATGAACACGCTGCCCACGCCGGAAGGCCGCCAGGCGGCGTTTGCGCGGATGCAGAAGGTGATCCTGGAGAAGGTCTACTCCATTCCCTTCGGCTCCTTCACCAAGGTGCAAGGTGTGCGCTCCAACGTGCATGGGTTCGTGCCGTTCCGCATTCCCCGCATGGCGAATGTATGGATGGCGGACTGACTCTGACCGTGTCCTGCGAAAGGCGCACAGCCAATCCAACATCGTCATGGCCCGCGCAGGCGGGCCATCCACGACTTGCAGGGTTTGCATCAGCGAAGTCATGGATGGCGGGACTGAATCCTGCCATGACGGAAAGGCGCCGCCGTCGGACCACATTCCACGCAGTGCCGCATGACACAGACCGGATGCCCCATCTTGCCTGACCTTTCCTCGCGCCGATGATGCTGGGGATCATCGCAAGCCGCCTCGTCAGCGCCGTGCCGATCATGCTGATCGTCAGCCTGATCACCTTCGCGATGATCCACCTGATCCCCGGCGACCCCGCGGCGGCGATCGCCGGGTTGTCGGCGACGCAGGAACAGCTTGCCAATATCCGCCGCGACCTGAGCCTGGACCAGCCGCTGCTGACGCAGCTCTGGCGCTGGTATGCGAACCTGCTGCAGGGCGATCTGGGCCGGTCGCTGCTGCTGGGCCAGCCTGTGTTCACCGCGACGATGCAGCGCCTGCCCGTCACCATCGCCCTGTCCGTCTATGCTCTGGTCCTGACCCTGCTGATCGGGCTGCTCAGCGGCATCATCGCGGCGTTGCGGCAGAACACCTGGATCGACCAGGCGGCGATGCTGTTCGCCATGGTCGGCATCTCGCTGCCCAATTTCTACCTCGGCCTGCTGATGATCATCGTCCTCGGCGTCAATCTGCGCTGGCTGCCGACCGGCGGCTATATCGGCTTCACCGACGATCCGTTGGGCTGGCTCGCCACCTCCACCATGCCGGCGATTTCGCTCGCTTTGCTGCTGGCGGGGCTGCTCGCGCGCATCACGCGGTCCACCATGCTGGAGGTGCTGCGGCAGGACTATATCCGCACCGCCCGCGCCAAGGGCCTCCCGCGCCGGCAGGTCGTGGGCAAGCACGCGCTGGCGAACGCGCTGATCCCCATCACCACCGTAATCGGCATCATCATCAGCCTGCTGATCTCGGGTTCCGTCGTCACCGAAACCCTGTTCTCGATTCCCGGCATCGGCCAGCTGCTGACGCAAGCGGTGCTGAACCGCGACTATCCCATGGTGCAGGGTGGGCTGCTGATCACCACCGCGTTGCTGGTGCTGGTGAACATCGCGGTCGATGTGTGCTACGCCCTGCTCGACCCGAGGGTGCGCTACGATGGCGCCTGAGACGATGGTGGCCCCGGCCGAGCTCGACGACACGCTAGACGAGCGACGCCAGCACCCGGCCCGCGCCACGCTGCGGCGCCTGCTGCACCACCGGCTGTTCCTGCTGGGCCTGATCCTGACCGGCATCATCGTCGTGCTGGCGCTGGCCGCGCCATGGATCACCACGGTCGATCCCTACAAGCTGTCGATGCGGTCGAAGTTCCAGCCGCCGAGCCAGGACTGGATCTTCGGCACCGACAATTTCGGCCGCAGCCTGTGGTCGCGCGTCGTCTGGGGCGCGCAACTCTCGCTGTTCATCGGATCGGCCGTCGTCGTCATCAACGCCATCGCCGGCACCGCCATCGGCGCCGCCGCCGGCTATTTCCGCTGGCTCGACAACTGGCTGATGCGCTTCAACGACGCGCTGATGGCCTTCCCCGCCGTGCTGCTCGCCATCGCCGTCACCGCCGTTCTCGGCCCCTCGGTCAACGACGTCATCATCGCCCTGGGGATCGTCTATACACCGCGCACGGCGCGCATCGTGCGCTCCTCGGTGATCGTGCTGCGGGAGATGGAGTACGTGCAGGCCGCCATCGCCGCCGGCGCCGGCCACTGGCGCATCCTGCGCCGCCACATCCTGCCCAACGCCATGGCGCCGCTGATCGTGCAGCTTTCCTTCCTGTTCGCCTACGCGGTGCTCACCGAGGCGACGCTGTCCTTCCTGGGCGTCGGCGCCGTGCCGCCCACCCCCACCTGGGGGAACATCATGGCCGAGGGCCGGCAATACATGACCGACGCGCCCTGGATCATCACCATCCCCGGCGCCGCGCTGATGATCACCGTCCTGGGCCTGAACCTGCTGGGCGACGGGCTGCGCGACGTGCTGGACCCCAGGCTGCGGATCCAGTCGTGAGCCTGCTGGAAGTCCGCAATCTCACCACCGCATTCCAGACCGCCGGCGGCGAGATCACCGCGATCGAGGACGTGACGCTGGACCTGGATGAAGGCGAGATCCTGGGCGTCGTCGGCGAATCCGGCAGCGGCAAGAGCGTCACGGCGCTGACCATCATGGGATTGCTGCCGCGCCCGCCCGCGCGCGTGGCCGCCGGTGAGGTGCGCTTCGCCGGCCAGGTGCTCACGGCCCTGTCCGATACGGCGATGCAGCGGATCCGCGGCCCGGGCCTCGCGATGGTGTTCCAGGAACCGATGACCTCGCTGAACCCGGTGTTCTCCATCGGCGAGCAGATCATGGAAACCATCCGCGCGCATGAACGCCTGGGGCAGAAGGCGCTGTTCGCCCGCGCGGTGGAAATGCTGGAGAAGGTCGGGATCCCGTCCGCGGCCACACGCATGGCGGACTATCCGCACCAGCTATCCGGCGGCCAGCGCCAGCGGGTGATGCTGGCGATCGCGCTGGTCTGCCGCCCCCGCCTGCTGATCGCCGACGAACCCACGACAGCGCTGGACGTGACGATCCAGGCGCAGATCCTGGACCTGCTGCTGGATCTGCGCGACGAATTCGGCATGGCGGTGATGATCATCACCCACAACATGGGTGTCATCGCGGAAACCGCCGACCGCGTCGCCGTGATGTATGCGGGACGCGTGGTGGAGGAGGCGCCGGTCCATCGCCTGTTCGACTCGCCCCTGCATCCCTATACGCGCGGCCTGCTGGAATGCGTGCCGTCATTGGCTGACGAACGGGAGCGGCTGGTCGCCATCCCCGGCACCCTGCCCGAGCCTGCCCGCCGTCCGTTCGGCTGCCGCTTTGCGCCGCGCTGCCGCTACGCGATCGCGGCCTGCCGCGACGGCATCCCGCCGCTGGTCGCGCACGACACCAACCACACCGCCGCCTGCATCCGGATCCCGGAGCTGCCGCGGTGACGGCGCTGATCGAGGCCTCGGGCGTCACCAAGCACTTCCCGGTCAAGACCGGCACGTTCCTGCGCCGGCAGACCACGCCGCTGCGCGCGGTGGACGATGTCGCGCTGACGGTCATGGCGGGCGAGACGCTGGGCCTGGTCGGCGAATCCGGCTGCGGCAAGTCCACGCTGGGCCGTCTGCTGATCCGGCTGATCCCGTCCACATCCGGCACCATCCTGTTCGACGGCGTCGATATCAACGCGCTGGACGCCAAGGGCCTGCGCGAGGCCCGCCGGTCCATGCAGATCATCTTCCAGGACCCGTACGGCGCGCTGAACCCGCGCATGACGGTGGAAGACATCATCATGGAGCCGCTGCTGATCCACGGCGCCAGACCCGACGCCGCCACGCGGGCCGACGTTGCGCGCATGCTGTCGCTGGTCGGCCTGCCCGCCCGCGCACGCGAACGCTTCCCGCATGAATTCTCCGGCGGTCAGCGCCAGCGCATCGGCATCGCCCGCGCCCTGGTGCTGCGCCCGCGCTTCGTCGTCTGCGATGAACCGGTCTCTGCGCTGGATGTGTCCGTGCAGGCACAGATCGTCAACCTGCTGTCGGACCTGCAGCGCGAACTCGGCCTGACCTACCTGTTCATCGCCCACGACCTTGCCGTGGTGAAGCATATCTCCTCACGCGTTGCCGTCATGTATCTGGGCAAGATCATGGAGGTGGTGGACCGGCGCCGCCTGCATGCCGAACCGCTGCATCCCTATACCCAGGCGCTGATCGCCGCGGTGCCGGTGATGCATCCCGCCCGCCGGACACGGGACCGCTTCCGCCAGCGCCTGGCCGGCGATATCCCCAGCGCATTGAACCCGCCCCCGGGTTGCCGCTTCCACACACGCTGCCCGCATGCGATGCAAATCTGCCGCGAGCAGGAGCCGCGTGTAACCGAGCCGTCGCCGGGCCATCAGGTCGCGTGCCACCTGTCCGGCTGATCATACCGGCAGAAATATTTTTTCAGGTTGCCCTTCAACAACCTTTCAGCACGTTCACTTGGGTGCCTGCATATTGCAACGGTATGCGCGCCGGTTACAGCGATGGACTCGCGGTGACCGACGGATCTGGGGTGTAACAGAATAAAAGATGAACCATGGATGAGCTGACTTCCGAGCCTTCGGTCCTGATCCTTGATCGGCACGCATTGTTCGGTCATGGCCTTATCAGTCTGTTGCGGACGGCCCATCCGGAATGGCCCTGCGCCGTCGCAGCCGATCGCGCGGACCTCCATCGCCTGCTGGCCGCCACGCCGGAAGCGATCGTGCTGATCGACCTGCAATATCCGGGGCTCGGCGGCATCGAGGGCCTGGCCGAACTGCATGCCGCCTGGCCGCGGCAGCGTATCGTCGGCCTGTCGGACGATCAGGACCGTGACTCGATCCTGGCCGGCCTGGCGGCGGGCGCGCGGGCCTATGTCACCCGCAGCGCCAACCCCACCCAGTTCCTGCGCGCCATCGAAACCGTCGCGGCCGGCGGTGTCTTCGCGCCGGTTTCGCTGCTGGCCGGCGGCGCCGGCCCTGTGGCGGCCGATCCGCCCGCCCCCGCACCCGCACCCGCGGCACCCGCGCATCCCGCGCTGCCAACTCTGACCGGCCGCCAGCGCGATGTCTTCCTGCTGCTGGCCGAGGGTTGCCCGACCAAGATCATCGCCCGCCGCCTGGACCTGGCGGTGGGAACGGTCAAGGTGCACCTCGCCGCGATCTATCGTTCGCTGGGCGCACGCTCCCGCCTGGAAGCCGTCGCCAAGGTGCACCGCGCCTATGCCATGGGATAGCAGGCCGAAACGGTGATGGTTTGGCTGCCCAAGGGCGGCGGCAGGATGCCGGACGCGAAATAGGGGCAGGCGATCGTCACCACGTAGAACTTGCCCGCCATGCCATTGCAGGTCTTGGCGGCACTTTCGGTCGTGACATCCGTCGTGCTGATCACACCGGGAATGACCCAGGACCCGGCGAGGCCCACCGCATAGGCCTTCACGTTCGCGCAGTCCGGAGAGCCGACGGCGCCGCACCGCGCGGCAATGCCCGCCACCGATTGCAGGCCGCCCTTCACCCAGGGTACCAGCAGACCGA
>JBFXDK010000028.1:0-49933 GCA_050181195.1 Acetobacteraceae bacterium | reverse complement strand
GGTCGGCAGCAGCGCGCCCGTGGCACCGCCCGCGGTTTCCGCGAAATCCAGCAGGATGCGCGCGCCGCTGCCCGGCACGCCGGGCACGCGGTAGCTGCCCAGGCGAACGGGCTTGCCGTCCTGCACCGGCACCTCGATCGACAGGATGCGTTTCAGGTTGGTGGTGTAGACCCGGACGCGGGTGATCCCCTCCTGCGGCGTCACCAGTCCTTCCTCGATCGCATACTGGCCGACCGCCGAGGAGATGTTGCCGCACAGGCTGTGATAGTCGACATGCGGGCGGTCGATCTCCACCTGGCCGAACGTATAGGTCACGTCCGTATCGGCAACCCTCGGCCGCCCGATGATCGCCAGCTTGCTGGTCAGCGGATCGGCCCCGCCCAGCCCGTCGATCTGGCGTTTGTCGGGGGAGCCGAAGACCTTCAGGATGATGCGGTCCCGCTCCGCGCCGGGGGGCGGCAGATCCTCCTCGCGCAGGAACACCGCCTTGCTGGTTCCCCCGCGCATGATCGTGCAGCGTAACGCGTCCATTCCAGACTCCTACCAAGCCGCTTCACCGCATGGAACCCGCCCGGATGCCGCGGGATGGCCATGCCGTCACCGCGACAGGTTGCACCGCCGCCCGTCCGGGTAACAGGCTCAGCGCGGTTCCGCGCCCGGGAGCACCTTCAGCCGGCGCACCTCCACGAACTGCCAGACCAGCAGGATCGGCACGCCCACCACCACGTCCCGCGCCCGCCGCAGCAAGGACACCGCAAGCGCCGCCTCGGGCGGAACGCCGAAGATCGCGCCCAGCGCGACATAGCCCGCTTCCTTGACCCCGACATGCGCCGGCACCAGGAACGCGACCGCAGCGACGGCGCTGAGCAACGCCTCGATCACCAGCGCCTCGGGAAAGCCGATCGGCACGCCCACGGCGCGGAAGGCGATCCACCCCGCAACCCCGGTCGCGATCCAGCCCACGAAGTGCAGCAGGAAACTCAGGATCAGCCGCGGCGCATGGCCGTAGATCAGCCTCAGCTCCGCCTGCAGCACCGCGACCCGCTCGTGCGCGTCGTCGAACCAGCGCCCCGCGATGCGCCTGCCCATCGCGGCAAACACGCGCGCCGCCCCCTTCTGCAGAACGAAGAAGGCCGCGCAGGCGATCACCGCCACACCAAGACCGATCTCCAGCGGCAGCGCCAGTTCGGATGCCGGGGCATGCATCAGCAGGATGACCAGGCCCACACAGGCAAAGACGATCTGCGCCAGGAACTCGGCGGTCACATCGACGACGGTCGAGGCGGTGGCGGTTTGCCATTTCATCCCGTGCAGCGTGGCGGCGCGGGCGCCGAACACGAATCCGCCAACCTGGGAGAACGGCAGGCAGGTGGAGGCGGCATCGCGCACCATGCGCGCCCAGGTCAGCACCCAGGGCCGCCGAGCGGTCACCGGAACGATCGCATCCCACGCGAAGCCCAGGACCAGGAATGTCGGTACCTGCCAGCCGACGAACAGCGCGAAGTCACGCCAGCCCACCCGCGCGATCGCGCCGGCGACGTGGTCGAGGCCGAAATACCCGACCAGCGCGACGGCGATCAGCGTCCCGATCAGTGCGAGAATGAGTGAAAGGCGCTTCATGCCGACCATCGGACTCCCACGAACCGGGGCGGCTTCTGCCCGGCCGGGGGGATGCGCGGCAAGAGCGGTGTGGGATTACACCGCTCGCCCGCATCGTCTATGCAGGCGGCATGCCCATCCCGGTTCAGTCATGACGACGCTGGTCACCGGCGCCACCGGTTTCGTCGGATCCGCCGTCGCGCGTGCCCTGCAGGCGCGCGGCCACGCCCTGCGCCTGCTCGCCCGCGCCAACAGCGATCGCCGCAACCTGGAGGGGCTGGATGCCGAGGTCGTGACCGGCGACCTGACCGATCCCGCCTCGCTCGACCGCGCGGCGGCCGGCTGCCGCTTCGTCGTGCATGTCGCGGCGGACTACCGGATCTGGGTGCCGGACCCGAATGAGATGCTGCGGGCCAATGTCGACGGCGCCGTCGCCATGGTCCGGGCCGCCGCCGCGGCGGGGGCGGAACGGATCGTGCATTGCAGTTCCGTGGCCGCCCTGGGCCAGATCGGCGACGGCACGCCGGCGGATGAGGAGACGCCGACCAACGAGGCGGATTTCGTCGGCATCTACAAGCGGTCGAAATACCTGGCGGAACGCGCGGTGCTGGACCTGGCGCGCCGCGACAACCTGCCGCTGGTGGTGGTCAATCCGTCCGCCCCGGTCGGGCCGCGCGACATCAAGCCGACGCCCACCGGCAAGATGATCCGCGACGCCGCCGCCGGGCGCATCCCCGCCTTCATCGATACCGGCATCAACATCGTGCATGTCGACGACGTGGCCGAGGGGCATGTGCTCGCGCTGGAGCGCGGCCGCATCGGCGAGCGCTATGTCCTGGGCGGCGAGAACATGCTGCTGAAGGACGTGCTGGGCCTGGTGGCCAGCGTCGCCGAACGGCGTCCGCCCCGCATCCGCCTGCCGGAAGGCGTGGTCTGGCCCGCAGCCTTCCTGATGGAGCATTTCGCGCGCCTGACGCACATCCCGCCGCTGATGACGCGCGATCACCTGAAGATGGCGCGCAAGAAGATGTTCTATTCGTCCGGGAAGGCGAAGGCGGAACTCGGCTACAGCCCGCGTCCGGTCCGCCAGGCGGTGGAGGACGCGGTGGCCTGGTTCCGCGCCCACGGCATGCTGGGATGATGACCGTCCTGGCGGCGCTGGCGCTGCTGACCTGGCTCTACCTGATCGCGCTGCACGGCCGCTTCTGGCAGGCGGGACCCGTGCTGGCGCCGGCCCTGCCCCGCCAGGCACCGCCGGTGTGCGTCGTCGTGCCCGCCCGCGACGAGGCGGCGGTGATCCGCGACAGCCTCGGCTCGCTCCTGGCGCAGGACTATCCCGGGCCGTTCCGGGTGATCCTGGTGGATGACGGCAGCACGGACGGCACCGGCGACATCGCCCGCGCATTGGGGGATGAACGCCTGACGGTCCTGACGGGCGTTCCCCGCCCCGCGGGCTGGAGCGGCAAGCTGTGGGCCGTCTCGCAGGGCCTGGCCGAGGCGCGCGAGGCCGACTACGTGCTGCTCACCGACGCCGACATCGTGCACGACCGGCGGCACCTGTCGACACTTGTCGCGAAGGCAGAAAGCGATGGCCTGGACATGGTGTCGGAAATGGTGGCACTGGCCTGCGACAGTCCCGCCGAACGCGCACTTGTGCCGGCATTCGTGTTTTTCTTCCAGCTGCTCTATCCTTTTGCCTGGGTGAACGACTCGCGGCGGCGCACCGCGGCCGCCGCGGGTGGGACGATCCTGATCAGCCGGCGCGCGCTGGCACGAACGAACGGGGTGGAGGCAGTGCGAGGCGCGCTGATCGATGATGTGGCGCTCGCCGCCACGGTAAAGCGGGGCAGGGTACAGCGGGATGGAGTGCCGCGGGATGGGCGGATCTGGCTGGGTCACTCGGCCCTGGCACGCTCGGTGCGACCCTACCCGCAGGTCGGCGATATCTGGCGCATGATCACGCGCACCGCCTATGTGCAGTTGCGCTTTTCACCGCTGCTGCTCCTTGCCTGCACGCTGGGGATGGCCATCACATGGCTGGTGCCGCCGGTCGCGACGCTGTCCGGTGACGGCATCGCGCGCTGGATGGGCCTGGCCGCCTGGGTGATGCTGTCGGCGTCCTACCTGCCCACGCTGCGCCGGTTCGGCCGCTCGCCGCTCTGGGCGCTGGCGCTGCCCCTGGTCGCCGCGTTCTACATGGCCGCGACGATCGGCTCCGCCGTCAACCACCACCTTGGCCGGGGCGTCGCCTGGAAGGGGCGCGCATACCAGGGCAGCGGCGCATGAACGATGCCATGAACGTCGAAGCCTGGTCGGGCAAGAACCGGGGCGACGAGAACTTCCCGGTCGGATCGGTCCTGATCCATCGCGGCCTGCGCGCGCATGTGCACGCCTATTATGCCTTCGCCCGCAACGCCGACGACATCGCGGATTCCCCCACCCTGGCACCCGAGGAAAAGATCCATCGGCTGAACGTCATGGAGGCGGTGGTGACCGGACAGCAGGATCAGGGTTCGCCGAGTGCGCTGCGGCTTCGCGACAGCCTGGCGCGGACCCGCGTTCCGGTCGCGCATGCGACCGACCTGCTGATCGCCTTCCGCGCCGATGCGACGAAGCTGCGTTACGCCACCATCGACGAGCTCTACGAATATTGCCGCTACTCCGCCGCGCCGGTCGGTCGTTTCCTGATCGATCTGCACCAGGAGAGCTACGAGTGCTACGCGGCGTCCGACGCGCTGTGCATATCCCTGCAGATACTGAACCATCTGCAGGACTGCGCGAAGGACCTGGAGCAGCTCGACCGCTGCTACCTGCCGCAGACGCTGTTCGATCATTTCGCGTCCTCGGTCGATGACCTGCGCAAGCCGAAGGAGACACCCGGCCTGCGCCGCGTCTTCGTCACGCTGCTCGACCGTATCGATCGCCTGAACCAGGCGGCCGCGGAATTGCCCGAGATCGTGCGGAACCGGCGGCTGCGCCTGGAGTGCGCCGTGATCTGCGGCCTCGCGCGCCGGCTGGCCCGCCGCCTCGCGCAGAACGACCCGCTGGCGAAGCGGGTGAAACTGTCCCATGCCGATGGCGTGCTGAGCGTCCTTGCGGCGTTCCGCCACGTGATCTGATGCCCGACGCACCCACGCCGCTGGGCGCCGCACAGGCCGACCTCGACGCGGTGGAAGCGATCGTGCGCGCCGCCGGCACCAGTTTCTATCGCGGCATGCGCATCCTGCCGCCCGACCGCCGGCACGCGATGTATGCGATCTATGCGTTCTGCCGCGTCGTCGACGACATCGCCGACGAGGACGGGGATCTCGCGGACAAGCTGCGCGAACTCGCGGCCTGGCGCGGGCGGATCGCCGGTCTTTACAGGGGAGAATCGGATGGGCCGATCACCCGCGTGCTGGTGGCCGCCGTCCGCCGCTTCGACCTGCGGGCCGACGACTTCATCGCCGTGATCGACGGCATGCAGATGGACGCCGAGACCACCATCGTCGCCCCCGATCTCGCCACGCTGGAACTCTATTGCGACCGGGTGGCCGTTGCTGTCGGGCGCCTGTCGGTCCGCGCGTTCGGCGATGCGTCGGCAACGGCGGACCGTGTGGCGCATGCCCTCGGACGAGCGCTGCAGCTGACGAATATCCTGCGCGACCTGCAGGAGGACGCGGCGCGCGGGCGGCTCTATCTGCCGCGCGAATACCTGGAACCGGCGAACGTGCCGGCCGACCCGATGGCGGCCCTGGAATCGCCCAACCTGCCGCGGGTCTGCGAACGTCTGGCGGAGCGGGCGCAGGGATATTTCCGCGAGGCGGCCGTTGCCATGCGCGCCTGCGACCGGCGGGCGATGAAGCCGGCGCGGATGATGGGCGCGACCTATGCGGCGATCTTGTCACGGCTGCAACGGCTTGGCTGGCGCGACCCGAGCGAGCGGGTCAGCCTGCCCGTCTGGCAGAAACTGTGGCTGGCCTGCCGCTACGGATTATTTTGATCTCCGTCAACCGAAAATCCTTGCGCGACTCATGGCCATAGTCGCATGGTTGGTCAGACGGTTAACGTGACACCTTCACCCTCGATGTCAGGCTGTTGCATGTCAGGTTAGCGCGGTCGCGTTTCTGGAGATTGCATCATGTCCCCCACCAAGCGCCTGCTCGCCGCCCTGATCTTTGCCCTGCCGGTCGCGTCCCTGGTCGTTCCGCCTGCGATGGCGCAGACGGACCCCGCGGGCACGACCCAAACGCAGAAGCAAACCAAGAAAAAGAAGAAGAGCGGCAAGACCCACGCCAAGGCGAAGAAGAAGAGCAGCGCCCAGACCGGCTGACCGGCGCGCAACGCTTTCTCCTTGCCAGGAACGACAGGCCCGGGGCCGCAGCCGGGCCTGTTGGCGTTTCAGCCGGCGTTCGCTTCCAGCAGCGCCCGCAGCCCCGCCAGGATGCGGGCGGGTGACGGCGGACAGCCGCTGATCGTCAGATCGACCGGCACGCTGTTGCCGGCGCCGCCCAGCACCGCGTAGCTCCCCTTGAACACGCCGCCGTCGATGGCGCAGTCCCCCACCGCCACGACCCATTTCGGATCCGGCGTCGCGTCCCAGGCCTGTTCCAGCGCTTCCCGCAGGTTGCGGGTCAGCGGTCCCGTCACCAGCAGCACATCGGCGTGGCGCGGGCTTTCGACGAAGGTCAGGCCGAAGCGTTCCAGGTCGTACAGCGCGCCGGTCAGCGCCCGCAGCTCGAGTTCGCAGCCGTTGCAGCTGCCGGTGTCGACATGCCGGATCGCCAGGCTGCGGCCCAGGCGCAGACGCGCCGCGGCGTCCAGGCGTTCCGCAAGCGACTCGGTCGTGTCCGCGTCCACCGGCGCGGCCGGTTCCGCCGCCGTCGTGCCGCGCAGCATGCGTCCAATGCCGGTCCAGCTCATGCCCCCGCCTCCGTCACAGGTCCGTCCCCGACGCCGACAGGCCGAACGAGGCGCGGATCAGCCCGATATCCTCGAACGGCGCGCGCCGCATCGCCGCTTCGGCCAGCGGCCACAGCGCCCAGCCGGGATCGCGTGGAAACACCGAAGCGATCTGGCCATGGTCCAGCCGCAGCCAGTGCCAGACATCGCCGCGGCTGGATTCGGCGCTGCCGATCCCCTCGCCGCTGGTCTGCGGCAACGCGACCGATGTGGCGCCGTCCGGCAGGATGCGCAACAGATAGCCGATCAGCCGCAGGCTTTCGGCGATCTCGGCCAGCAGGACACGGCAGCGGGCGGCGGCGTCGCCGTCCTGCTCCAGCGCCGGCGTGTGGTCCAGATCCGCGTACAGCCGCCCGAGCAGGCGGGCATCCATGCGCCGGCCGGCCGCACGCCCCGCCACGCCGCCGGCGGCGAGGCGATCCACCAGATCCCGCGACACCCGCCCCACATTCCGCAGGCGCACCGCAAAGGAGAAGCGTTCGGTCATGCGACGCAGGCCGCCGAGGCCGGACGAGACGGTGCCCATGGCCCGCAGCACCGCCTGGGCGCCGTCCGGCGCCATGTCCAGCGCGAGGCCGCCCGGGACCACGCAATCCATCATCAGCCGATGGCCGAACGCGGCCTGGCACGCGCGCAGCACGTATTCCCGCAGCCGGCCCGCCGCCATGCGCAGGCCATCGGCCCCGGTAACCTCGGCCACGGCCTCCAGCGTCGACAGGTGGCCGGCGACCCGTTCGGTTTCCAGCATGATGCCGCGCAGGCCGACGGCGCGCGGCGGTGCCTCGACCTGCAGCGCCTCCTCGGCCGCCACGGCGAAGGCGATGGAATGCGCGACGGTTGCCTCGGCCGACAGGCGGGCGGCAAACCGGGCGGCGGCACGGGGCGACTTCCCGCGCATCAGCGCGAGCGTGCCCTTGTGGGCATAGCCCAGCCTGGCTTCCGCCCGTTCGGTGCGGTCATTCGCCATCGTCAGGCGCAGATGCGCGGCGGGTTCGATCAGCCCTTCCACCGGGCCGATCGGCACCTGCATCAACCCCTCCCCGTCCCCGATGAGCAGTTCGGGCGGTTCGGCAGCGGGTGGCGGCGGGCCGGGACGCAGCGCAAGCGGCCGGCTGTGCGGCCAGTGTCCGTGGTCCAGCCAGGCGCGCTCATCCACTCCGCCGGCCGCCACGTGACCCCACAGGTCGCGCACCATGCGCTCATACAAGGCCGCGCCCGGACGGGCGGGCGACAGGGCCGGATAGACCCCGTCCTCCACCGTGGTCGAGACGGCAAGCGCGCTCAGCGCGTCCTCATCCAGCCACAACGCATGCACCTGCACGGTGTCGGCCCAGAGCGCGACCAGGCGCAGCGGGTCGTCCCGCAGCAGGGGCACCAGCCTGGCCCAATCGGGCGCGGCCAACACATGGCGCGGCCAGGGACGACAGGGTTCCGCGCCGGCGGAGCGGATCAGGCCGAGGGCGGTCATTGCGGCAGCACCACGAGCGCCTGCAGCCAGGCGGCGAGCGGCGCGGGCATGGCCCAGCCAAGGACGAGGCCGATCCCCAGCGGCACCCAGGACAGGGTCGGGATCATGGCCCGCGCATGGCCCGGGCGCGGCAGGCGGGTCAAGGTCGCCCAGGCCATCAGGCCGATGGCGAGGCCGACCGGCGGCACCAGCCAGGGCGAGCGATGCGCCGTTGCCGCCAGAACCAGCATCAGCGCCGGCCAGACGCCGAACGGCGGCAGGCCGCCCAGCCCCGCCAGTGCCGCGACCCGTTCCACGCGGCCGATATGGGCGGTCTGTTCGGCCACCCGGGCGATCGCCAGCAGCGTCAGGTGCATGAACCCGGCAAACCACCCCTCGGGCGAGCCGAGGCCGAAGGCGAACACGCCCAGCCCGGCCTGGCCGATCTGCAACAGCGGCGCCAGCAGGCGGCGCGGCGGACGCATCAGGACCAGGCCGCCGCAGGCCAGCGCGGCGCCCAGCCCGACAGCCAGCAGGAGACTGTCGCCGAGCCCGCCCTGACCGGCGGCATCGGCCAGGGCGCGGAGTTCCGGGACCAGCAGCGGCAGCAGGACCATCAGATCCGGGACCAGCACGACCAGGGCGGCGATCCCCAGCAGTACGCAGGTAATGGCCATGCCGTCCGTGCCGACGTGCATGGCGACCAGCCCGAACAGCATCAGGCACAGCGCGCCGCCGGCCAGCCCGTCATGACCCGCCGTCATGACACGATTGGGAAAGAACGCGCCCGCCGAACCAAAGACGAGCGCGAACCACAGCAGCAGCGGGTGCGGCGCGATGGCCGCGAGCAGGATGGCGGCGAGGACGATCAGGCCGCCGGCGCGCGCGGGTCCCGCGCTGCTGATGCCGCGCACATGCGGCCAGCGCCGCAGGGTGGCGAGGCCGGAGGCGAGGATCGCGACGAAAATCGACAGGTCGGGCGGCGGCGCCCATTCCGGCGACGCCCAGAGCAGCGACAGCGCGACCAGGAAGGTCAGCAGGCACACGCCGAAATCGATCCACGCGGCGATGCGCCCGCCGATCACCCAGAGGGTTCCGGCCCCAAGGACCGGCAACCCGACCATGACCGCCCCGTGCATCACGCCCGACGGGTCCCGGCGGGAAGCGGCAGGAAAGCACGGGCCAGCATCAGCCCGGGCACCACCGGCAGGGTGGCGGCGATGGCCATCGGATCGAGCAGCACGGGTGCGACGCTGCCATAGGCGAGCGCACTGCCGAATTGCATGACCGAAAGGCCGAGGGCGCGCATCACCGCATGCGGGCGGGTGGCGACCAGCATGAGGCCGCTCAGCACCACGCCAAGCGGCAGGCCCAGGACCGGGAATTGCACCGCCAGCAGGCCGAGGACCGCGGCGGCGACCAGGGCCGGACGGACGCCGGCCGGGGGATCGGCCTGCGGCGGGATCGGATGGAGGGCACGCAGGCGGGAGACCGCCATCGGCAAGGCCGCCGCCGTCGCCGCGGCGATCGCCGCCGCCACCCAGTGCTCCCGCGCCGCCAGCGCCACCGCGACGGCAAGCGCCTGCGCGATGGTCAGGGTCAGCACCGCGCCCAGCTGGCGCGTGCACAGCTGGGCGAAGGCCAGCACCAGCACCAGCCCGGCCATGCCCTGGCCCAGGCTGGTCACGTGATCCCCATGTTCGCCAGCACCAGCACCGCCGCGACGGCGCCCAGCAGGACGGCGATCCCCAACAGGTCCGGCATGCGGCGCAGGGTGGCGCCGCTGACGGCGGCCCGCAAGCCGGCAACGCAGGCGGCGAACAGGGCCATGCGGGCCATCCAGACGAGCAGGCCGGCGATCCAGCCCAACGGTCCCTGGTCGAGCTGCGCCATGCCGACCGGCAGGAACAGGGCGCCGATCAGGTTGAACCAGACCACGAGGCGGAGCGCCTCGGTCGCCTGCACCAGCGCGAGCGCCGATCCGCCATAGGCCTGATCCATCGGCACGGCGGAATCGGCGATGTCGGCCAGTCCCACCGCCAGCAGCGCGCCGGCGCCCAAGGCCGAGGCGGCAGCGGGAAGCAGCATGCCCTCCTGCTGCTGCCAGGCGATCAGGTCCAGGTTGGCACTGCCGGCCAGCAGGGCGAGCGTGAACATCACCAGCAGGGCCGCCGGCTCCATGTAGACGCCCAGCGCCAGGCGCTGCGATGCGGCGAGGCCGCCCCGTGCGGTGCCGGCGTCCATGGCGGCCAATGCCATCACCACCCGCGCCAGGGCCAGCAGGGCAGTGACCGCCAGCAGATCGGCCCAGCGTGCCAGCACCATGCCATGGATGAAGGACGGCACCAGCCAGGCACAGACCGTCGTCAGGGCGCAGGCGGCGACCGGCGCCATGCGGGTGACCGCCGAGGCGTTCTCGGCCACCACCATCTCCTTGCGGGAGAGGCGGAGCATGTCGCGCATGGGTGTCAGGACGGAGGGGCCGGGCCGGCCGGCGAACCGCGCCATCAGCCAGCGCATCACCCCCAGCAGCAGCGGCGCGGCGGCAAGCACGAGTACGATATGCAGCAACTGGGCGAGAACCGACAGGGCCAGGGTCATGGCTGCTCCAGGAACGCCGCGACCAGCAGCATGCCAGCCGTGATCGCCAGCATCGTCCATCCTGGTCCGGTGCCGGCGAGGCGCCGCGGCAGGGTCCGTACCCAGGCGGGCCGGCGCAGGCGCATCCGCGGCATGTCGGGCACGAAGCCGCCGCCGCCGGCCTGGGTCAGCGGATCGCCGAAGGGCAACCACGCGGGCGGCGCGGCAAAGCCGCCGGACCATGCCGAGCCCAACCGTTCATCGCGCCGGCCAAGCCGCAGCAGCCAAAGGGACGCGCCCGCGGCAAGGGCGAGCAGCAGGGCGAGCGGCAGCGGCGCGTAGCCGGTTGCGCCTGCCACCGGCGCCAGCGTCATCCAGCCGATCCGCGCCCCCAGATCGTGGCCGGACATCGCCAGCACCACCGGGGACACGAGTGCGCGCAGCACCACGCCCGGGAACACGCCGACCAGCAAGGCCAGTCCGGCAAGTCCCATCAGCGCGAAGCGGGCGATGCGCGGGAGTTCATCGGCCACCGAGGAGCGCGGCAGGCGCGGGCGCCCGAGGAACCCCACGCCCAGCAACCGAACCGAGGCGGCGGCGCCGAGGGCGCTGGACAGACCGAGGCACAGGACGAGGACAACGAACAGCAGCTGCGGCAGCAGGCTGCCGGCCCGCGGGGCGCTCAGCCCGGCATGGAACAGCAGCCACAGCGCGGCGAAGCCGGACGCCGGCGGAAACGCGAGCAGGCCGAACAGGGCCGCGCCGATGCAGGTCGTGGTGACGGGCATGCGGTGGATCAACCCGCCCAGCTGGTCCAGCCGGCCGGCACCCGCCGCCTGTCGCACCGCGCCCGCGGCGAGCACCAGCAGCGTCACACTCAGCGTCTGCGCCGCCACCAGCAGGAACACGGCGGCCAGCGAGATCGCGCCGAGGGCCGGCAGGTCGGTGGCCGCGGCGATCAGCACGAAGCCCACGCCCAGGACAGCAAGGCCGGCCGGCTGCAGGGCCAGGTTCGTCACGACCGCATCCAGCGTACCGGCGCGGGCCGATCGCCACCCGCCCAGAAGGGCCGTCGCGGCGCCAAGCGCCAGCAGGGGCAGGCTCCACCAGACCGGGGTCGCGACGCCCGGGCCGGGGAGTGCCGCGCGCAGCAGGACATAGATCCCAATCGGCGCCATCACCCCCGTCATCAGCGCCGTGGCGCGCTCGGCCATCGCCCGCTGCGCCTGCACGAACCAGCGATGCATCGGTGCCAGGCCAGCCAGGGCGCCGGCCGCGAGCAGCACCAGGAGGAATGCCAGAATTCCGGACGCATGGCCGCGCGGCGCGAAACGCAGGCCGTCAAGCGGCGCACCCGCGGCTTCCGGCGTTGCCGCCAGGGCCGCGGCGGCCGCGATCGATCCCGCCGCCAGCAGGCCCATCCCCAGCTGCATGGATCGCGCGGTGCCCGTTCCGCCGGTTGCCCACACGGCGAGGCTGGCCACGGCGATTCCAAGGCCGAGGCCAATGCCGTCGGTGGCCAGCAGCGCAAAGGCAAGTCCGGCCACGCCGACGATCGGACCGGCCAGCGTACCAGGGTCGGATTTGCCCTGGGTTGCGGTCGCGAACGCAAGGATGGCCGCGCCGGCAAGGAACAGAAGCAGCAGGAAGAAGCCCGAGAGCGGATCGCAGGCAAGCCGGAATGTCAGACCCGGCGGACCCAGCGGCAGGTCCAGACCGGCGGTCCCGGTGGACAGCGCCGATGCCGCCACGGACAGCAGCGCCCCCAGGCCGCAAAGGCCGGCAGCCGTGAAACCGATCGCCTGACGGCTGCGCGCGGACAGTGCAGCGCCCAGGCCGCCCACCAGCAGCAGGGCAAGGACGAGAACCACCAGCAGAACCAGGATCGGATCGGTCACGCGATTGGGATAGCACTGCCGGACGGATTCGGCGCGGGCCCATCCGTCACCGCCCGGTCAACATGCACGGAACACGCACCGATCCCGCGCCGAACCGGACCGGGCCCGGCGCGGTGCCGCACGGTCAGCCCCTGATCGCCGGCAGGCCCTGGTCGGCCCGCACCTCGTTGATGATCTGCAGCACACGCTCCCGGTACGGGCGGTACTGCACGCCGAACTCGCTGACCAGGCGGCTGTTGTCGATCAGGTAGTTGCCGGAATTGCCCTTGCCGCCGGTTTCCTTCTCGAAGGTGATCTTCGCGTCCGGCAGGAAGCCGCGCACGATGGCGGCGATCTCCCCCATGCTGATCGCGTACCCGCCCGAGTTGTAGAGTCGGTGCTTCGGCGCATCGGACATCAGGACGCGCACGAAGACCTCGGCGATGTCGTCGACATGGATGGGGCAGCGCATCGCGTCGGCGAAGGGGAACGTGACCGCCTCGCCGCGGGCGGGGCGGGTGACGACATTCACATGGTCAACCGAACCGCGCACCTTGTCCGGCCCGGTGACGTTGGCCGGACGCACGCCGGTGATCATCATGCCGTGCAGGCGGATGTAGTCGGCGGCCTGCCATTCGTTGAAGGCCTTGTGCATGGCGTACTGATAGTCGCCATACTTGTAGTCGTCCTCTGTCACCGCCCGGTCGCCGAAATGCTTCTGCTGGCCGTTCACGGCGAGCGAGCTGGCATAGACGGTGTGCTTGATCTTCAGGATGCGCGCGGCCTCGAAGCAGTTGTCCATGCCGATGATGTTCAGCTTGGTCGCGAGGTGCGGCGGCAGTTCCTGGCCGAGGTTGTAGGACAGGTTGATCACGCGGTCGGCGCCGGACGCCGCCATCTGGGAGATCACATCGTCATATTGCGTGACGTCGCCGCGGGTCACCTTCACCTTGTCGCCCAGGGCGGAAAAATTCGCGGTGTGCGGATTGATGTCCATGCACACGACGGACTCGCCGCGCTGGACGAGCAGAGGAATGACGCGGGTGCCGATGAAACCGGTGCCGCCGATCACGAAAATGGTCATGAGTGTTTCCCCCAGGGTTCCTTGAGGCCGCCACGATAGCAACCTCCCCCGGGACCGCCAAACCGGCAGGCGCCTCGATGCCGGTCAGGAGCGGCTTGTCGGGGACAGCCGGTCAGGGACAGTCCGTCAGGGACAGCCGGTCAGGGAGACGGCCTGATCGCCGCGCCTTCATAGTAGTAGCGCCACAGACGCTCCACGGCCGGCGCCACGAGCGCCCCGACGGCGCAGGTGCTGGCGAAGATCGTCCCGGCGACCGCGAGCCCCACCCCGGCGGCACCGACCGGCGGCACGCCAGGCGCGCCGGTGAAAATGGCGACCATCTGGCTTGCGCCCGTCATCGCGGTCAGCGCCAGCGACGCGCCTCCGGCCACCAGGCAGCCATAGCCCTGCTTTTCCGAGGTGGTGAGAGGGCCGAGCGGCTGAGAGTTTTCGGCGGTGCGGACGGCTTGGGCGGCGCTGGCCGAGGCCGCGGGCGGCGGCGCCGCACGCAGGGCGCCGCACGGGACCAGGAGTAATCCGGCGAGCAGGATGCCCAGCCATCGTCCGCGCGTCGTCCCAAGGTCCAGCAAGACCATGCCGCCAGTGCTCCCGTTCGATCCATCCCGCGCCGGCGGGCCGGACATCGATACCACGGCGGGACGGTCACGGCACCGGCTGTACGTGCAGCACCGCCTCGGCGGTCCCGCCGCCCAGGCGATCCGTCACGCGGATCCGCCACAAGCCGGGAGCGTCATCGCGGGCGAGGCGAAGCAGCCAGGGCGTGTCGCCGGCCGGCAGCGCGATATTGTCGCTCAGCCGGTGGCGACGCATGCCGGTCGCATCGAAGACCTCGACATGCAGCACGCGGGTGGCGCCATCCTGCGCGCGTCCCGCGGCGAGCCGGAACGGCACCAGGGTTCCGGCCACGGTCTCCGCGGGGCCGGCGACGGATGGCGGCGGCGGCGGGTCCGATGAAACCGCCAGCAGGACCGGACCGTCGGCCGGCAGTTGCAAGGGCAGGCGATCGGTGTGGACCGCCGGGGTTCCACGCCGCAGGTCGGCGACCCAGGCTGGCGCGGGAAGCGAGAGGAAAAGCGGTGGCAGCGCACCGGCTTCTTCGGCCATGACGGCGAGCAGACGCACATCGCCGGTCTGCCAGTGCCGGACTTCCAGGCCCGGGACGGGACGTCCGGCGGCATCGGTCACCGCCGCCTGGGGGGCGACGCCGGCGGCCCGCAGCAGGGTTGCCAGGTCCACGAGGGAGTCCGCGGTCGGCGTGGTGCCGGTGGCCAGGGCCGGCGGCATGCGCAGCGGCACTCCGTCCACCGCCGGCGCGGTTCGGCGCCTGCCATGGCCGTCGAACAGGCCGGCAGGGCCGTCGGCGAGGACGATGCCGCCGGCTTCGACGAAGCGACGGATCGCGTCGCTTTCCTGGTCCGACAGCGCGATCGAACGGGGCAGGACCAGCACGCGCGTGCCCGCCCCGGCCAGGGCGCCCTGCGCCAGCATCGCCGGGGCGACGAAGCGCGGCCGGACGCCGAGGGCGGTCAGTTGCGCGACGGCCTGGCCGAGGGCGCGGCGATCAGCGGTTGGGCTGACCCATTCCGTCTCGGAATCCCGCTTGTACCAGGGCACGCCATCGGCCCGCCGTTCCAAGAGCCAGTTCACGCGGAAGCTGGGGGGCGAGACCAGGATCGCGACCTTGTCCTCGGGCGCGGCGGCTGCCATCACCTGTGCCGCGAGTCCACCGCGCAGTTCCGCGACCAGCGGCGCCCAATCCCGCCCGCCTGGGCCGAGACTGCCGTCATCGGCCACCACGGACTTCGCGTCATCCCAGACGACCAGGCCGCGGCTGCCCAGCAGCAGATGCCGCCAGGCAGATCGGTGATGCGTTGGCCCCTGCCCGAACGCGGTCGTGAGGATCAGCAGCGCCGGGTTGATCGAGCGCGCGATCTCGATGCTGTTGCCGCCATTGTAGGACTCCATGACATCCACGGCCGAGGCCAGCAGCGTGTAGTCATAGCCGCCCCAGCCCGGGACCTGGGTTCCCTCGATCGCGGCGAGCGCGGCCGGATCGGCCGCATGCACCGCCTCGGTGCCGGCGCGGATGGCATCGGCGAAGGCGACATCCATCCAGGCCTTGAAGTCCGACCATTGGGAGAAATTGTCGACGCGTTGGCGCAGCGCGGCGCCGGTGAGCATCGGCATCACGTCCGCCCAGGCGGCATATCCGGTTCCCCATTGCCGGTTCAGGGCGTCGAGCGAAGCGTATTCGCGCCGCAGCCAGTCGCGGAACCCGGCCAGCGATGGCGGCGAAAGGTCAAAGTCCCAGAACGCCGCGAGGTCGGCGATCCCCGGCTCGTCTGCCAGATTGTAGAACAGCGGACGGTGGGCGCGGTGCGTTTGCACATGCTCCGCCAGCCGCCGCGCGATCCGGTCCCGCCATTCCATTTCCGACAGGCTGGGCTGGCGCATATAGGCGGCCGGGTCCGCGGGATCGGCGGCATGCAGCCGCCTGGTTTCGTCGAACAGCCAGGTGACGGGTTTGCCGGGCCGCCAGCGGTGGTAGGGGGCGTAGACATCGGTTGCGATGTTCTCGACGAACCAGCCGAGGTCAGCCCCGACCAGGGTCTCGATCCGCTTCGCGGTAGCCGCCGCCGCGTTGCCGTCCCGGTCGGCGAGGATCTTCGCGCCGGTGAACCCCAGGCGGCGCAGTTCCGTTTCGCGCGCGGGCGGACCGTCCTGCCACATGATCACCTGGAAGTCCGTCCAGCCGGCACCTCCGCCCGCGACCGGCGGTTGGACCGTGAAGCCAATGGCGGCGTCCCGTGCGCCGCCAGGCAGGTCGAGACGCCCTTCCAGGCGGTTGCCCCGGACCAGCGCGCGCCGTGTGTCCAGCGGGACCGGCACGATCGCGGCGCCGGCCGGGACCGCGAGCGCGTGCTGCTCCACCAGGCGTCCGGCACTGTCGGTCCAGCGCAGCACCAGCCGCCCGGCCTCGGCGGCCGGGGGGTCGACCCGCCAGACCGCCGCCACGTGTGCGCCACGCTCCAGAACCGCGGGAAGACTCACCGTGTCGGCCCACGCGGCGCCGGCGGCGGCCAGCCAGCCGGTGATCCCGGCTGCCGCCGTGAACCGGCGGGACGTCAATGCACCGCGCCGTCGCCCTTCAGCGGGCGGACCCGGCCGGACAATGTGTTGCCCTTCATTTCCACTTCGGCGGCGGTCAGGTTGATGACGAAATAGGTGTCATACGTGCCGAGGTTCCGGAACGTGTTGTTCTCCAGCAGGATCTCCCGGGTGCGCTGGGTGACGCCCTCGGCGCCGATCATGATCGCGGAGCTCGTGTTCTCGGCCTTCGGCCCCTTGTCCAGCCTGTTGCCGCGGATCAGTGCATCGCCCCCGTTCGGCAGCTCGATCAGGTAGCTCGCGGTGCCGGTCGGGCCGTCCTGGATGGTGGAGTTGATGATTTCGGTGCGCTTGGCGCGCGACTTGATGTGATGGGCCCGCTTGGTTTCCGTGAAGGTCGTGTTCTCGATCCGCAGCAGGTCGATACTGCTGACATACAGGCCGTGCGAGCAGGACCGCTCGCAGGAACCATTCCGAACGAACGTGCTGTCACGGATGGTCAAGTGGCCGGTCAGGCCGTTGTTCACCAGAATGCCGTTCTCGTTGTTGACGAAGCGGACCTTCTCCACCGTCAGGTTGTTCGCCTGCATCCGGATGCCGGCGCCGTTGCCATCCGGCACGCGGGCGCGCGTCAGCGTCAGATTGCGAATGGTGATGTCCTGGCCGCTGATCAGGAACAATCCCTTGCCGGCACACACCTTGTCGGTGATCACCGTGTCTTCCGGCTTCGCGCCAGCCCCTTCGATGACCAGCTTGTTGGCCTTCCAGTTCGCGCAGTCGAAATACTCGCCTGGGGCGATGACAATCTTATCCCCATCCTGCGCCGCCGCCGCCGCCGCCGACGGCTGAGCGAACTGCTTGTCGGCCCCGACCTCCAGGGTGCGGGCATGCGATGGCAGGCTGGCAGAGAGACCACACAGGATCATGACAACCGCCATGGATGTGCGGAGGTGACGGGCGCGCGACATGCTGGCTCCTGATCGCGTGAAATGGAGTCGCCGGTTCCGCCCGCCTTATCTCACGCCATTGTGACCGAAGCCAATTTCTTCCGGGGGTGCGCAATATTTTGCAAGAACCCGTTCGTCACCCGGCGCATCCCCGCGCCGGACGCAAAAAAGGGCGGGTCTTGCCCGCCCTTCCGCCAGCACGTGAGAAGAAACCCCCGCCGTCAGGCCTCGGTCTCTTCTTCCTCTTCCTTGGCCTGGGACGGGCCGCTGTCGAGTCCCTTGGCGCCGGGGTCACGATCGACCAGCTCGATCACCGCCATATCGGCGGCATCGCCATAGCGAACGCCCGCCTTCAGCACCCGAGTATACCCACCCGCTCGGCCGCGGTACCGTTCAGCCAAGGTCCCGAACAGCTTGCCGACGATCACGTCGTCCCGCAGTTCAGCATAGGCCAGGCGCCGGTTCGCGAGGCCGCCCTTCTTGCCGAGGGTGATCAGTTTCTCGGCTACCGGGCGAAGCTCCTTCGCCTTGGGCAGCGTCGTCGTGATCTGCTCGTGCTTGATCAGAGCGGCGGCCATGTTGCGGAACATGGCAATCCGGTGGGTGGACGTAACGCCGAGCTTACGGCCGGCAACCCCGTGACGCATTGGTTCAGTCCCCTTGCTGGCTCAGAACGGCTCTTCCAGCCGCTTTGCCAGGTCCTCGATGTTTTCCGGCGGCCACCCAGGGACGGTCATGCCCAGGGACAGGCCCATGGATGTCAGCACTTCCTTGATTTCGTTCAGCGACTTGCGTCCGAAATTCGGCGTGCGCAGCATCTCCTGCTCGCTCTTCTGCACGAGGTCGCCGATATAGACGATGTTGTCGTTCTTCAGGCAGTTTGCACTGCGCACCGACAGTTCGAGCTCGTCCACCTTGCGCAGCAGGTTGCGGTTGAACGGCAGGTCGTCCTGCGGCTCCTCGGCGCGGATCTGCTGTGGTTCATCGAAGTTGATGAACAGCTGGAACTGATCCTGCAGGATGCGGGCCGCGAGTGCCACCGAGTCCTCGGGGGTGACCGCGCCGTTGGTTTCGACGGTCAGCAGCAGCTTGTCGTAGTCGGTGACCTGACCGACGCGGGTCGGTTCCACGCGGTAGGATACGCGGCGCACCGGGGAGTAGATGCTGTCGATCGGGATCAACCCGATCGGTGCGTCCTCGGGCCGGTTCGCACCAGAGGGCTGGTAGCCCTTGCCCAGGTTGACCGTCAGCTCCATGCCCAGCTTCACGCCGTCATCCAGCGTGCAGATCACGAGTTCCGGGTTCATGATGTCGATGTCATGCCCGGCCTGGATCTGGCCGGCCCGCACCTCGCCAGGGCCGGTCGCCGTCAGCGTCATGCGCTTCGGCCCTTCACCGTGCATCCGCAACGCCAGCTGCTTGATGTTCAGCACGATGTCGGTGACATCTTCCCGCACGCCCGGGATGCTGCTGAATTCGTGCAGCACGCCGTCGATCTGCACCGCCGTGACGGCGGCGCCCTGCAGCGATGACAGCAGGATGCGACGGATGGCGTTGCCCAGCGTCATGCCGAAGCCGCGCTCCAGCGGTTCGGCAACGATGGTCGCGACGCGCGCCGGATCCGCGCCCGGCTCGACCTCAAGCTTCTCCGGCTTGATCAGAGATTGCCAGTTTCTCTGGATGACTGCGCTCTGCCTCATCAACTCACACCTCTCGAACCGCGTCCGCCGCGGTCCATGTCCCGTGACAGTGGCACGTCTCCTACCCTCCGGGATTCGTTTGGGAACCCCGGCACTTTCTGCTCAGACCCGCCGGCGCTTGCGCGGGCGGCATCCGTTGTGCGGGATCGGCGTCATGTCACGGATCGCGGAGACCGCAAATCCAACGGCCTGCAGCGCACGCAGTGCGCTTTCGCGTCCGGAACCGGGGCCGCTGACCTCGATTTCCAGTGTTTCCATCCCGTGTTCCCGGGCCTTGCGACCAGCGTCTTCCGCGGCGACCTGGGCGGCGTACGGGGTCGACTTGCGGCTGCCCTTGAAACCTTGGCTGCCTGACGACGACCACGCGATCGCGTTGCCCTGAGCGTCGGTAATCGTGATCACCGTGTTGTTGAAGGTGGCGGCAACATGCGCCACGCCGGCGATGATATTTTTACGCTCCTTGCGGCGCGGGCGAGCCGCGGCGGGTTTCGCCATGGTGCTTGATCCTGCTCCAATTGGTCACCGCGCCTGATCGGCGCGGTGCGATTAACGTCACGAACGCTTGCGAAAAGCCGCTACTTCGTCACTTTCTTCTTGCCCGCGATTGCGACCGCCTTGCCCTTGCGGGTGCGCGCGTTCGTGTGGGTGCGCTGTCCGCGCACCGGCAGGCCGCGGCGATGACGCAGGCCGCGATAGCAGCCCAGGTCCATCAGCCGCTTGATGTTCATCGCGACTTCACGCCGCAGATCGCCTTCGACGCGGTAGTCACGATCGACCAGTTCGCGGATCTTCAGCACTTCCTCGTCGGAAAGCTGATTCACCCGCCGCTCGTCGGGAATGCCGAGCTTCGAGCAGATCTCGGCGGCCTTGGTCGGACCGATGCCGTAGATATAGCGAAGCCCGATGGTCACTCGCTTATTGGTCGGGATGTTCACGCCGGCAATACGCGCCACGCTCGACTCTCCTGTGCCTGGTTCGCTACCAGACCGTTGACTGCCCCGAAGGACTGGAATGCGCTCATGCGGCGCCAACCCCACACCAGGGTGCGCCGGAGCGCGGGACTATAAGCGGCGCCGCGCGGGAGTCAACGACACATTATCAACTTTTCGTGAGCATTGGTCCAGGTTTTTCGAGCGTCCGATGTGTTGCGAGTGCCGCCCGCCGGCATGCATGGGCATTGACTGGAAGGCGCCGCCTCCTGCTTCACCGTCCAGCCGGCTTGAAACCGCGGATCGTCCCGGCGTTCCACAGGCGCGATCGATCCGGCGGTCCGTGTCCGGCGCCGGCGCCCGCCGCTTACGGTGGCAGGCGCGCGTCCCGGACGTCGGAATCAACTCCTCGCGAACGCTCAGGCCCGCCACTCGCCGAGGATCGAATCGATCTGCGTCGCGACGGTATCGATCGACGCCATGCCGTCCACGGTCCGCAGGACGCCCTTGGCCGCGTAATGCGGGAGAATCGGCGCGGTCTGGCGGTGGTATTCTTCCAGTCGCGCCTGCACCGTCTCCCGCTTGTCATCGGCGCGCCGGGTGAACTCGGTCGAGCCGCAGACGTCGCAGACGCCAGGTTTGGCGGTGGGCTTGAACGAATCGTGGTAGCCCGCCTTGCACTTGGCGCAGGTGAAACGGCCTGCGATCCGGTCGACCAGCGCGGCGTCGTCGACCTTCAATTCGATCACCGCATCCAGCTTCAGGCCCTTCTCGGCCAGCAGCCGGTCCAGCGCCTCGGCCTGCGGCACCGTGCGCGGAAAGCCGTCCAGAATGAACCCCTTGACGCAGTCGGGCTGGGCGATGCGGTTGCCCAGCATGCGGATGATGATGTCGTCGGAGACGAGCTTGCCCGCCTCCATCACCGCCTTCGCCTCCCGGCCCACATCCGTGCCAGCCGCCACCTCGGCGCGCAGCATGTCGCCCGTGGAGATCTGGGCAATGCCGTGCAGCGCCTGCAGACGCTGCGCCTGTGTGCCCTTGCCCGCGCCGGGCGGGCCAAGAAGTATCAGGTTCATTCTTGAACTCGGGCGCGAGCCCGATCCTTCCTCGTCATGGCCGGACGCGATCCCGCCATCACCGACGTCCCTTCACCCGTGCCTTGCGGATCAGGCCTTCGTATTGATGCGCCAGCAGATGAGACTGGATCTGCGTGACCGTGTCCATCGTCACCGACACCACGATCAGGATCGACGTGCCGCCGAAGTAGAACGGCACACCGTATCGCGAGATCAGGATTTCCGGCAGCAGGCAGATCACCACCAGATAGATCCCGCCCACCGTCGTGAGGCGGGTCAGCACCCGGTCGAGATATTCGGCCGTGGCGGCGCCCGGCCGGATACCCGGAATGAATCCGCCGTATTTCTTCAGATTGTCGGCAGTCTCCTCGGGATTGAACACCACTGCCGTATAGAAATACGCAAAGAAGATGATCAGCCCGGCATAGAGCGCCATGTAAAGCGGCTCACCATGCGCCAGATACGACGCGATGGTCTGGATCCAGGTCGGTTCGGCGGTGGAGAACCCGGACAGCGTCGCCGGGATCAGCAGGATCGAGCTTGCGAAGATCGGCGGGATCACGCCCGCGGTATTGATCTTGAGCGGCATGTGCGTGCTGTCGCCGCCGAACATGCGGTTGCCGACCTGGCGCTTGGGATACTGGATCGGGATTCGCCGCTGCGCGCGTTCGACGAATACGATCACCGCGACCGTCACGACCGCGATGACCATGAACATCAGGATGAAGAACGGCGACAGCGCGCCGGTGCGGCCGAGTTCAAGCAGCGAGGCCAGGGCCGAGGGAAGATTGGCGACGATCCCCGCCATGATGATCAGGCTGGTTCCGTTGCCGATGCCGCGCGCGGTGATCTGCTCGCCGAGCCACATCAGGAACATGGTGCCGCCGACCAGGGTGACGACGCAGGAGACGCGGAAGAACAAGCCGGGGTCGATCACCGCCGCGCCGAACGTGCCGCGCATGCTCTCGAGTCCCACGGCGATGCCGTAGGCCTGGAACATGGCGATGAACACCGTCAGGTAACGGGTGTACTGGTTGAGCTTCTTGCGTCCCTGCTCACCTTCCTTCTTCAGCGCCTCGAGCGAAGGGACTGCCGCCGTCATCAGCTGGATGATGATGGACGCGCTGATATAGGGCATGATGTTCAGCGCGAAGACCGTCATGCGTCCCAGCGCGCCGCCCGAGAACATGTCGAACATGCCCAGGATGCCGCCGCCATGCGAGCGGATCATCTCGTTCATCACGGACGCATCGACCCCCGGCACCGGGATGTAGGTGCCGATCCGGTAGACGATCAGCGCGCCAAGCGTGAACCAGATGCGCTTCTTGAGCTCGGTCGCCTTGGAAAAGACGCCCAGGTTGAGATTGGCTGCAAGCTGTTCGGCAGCGGACGCCATACGCAGTTCCTCTTGGAGAGCGCCTTATTCTCCCCCCAATGGACCGGGGAGTGCAAGGCGGCGTCGCAATCAAAGCCCGCCGGCGGTCCCGCCGGCGAGCCCATCGGCAGGCCCACCGCCAGGCCACGCGGGCCAGGAATGGCAAAGGCCACGCGGCGTGGGAAGGGCGGATGCCTTCCGAGCCGCGTGGCCTTTGCCGGATCCGGGTCGCGGAACGCGGTGTTATGTCGCGGGCTCTGCCTCGGCGCGCGCGGGCACGGTGGTCGTGACCGTTCCGCCGGCCTGCTCGACCGCGGCGCGCGCGGCGGCCGAGGCCCCGGAGACGGTGATCGTCACCGCGCGCTTGATCTCCCCGTCGGCGAGCAGGCGCACGCCACTGAGCCGGCCATGCGCCAGTCCGGCCGCGATCAGCGTCGCTTCGGTGATCGGCTGCGACGCGTCCAGCCGGCCGGCTTCGATCGCCGCATCCAGGGCACCGAGATTGACCGGGGCGTAGACCTTGCGGAACGGATTGTGGAAGCCCCGCTTCGGCAGGCGGCGATAGATCGGCAGCTGGCCGCCTTCGAACCCGTTCAGCGACACGCCTTCGCGTGCCTTCTGGCCCTTGACGCCCTTGCCCGAGGTCTTGCCCTTGCCCGACCCGATGCCGCGCCCGAGCCGCTTGGACTTGAGGCGCGCGCCCGGATTGTCGCGCAGTTCATTGAGTTTCATGTCAGGACAGCTCCTCCACCTTCACGAGGTGGGCGACCTTGCGGATCATGCCGCGCACCGACGGCGTGTCGTCGAGTTCCCGCGTGCGGCGGATCTTGTTGAGGCCGAGACCGATCAGGGTTTCCTTCTGGCCCGGCTTGCGGCCGATCGGCGAACCGGTCTGGGTGACGCGGACCTTAGGCATTGGGCTGCGCCTCCGGCGATGCGGCGGGCGGCGGTGCGGCAGGCTGCGGTGCCGCTGGCGCAGCGTCGCGGCGGCCGAACAGTTCCGACACCTTCTTGCCGCGGCGCGTGGCAACCGAGCGCGGCGAGGCGCAGCGCTGCAGCGCGGCGAAGGTCGCCTTGACCATGTTATGCGGGTTACGGCTGCCCAGGCTCTTGGCCACGACATCGCCGATGCCCAGGGTTTCGAACACCGCGCGCATCGGACCGCCGGCGATGATGCCAGTGCCGGCGGTCGCCGACCGCAGGATCACCGTGCCGGCGCCGTAATGCCCTTCGACATCGTGGTGCAGCGTGCGGCCTTCCTTCATCGGCACGCGGATCATGCCGCGCTTGGCCCGCTCGGTTGCCTTGCGGATCGCTTCCGGCACCTCGCGCGCCTTGCCGGCACCGTAGCCGACCCGGCCCTTCTGGTCGCCCACGACCACCAGCGCGGCGAACGCGAAGCGCCGCCCTCCCTTCACCACCTTGGCCACACGGTTGATGGTGACCAGCTTGTCGACGACGCCGTCGTCCGCATCGCGATCGCGATCGCGATCCCGGCCCCTGCCGCCGCCTTCCCGCGGTTCACGTGCCATTCTCTCGATTCCTTTAGAAGGCCAACCCGCCTTCGCGGGCCGCGTCGGCCAGGGCCTTGACCCGGCCGTGATACAGATAGGCGCCGCGATCGAACACCACTTCCTTCACGCCGGCCGCCAGGGCGCGTTCGGCAAGCAGCTTGCCGACAGCCGAAGCAGCAGCCTTGTCGGCGCCGGTCTTGAGCGATTCACGCAGGCTCTTTTCCAGCGACGAGGCCGCGGCCAGCGTGCGCCCCTGCCCGTCGTCGATGACCTGCGCATAGATGTTCTTGCCGGAGCGGAAGACGGACAGCCGCGGCCGCCCGTGCGACTTCTGGCGAAGCTGGAACCGCAGGCGGACGCGCCGGCGGTTGCGGAGATCCTGTTTGCCGCTCACTTCTTCTTGCCTTCCTTGCGCCGGATGGTCTCATCCGTGTAGCGGGCGCCCTTGCCCTTGTAGGGTTCGGGCGGACGGAACGCGCGGATTTCCGAGGCGACCTGTCCGACCAGGCGCTTGTCGATCCCTTCCACCTTGATCGCCGTCGGGCGTTCGCAGGTGATCTTGATCCCCTCGGGGATCGGATAGACCACGGGGTGGGAGAAGCCGAGATTGATCTCGAGGTTCTTGCCCTGCACCGAGGCGCGGTAGCCGGTGCCGGTGATCTCCAGCGAGCGCTCATAGCCCGTGGAGACGCCCTTCACCACGTTGGCGATCAGCGCGCGGGTGGTGCCCCACATCATGCGCGCCTGCCGCTCGCCACCCTTCGGCGCGACCGACACCTTGTTGCCGTCGACCGTCGCCTCGACGAACTCGGTCAGCGGCAGCTTCAACTCGCCCAGCCGGCCCTTGGCGGTGAACATGCCATTGGCGATGGCCACCTGCACGCCGGCGGGGACTTCGACCGGATATTTCCCGACGCGAGACATCGGACCCTCCGTCAGAACACGCGGCAGAGGACTTCGCCGCCGACATTGGCAGCGCGCGCCTCCGCGTCGCTCATCACGCCGCGCGGCGTGGACAGGATGGAAATGCCCAAGCCCGCATAGACCCGCGGCAGTTCCTTGATTTTGGAATACACGCGCCGGCCCGGTTTCGAGACCCGGTGGATCTCCTTTATGACCGGCTCGCCTTCGTTGTATTTCAGTTCGATGCGCAGCTGCGACACGCCGGGACGCAGTTCCTCGGCCGCGAAGCCGCGGATGAAGCCTTCCCGCTTCAGCACGCCCAGCACGTTCTCACGCAGCTTGGACGCCGGCGCCAGGCACACCGAATGCCGCGCACGCTGCGCGTTGCGGATGCGTGTGAGCATATCCCCCAGGGGATCGGACATGGACATCGCGCGGATCCCCTACCAGCTTGCCTTGACCATGCCCGGAATCTGACCGGAACTGGCGAGATCACGCAGCGCGACGCGGCACAGCTTGAACTTGCGGTAATTGCCGCGCGAGCGGCCGGTCAGTTCGCAGCGGAGCCGCACCCGCACCTCGGCGCCGTTGCGCGGCAACTGCGCGAGCTTCAGCGAGGCGTTGAACCGATCCTCCACCGGCAGGGTACGGTCCATCACGACATCCTTCAGCGTCTGGCGCTTCGACTTGTCGCGCTTCGCCATACGCTCACGCATCGCATTGCGGTTGACCTGGGAGACTTTGGCCATCCTGTCTACTTCCTCCGGAACCTGTCGGCCCGCCGGACAAGGTCCGGAGCCGACGGTTTTCCCAAAAAACCTAGTTGGCGAACGGCAGGTCGAAGGCCTTCAGCAGGGCCTTGGCCTCGGCATCGGTCTTCGCGGTGGTGACGAACTGGATGTCCATCCCGCGGATCTGGTCCACCCGGTCGTAGTTGATTTCCGGGAAGATGATCTGCTCCTTCAGGCCCATCGCGAAGTTGCCGCGCCCGTCGAACCCCTTGCCCTGGATACCGCGGAAATCGCGTACCCGCGGCAGGGCAATGGTGATCAGCCGATCCATGAATTCGTACATGCGCGCCTTGCGCAGCGTCACCTTGCAGCCGATCGGCAGACCCTTACGGATCTTGAAGCCGGCGATCGCCTTCTTCGCCACCGTCTTCACCGGCCGCTGACCGCTGATGGACGTCAGTTCCGCCACCGCCGTATCGAGCTTCTTCTGGTCGGCCGTCGCCTCGCCCACGCCCATGTTGATAACGATCTTGTCGAGCTTCGGGACCTGCATCTCGTTGCCGTAGCCGAATTCGGCCCGCAGCTTCGCCCGGATCTCCTCCCGGTAGCGCTTCATCAGCCGCGGCATGTCCTCGGGCGCGGCCGAGGGATTGTCGACCCCGGCGACATCGATCCGGCGCGCGGCGCGCTGGGCGTCCTTGCCCTGGGGCGCGGCAGAGGGTCCACCACCACCGCGACCGCCCTTGGCCGCTCCGCCCTTGCCCCCCTTGGGGGCGTTCTTCGATCCGCTCATGGCTCTGCTTTCAGCTGCCGATCACCTGGCCCGTCGCCTTGGCGACGCGGACCTTGCGACCGTCTTCCAGAATCCGGAACCCGACCTTGGTGGGCTTCTCGCTCACGGGATCAACCAGCTTCAGGTTCGACAGGTGGATCGGCGCCTCCTTGTCGATGATCCCGCCAGGCTGGCCCATGCCGGTCGGCTTGGTGTGGCGGCGCACGATGTTCACACCGCGCACCACCGCCCGCTGTTCCGCCGGTGCGACCGACAGAACCTCGCCGCGGCGCCCCTTGCTGGTGCCGCTGATCACCAGGACCGTGTCACCCTTGCGGATGCGCGCCGCCATCACAGCACCTCCGGCGCCAGGCTGATGATCTTCATGAACCGGCGCCCGCGCAGTTCGCGCACCACCGGCCCGAAGATGCGGGTGCCGATCGGCTCCTGCTGCTTGTTGATCAGCACCGCCGCGTTGCGGTCGAAGCGGATCGCGCTGCCATCAGGGCGGCGCACCGGGAAGCTGGTGCGCACGATCACCGCCTGGTGCACGTCGCCCTTCTTCACCTTGCCGCGCGGGATCGCCTTCTTGATCGACACGACGATGATGTCGCCAACCGAAGCGGTCTTGCGCTTCGATCCGCCCAGCACCTTGATGCACTGCACGCTCTGGGCGCCGGAGTTGTCCGCGACTTCCAGCGTCGTTTCCGGGTAGATCATGCCGCCGCTCCTTCAGCAACCGCCGTCAGCGGGTCACCGTTGCGCTCGACCACCATCCAGGTCTTGCGCTTGCTGATCGGCTTGCATTCCTCGATGCGGACCGTATCGCCGACCTTGCACAGGTTCGCCTCGTCATGCGCCGCATACCGCTTCGAGCGGCGGATGAACTTCTTGTACAGCGGATGCATGACCCGACGATCGACAAGCACCGTCACGGTCTTGTCCATCTTGTCGCTGGTCACCCGCCCGGTCAGGACGCGCCTCGGCATCGCCCTCTCTCCTTACGACTGGGCGGCGGAGCGTTGCTTCTCCGCCATGATTGTCTTCACCCGGGCGATCTCGCGCCGCACCTGGCGCACCCGGCCCGTGCCTTCCTGCTGGCCGGTCGCCCGCTGGAACCGCAGGTTGAACTGCTCCTTGCGCAGGTCCAGCAGCGCCGTCTGCAGTTCGTCCGGCGTCTTCGCGCGCACATCGGCGGCCTTGCTCAGGGGAGTCTTGGCCATCTCAGGCGTCTCCGATCCGGGCGATGAACTTGGTCTTGATCGGCAGCTTCGCCGCGCCAAGCGTCAGCGCCTCGCGTGCCAGTTCAGGCGACACGCCGTCGATCTCGAACATGATGCGGCCCGGCGCCACGCGGCACACCCAGTATTCCGGCGACCCCTTGCCCGATCCCATGCGGACTTCGGCTGGCTTCGTGGAAACCGGCACGTCCGGGAAGATCCGGATCCACACGCGCCCGGCGCGGCGCATCGCACGCGTGATCGCGCGGCGCGCGGATTCGATCTGCCGCGCCGTGATCCGCTCCGGTTCCAGCGCCTTCAGCCCGTAGGTGCCGAAATTCAGCGTCGTGCCGCCCTTCGACAGGCCGTGGATACGGCCCTTGTGCTGCTTGCGGTATTTGGTTCGCTTCGGTGAAAGCATCGTCGTTCCCTACCGCCTAGCGTTGCGGCGCCTGTTCGGCCGCGCGCCGGTCCTGCGCCATCGGGTCGTGGGCCATGATCTCGCCCTTGAACACCCAGACCTTCACGCCGCACGTGCCATAGGTCGTCTTCGCGGTGGCCATGCCGAAATCGATGTCCGCGCGCAGCGTGTGCAGCGGCACCCGCCCTTCACGATACCATTCGACCCGGGCGATTTCCGCCCCGCCAAGCCGGCCGCCGCAGTTGATCCGGATGCCCTGGGCGCCCAGACGCATCGCCGACTGCACCGCCCGCTTCATCGCGCGGCGGAACGCCACGCGACGCTCCAGCTGCTGGGCGATGTTCTCGGCCACCAGCGTCGCGTCGATCTCCGGCTTGCGGATCTCCACGATGTTCAGTGCGACCTCGGCCTTGGCCATCTTCGTGAGGTCCTTCTTCAGAACCTCGATGTCCTGGCCCTTCTTGCCGATCACCACGCCCGGGCGGGCGGCATAGATCGTGACGCGCGGCTTCTTCGCCGGACGCTCGATCACCACCCGCGACACGCCGGCGCCGTGCAGCTTCCGGCGCAGATGGCTGCGCAGCTTCAGGTCGTCATGCAGCAGCTTCGAATAATCCGTTCCCGCGAACCAGCGGCTGTCCCAGGTGCGGTTGATGCCGAGCCGAAGCCCGACGGGATTGACTTTGTGCCCCATTATGCGGCCTCCCCGGAATCCTGCGTCCGCTCCGACACCACGATCTTCAAATGACTGAACCACTTCTCGACCCGCGCCGCTCGGCCGCGGCCACGCGCGTGGAAACGGCGCATCACGATCGACCGGCCAACCTCGGCCCGCGTCACCACCAGACGATCGACATCGAGCTGATGGTTGTTCTCGGCGTTGGCAATGGCGCTTTCCAGCGCCTTCTTCACCTGCTGCGCGATCCGGCGCTTGCTGAAGGTCAGCGTCGCGATGGCGCGTCCCGCCGGCAGGTTGCGGATCATGCCGGCAACCACGTTCAGCTTGCGCGGACTCACGCGCAGGTTGCTGACGATCGCCTGCGCTTCATTGTCCGCCAGGCCGCGGGGATGGCTCGGTTTGCTCATGTCAGCCTCGCTTCGCCTTCCGGTCGGCGGCATGGCCGCTGAAGGTGCGGGTCGGCGAGAACTCGCCGAACTTGTGCCCGACCATGTTCTCGGTCACCTGCACCGGCAGGAACTTGTGACCGTTGTAGACGCCGAAGGTGAGACCCACGAATTGCGGCAGGATCGTCGAGCGGCGCGACCAGATGCGGATGATCTCGTTGCGGCTCGAAGCCCGCGCGGCATCGGCCTTGCTCAGGAGGTATCCGTCGACGAACGGACCTTTCCAGACGGAGCGCGCCATCGCTTACTTGCCCTTGTTCCGGCGGCGGATGATCAAGCTGTCCGTCCGCTTGTTGCTGCGCGTCTTGTAGCCCTTGGTCGGCTTGCCCCACGGCGTGACCGGATGGCGCCCGCCCGAAGACCGGCCTTCGCCACCGCCCAGCGGATGGTCGACCGGGTTCATCACCACGCCGCGGTTGTGCGGGCGGAAGCCCAGCCACCGCATGCGCCCGGCCTTGCCGATCTTCTGGTTCATGTTGTCGGGGTTCGACACCGCGCCGATGCTCGCCATGCACTCGGCCCGCACGACGCGCAACTCGCCCGACATCAGCTTGATCTGCGCATAGCCGGCATCCTTGCCGACCAACTGCGCATAGGTGCCGGCGGAGCGCGCGATCTTGCCGCCGGCGCCGACCTTCATCTCGATATTGTGGATGATGGTGCCGACCGGGATCGCCGCCAGCGGCATCGCATTGCCCGGCTTGATGTCGGCCCGCGCGCCGGCCACCACCGTATCGCCCGCCTTCAGCCGCTGCGGCGCCAGGATATAGGCGAGCTCGCCGTCCTGGTACTTGATCAGCGCGATGAACGCGGTGCGGTTCGGGTCGTATTCCAGCCGCTCGACCGTCGCGGGCACGTCGAACTTGCGCCGCTTGAAATCGACGACGCGGTAGGCCTGCTTATGCCCACCGCCACGGAAGCGGCTGGTGATGCGGCCATGGTTGTTGCGCCCGCCCGTGCTGTGCTGACCCTGGGTCAGGCCCTTCACGGGCTTGCCCTTCCAGAGTTCGGAACGGTCGATCAGGACCGTGCCGCGCAGGCTGGCCGTGACCGGGTTGTATTGCCTGAGTGCCATCTCTCTCGCGCCCTATGCGAGGCCGGTGGTGAAATCGATCGACTGGCCCTCGGCCAGGCGGACGAACGCCTTCTTCACGTCCGAGCGCTGCCCGGGCCGGCCGCGAAACCGCTTGCGCTTGCCCTTCTGCACCAGCGTGTTGACCTCGACGACCTTCACGCCGAACAACGTTTCCACGGCGACGCGGATCTCCGGCTTGGTCGCGTCGGTGGCGACACGGAACACGACCTGGTTCCGCTCGCTCAACATCGTCGCCTTCTCGGTGATCACCGGACTGCGGATGATCTGATACATCGCTTCCCGCGACAGGCGCGGTCCGCGGCTGGCAGTCTCGCTCATGCGGCCTCTCCCTGCGTTTCGGCCGCGGGCTTCGGCGCGCCGTTCAACCGTTCCGCCAGGCCTGCCACGCCGGCCGTGGTGATCGCCAGCACGTCGTGGCGCAGGATGTCGTAGACATTCGCGCCGACGGTCGGCAGCACGTCGATGCCGTGCAGGTTGCGGCTGGCCCGCAGAAAGCCTTCGTCCACCGCGCGATCGACGATCAGCGCCGAGGTCCAGCCCAGCGCCTTGACCTTCTTCGCGAGATCGCTGGTCTTCTCCGTGCCCGCCGCGGCGTCCAGCACCACCAGCTTGCCCTCGGCCGCCTTCTGCGACAGCGCCGAGATCAGACCCAGGCGGCGGACCTTCTTGTTCAGGCTGTATTCGTGCGAGCGCACGACCGGCCCGTGCACCACGCCGCCAGTGCGGAACTGCGGCGCGCGCAGGCTGCCCTGGCGGGCGTTGCCGGTGCCCTTCTGGCGATAGGGCTTCTTGGTCGTGCCCGACACCTCGGCCATGCCCTTCACCTTGTGGGTGCCGGCCCGCCGCTTCGCCAACTGCCAGTGCACGACGCGCGCCATGATGTCGGCCCGCGGCTTTGCCGCGAAAATCTCGTCCGGCAGATCGGTGCTGCCGGCGTTGCCCTTGTCCAGGGTGATGATCTCGACCTGCATGTCCGTTTCCTCAGCCCGCTGCCGCCGGCGCGTCGACCAGCGCCGCCGGATAGGGCGCATCGGCCGGACGAGCGCGCTTGATCGCGTCGCGCACCATCACGTAGCCGCCCTTGGCGCCGGGGACGGCGCCCTTGATCATCAGAAGTCCCTTCTCGGCGTCCACCGCCGCGACCTCGAGGTTCAGGGTGGTGACCCGCTCAACCCCCAGATGGCCCGCCATCTTCTTGTTCTTGAAGGTCTTGCCGGGATCCTGGCGGTTACCCGTGGAGCCGTGGCTGCGATGGCTGATCGACACGCCGTGCGAGGCTTCCAGGCCCGAGAAGTTCCAGCGCTTCATCGCGCCGGCGAAGCCCTTGCCCTTCGTGGTGCCGCAGACATCCACGATCTGCCCGACCGCGAAATGCGCTGCCGACAAAGTCGCGCCAGGCTCCAGCACCGCGTCGGGCGCCACCCGGAACTCCACCAGCTTCGCCTTCGGCTCGACCTTCGCCTTCGCGAAGTGACCGCGGTTCGGCTGCGAGACGTTCTTCACCTTCGCCTTGCCCCAGCCAAGCTGAACGGCGCTGTAGCCATCCTTCTCCTGGCTGCGCGCAGCGACGACCTGCACCTGGTCGAGGTGCAGCACGGTGACCGGGACATGGGTCCCGTCGTCCTTGAACAGCCGGGTCATCCCCAGCTTCTTGGCCAGCAATCCGGTGCGCATGACGTGTTCCGCCTCAGATCTTGATCTCGACGTCCACGCCGGCGGCCAGGTCGAGCTTCATCAGCGCGTCCACCGTCTGCGGCGTGGGCTCGACGATATCGAGCAGGCGGCGATGCGTCCGGATCTCGAACTGCTCGCGGCTCTTCTTGTCAACGTGCGGCGAGCGGTTGACGGTGAAACGCTCGATATGGGTCGGCAGCGGGATCGGTCCGCGAACCCTGGCGCCCGTGCGCTTGGCCGTGTTCACGATCTCCTTCGTGCTGTTGTCCAGCACGCGGTGATCGTAGGCCTTCAGCCGGATGCGGATATTCTGGTTGTCCATCGTTCGCTCTTAACATGTCCCGCCGAAACGACGACCGGCGCCCCGCTTTTGCGAGGCGCCGGCCCCCGGTGTAGCAATCAGGCCGTGATGCTGGCGACGACGCCGGCACCGACCGTACGACCGCCCTCGCGAATGGCGAAGCGCAGCCCGTCATCCATGGCGATCGGCGCGATCAGCTCGACGTCCATCGACACGTTGTCGCCCGGCATGACCATTTCCGTGCCTTCCGGCAGCTGCACGACACCGGTCACGTCGGTCGTGCGGAAATAGAACTGCGGGCGATAGTTGGTGAAGAACGGCGTGTGGCGGCCACCCTCTTCCTTCGTCAGGATATACGCCTCGGCCTTGAACTTCGTGTGCGGCGTGATCGAGCCGGGCTTCGCCAGCACCTGGCCGCGCTCGACGTCCTCACGCTTCGTGCCGCGCAGCAGCGCACCGATATTGTCGCCCGCCTGGCCCTGGTCCAGCAGCTTGCGGAACATCTCGACGCCGGTCACGACCGTCTTCTGCGTCGGGCGGATGCCGACGATCTCGACTTCCTCGCCGACCCGGATGATGCCGCGCTCGACGCGCCCGGTCACCACCGTGCCGCGGCCCGAGATCGAGAACACGTCTTCGATCGGCATCAGGAACGGACGATCCGTCGCGCGCTCCGGCTGCGGGATGTAGTCGTCGACCGCGCGCATCAGCTCCAGGATCGCGTCGTGGCCGAGCTCCTTGTTGGAGTCCTCGAGCGCGCACAGCGCCGAACCCTTGATGATCGGGATGTCGTCGCCGGGGAACTGATAGGACGACAGCAGCTCGCGCACTTCCATCTCCACGAGCTCGAGCAGCTCGGGATCGTCCACCATGTCGACCTTGTTCAGGAACACGACCAGCGCCGGCACGCCCACCTGACGAGCGAGCAGGATGTGCTCGCGGGTCTGCGGCATCGGGCCGTCGGCGGCGGAGACCACCAGGATGGCGCCGTCCATCTGCGCCGCGCCGGTGATCATGTTCTTCACGTAGTCGGCGTGGCCGGGGCAGTCCACGTGCGCGTAGTGACGGTTCTGCGTCTCGTACTCCACATGCGCGGTGGAGATGGTGATGCCGCGCGCCTTCTCTTCCGGCGCCTTGTCGATCTGATCGTAGGCCGTGAAGGTCGCGCCACCGGTCTCGGCCAGCACCTTGGTGATCGCCGCCGTCAGCGATGTCTTGCCATGGTCGACGTGACCGATGGTTCCGATATTGCAGTGCGGCTTGGTGCGCTCGAATTTCGCCTTGGCCATCGTCGTGTTCTCCGCGAATCCGTCTCAGGGTTCGTGTTGTGGCGGGTTGCCGTTACCAGCGGTAGTGGCTGAAGGCCTTGTTGGCCTCGGCCATCCGGTGGGTGTCCTCACGTTTCTTTACCGCCGACCCGCGGTTGTTCACCGCGTCCAGCAGCTCGTTCGAAAGCCGGTCCTGCATCGTGTGCTCCCCGCGCTTGCGGGCGGCATCGATGATCCAGCGGATCGCCAGCGCCTGGCGCCGTTCCGCGCGGACCTCGACCGGCACCTGGTAGGTGGCGCCGCCGACGCGGCGGGACCGAACCTCCACGGCCGGCTTCACGTTGTCCAGCGCCTCGTGGAACATGCGAACCGGATCGGCCTGCTGACCGCCGCGGCGCTTCAGCACGTCGAGCGCGCTGTAGACGATCCCCTCGGCGACCGACTTCTTGCCGTCGAACATCAGCGCGTTCATGAAACGGCTGATCACGACATCGCCGAACTTGGCGTCCGGCAGGATCTCGCGCTTCGTGGCGCGGCGGCGGCGGGACATTCGCTCTCTCCCGGCTTACTTCGGCCGCTTCGCGCCGTACAGCGACCGGCGCTGGCGGCGCTTGGCGATACCCTGGGTGTCCAGCACGCCACGCAGGATGTGGTAGCGCACACCCGGAAGGTCCTTCACACGACCGCCGCGGATCAGCACCACCGAGTGCTCCTGCAGGTTGTGCCCTTCGCCGGGGATGTAGCTCACGACCTCATACCCGTTGGTCAGGCGCACCTTCGCGACCTTGCGCAACGCCGAGTTCGGCTTCTTCGGGGTGGTCGTGTAGACGCGCGTGCAAACGCCGCGCTTCTGCGGGCAGCCCTGGAGTGCCGGCACCGTATTCCGGCTCTTCTGCGGCTCCCGCCCCTTGGCGATGAGCTGGTTGATGGTCGGCATGGACCTCTTTCTCTTCCGTGTTCGTGCCTTTGGCGCCGATGTGGCGGGTCACCTAACAGACATAACCCGCCAGCGCAGGGGATCTCCCCCAGCAAGCGGGTTCCGTGAGGCAAGCGGCCTAGGCCCCGGTGTCCGGGACGGCGCCGCATGCGTCTTTGGCCTGCGATCGGTGGCCCCCCAAACGTCAACGCCAGGGATGGCCGAGGGCGCGGAACCTAGTTGCGGGATTGGGGCGAGTCAAGCGGGGCATCAGGCGGATTCGCCGCATCCGGCGCCGGCCCAGCGCCATCCCGCTCCACCGCTTCCCCAAGATACACGGCCTGTACCTGCGGATTGGCCCGGATCGCGGCCGCGTCCCCTTCGGCGATCAGCGCGCCGCGGTCCATCACCAGGATCCGGTCGGCCGCGGAAAACACCACGTCCATGTCGTGCTCGGTGAACAGCACGGCGCAGTTCCGCAGTCGCGCCAAGCTGTGCACCAGCGCCATCAGCGCACGCCGGTCGGCCTGCGGCATCCCCGCCGTCGGCTCATCCATCAGCAGCAGGCGCGGTTCGTTGGCCAGCGCCAGCGCCAGTTCCAGCCGCTTGAGGTCGCCATAGGCGAGCGCCGCGCACGGCAGGTCCGCGCGATCCTTGAGCCCGACCTGCACCAGCAACGCCTCGGTCGCATCCCCGCCCAGCGCCGCCAGCGGGCGCAGGAACCGCCATACCATCCCCTGCACCGCCAGCAGCGCGACCTGCACGTTCTCCCGCACCGTCATCGAGGCGAAGGTCGCGGCGATCTGGAAGCTGCGCCCCACGCCCAGATGCCAGACGTCGCGCGGGCGCCAGCCGGTGACATCGACGCCCCCCAGCAGCACCTGGCCCGAATCGGGCAGGACCTGTCCGTTCAGCAGGTTGAAGCAGGTGGACTTTCCCGCGCCGTTCGGCCCGATCAGCGCGACCATCTCCCCCGCCTCGACCGCGAACGAGATGTCCGCGACGGCCCGTACGCCGCCATAGTCCTTGCGCAGGTTGCGGGCGACCAGCAGGCTCATGCGTGGCGGCCCCTGGCCGCGCCGGCGATCCCATGCGGAAACAGCAGCACCAGCACCAGGATCGCCACACCCAACGCCAGGCGCCACAGCGCGGTGACCTGCAGCAGCATGTCGTAGAGGCCGGTATACAAGAGCGCGCCCACGATCGGGCCGCTGACGGTCTGCACGCCGCCCAGCAGCACCATCAGCAGCGCGTCCACCGAATGCCCGACGCTGACATAGGTGGGGAACACGCTGCCCTTGGCGAAGGCGAACAGGCCGCCGGACAGGCCCGCCGCGGCGCCGGCCAGCGCGAAGGCCGTCATCCGCAGCCGGTCGGGGTTCAGGCCCACCGAGTCCGCCCGCATCGCCGAATCGCGGGCCGCCCGCAGCGCATAGCCGAACGGCGCATAGATCATCCGCCGCAGCAGCCACACGCAGCCGGCGGCCAGGCCCAGCACGACCCAGTAATACGGCACGGTGCGGTCCGGCCACACACCCAGCACGCCGTCATCGCCGCCCGTCAGCCAGGTCCATTGCGTCGCCACCGCCCAGACGATCTGCGCAAAGGCGAGCGTGAGCATCGCCAGGTACACGCCGGTCAACCGCACCACGAAGGCACCGAACAGCGCCGCCGCCACGCCGGCGACACCGACGGCGCCCGCCAGGGCCAGCGGCATCGGCGCATCCAGCCCGGTCGCCAGCAATCCCGCCCCATACGCCCCCAGCCCGAACCACGCCGCGTGCCCGAAGCTGGGCATTCCGCCCGGACCCATCATCAGGTGCAGGCTGGCGGCAAACACCATCGCGATCAGCGCCTCGGTCAGCACGGCCAGCGGATACGGCCCCAGCACGAACGGCGCCACCGCGGCCAGCAGGAACCCGGCCACGAGTGCGGCGCGGGTTCCCTGCGCCGGCGGCCGCAGCAGCATCGGCACGCCAGCCGCGCCCTTCACCGGCGCCAGGGGCTGGCCCAGCAGCCCGTTCGGCCGCACCACCAGCACCACCGCCATGACCGCGAAGATCAGCACCAGCGTCGCCTTGGGCACGAACACGATCCCCAGCGCCTGCAGGACACCGATCAGCACGCTGGCCAGGAACGCCCCCGTCACGCTGCCCATGCCGCCCACCACGACGACGACGAACGCCTCCACCACCACACCCAGATCCATCTGCAGGTTGGCCGAGGTATTGGGCAGCGCCAGCGCGCCGCCCAGCCCGGCCAGCGCCGACCCCAGGGCGAACACGGCGGTGAACAGCAGGCGCTGGTTGATCCCAAGCGCCGCCGCCATCTCCCGGTCCTCGGTCGCGGCGCGGATCAGCATGCCGAAGCGCGTGCGCTGCAGCAGCAGCCACAGCAGCAGCAGCACGGCAGGCCCCGCCGCGATCAGGACCAGGTCGTAGACGGGAAAACGCTCGCCCAGGATGGTGACGAAACCGCGCAGCCAGGGCGGACGCGGCAGGGGCAGGTCGGCCGGCCCCCAGAGCAGCGGCGTCACGTCCTGAATGATCAACACCACGCCGAAGGTGGCCAGCAACTGGAACAGTTCCGGCGCGCGATAGACCCGCCGCAGCAGGATCATCTCCAGCAGCGCGCCGATCAGGCCCGTCGCGAGCGCCGCCAGCAGCACGCCCGCCGCGAACCAGGCGGGATCGCGCGGCAGGCGCGTCAGGATGCTCCAGGCGATGTAGCAGCCCAGCATGAAAAGGCTGCCGTGGGAGAAATTCACCACGCGCGTGACGCCGAAGATCACGGTCAGCCCCGCCGCGACCAGGAACAGCGAGGCCGCGCCCGCAAGCCCGGTCAGGCACTGGATCAGCAGGAACTCCATCATGCTAGCCGGTCCCGGCCGAACCGAACGCCGCAAGCGCCGCGGCGACGAACGCCGCCATGCGCGCGGGATCCTTGCGCCCGTCCGGGTGCTCGACGCCCGAGTTCACATCCACCCCGGACGGCCGCACCCGGGCGATGGCCGCCGCGACATTGCCGGGCGAAAGGCCGCCGGCCAGGTACACCGGCATGGGCGCCACCGCCTCCACGATCCGCCGGCTGATCGACCAGTCATGCGTGCGCCCCGTCCCGCCCAACCGGTCCTCGGTGCGGGTGTCCAGCACCAAGGCATCCGCCAGCCCGGCCAGCGCGCGGGCGTCATCGACGGCGTCCGGCCCGGTGACATGCACCGCCCGGATCAGCGTCATGCCCGGCGTCAGCGCGCGAAGCCGCAACAGATCCGGCAGTGGCATGGCCCCGTGCACCTGCACCGTCCGGGCGCCGATCCGCCCCGCCATGTCAGCAACGGCCTCCGCGCGCGTGAGATGGGTGACCATGACCGGCGCGGCACTGTCCGGCAGCGCGCGAATGATCGCCTCGGCCTCCGCCGCGTCGATCGCGTCCTCGGCGCGATGCGTCACGCCCACCAGCAGCCCGATCGCGGTGGCGCCGCAGTCGAGCGCGGCACGCGCCTCATGAACGGTCTGCACACCGCATATCTTGATGAACGGCAATACGATCCTCCGGCCGGCCCGCCTACACAGGCATTCGTGGCCTGGGCCACCAATGCCTGCTCAGCCCGCTTCGGGGCGGAGCTTCCTCACCTCGGCATCGGGCGGCAGATAGGCCGCGCCGTCGGCATAGCGCCAGTCGACCATCGTGCCGCGCCCATTCCGCAGCGCCGTCCTGCCAACATACGTCCCCAGCGTCCCCTGATGATCAATCCCCCGATACAGCGCTCGGCCGAAGGGCGTATCGAACGACGCGCCGCGGAAGCCGTCGACCAGCTTCTCGGTCTCGATCCCGCCCGCCCGGGCGATCCCGGACACGATCGAGCGGATCAGCGCATACCCCACCACCGATCCCATGCCTGGCAGGGCATTGAACCGGGACCGATAGGCCTGGATGAACGCCTCGTTCGCCGGGGTCTGCACCTGATCCTGCGGGTAGCCGGTGACGATCCATCCGTTCGGCGTCTCGTCGCCAAGAGGAGCGAGGTATTCGGGTTCGCCGGTCAGCATCGACGCGACCGCACGCCCTTCGAACAGACCGCGCGTGTTGCCCTGGCGGACGAAATTGGTCAGGTCGGGACCGAACGTGACATTGAAGATGGCATCGGGCTTCGGTTCGCCCAGCGCCGCGACCGTCGCACCGGCATCGATCTTGCCCAGCGCCGGCCATTGTTCGCCCACGAACTGCACGTCGGGCCGTTTCGCCGCGAGCAGCAGCCTGAACCATTTCACCGACGACGTGCCGTACTCATAATTGGGCGCGACCGTGACCCAGCGCTTCGCCGGCAGCTTTGCCGCCTCCTCTACCAGCATCGCCGCCTGCATGAACGTGGAGGGACGCAACCGGAAACAGTAGCGGTTCCCCTTCTCCCACACCAACGCGTCCGACAGCGGCTCCCCCGCCACGAACAGGCGCTTGCGCTGCGCGGCGAAATCGGACAGTGCCAGGCCGACATTCGACAGGAAACCGCCGGCGAGCATGTCCACCTTCTGCTCATCCAGCAGTTCGCCGGCCAGCCGGATCGCATCCTGCGGCTTGCCGGCATCATCGCGGCTGATCACCTCCAGGCTGCGGCCCAGAACGCCGCCGGCGGCATTGACCTCGTCCACCGCCAGTTGCCAGCCATTGCGGTATGGCAGGGTGAAGGAGGGGATGGCCGAATAGGAGTTGATCTCGCCGACGCGGATCGGTGCTGCCCCCTGCGCGCGGACGATGGCGGGCGCGGCAAGCACGGCGGCACCGGTCAACAGGATGCGACGCGTGAGCATGGACGATTTCCCCCGGCTGGTCCGGCCCAACCTAATCCGATCCCGGCGGCACTGGAATGACCGGACGCCTTATCCGCCGCTGCGCTGGCGGGCCCGCGCTTCGGCCACCGTGGGACCGCCGATCCGTGCGGCCGGACGGCCGGAATCCGTGACCACGATCGCCACCACGATCTCATTGGCACGCGGTGCGTCGGGGACGCGGATTTCCATCGCGTCGAAATGGCTGCGCACCCAGGCATCGTCCTTGGAACCCAGCGGCACGTCGATGGCCGCGCCCATCCCGCCGCGCTTCTTGGCGCTGGGAATGATCGCCGCCCCCTGCTCCACCTCCTGGCGCAGCGGCGCGCCCAGCTTCGGATGCAGGATCGCCGCGGCATGCTCCAGTTCGCCGTTCTCCCCGACGATCGCGGCCTTGCCATAGCTTTCCACATCGGCGGGTGCGACGCCCAGCGCGCGCACCGCACGCTCCCCCAGCAGCCGGCCCAGCAGTTCGCCGAGGTCGATGAGCTGGGTTAGATCCTCGGTGAAACGGCCGGCAAAGGGATTGTCCACCACGGCGACGGCGGCGGCCTTGCGCGTCGGCGGCTTGATGTCCCGACCCGCTTCCTGGAGCGTGTCTTCGACGATGGTCAGCATCTTGCGGATCATGGCCGAAGGATCGGCCAGAACCGCCGCGACGTCCAGCGCCGCATGCGATGCCCGGGGACTGGAATAAATCGCGTCGACGCGCGTTCATGGAGGCAGGAGGCGAAATTCGATTCGCACAGTGGGGAGAGGCCAGAGGCGTGACCGTCACCACGCGGCGACGGAGGAACCGACCGGCATGCGTCCGGGGCGGGCCGGATGACCGCGTCCGACGACATCGACCGGATCGAACAGTGCATTCCCGCGCTGCGCCGCTACGCATGGACCCTGTTGCGGAACCGCGATGAGGCTGACGACCTGGTTCATGATTGCCTGGTGCGCGCACTGGACAAGCTGCACACGAGACGGGGCGATGCGGACGTGAGGGCCTGGCTGTTCACCATCATGCACAACCTCTTCGTCAGCCAGCATCGGCGCCGGACTGCCCGTCCGGCAACGGAATCGCTGGATGATGGCCATGACGCCGCCGCAAGCCTGAAGCCCAGCCAGGAAGACGGGCTGCTGTGGCGCGACATGCTGCGCGGGCTGGAGCGTCTGCCGGAGGAGCAGCGCAGCGTGGTGCTGCTGATCTCGGTCGAGGACCTGTCCTACGCCGAGACGGCCGCCGTGCTGGGGGTGCCGGTGGGCACGGTGATGTCGCGCCTGGCCCGCGGCCGCGAACGGCTGCGCCAATACACCGACAGCGACAACGGACCGAGGCTGCGGAGGGTCAAATGAGCGGGACGGAGCGCCCGGTCTCGGAAGACGACCTGCACGCCTATGTCGACAACCTGCTGGACGAGGCCCGTCTGCCGGTGGTGCAGCGCTATCTGCGCGAACACAAGCAGGAGGCCGCGCGGGTTGCCGCCTATCGCGCCCAGCGCGAGGCCCTGCGCGCCGGCCTCGCCGCGCGGGCCGGCGCGTCCATTCCCGCACACCTCAGCCCACGGGTCATCCTGCTTCGCCGCCGGTCGGAGCGGCGCCTGATGTGGCGGGCCGCGGCCGCGGTGGTGCTGGCATTCGGGCTGGGCGGCGGCGGCGGCTGGTTCCTGCACTGGGCGGTGACGCCGCCGCCGACCGACCTGAACGTGCTGGTGCGCGAGGCGGTCGCCAACCACATCGTCTATACGGCCGACCGCCGCCGGCCGACGGAACTCGGGCCGGACCAGAAGGACGACCTTGCGCGCTGGGTCTCCAACCGGCTGAACCACAAGGTGGCGCCGCCGGACCTGACCGACAGCGGCTATCGCTACATGGGCGGACGCCTGGCCGCGACGCCGGGCGGCCCGGCCGGCATGTTCATGTATCAGAACGATGCCGGCATTCGCCTGACCGTCTTTGTCCGTCCCTGCAGCAAGGCCAGGAACGCGCCCCTGTCCGAGATCGAGGCACGCCCGATGACCGGTGCCGCCTGGATCGACAAGGGCCTGGGCTATTCCGTGGTGGCGCCCGTCCCCCCGGACGAATTGCGCCGGCTGGCCGAACAGGTGCAACGGCTGCTGGACCCAAGCGCATGACCGCCAGCTTTCCGCCCGACGCCCGGCACGCCCGCCTGCCGCGCCGTCACAGAAACAATTCGTTGTCATACAAAATTATTCGTGACCGGACTTCGGGCATACCTGTGCTGCCGTTCACACCCGAGAATTGAGTGCATCCGCTACCCGTCACGGCAGGCCGGTTGCTCGCAGGCCGCGCCGAAAAGGGAGACAGGATGATGAAAGTCAAGATCAGCAACCGAAACATCAATGTCGCTGGATTCGATTACTTCGTGGGTGACGCGCCGTCGATCGTGTTCGGCGGCTAAGGCGACAAGCGGACCCCCGTGACCTCGCAGAACTTCCTGAACATGGTGGGAGTCATTCCCGCCCCGAAGATCGCGAAGATGCGTCTGATCACGACGACCCTGGATGTCGAGTGCTCCAATTCCGTCGATGCCTCGCTGCTCGCCGGCGTGAAGGTGCCGACGCTTGCCGGCGGCACGATGAAACTGACGGTCGGCGCGATGACGCAGCAGAAGGTACGGCTGCTGAAGATCTCGCCGGCTGGCGATAACGAACTGCTCCGCCAGATCAACGACTCGCCCGCGGTGATCCGGCAACTGATCGACCTGGACGGCCGAGCGCGGGTGGTGGAAAGCGTGCTGATCGCGATCGAGGCGGAACTGCACCGCGTCTTCACCGCCGGCCTGTCGGCGAAGGGCGCGGCAATCGTGAACGGTGTGATGGTTGACGCGGAAGCGGCCGCGAATGTGAAGAACGAAACCACGATCAGCGTCGGCCAGGGTACCTGCCTGGGCTACAGCCTGAGCGAGCCGCGCTGGGACGCGACGCTGGACAGGAACAAGACGCGTGTCGTGTCGCTGCGGCCCGACCAGCACGGGCTGTGATCGCAGACGACGAAGCCGCGGTGTGATTTCAATAAAGAATTGGCTTGAGGTCGGGAAGGGCTGCTGCCCTCCCCGTCCTCGGGACCGCGCCTGTCATTAATGCCGCATGCATGCCGGCCGGGTGTTGCAGCCGTTCGGGATCAGTCCTCCTTGTAGCCGTATTCCGGAATGCCCTGCTGGTTGCCATAGTAGCGATACGGCAGGAACTTGCCGCTCATGGTGATCTTCACGCGATCGCCGCGCTCATGCGGCATGCGTTCGAACGCGAAATCGAAGTCGATCGCCGACATGATGCCGTCGCCGAACTCCTCCTCGATCAGCGCCTTCCAGGCCGGGCCGTTGACCATCACGAGTTCATAGAAACGATAGATCAGCGGATCGGTCGGCGGCATCGGCGTGCCGGCGCCGCGCATCGGCACCTCGTTCAGCATCGCCGCCTCCGAGGCACTGAGGCCGAACAGCGCGGCGGCCTTCTTCGCCAGCGGCTTGATCAGCTTCATCTGCCCCAGCAGCGCGCCGACGATCAGCACGTCGGACATGCCGCCGATTTCGTCGCAGATGTAGCGCCAGGTCCAGCCTTTCTCGCGCTTGATATCGAGGATCTTTTCCGTGAGTTGGGCACGCGTCATCGCTTGCACTCCCGATACGATGGATGGGGATTGGGGGATTCAGGCCGCCCGGGCGACCGGTTGGGAGCCGTCCAGGCGGATCACAGGCGGGCTTCGCTGGTCGTAGTCGGGCGGCGGCGTATCGCGCAGGACCACGCTGCGGCTGACCAGGAAGTCGATCAGATGGTTGCGTACGGCATAGTAGTGCGGATCGTGGTGGATCTGCCCCTGCTTGCGATCCTCGGGCAACGGGTTGACGACGATCTCGGCGATGCGCGCGCGCGGGCCGTTGGTCATCAGCACGATCCGGTCCGCGAGATAGATCGCCTCGTCGACGTCATGCGTGATCATATACACCGTCTGGCCGGTTTCCCGGCAGATGCGGCGCGCCTCCTCCTGCAACGTGCCGCGGGTCAGCGCATCCAGCGCCGAGAACGGCTCATCCATCAGCATGATCGTGGGCTCGATCGCCAGCGCCCGCGCGATGCCGACGCGCTGTTTCATCCCGCCCGAGAGTTCCGACGGCCGCTTGCCTTCGGCGCCCGCGAGCCCGACCGTTGCGATCGCCTTGCGGGCGCGCGCCTCCACCTCGGTGCGCGGCGCCCTGCGCCAGCGTGACGACACGGCGTAGGCGACATTGCCCAGCACCGTGAGCCACGGCAGCAGCGCATGTCCCTGGAAAATTACCGCCCGGTCCAGGTTCGGCCCGGCGATCTCCTTCCCGTCCACCAGGATCGCACCTTCCGACGGCGCGTCGAGCCCGGCCAGGATGTTCAGCAGCGTCGTCTTGCCGCAGCCGGAATGGCCGATGACGCAGACGAACTCACCGCGGTCGATGCGCAGCCAGAGATTTTCGAAGACCGTCGTCGTCTCGCCGTTCGCGCCGGGGAAGCGCCGCGCCACGCCGTCGATCGAGATCAGCTTGTCGGCCATGCGCCGCTACTCCGGGAACGTTACCAGCCGCTGGCACCACGCCAGGGCCTGGTCCAGGATCATGCCGATCACCCCGATCACCAGGATCGAGGTGATGACATTCGTGATCGAGAGGTTGTTCCACTCGTTCCAGACGAAATAACCAATGCCGGTGCCGCCAACCAGCATCTCGGCGGCGACGATCACCAGCCAGGCGATGCCGATGGAAATGCGCATGCCCGTCAGGATGGTGGGTGCCGCCGCGGGCAGGATGATGGTGAAGGCGCGCCGCAGCGTGCCCACTTCCAGGGTCAGCGCGACGTTCAGCCATTCCTTGCGCACGCCGGCGACGCCGAACGCGGTGTTGATCAGCATCGGCCACACCGAGCAGATGAAGATCACGAAGATCGAGGAAATGCCGCTGTCCTTGATGGTGTAGAGCGCGAGCGGCATCCAGGCGAGCGGCGAGACCGGCTTCAGCACCTGGATGAACGGATCCAGCGCCTTGTTCATCACCGGCGACATGCCGATCAGGAAGCCGATCGGGATGGCGACGAGCACCGCGAGCAGGTAGCCCACGAACACACGGCCGATCGAATAGGCCAACTGGATACCGATACCCTTGTCGTTGGCACCGCGGGAGTAGAACGGATCGGACAGGTGGGTCAGGATCGTGCGCCCGACATCCAGCGGCCCCGGCATCGCCGACTTGCCTTCACTGGCCGTGGCCCCCACCAGCTTGGCGTATTCCGGGTCCATCGCCTGCGTCTCGCCGGTGCCGCTGACCGCCAGATGCCATCCCAGCATCAGGGCCGCGAACAGCAACACCGATACGATCGCCGCGCGGGTTTGCAGGGACAGAGTCACAATCCGAGTTCCGCGAGCCCGGGGTGATCCTTGGGCCGCGGCCCCAACGGCCAGCGGAAGCGGCGGTCCGCCTCGGTGATCGGCAGGTCATTGATGCTCGCCTGCCGCTGACGCATCAGACCGTCCGGCGCGAATTCCCACTGCTCATTGCCGTAGGACCGATACCAGTTGCCGGAATCGTCGTGCCATTCATAGACGAAGCGCACGGCGATACGGTTGTCGTGGAAGGCCCAGACCTCCTTGATCAGCCGGTAGTCGAGTTCGCGCGCCCATTTCCGCTGCAGGAAGCCGCGGATCGCTTCGCGGCCCGAGAAGAATTCCGCCCGGTTGCGCCAGGCGCTGTCCGCCGTATAGGCAAGCGCCACACGGGCGGGATCGCGCGTGTTCCAGGCGTCCTCGGCCGCCCGCGCCTTCATTTCAGCGGTTTCGGCCGTGAACGGCGGCAGCGGCGGGCGGCTCCCCTCGCTCATTGGTCAGACGGCCTTGCGGATCTTGAACGAGGCCAGATATTCCTCGGGCTTCGCGGGATCGAAGGTCTTGCCCATCACCACGAATGTCTTGGTGGATGTCGTGGGCGGCGTCAGCCCCTGCGCCTTCATCGCCTTCTGCGCGTCGGTCGCCAGATAGACCTGGCTCGCGACCTTGGCGTAGTCGACATCGCCCTTCATCTGCCCCCAGCGCTGCATCTGCGTCAGGATCCAGACCGCGAAGCTCTCCCACGGGAACGGGTCGAAATCGGCCCGCCCGGGCACGCGCTCGATCTTGCCGAGCCCGTCGGCGAAGGTGCCGGTCAGCACCTGCTCCACCACGGTCGTCGGCTGGTTCAGGTAGTTGGCGGGGGAAATGGCCGCCGCGATCTCCTTGCGGTTCTCGGCCTTGTGCGCATAGCCGGTCGCATCGACGATCGCGCGCAGCAGCGCCGCATAGGTGTTGGGCATGCTGGTGATGAATTCCCGCGACGCGGCGAACGCGCAGCACGGGTGCCCGTCCCAGATGTTCTTCGACAGGATGTGGATGAAGCCCACGCCGTCATACACCGCGCGCTGGTTCATCGGGTCGGGACCGAGATAGCCGTCGATGTTGTCGGCGCGCAGGTTGGCGACCATTTCGGGCGGCGGCACGGCGCGGATCTGCACATCGACGTCGGGGTCGATCCCGTGCTCCGCCAGGTAGTAGCGCAGCAGGTAGTTGTGCATGGAATAGTCGAACGGCACCGCGAACTTGAACCCCTTCCAGTTCTTCGGATCGCGGTTGCTCTTGTGCCTGTTCGCCAGCGTGATCGCCTGGCCGTTGATGTTCTCGATCGCCGGCACGGCATAGGGCACGGGGTTCGACCCGATGCCGAGTGAGATCGCCAGCGGCATCGGCGCCAGCATATGCGCGGCGTCGTATTCCTTGTTCAGCGTCTTGTCGCGCACCACGGCCCAGCCGGCGGTCTTCACCACTTCGACGTCGAGGCCCTGCTTCTGATAGAAGCCCATCGGCGCGGCCATGATGATCGGCGTGGCACAGGTGATCGGAATGAAGCCGATTTTCAGGCTTTTCTTTTCCAGCGCGCCCGTCCCTTGGGCAAATGCCTCGGTCGCCGCGGCCAGCGGGAAGACCTGTGACAGCGCCGCCAGGGCGGTGGAGGCCCCGACCGCGCGCAGGAACGACCGGCGTTCGACATCACGCGGGAACATCGCGCGCAGCACGCCGGCCTGCACCACGCGGCCGAACCGGCGTTCCGGCGTGTCGAGGTCATGATCCGCCTGCGACGCATGTCCGCCGCATGCGCAGGTGCCCCGCTTCAGGGCGTGATCGGCATTGAGGGGGTCGTCGAAGAGGGACATCGCTGGCTCCCGCGGCCTGGTTCGGCTGATGCGAATGTCCAAGCAACCCGCATGCCAAGTGGCGGATCCGCGGTGATGCTCGGCAAACCGCGGCGAGGATGGGACGATTGCACCGGAATCGGGGTTCTTCGCCCGCTTTCTTCACCGCAGCCCGCGATACCAGACTCGCACCTGAATACGAAAAATCGTAGAACTACGAAGCACCACACCACACTACGAAAAATCGTGATGCATGTTGCTGTCTGAAAAGTCCTTCCATCATGCCAGCGTACCCATGCTGGTCCTCGACCCGCACGCGGACCGGATCGCGGACGCGAACCCCGCCGCCTGCCGCCTCCTCGGCCGGACCCGGGACGTGCTGCGGGACATCCCCGCGACCGTGCTGCACCCGGACCAGCGTCCGCATTTGGTCGTATTCTCGGAAGCGGTGGCGGCACGCGGCACATGGTGGACGCGCGATCTCGCGCCGCGCCACGCCTCCGGCCAGGCGCTGGAGGTGGAATACACCGGCAGCGTGCTGCCCGAACCGGACGGGCGGGCGCGCATCCTGGTCGTAATCACCGATCTTGTCGAAGCCCGCCGGCGGGAACTGCTGGCCGAGGCGGCGCTGCACATGCGCGGCGGGCTCGAGGAATGGCGCCGCACCGACCGGGTGTTCCGCAATATCGAGCGCGACAACCAGCTGATCCTGCGCGCCGCCGGCGAGGGAATCTACGGCGTCAATGCCGACGGGATCACCACCTTCGTCAATCCCGCCGCCGAACGCATGCTGGGCTGGCCGGCCGAGGACCTGGTGGGGCGCGACATGCACAGCCTGGTGCACCACACCGATATCCACGGCGCGCACTACCCGCATGAGAAGTGCCCGATCTATGCGGCATTTCGCGACGGCGTCGTGCACCATGTCGACGACGAGGTGTTCTGGCGCAAGGACGGCAGCCGGTTCTTCGTGGAATACACCTCGACGCCGATTCGCGACCGCGGACAGCTGGCCGGCGCGGTGATCGTCTTCCGCGACATTTCCCAACGGCGGGAGGCCGAGGAAAGGCTGCGGCGCGCGCTGGCCGAGGTCGACAGCCTGCGCGAACGGCTGGAGCTGGAGAACGCGTATCTGCAGGAGGAAATCCGGCAGGAACACAGCCGCTTCGGCATCCTGGGCCGCTCGCCCGCGATCCAGGCCCTGCGGACACAGATCGACCTGGTCGCCCCGACCGATGCCACCGTCCTGATCACCGGCGAATCCGGCACCGGCAAGGAGCTGATCGCGCGCGCCATCCACGACGCCGGCACCCGCCGGGACCGGCCGCTGATCCGCGTGAACTGCGCCACCATCCCCCGCGAGCTGTTCGAAAGCGAGATCTTCGGCCATGTCCGCGGCGCATTCACGGGCGCGATCCGCGACCGTGTCGGACGCTTCGAACTGGCGCATCGCGGCACGCTGTTCCTCGATGAGGTTGGCGAGATCCCGGTCGAACTGCAGAGCAAGCTGCTGCGCGTGCTTCAGGAAGGCGAGTTCGAGCGTGTCGGCGAGGAGCGCACGCGGCGCGTCGATGTCCGCGTGATCGCCGCGACCAACCGCGATCTGCGCGAGGAAGTGCGCACGCGGCGTTTCCGCGAGGACCTGTACTACCGGCTGAACGTGTTCCCGATCGACTCCCGCCCGCTGCGCGACCGGCGCGAGGACGTCCCGCTGCTGGCCGCCCACTTCCTGCGCCAGGCCTGCCAGAAGCTCCGGATCGATGATCTGGCGCTGACCGAGGGCGACGTCCGCCGCCTCACCGCCTATCCCTGGCCGGGCAATGTGCGCGAACTGGAGAACCTGATGGAACGCGCCGCGATCCTGGCACGCGACGGCCGGCCGCGCTTCGAACTTCCGGATGCCGCGGGCAGTCCGGCGCCGCTACGCGATGCCGCGAGCGCCCCGGCGCCGGTGGTCCTGACCGAGACGGACCGCCGCGCCCGGGATCGGGAGAACATCCGCGCCGCGCTGCGGGCCTCGGGCGGCAAGGTCTTCGGCCCGGGCGGCGCGGCCGAACTGCTGGGCGTCAAGCCGACCACGCTTGCGTCCCGCATCCGCAGCCTGGGTCTGGGAAAGCCCGGGACGAGGAGCGACAGCGGGAGTTGACGAGCCCAAACTGCCTGCCACGAGGCACCGGCCCGTTCTACGCAGGCAAGTCCTATCCGGAATGGCCGTCAGTACAGCGTGGTGCGCAGCCGCTCCGGATACTCGCGGTCGTACTGCTCGCCCCCCGTCGTCCCGCCGGAGATGTCCGCCAGGATCGTCCCCGTGCTCGGCAGCGCTTTCCGATCCATGTGCTTGGCCGGATTCCACAACTCGGACCGGACCAGCGCCTTCTGGCACTGGAAGTAGATGCGGTCGACCGTCACCACGACCACCGATCGCGGCAGCGTGTCGCGGAAGGGAAACCGGGCCAGCAGCTCCGGGGCGGTGGAAATCACGGCGCGCCCGTTGATCCGCAGCGTCTCGCCCACGCCCGGGATCAGGAACAACAGCGCCACCCGCGGATCGTTGACGATGTTGCGCAGGCTGTCGAGCCGGTTGTTGCCGCGCCGGTCGGGGATCGCCACCGTCCGCTCATCAAGCACATGCACAAAACCGGCCGGATCGCCCCGTGGCGAGGTATCCAGCCCGCCAGGCCCGCTGGTGGCCAGGACCATGAACGGCGAAGCCTCGATCATCGCCCGGTAATGCGGATGGATGTAGTCGATCTCCTTGGCGAGCGCCGGGGCCGAAGGCGTGCCGTACAGCGCCTCCAGCGTCGCTTCGTCCCGGATCAGGTGGTCGGCGACAATCGCGTCCATGGCTGGCCTCCTGCGTTCAGGCAGCCACCCTGCCACGCTTCAGCGCGGGATGCACGGCCTTGCTGATGATGTGGGAATCGAGGCCGATCACGTGCGACGACGCACCGACGATCAGCGGGTCCGGCCCGGTGACGATGTGCTTGTCCTTGTTGGGATAGGGCAGCGAGTTCAGGAAATGCTGCAGGCAGTTCAGCCGGGCCCGCTTCTTGTCATCGGACTTCACGATCGTCCACGGCGCGTCGGCGGTGTCGGTGTAGAAGAACATCGCCTCCTTCGCCTCGGTGTACTGGTCCCACTTGTCGAGAGAAGCCAGGTCGATCGGCGACAGCTTCCACTGCTTGAGAGGATCGGTCTGGCGCTGCTGGAATCGCCGGCGCTGCTCCTCGCGGCTGACCGAGAACCAGTATTTGAACAGCCGGACGCCGGACCGGACCAGCATGCGCTCGAGCTCCGGGCACTGGCGCATGAA
>JBFXDK010000027.1:3600-50504 GCA_050181195.1 Acetobacteraceae bacterium | reverse complement strand
CGGTGATGGTATCCTATGGCGAAACGATCGTGCTGTGCACGGCGGTGGGCATGAAGTCCGCCAGGCCTGGACAGGATTTCTTCCCGCTGACCGTCAACTATCAGGAAAAGGCCTTTGCGGCTGGCCGGATTCCCGGCGGTTTCTTCAAGCGCGAAGGCCGCCCCACCGAAGCCGAGACGCTCAAGAGCCGGCTGATCGACCGGCCGATCCGTCCGCTGTTCCCCGAAGGCTTCCGGAACGAGGTGCAGGTCATCGCGACCGTGCTTAGCCATGACATGGAGAACGATCCCGATATCGTTTCCATGATCGGCTGCTCCGCCGCCCTGACGCTGTCCGGCATTCCGTTCCTGGGACCGGTCGGCGCGGCCCGCGTCGGCTACCAGGACGGCCAGTATGTCCTGAACCCCACCCTCGGCCAGATGAAGTCCTCGGCGCTCGACCTCGTGGTCGCCGGCACCGAGGAAGGCGTGCTGATGGTCGAATCCGAGGCGCAGGAGCTGCCCGAGGACATCATGCTCGGCGCCGTCACCTTCGGGCACCAGGCGTTCCAGCCGGTGATCGCCGCCATCATCGAACTCGCCGAACACGCCGCCCGCGATCCCTGGACCCTTCCCGAACCGTCCGAGGAGGAGAAGGCGCTGAAGGCCCGCGTGGATGCCCTGGCACGTGGCTCTCTGGCCGAAGCCTACACGGAGAAGCAGAAGCAGATCCGCTACGAGAAGGTGGCCGTCGCGAAGAAGGAAGCCGCGGCCGCGCTCGCGGCGGAAGGGCTGGACCCCGACAAGGCGAAGGGCCTGTTCCACGATCTGGAAGCCGATATCGTCCGCAATGCGATCCTGGACACCGGCATGCGGATCGACGGCCGGGACACCAGGACCGTCCGTCCGATCGTCGCCGAGGTTGGCATCCTGCCCCGCGCGCATGGTTCGGCGCTGTTCACCCGCGGCGAAACCCAGGCCTTCGTGGTCGCAACGCTGGGCACCGGCCAGGACGAGCAGGTGATCGACGCGCTGGAAGGCGAGTACCGCGAGCATTTCATGCTGCACTACAACTTCCCCCCGTATTCCGTGGGTGAAGCCGGACGCATGGGATCGCCGGGCCGGCGGGAAATCGGCCATGGCAAGCTCGCCTGGCGCGCCATCCACCCGCTGCTGCCGACCAAGGAAAAGTTCCCCTACACGCTGCGCATCGTCTCCGAAATTACGGAATCGAACGGCTCCTCCTCCATGGCCACGGTCTGCGGATCGTCGCTGGCGCTGATGGATGCGGGCGTTCCGCTGGTCCGTCCCGTGGCCGGCATCGCCATGGGCCTGATCAAGGAAGACAAGGGGTTCGCGGTGCTGTCCGACATCCTGGGCGACGAGGATCACCTCGGCGATATGGACTTCAAGGTCGCCGGCACCGAAATGGGCGTCACCAGCTTGCAGATGGACATCAAGATCACCTCCATCACGCCGGAGATCATGAAGATCGCGCTGGAGCAGGCGCGCGAGGGCCGGCTGCACATCCTGGGCGAGATGAGCCATGCGCTGACCGGCCATCGCGGCGATGTCGCCGAGACCGCGCCGCGCATCAGCGTGATGAACGTGCCCAAGGAGAAGATCCGCGATGTGATCGGCACCGGCGGCAAGGTGATCCGCGAGATCGTCGAGCAGACCAAGTGCAAGATCGACATCAACGATGACGGCACGATCAAGATCGCGGCGACCGACGCGCTGCAGGCGCAGCAGGCCATGGACTGGATCCGCGGCATCGTCGCGGAGCCGGAAATCGGCATCATCTATACCGGCAAGGTGGTGAAGACCGCCGATTTCGGCGCATTCGTGAACTTCCTCGGCTCCCGCGACGGTCTCGTGCATATCAGCGAGCTGCAGCAGGGCCGCGTCGGCAAGACCACGGACGTGGTGAATGTCGGCGACAGCGTGAAGGTGAAGGTCATCGGCTTCGATGAACGCGGCAAGGTGAAGCTGTCGATGCGGGTGGTCGACCAGGCCACTGGCGAAGACATCACCGAACAGGTTGGCGCCAGGCCGCCACGCGGCGACCGGGAGGGCGGGGATCGTCCGGACCGGGGCGAGCGGCGGGACCGGCGGGACCGCGGCGAGCGCCGTGAGCGGGATGGCATGCCGATGCCGGAAGGGACCGATCAGCCCGTCGTCGGCGACTAGGCTTCGTGATTGGAGCGGCGCCTGTCATCGCGCGGAAACACTTGCATCCGCTGGCGGGCGTCGTATCGGTGGTCCCAATAAGCCCAGACGGACGGGAAACTCCACGTCGGACTGGCTTCTTGCGGTTGACAAGGATCGAGCGCCATGCAGGCGATCAACGCAATCCGGATGGGAGGGGCGGACGTTCTGCCTCTCGTGGAAGGCGGCAAGGGCGTCGCCATCTCGAATGGCATCTCCGCCGGCCACTGGGCGTCGACCGGCGGCGTGGGCACGTTCAGTGCGGTCAATGCCGACAGCTACGACGAGCATGGCCGGCTGATTGATCAGGTCTACCATGCCCGGACCCGGCGGGAACGGCATGAGGAGCTGATCGCCTACGCGGTCCAGGGTGCCTTGGCGCAGGCCAGGCGCGCCTGGGATCTGGCCGGCGGCAAGGGTCGCATCCACGCCAATATCCTGTGGGAGGCTGGTGGCGCGGAACGGATCATCACCGAGGTTCTGGAACAGGCCAAGGGCATCATCCACGGCATCACCTGCGGCGCCGGCATGCCGTATCGCCTCTCGGAGATCGCATCCCGTTTCAACGTTCACTACTATCCAATCGTGTCCTCGACACGCGCGTTCAACGCCCTTTGGCGGCGCGCCTATTCCAAGGCGGCTGCCCTGCTGGGCGGCGTCGTCTATGAGGATCCGTGGCTGGCCGGCGGGCATAACGGCCTGTCGAACGGCGAAGATCCGACAAAGCCGGAAGACCCCTATCCGCGCGTCCTCGCCCTGCGCAAGCTCATGCGGGACTTCGGCCTGCACGATACCCCGATCATCATGGCCGGCGGCGTGTGGTGGCTCGATGAATGGGAACACTGGATCGACAACAAGGAACTCGGTCCGATCGCCTTCCAGTTCGGCACGCGTCCCCTGCTGACGAAGGAAAGCCCGATCGGCGACGCCTGGAAGCAGAAGCTGCTGACCTTGAAGGAGGGCGATGTCTTCCTGAACCGGTTCAGCCCGACCGGCTTCTATTCCAGCGCGGTGAACAACGGCTTCATCCAGGAACTGCGCGAACGCAACGATCGCCAGGTGGCCTATACGACGGAATCCGTGGGTGAGCACGTGGCGGCGTTCGGCGTCGGGCCGCGCAAGCGCATCGTCTATCTGACCCCGGCCGACCTTCAGCGCGCCCGGACCTGGGAAGCGCAGGGCTTCACCGAGGCTCTGCGCACGCCGGACGCGACGCTGGTTTTCGTCACTCCGGAAAAGTCGCAGGAACTGCTGAAGGACCAGGCCGACTGCATGGGCTGCCTCAGTGTCTGCCGCTTTTCCAACTGGTCGCAGCACGGACCGGACTACGACAATGGCAAGCGCGCTGATCCGCGTAGCTTCTGCATCCAGAAGACCTTGCAGAAGGTCGCGCATGAAGGCGATGATCCCGCCGTCATGGAGAACCAGCTGATGTTCAGCGGTCATAACGGCTACCGCTTTGCCAGGGACCCGTTCTACTCCAACGGGTTCATTCCCACCGTCAGGCAGTTGGTGGAACGGATCCTGACGGGGCGCTGAGGCGGCGATGCGCCTCCTGCTGATCAATCCGAACGTCACCGAGGCAATGACCGCCTCGATGGCGGCGGAGGCGCGGCGTTTCGCATCTCCGGGAACCGAGATCGTCTCCGCCACCGCCGCGTTCGGCACGCTGTACATCGAAAACCGTGCCGAAGCGGCGATCGCCGCGCACGCCGTGCTGGATGCCATCGCGAAGCACGCCGGCGGCTGCGACGCGGTCATCGTCTCGGCGTTCGGCGATCCCGGCCTCGCGGCGGCGCGCGAATTCGCCGACATCCCCGTGTTCGGGATTTCGGAATCGGCGATGCTGACCGCGTGGACCCTCGGCCGCCGCTATTCGATCGTCTGCCTCACGCCCCGGTTGCGGCGCTGGTATATCGAATGCGCTCAGGAGCACGGATTGGATGGACGGCTCGCCAGCGTTCGCGCGCTGAATGTGCCCATCCCGGACATTACCCAGGCCAAGGACCAGTTCCGCGCACGGCTGCTGGAGGAGTGTCACAAGGCGATCGAGCAGGATGAGGCCGAGGTGATCATCTTCGGCGGCGGCCCGATCGCCGGGCTGGCACGCGAGGCCGCCGACCAAATTCCGGTGCCGACGCTCGACGGCGTCAGTTGCGCGGTCCGTCTGGCCGAGGCCGTGGCCGCCCTGAAGCCGCGCAAGCCTACACGCGGCAGCTTTGCGCGTCCCGCGCCTAAGCCAGCCAGCAATCTCGGCCAGGAATTGATGGACCGGATCGTTCGCGCCTGATCGCTTCGCTGCGGTGCCGGGCCCGACGCATGACGGCACAGCGCCGAAATAGGTTCACAAGGCGGAGAGACGGTGGCAACCGCGCGCCTGCCTCATCGCTTATGCCCCGCATGCCGGCACCGGGCCGGCACTGTCGTAAGGGGGCCAAACATGCGGGCAATCCTGCTTTGGGCGCTTGGGATTCCAATCCCGATCCTGATCCTGCTGTATCTGTTCAACGTGCTCTAGGCGTGATCACGCCGAGCGGAACGTGCCAGCGTGTGAAACACGCGACAAGACAAGGCGGTGGAGCATTTTCGCCCGGCACAGTCAGGGTGAAGATGCTCTAACGCCGGCGATGCCCGCCGAAACCATGGCGGCGATCTCCTCGCCGGTGTAGCCGGCCTCCGCCAGCATGGTCTCGGTGTGCTCGCCCAACGCCGCCGCGAAGCCGGCGACACCCACCGCGGCATCCGACATCCGGAAGGGCGGGTTCAGGACCTTGAAGGTCCCGCCCGCATCCTGAACCTCGGCCCAGGCTTGCCGATGCGCGAGCTGCGGATCGTTCATGACTTCCCGCACCGTCCGGTAGGGCGAACTCGGCACCCCTTCCCGGTCGAATGCCGCCTGGCAGTCGGCTGTGGTCAGGTTGCCGGACCAGGTTTCCAGCTCATCCACGAGCTCACCCCAGTTGCGCCGCCGGTCGGCATAGACCGCGAACCGCTCATCCGTCAGCCAGTCCAGCCGCTCGGCCGCTCGGCACAGCCCTTGAAACGTCCGCTCGCTGGCGATCGCCGGCATGATGAACCCGTCCTTCGTCCGCACCGGCCCGAACATGGGCCGACCCGGCGGCGGCACGGGGAACTGCGCGGCCTGCACCTCGGCCGCGGTCAGGCTCAGCATCGTCTCCAGCATCGAGACGTCGATCATCTGCCCGCGTCCGGTGACCTGGCGCTGTACCAGCGCCGACATCGCGGCGCCGAACGCATAGGTGCCGGTCATGTAGTCGGCGATGTAGATGCCGCAATTGTCCGGCCGCTCGCGGCCCGGCTGGTAGGTCAGGTGCGCCATATCGTAGCCCGAGGCGGCATGGATCGCCGGCGCATAGGCTGCGAGCGTCCCCGAAGGGCCTGTCTGCCCATAACCGGAAATCGCGACATAGATCAGGTCCGGCTTGCGTGCCTGCAGCGCCGGGTAATCCAGGCCGAAGCGGCGCATGACGCCGGGGCGGAAATTCTCCACCAGGACATCCGTGGTGGCGAGCAGCCGGCGCACCGTCTCCTGCGCCTCCGGCCGCTTGAGATCCAGCACCATGCAGCGCTTGCCGGCGTTTAGCTGGCCGAACGCGGTGCTGGCGCCATCCCGAAGCGGCGGACGGGTGCGCATCATGTCGCCCTCGGCCGCTTCGATCTTGATCACGTCGGCGCCAAGGTCCGCCATCAGCCGCGCGCAATGCGGCCCGGCAATCGTTGTGGTGAAGTCGAGGACGCGAATTCCGACGAGAGGCCCTGCTTGCATGATCATGTATTCCCGGCTCTTGCGCGGATGCTGCCGTCACCCGAGCCGGCAGGCAAGGTCAGGAATTTTCAAGGTAGCGTTTCGCGGAGTCCGGATCGATCAGTGGATAGACCTCGAACCGGGCGGGGATGATGTTCGCCCACTCATTCATACGGCGGTGCAGCTGTTCGTTCGAAGGAACATCGAACAGCACGACGGCGCCGCGACCAACGCGGGCATGCACCGACCGCACTTCGCCGCTGGCCTGCAGCGGCGCGACCCAGTTCCAGTAGCGCCGGCGCGAAGCGGTGACATCCGATGGCGGCTCCGGCCGCGGTTCGCTGATGACGAGAAACAACATGACGCGTCTCCTGCTATCGATTGGCCCCCGGAACCCAAAGGACATCACCCGTCCCGTTTCCGTTCAGCATGCGGGCGAGGACGAACAGATGGTCGGACAGCCGGTTGAGATAGCGCAGCACCGCCGGATTTGCGCCATCGACCGCCACAATGGCCCGTTCGGCCCGCCGCACGGCGACACGGGCCATGTGCGCGTATGCTGAGCCGCCGCTGCCCCCGGGCAGGACAAAGCTGGTCAGGGGCGGCAAGCGTTCATTCATCGCGGCGACCTCGGCCTCCAGCCGCTGGATCGGCGCCTCGGTCAGGCGCAGGCGGTCACCAGCCTCACCCGGCACACACAGATCGGCGCCGACATCGAACAGATCGTTCTGAATGCGGGCGAGCATCGCGTCCGCCTCCTCTTCCCCGCCCGTGTGCAGACGCAGCACGCCAACCGTCGCGTTGGCTTCGTCGACGCAGCCGATCGCCTCGATCCGCACGTCGTCCTTGCGCAGGCGGCTGCCGTCGCCCAGCGAGGTTTCGCCCTTGTCGCCGCCCCGGGTCACCACGCGATCAATCCGCACCATCGTCGACGTCTCCTGGGCCGCCTGAGCTCCGCCGAATGATGCTTAGACCTAATCGAAGGTGAAGTTGAACCCCATCAGCAGCTCGAAGGGGACAGGACGGCCATCGCGAACGGCAGGCAGGAAGTGCCAGCCGGTCACCGCGTCAACCGCGGCTCTGTCGAGGCGCGGATATCCTGAACTCTGCACCACATCCGCCACCAGTGTCGTTCCCTGCGGAGACACATGAATGTTCAGGACCACCGTGCCCTGCTCGCCCCGGCGCGCGGCCTCGAGGGGATAGACTGGCGGACGATTACGCATCATGTCGTCAGGCCGAGCGGGAATGATGTTGGTTCCCAGGGCGATGGCGTTCGAGAGGCTGTCGGTTCCACCCAGGTTGAACTCGGGCACCGCCGGCTGCTGCGGCGGGGCCGGCACGGGTCGTGCCGCCATGACCCGGGGACTCGCCGGTTCGGCAGGTGGAGGAGGCGGTGGCGGAGGCGGCACGATCTCCTCTGGCGCATCCTGGACCGCTGGCGGCGGGACCGGCTGCGCGATGGCCGGGTCCTCCGGCGCATCGAGGTCGGGTCTTTGCTGTTGTGCCTGCTGCGGCTCGGCCCGGGTCTCCTGAGCCTGATCTTGCGGCTCAGGCTGGGTCTGCGGCTGCTGATCCTGCCTCTCGCCGGCTCCCTTCTGTTCGACCATCACCAGTTCGACCCTGCCCGGTTCCTGCGGCCGCTCCGGGGGGAGCCGGATCGGCCGCAGGAGCAGCACCAACCCCGGCACCAGATGCAGCGCCAGTGAAACCACCGCGGCAATGAGCAGGCGGCGCTGCATCAGGGCGGCAGCAGCCGCATCCCGGGATCCGTCCCGTAGGGCAGGCCGAACACCTCGGCCGCGGCCGGCAGCGCCTGACCCGGAGGCAGGTCCGCGACGATCCGGCCGCCCTTCAGCAGCACGATGCGCTGGGCATACAGCAGGGCGAGGTCGATCGCGTGCAGCACCACCACAACCGCCCTGCCCTCGGCGGCGGTCGCGCGCAGCAGGCGCATGATCTCGTGCGCGGCAGCGGGATCCAGGTCGGCTGTCGGCTCATCCAGCAGGAACACGTCCGGCTCCGTGGCAAAGGCCCTGGCCAGCATCGCACGTCTTGCCTCCCCGCCGGAGATGCGATCGACGCGGGCATCCCGCAGCGTGGCGATGTTGCAACGTTGCAGCGCGCGCTCCACCGGTTCGGCGCGATCGTCGCCATGCGGAATCCGGCCGAGGGAAGCGACCTGCCGGACGGTGAGACCCCAGGCGGAACGGGCGGCCTGCGGCAGGTAGGCCACGGTGCGCGGATCGGGGCGGCTGGTATTGGGCAGCAGGCCGGCGAGCGCGCGCAGCAGCGTGGTCTTTCCTGCGCCGTTCGGCCCGCACAGTGCGGTCAGTTCGCCGGCGCGCGGTGCGAAGCTGACCCGGTGCAGCACCGTCCGGCTGCCGAAGACGATTGTATGCTCCCGCAAGCTGATCACCGATCACCCCTTCGCGTGATGGCCACCAGGAACGGCGCGCCCAGCAGGGCTGTCAGCGCGCCGATCGGCGGCGATTGCGCCAGCGGCAGCAGCCACGGCAACAGGCGCAGCAACATGTCCGCGACCAGCATCAGACAGGCGCCGGCGATCATGGACGGCGCCAGAAGGGCGCCGGGTCTCTGCCCCAGCCATGGACGCAGCAGATGCGGCACCACCAGGCCGACAAAACCGATCCCGCCTGCCACCGCCGCCGCTGCCCCGGCGGCGAGCGCAGTGCCGGACGCAGCCAGGCCGAGTGTCCGGCCGACCGGAACGCCCAGGCTGGCGGCGGTGTCCTCGCCCAGGCTAAGGGCGTCGAGCCCACGGCCCAGGCGCAGAAGAACGGCGCACCCGGCCAGGATGGGGGGCGCGGCGAGCAGAACGTCGGACAGTGCGCGGTTTTCGAGGCCGCCCAGCAGCCAGAAGGTGACTTCCGCCAGGGCGAAGGGGTTCGGCGCGAAGGTCAGGGCCAGGGTCATCAGCGCCCCGGCCAGGGCGGCCAGCGCAACACCAGCCAGGATCAGCGACGGGCCGGTCGGCTGCCGTCCGGCCAGCAGCAGCAGGACGCCCGCGCCGACCGCCGCGCCGGACAGGCCACCCAGCGGCAGGGCGGGTGCAAAGCTGGTCGCCAGCCCCCAGTAGAACACGATCACCGCCCCGAGCCCTGCCGCACCGCTGATGCCCAGCAGGCCCGGGTCGGCCAGCGGATTGCGCAGGGCACCTTGCAACGCCGCGCCGGACAGGCCCAACGCGCCCCCCACCAGGACGGCCAGCGCCGTCCGCGGCAGGCGGACTTCTGTGATCACCGGCCACGGCGCGGGACCGACGAACCCGTCGCCGATCATCAACGACACGATCGTCGCCGCGCCCAGCAGCAGGACAAGCCAACGCATCATCGTGCCAGCAGTGCCACCGCGCGCGCGGTGAACGGCCCGGCGCAGATCGTCAGGCTCGGCGGTACCTCCCGGCGTGGAATTGCCGCCAGGGCCGGATGGCGCAGCAGATCGGTGGCCAGCGACGGAAAGTCCGGCGTATCAGGCACGACCAGCATGTCTGGCGGATGGCGCAGCATCGCTTCCAGGCCCATGCGTTGACCATCCGATGCATTCGCCAGACCGGCCGCCTGGAATATCGCCGCCATCAGACTGTGCGGTCCGGCGGTATAGCCGCGCGGCTGCCAGGCGACCGCGGACCGGACCGGATGCGCGGGCGAGCGCGCAAGAATTGCGTCCATCCCGGCGATCAGTGCCTCACCCCGCTCCGGCACTTCCAGCAGCGCGGCCAGTTGCCGCGTAAAGGCCCGGATCCCGGCGAAGTCCTGCGGGAAATCGAGCCGCAGCGTTCTCACGCCCTGGCGTTCAAGCAGAGCCAGGACCGTCTGCGCGCCATGACGGCCGGCCAGGACAAGGTCGGGGTGCAGCCGCAGCACCGCTTCGGCCGATGGCCGCACCACCGGCATGGTGCGCGCCCGATCGGCGACGAAGGACAGCGCCGGATCGCGCGCCAGGACGGACAATGCGGCAATCCTCTCGGGTGCCAGCAGCACCAGCAGCTGGTCGGTGCACAGGTTGAGCGACACGATTCCCTGGCCCGCACGCGCCGGTGCAGCGCCCAACACGCATGCCACCACGACCACAACCAGGAAGAGGCGCCGGCGCCGCGTCACAGCACCGGCACGCCGCCATGATGCTTCGCCTTCTCCTCCGGCTCGACGTGGATGGTGACCACGAGGTGATCCATGTCGGCCCGCAGCGCCGCCTCGATCTGATCGCAGATCCGGTGCGATTCGCTCACGGTCATTGTTCCCGGAACGACGAGATGGAAATCGAGGAAGGTCAGCCGGCCAGCCTGGCGTGTCCGCAGATCATGCGCCTCCAGTGCCCCCGGCGCATTGGTTGCCACCAGATGGCGGATGCGCTCCACCACGACCGGTTCGGGCGCCGCGTCCATCAGCCCGCCGACCGAGGAGAGGATCATATGCATCCCGGACCACAGGACGTACAGACCGGTAGCGGCGGCCAGGATGGGATCGAGCACCAGATAGCCGGTGACGACGGTCAGGGCGACGCCGATCGCGACACCGACCGATGTGACGACATCGGCCATCAAATGCCGACCGTCCGCGGCCAGGGCCGGCGAGCGCAGCCTGCGACCCATCACGATCAGCAGGGTTGCCCAAGCGCCGTTCAGCAACGTGGCCACCGCGTTCAACGCGATCCCTTCGGACGCCATCTCGATCGGACGCGGAACCAGCCACGCCTCCCAGGCGCTGCGGAATATCGAGATGGCGGCGATGACGATCATTACACCCTCGATCACCGCCGCGAAGAATTCCGCCTTGCTGTGGCCGTAGGGATGACCTGCATCGGCGGGACGCGCGGCGAGGCGCAAGGCCACCGCCGCGACCACGCTGGCGGCGACATTGACGATGCTTTCCAGCGCGTCAGAATAGAGTGCGGCACTGCCCGTCAGCCACCACGCGACAGTCTTCAGGGCCAGGACGAGGCAGCCGATCACGATGCTGACCAGGGCAATGTTTTCGGCGCGCTTCATGAGCGGGCTGTAGCAGAGTGCGTGACATCCGTCAGCGGCCGGTCCGGAGGCGCACCGGACGGCTGGGGTTGCTCTGTTGCGGGGTTAAGACACCAGAGCAAGCATCTGCGTATCAAGGCAAAAACTGCTCGCGACAGAGGCGGATCTGCGCTAAGTGCCGGCCTGATCAGCTCGTGGGAGAACGGAATGCGTGGATTGATCCTCGGGGCCGCCGCCCTCTGTGGACTCGCCCTTCAACCGGCCATGGCCCAGCGCCAATGCGCCTCGCTGGCCGACCAGTCGGCCTTCGAAGTCCAGGCCTTGCGCAGCGAACTCATGGTCCTGGCAACCGGCTGCAGCGAGGATCAACGCTACAACGCCTTCATGCGCCGCTTCCAGCCGGACCTGCAGGCGAACGAACGGGCGATCTCGGCCTACTTCAAGCGCAACTATGGCCGCTCGGGCCAAGCCGAACATGACCGGTTCGTAACCGACATGGCCAATGCGCGCTCGCGCGCAGGCACCCAGCTCGGAAGCGATTTCTGTGCCCGTAACAGCATGATCTTCCAGGAGGTCATGTCCCTGCGCAACACAACGGAACTGGCGGAATTCGCTGCCGCCAAGGACCTGATCCCGGCCACGGTGTCGGTCTGCCACGAACGTGGTGCCAGTGCTCACAATCAGGTCGCGTCCGCCCCGGCGGCAAAGACAACCAAGGTCAAGGCCAGCACGCGGTAAGCTGGTCTCGCCTCTGCCTCAGGGGTGGGCCCGCGCCACCCCTGACCCGTCCCTGGCCCGCCGGCCCCTGGCCCAGGGATCAGCGCACCGTTAGTCAGGGGGCCGTGATGGTAACCGCGACGCGGACCGTCGCATCCCCCGGAATCAGCTTCACCGAAAACGCATCCTGCCCCACATAGCCACGGGTCGGCGTATAGGTGAGCCGTGTGACATCGCCCACACGATGGACCAGGACCTTTCCGTGATCGGGCCGCACGGTCAGCAGGCCGGTATCGAACGGACGTCCGTTCGCCTGAGTCACCACGACACCGCACCAGCCTCCGTCATTGCCGACAGTCATTGTGGCGGGAACGGTCTTGCCAGCCTCGACGTCCGGTTTCGATGTCTCGCATTTGCGGGCGCCTCCCGACACGTCTGCCGCAAACACGCGCGGGCCTGAAACAGGCCTGGCCTGCTCACCGCAGGATGTCAGCACGACGCCGGCAACCGCGATGGCAAGCCAGGACAAGCGGTGTCCGATCGGCCGAAGCTGAAACATGGTGTGTGCGTCTCCTGTGTGGTGTCCTGGTGCGGCCGGCGTGCCCGATTCGAGTACCAGCTCGGCGGTGGAGAGAGATAGCGCCTATGCCGCTGATTGGAAGTCGCGTCTGGCTGGCTGTCGCAAAAAGCGTTGGATCCGCGGGCACACCCGGCCGTTCATTCAGGGTTGCCGATCGCAGGCAATCGTCCCACAAAAGCGAAAATGAGCGATGAAGTCCCATGACGAATGATCCGCGCGCGGCTCTTGACGCCATCGGCATGCTGCCTGACACCGAGATCGACATCGCGGACGCGGCGCTGCAACTGGCCCGGGTCGATGCTCCTGACGCGGACTGGACGCTGGCACGCGCGCATCTGTCCGAACTGGCCCGACAGGCGGTGGCGATCGCCGCCGGCATTCCCGCAGACGACCTCGCCCATCGCGCCATTGCGCTGTCCGGACTGCTGGGCGGCCGCTATGGTTATACGGGCGATACCGAGCACTACGATGATCTTGTGAACGCGAACCTGATTCGCGTCATCGAACGGCGCCGGGGCTTGCCGGTCGCGCTGGGAATCATCTGGCTGCACACCGCGCGGGCCGCGGGCTGGCCCGGGCATGGTGTCGATTTTCCCGCGCATTTCCTGGTGGCCCTGGAAGGCAGGACCAGTCAGGTGATCCTGGATGTGTTCCACGGCGGCGCGCCCCTGAAGAACAGCGACCTGCGGGCCCTGCTCAAGCGGGTGCAGGGCGAGGACGCACAGTTGCGCCCCGGGATCCTGCGTCCCATGAGCGCCCGTCGTGTCCTGCTGCGGTTGCAGAACAATGTGATGACCCGCCGCCTGCAGGCCGGCAATATCGAGGGCGCACTGGACTGCGCCGAGGACATGCTGCGGATAGCTCCTGATCATGCCGAACTCTGGCGCCATGCGGCGCTGATGAATCAGCGGCTGGAGCGTGTCGGCGCGGCCGTCCGATGCTATGATCGTTTCCTCGCCCTGGTGCCGCACGGTGATGCCGCCGACCACGCGCGCGCCGCGGTGGCAGATCTGCGAACGCGCCTGAACTGACGGCGGACTCCCCGATGATGGGCTACTTCCCACGCGAGACGGCCTGCGCCCCCCAGGCGTTCACCGGCGAACGCTTCACCTCCGCCATCGACGGACAGGTGCAGATCGAGCATTACCATCGCTACCTGTTCGCACGGGCCTTCTGCCAGGGCCGGGACGTGCTGGACGTTGCGAGCGGTGAGGGCTACGGGTCGGCGCACCTGGCCCAGGTGGCCCGCTCGGTGGTCGGGGTCGAATACGCCGGCGATACCGCAGGCGCCGCGGCAAGGAATTTCCCGCGGCCCAATCTTCACTTCATACAAGGTGATGCACGCCGCCTGCCGCTGGCAGACGCCAGTGTCGACGTGGTGGTGTCATTCGAGACGCTGGAGCACTTCGGCGAGCAGGAGGCATTCCTGTCCGAAGTGCGCCGCGTTCTGCGTCCGTCTGGACTGTTCATCGTCAGTACGCCCGATCGCGAAACCTATTCTCCGTCCGACCAGCCATCCAACCGATACCATGTCCGCGAGCTGAGCCGCCGCGAGTTCGAAGACCTCCTGCAGGGCCATTTTCCCCATATTGCCATGCTGTCACAGCGCCCGCTTTTGGGGTCGGTTGTGCTGGCCGATGCCGGCTCAGCCGGCAAGCCCTTGGTGTTCGAGCGCCGGTTTGAGCGTTTCGAGGCCTGCGCCGGAATGCCACGCGCGCCATACCTGATTGCGCTGGCATCAGCGGAACCGCTGCCCACCCCGCCGCACAGCGTGTTCATCGAACGCAGCGACATCGACACGGAACGCTTCGCCCTGGCTGCCCGTAACGCGGAACTTGCCGAGGCCCAGAAGAAGATTGCCGAACTGACCGACCAGGCGCTCGATCTGCATGCGAAAGTGGCGGAGGCGGTCGCGGAGGCAACCCGGCAGACAGAGCAGTCCATCAGGTTCCACACGGCGCTGGCGGCGGCGGAAGAGGAACGTGCGAAGGCGGAGCGGCGTGGCGACATGCTGTTGCAGGATCTCACGGCGATCCGCCGGTCGGCCCGGACTTTCCTGCGTCACTATCTTCCAGCGTTACGGCGTCACCTGTTCCGCTAGGCTGCATCGACCGCCGAACAAGCGGTGCGGCGACGCCGTCAACGGGGCGGTTGAACGCGTGCTCTCTCGTATGTTCTCTTTATGTTCTTGACCAGCCGCACGGCGTCTGTCACCTTCGCTTCCATCGTCGCCTTGAACATATCAGGAACAGGAAGAGGAACGCCTCATGCGACAGAACACGCATGCTGGTGACGATGGTCCGGCCCTGAACCGCGTCGAAACGGATGCCGACGCCATTGCGGCGTTGGAAAAGGCCAGCCTGCCCGAAGAGGCACCAACTGGCCGCATGCCGTCCAAGGCGCGTTCCGGCCGGGGGGCCGTCAGCAACCCGAAAGTTCGGTTCGACACGCAATCCGTTTCTCCGTTCGATGACGGATGGGACACGCTGACGCAGGAATTCGCCGCTCCCCCTCGCCTTCCCACAACGCTTCTCAAGGATTCCAGCCGTTCGGCGATAAGCTGGAACACGTCGCCGGATATTGGCTTTGACCGCGCCATCAATCCCTATCGCGGCTGCGAACATGGCTGCACCTACTGCTATGCACGCCCGACACACGCCTATCTCGGCTACTCGCCCGGCCTCGATTTCGAAACGAAACTGACCTACAAGCCCGACATTGCCTCGATGCTGGAGAAGGAGCTCCGAAAGCCCAGCTATCTTCCGCGGACGATGGCACTGGGATCGAACACCGATCCCTACCAGCCGGTGGAGCGCACACTGAAGCTCACCCGATCGGTGCTGGAGGTGCTGGATCGCTTTAACCATCCGGTGGGAATCGTGACCAAGTCGGCGGGCGTGCTGCGCGACCTGGACATCCTGTCCTCGCTGGCTAGCCGGAACCTGGTGCGGGTGCACATCTCCGTCACGACGTTGGATCCGAAACTGGCCCGGACGATGGAGCCTCGGGCCGCCACGCCCGCCCGAAGGCTGCATGCCATCCAGGAACTGACCCGGGCAGGTGTGCCGACCGGCGTGCTTGCCGCCCCGATGATACCTGGGCTGAACGACAGCGAAATGGAGAAGATCCTGGAGGCGGCAGCGAAGGCCGGTGCGCTGCATGCGAGCTACATCCTGCTGCGCCTGCCGCACGAGTTACGGCAGATGTTCGAGGACTGGCTGAACACCAGTTTCCCTGACCGCGCCGGCCGCATCCTGAACCTGATCAAGGAAACCCGCGGCGGCTCCCTGAACGACGCACGGTTTCACAGCCGCTTCTCCGGCCAGGGCGTCTACGCCGATCTTCTGCGCAAGCGCTTCGCGCGGGCCTCGCGGCGGTTCGGCCTCGCGGAGGATCGTCACAGCCTGGACAGCAGCCGGTTCGTGGTGCCCGCAAGCAAGGAAGAGTCGACCGACCCGCAGATGTCGCTGTTCTGACGGTGCCGCCGCGTTAACGCGGCGTTTGTAAGTGCGCGCGTATGCTGGGCCACCACGCAAAGCGGGGACAGGAACGCGTGCCGAACCGATCGCAGCCCGTCAGTGCCTGTGTCGTCACCTTCAACCGGTCGGCGATCGTGGGCACCTGCCTGCACGCCGCGCGATTCGCGGACGAGCTGATCGTGGTGGACAAGTCCTCGACCGACGGCACCCGCCAGGTCGCCAGACGATTGGCCGATCGGGTCGTGACCGTCCCCTGGTCGCCAACGGTCGAGGAGACACGGGCCCACGCGGTTTCCCTATGCCGGCACGACTGGATCCTGCTGCTGGATGACGACGAGTGCCTGAACCCCGACGCGGTTCGCTTCATCCGGCGGGAACTGGCGGATCCAAGCGCCGACATCTACGCATTTCCGCTGCGTCACTACATTCTGGGCCGGCACGATGAACGCGCCTATTACTGGCCCGAGCACCACGTCCGGCTGTTTCGTCGCGGCAGCGTGGCCTTTGGCGGGACGGTGCATGCGGGCATGACGTTGCTGTCCAACCGGATCATGCACATCGCCGCGGATGCCGGCCCCTGCATCCACCACCTCTCGCATCCCGACGTGGCCGGCTGGATCGAGCGGACGAACCGTTACACCGGCCGGCCGTATCGTGCCCGGGTAGAGGGTGATGGTAAGGACCTCGTCACCTTCGCGCACGGCAGGATCGATCATTGGCTTGCAAACACACGGGATGCACACGCGGATCCATACCTGCAGGCGGTCGCACTGCTCCGGGCCGTGTACGACATCACCGACCGGCTGAAGACCTGGGAAGAGATGGACGGTGCGGACGGTGCAGCCCGCTTCCGGCAGATCTGCGCCGAAATCGAAGCGGCCCACCGCGCCCAGGGAACCTCGCGTAAACCCAGCCGGCCGGCGCAGCGCGCCGCGAATTGGCTACGCCGAATACTTCATCAGTTCCGCTCGGCGCTCCCGCCCCGCCCGCGGGCCGTCAGCCGACCAGCTTTCCCCCATCCACGGGAATGATCCAGCCGGTGCTGGCGGTCAGGTGCGTCACCGCCGCCATCACCGCCTGGGCAACCTCCTCGGCGACCACCACCCGCTTCAGCGGCGTCGTCGCGGCAACCTTCTCCACCATTGCCGTCGTGCGCCCGGGCACGAAGGCGGTGTCCACCGCCGCCGGCGATACCGTCATCACCCGGATTTCCGGGCCAAGTACGCGGGCGAGCGAGCGCGCCATGGTGTCGAGCGCGGCCTTCGAACCGCCGTAGGCGATGCTGCTGCCCGAGCCGGAGACCGCGGCGACCGAGGAAATGTTCACGATGACTGCATCCCCAGCCTTCTTCATCAGCGGCACGAAGGCACGGATCGTCGCAAACGGACCCCGCACATTGGCCGCGAAGACCGCATCGATCAGCTCGTCTGTCAGCCCCTCCAGGTCGTGGTGCGGCACCGGACGGGTGAAGCCGGCGCAGTTCACCAGCACGTCGCAGCGGCCGTAAACGCGCTCCACCGTCGCCGCGACGTCCCGGATGACCGATGTTTCCAGCATGGGAATGCGGAGGGCCCGGTGGCCGGAACCCGCCAGGGACGCCACGACCCTTTCGGCTTCCTCCCGCTTGCTGTTGTAGCCGACGACGACCTGCGCCCCTGCCTCGGCCATGAGTCGCGCGGTCGCCGAACCGATCCCGCCGCTGGCGCCGGTAATAACAGCCACTTTCTCCTTCAGGTCCATGTCCTCGCTCCTGTTTGGGACAACGGCCCGAGATTGGCATGTCCCCGTCGTTGCCTGGCCCGTGATAGAGACCGGACAGGCTTTGGACAAATGCGACCGGCTGTCGGGGAAGGCGACCGCCGTGTCGGGTATCGACGCGATCACCGCTTGCCAGCAAGCCCAAGCCAACAGCGGCGCCCATCTCCCGCGTGAATTCGGCAGAATGAGTTGCCCTTCGAAGGAAAGTCGGGCGGTCTCCATTGCACAGCAGTGAGCCGCGGCAAGGACGGCATCAACCCTGTGTCTGCAATCGCCGCGCGAGAACACCAGCCACCGCCAGAGCCAGCGCGACACCGGCCACGCAGGCGCCCCAGCCATACCCGTCGTACAGCCATCCCAGCGCCAGACTGCCGATGACGCCGCCGGAGAAATAGCTCGCGAGATACAGTCCGCTCGCCGCGGCCCGACCGGTGCGTACGGCACGCCCGACGAATCCGGTGGCCACTGCCTGGGCGAAGAACGTCCCGACACTGACCAGCACCAGACCCGCCAGGACAGCGGCCAAGGACGGCAGCAGCAAGAGCGGAATGCCCAGGCCGGCGAATGCCAGGGCCGAACCACAGGTCACTGGCACGCCCCAGCGCGACACGAGCCGTCCGGCAAAGGGTGTGGTCAGGATGGAGGGCAGGAAGACGACGTAGACAAACCCGAGTTCCATCATCCCAAGGCCAAACGGCTGACTCACCAGCAGGAAGTTCACATAGGTGAATGTGCCGATGAAGGCGAACAGGATGCAGAAGCCGAGCGCGAAGGCGGATCGGAGGGCGGGGTTGCGCAGATGGATCGCCCAGGGCGCGAACAGACTGGCGGGCGGCGCTTCATGGCGCCGCGGCGACGCCCGGTGCGGCACCGTCGCATAAACCAGGGCCGCGCCGCACAGATTCAGGGCAGCGAAGGCATAGAAGTTCAGCGCCAGCCCGAAGTGATCCGCCACGGCAGCCGAGAGAAAGCGTCCGAACAGGTTGCTGGCGACGTTGCCCGTGATGTAGGCGGCGAACGCGGTGGCCGTCATGCGTTGGCTGGCGTCCTCGCCGAGATGGGCGAGTGTCAGCGTGAAGGCGGCGGCCATGCACAGGCCCTGCAGGATGCGCAGCCCTGCGAACGTCGCCAGATCCGGCATGCCGGCCAGCAAGGTGGTCGGTACCGCCAGCGCCAGAAGGCAGACGAGGATGCCATTCCGTCGTGGAATGCGGTCCCCGATCAGCGACATCGCGAGGCCCGCGATCGCCATGCCAAGCGTGCTGGCGTTCACGGCAAGGCTCATGCGCGCCGGCGAGGTATCATATGCAACTGTCAGCGCGGGCAGTATCGCCTGGGTGGCGAACAGGTCCGCCACGGTCAGGAAGGCCATCAGCCCGACGACAATCGCGCGGCTGGCGCCACCGGCCCGGGGCACAGCAGCCGCGTGCTGAACAGGCGTCATGGCATGGGTCACCGGCATCATCACAGCTTTCTCCGCTTCCCGGCCGCGGCGCATGACGCGACCCTGCGGGTGCGCCATGCAGGCAAACCTACGGCTGTTATTACATCATGTGATGATTGCCAGCGGCGACCGGGAAGAAATCCGCCGACAGCAGGACGACCATCTGATTGCCGTTGTTCTTCCACCAGTGCGAGGTCGCGTGTGTCTCGACCGCCGTGTCACCCGCCCGATGCGTGATCGGAACCGCGCAGGTGCTGGCGTATTCGACGATTTCACCCTGAATGATGTAGATGATGGCAGGGCGGTTTGCATGCTCATGCCAGGGCACAACGCCGCCCGGCTTGATTTCCAGCCGGCGCAGGCGAAGCATCCGGTCCTTGATCGCCGCCGGCTCCTTCTCCAGGTCGACCGCTCCCAGGACCGAATCCGTAACGTCCTTCGCCAAAGCCGAGCTTTTCGCCTGGCCGCTGCCGTCGGGCCGCATCATGTCCGCCGGACACTTGCCGGCGAAAGCGGGTCCGACCAGAGACAACCCACCCGCCAACACCCCGGCCAGGGTCACCCCGCGGCGAACCGTCATACGATTGATGATCATGGCATCATGTCCTTCTCCCGTGTCGACCGGAATTGGCCGGCACTGACGGGCGAAGCATCCGCGGCAGGAGGCCAAGATAAAAATGCCGAATGACTATTGAAATGATCGAATTTGACTATGCAGGGCAGCATGAAGACGCGCGATAGTGCGGGCGTATCGCCTCGATAGCAATCCGGCATTGGCTGGCCATCCGCGATGACCGGCAAGCTCTCGGCGTCGGCGCCGATCAGCGCGCCAGGGGAAGGATATCGGTCATGACAACCATCATTCAAGACAAGACGCAGTCCAGCACGGGCATGCGTGCGTTTGAAGGCCGGGTCGCCGTGGTCACCGGATCGACCAGCGGAATTGGCCTGGGCATCGCCAGGGCATTGGCCGCCGGCGGGGCAACCGTTATCCTGAACGGCCTTGGCGATCCGACGCGCATGGACGCCCTGTGCCACGAGCTGAGTGAAAAGCACGGCGTCCCGGTCCAGTATGATGACACCGATATGGCCGACGGCAACGCCATCGCCGAAATGATGGAACGCGCCATCCGCGGTTTCGGCACGGTGGATATCCTGGTGAACAATGCCGGGATCCAGCATGTCGCGCCGATCGAGTGCTTTCCGCCGGAGAAATGGCAGGCGATCCAGGCAATCAACCTGGCGGCCGCGTTCCACGCGACGCAGGCCGTTCTGCCAGAGATGAAGCGGCAGGGCTTCGGGCGGATCGTGAACATCGCCTCGGCGCACGGGCTGGTCGCCTCGCCCTTCAAGTCGGCCTATGTCGCCGCCAAGCACGGCGTGATCGGCCTTACCAAGGTGGCCGCGCTGGAAGCGGCCGAACATGGCGTGACCTGCAATGCCGTGTGTCCTGGCTATGTGTTGACCCCCCTCGTTGAACAACAGGTCGACGCGCAGGCCAAGGCGCACGGGATCAGCCGCGACGAGGTGGTTCGCACGGTGTTCCTGGCCGAACAGCCGACCCGGCGCTTCATCACGGTCGAGGAGATTGCCGCCGCGGTCCTGTTCCTGTGCGGAGAGCCGGCACGGTCGATCACCGGGATCGCCCTGCCAGTGGATGGCGGCTGGACGGCGCACTGACATGGCCCCGGCAATACCGCAACGGACCGGCGCCGTTTCAGGCCCGGTCCAGGGCACCCCATCCGCCGCCGCGCTTGCGCGGGCGGTGTGGGAACGCTCCCCGGCCCTGGCTTGGCGCATCATGCTGCCGCCGCCCCCCTGCGCCGGCCTCGGGCCGCCGGTGCCGAACCGGGATTCCACACGCCACCGCACTCGCCCGCGCACGCCGTAGAAGGACACGCATCATGGATACTGTTGTCACCACTGCCGTCACACCAACCAAGCCCCGCCTGCCGCCAGATGTCACCCAGATTGTGCTGGTCCTGCAGGGCGGCGGCGCCCTGGGCGCCTATCAGGCGGGCGTCTACCAGGCCTTGCACGAGGCCGGGATCGAGCCGGACTGGGTTATTGGCACATCCATCGGCGCCATCAACGCAGCCCTGATCGCCGGCAACGACGTGCCGGACCGGATGGCTCGCCTGCGGGAATTCTGGACCCGCATGCAGTTTGGCAGCCTGCACAACGGGCTGTGCTCGTTGCCGGTGATCGGCGGCATGATAGCGAATTGGATGACCATGACGGGGGGCATTCCGGCCTTCTTTAAACCCAATCCTTTCGCCTTCGCCGGCCTGCACGTGCCGCTGGGCGCCGGCGCGGCGGGGTTCTATTCCACTGTGCCGCTAGCCGAGACGCTGGGCGAACTCGTCGACTTCAACCGCATCAATCACCACCTGACACGCCTGACCGTCGGCGCCGCCAATGTGCGCACCAGCGAGATGCGCTATTTCGACAGCCGCGACATGCCACTCGGCCCTGCCCACGTCATGGCATCGGGTGCGCTGCCGCCGGCATTCCCGGCCGTTCGTATAGACGGCGAGCTCTACTGGGATGGTGGCATCCTGTCCAATACGCCCGTCGAGGCGATCTTCGACGACTTCCCCCGCCGCAACTCGCTGGCCTTCGCCGTGCATATCTGGAACCCAAGCGGGGCGGAGCCTGAGACGATCTGGCAGGTGCTGAACCGCCAGAAGGATATCCAGTATTCAAGCCGCGCAGTCACGCATATCGCTCGGCAGAAGCAGATCCACAGGCTGCGGCACGTGATTTCCGAACTGGCCCGGAAGATGCCGCCCGCATTGCGCCAGACGCCCGAGGTGGAGGAACTCGCCGCCTATGGCTGCCTGACGCGGATGCACGTTGTCCGCCTGCTCGCGCCGCCGATCCAGGGCGAGGACCACACGAAGGACATCGACTTCAGCGCGGCGGGCATCCAGGCGCGTTGGGCGGCTGGCTACGCCGACACGCAACGGGTGATCCGGATGGCGCCATGGCTGGGCGAGTTCGACCCGATCGAAGGTTTCATCCTGCATGAAACCCATGGCGGCCGGGACATGGTCAGCGGATGAACGCAACGCGGATCAAGGCTTTGCGGCGACGTCGATCCGATAGAACGCCAGCGCGTTCTCCGCGAACAGGCGCCGCCGGTCTTCCCAGGACAGGCCGGCGGTGACGTACTTGAAACAGGTGTAGATCCAGTCCCAGCTTGCCTTGATCCCGTCCACCGGATGATTGGACGCAAACATGCAACGATGGATACCGAAAACCCCGATCGCCTCGCGCAGCACCGATCCGTTCACCTGCAACGTCCAGGGCTGATCCTTCACCGTCAGGCCGGAAATCTTGCACCAGACATTCGGGCAGGAGGCCAGCGCCTCCATCCCGCGCCGCCACACCGCCAATTGCTCCTTAGACCGGTCCAGCGGATATCCGGTATGGTTTAATACGATCCGCAGGCCGCGATGTTCGCGGCACACCTCGGCCGCTTCCTCCAGATGATACCAGGGCACGCGCAGGTCCCAGGACAGGTCGTATTTCTCCAGCAGCGCCAGGCCCTGCCGCCATTTCGGGTCCTGCAGGCTTCGCGGCTGCCCCCGCACGCTGTCTCCCGGCCCGGACGCGATTACCGGCTTCGTCCGGATCCCCCGCACCAGCGGGTACGCCTTCTGCGCGGCGATGATCTCCTCGGCGTTCGGCGTATCCACCCAGGCATGCGCGACGATGGCGTTGGGGAAGCCATGCCGGGCGTGCACCTGCGTCAGCCACTCGGTTTCGGCCAGCTGCTGGGACCGGTCGCATTCCGCCTCGACATGCACCGTGGCGATGACATTGTGCAGCACCGTGTCACGCTTGTATTCGGCCGGCAGATAGGAGCGGCGGAAGCGCGAGTAATCGCCCAGATGCGACCGATGCTCGACGCTCGTCAGCCAGGGATAGCGGACCGGTCCATCCAGGTCCCACAGGTGATGATGCGCATCAACGATGGGGAGCTCGTCGTCCGTCATGAACCGTCCTGCCTTTCAAGCCACTGCAACCATGGGCGCGGCCCATTGGAGAGATGACGTCCCGCCTCGCCCGCGCGTACCGACCAGCGGCGCTGTCATTCCGCGTCGGCGACTTCCGCAGTCTTGAAGTCTGCGGGCACGATGATTTCCAGCACTTCGCAGTCGGCCGAGTAGTCCAGCACGGTATGCCGGATTCCCGATGGCTGCAGCCAGCAGCTGCCGACCGACATCATCTGCTCGCCGTGGCCCTCAAACTCGTTCTTGATCCAGCCCTTCAGGACGTAGATCAGCTGGATTTCCGTTTCGTGTGTGTGACGCTTGCGCACCTCGTCGGTGCAGGGCGGCACGAAGCGGATGACATGAGCCTGGCAGAGGCCACCCGTGGCCTCGGCGATACCCAGGTCTCGATAGCGGGCATAGGGGCGCAGGCCATCGGCCTTGAAATCCGCCTCGTTCAGATGGCTGACGATGAAGCGCTGCGGCCCGCCCTGCGAGATCAATTGCGTCACCGACGTCGGCAGTGCCGGCGCGCGTTTCGCCGGGGGAGTCGCACGTGCGCGGCGCGGCTTGACGATGCTGCGGGCAGCGCTTTTTCGAGGCTGCACCGACGCCCGCGCCTTCGCGGTCGCCTTCACCGGGGCCTTGCGTGGGGCAACCTTGGCCGGCGCGGCCTTCGCCTTGACCGGCGACTTCCTGGCGGTTGCCGACACTTTCCTGGTCGCGGCGGACTTTGCCATCGCCGCGGCCTTGCGTCCTGGCGCCGACTTCGCCTTCGCGGTTGCCTTCTTCGGTGCGGCCTTGCCCGCAACGGACGTCTTGCGGGCCGGCGACTTCGGGGCAGCGGCCTTGCGCGCGGCGGGCCGTTTCGCGGCGGACTTCTTCACGCCGGCGCGACCTGTCGTTGTACGGGCCATGACGTCTCCCTTCGGATCTTGTCAGTTGCCGGCACTATCATCGCGAGTTGGGTGTCGCTTCAAGAGGCCGGCACGAAGCTGATCGCGGACGGACTGCCGAGCTTGACCACAAGGCCGGTCGGGGCCAGCGTTCCGGTCGCAGCATCGAGGCGAAACCCAACGATATCATCGCTGTCCTGGTTCGCGGCATACAAGTATCGGCCGGTTGGATCGACGGCGAAGAACCGCGGCCGCCGCCCGCCGGTGGGCGTGTACCCGACGTAGGTCAGGTGCCCGGTCCGCGAATCGACGGTGAAGAGGACGATGCTGTCCTGGCCGCGATTCGAGACATACACGTATCGCCCGCAGGCGGAGGCAACGATCTCGGCGGTTGTATTGCGCCCCGCGTGGCCGCCCGGAATGGTCGAGACCGTCTGCGATTCCACCACATGACCGGTCGCGGAATCCCAGCGGAAGGCCGTCACGGTCGAATCGAGCTCGTTGTTGACATAGAGGATTGGCAGGGACGGATGGAAGGTCGCGTGGCGCGGCGCCGCCCCGGCGCGGGCGGTGATGAAGCCCTGTTCGGTTGCGCTGATCCGGCCATCCGCAAAGCGGAAGAAGAACGTCCGGTCGAAGCCCTTGTCGGGCACAATCACGAAGCGGCCGGACGGATCGAAGATGACGGCATGCGGATGCGAGGAGGCCTGGTGATGCGGATCCGGGCCCGGCGTGCCCGTCAGGGTTTCAAGCTGCGTTACCGGATGCAGCCGGCCGTCGTCGCCGAGGGGCATCACCGCGACGGTGCCCGAGTCGTAATTCCCGATCACGAGAAACCGTTCGGTGGGATCCAGCGCCGAATCGACGGGGTTCCAACCGCCGCAATTCATCTGGTTCAGCAGAGTAAGCCGGCCGGATGAATTGTCGATGGCAAAGGCACTGACGAGGCTGCGCGCACCATGCACGGCGTAGAGTCGCGTGTTGTCCCGGTTCAGGGTGAACAGCGACGGATTCTCCAGCCCGTCCACCAGTTGCAGGTGGGTCCAGGCGCGATGGTCCGGTTCGACCCGATAGACATTGATGCCGTTGCCGTGCCCGTCGCGGTCCGGCGTCGTGTAGCCACCCACACAGACGAACATGCCGCTTCCTCCCTCGCCTCGATTTCCGGCAGGCTACGCCGGTTCGGGCGCGACCGTCATCAGGAACGGGGTCTGCCGGCCTGGTCCATGATGATGCCGGCGAGCGCGGGGTCAGTGCCAATGATCCCGAGGTCCAAAACCGTATCGGCGGCATCCTGGTCCGCGGCGATCACGGCTGGCAGGTCATCGCGCACGTGCCCTCCGTCCCCGGCAAACAGGCCCAGTACCGCCACGCGCATGCCCCGCAGATCCGCCAAGGTGTCCGGCACGAAGGGCGGTTCCTCCAGGAAGGCCACGCGCACCGGACCAAACCGGTTCTGCGCCGCCAGACGCTCCGCATGGTCGTGCGCGGCCTTGCGCCGTCCGGGTACCCACGCCGATCCGTGCCCTACCAGCAGCAGCGCGACGCCCTTTGGATCGAGGCCGTGGGCCGTGCAGTGGCTAACGGCCCGCCGCGCAATGACCGACGCGATGGCGGGGTGCGTCCCAACGGGCGGGCATAACCGCGGGGCGCGCGTGCTTGTGGCATGCCCGGACAGGGCACGCGGAACGGCGACCCGGGTGAAATAGCCGTCCTCCATGAAGAATGGCACCACCCGGACCTCGGCCGCGGCCAGCGAGGACAGCGCGTCATCGGCCGACGGCCCGCCCGTCAGCAGACCGACCGCAACCTCGGCGAACCGCCCATCCTGACGGATGGTTTCGGCGTGCGCGTGCAATGCGTCGGCCGCGCCCGGGTAGCGGGCGGAGCCGTGGCCGATCAGCAGCAGGGCGGGGCGTTGCGAGGACGCCTCAGTAGCCGGAACCGGGACGGGCTTCCGTTTCCTCGGCTGGAAAATTGCATTCCACGGCGATGCCGTCCGGATCGAAATAGAACAACTGCGTCATGTTCAAGCGCGGCAGCACCCGTTCATCGTATTTGATGCCGCGTTCCTGCAGGTTCGACTTCATGTCCTTGAGCCCGACGCAGGAGAAGGCGATGTGGTCCAGCCGTCCGGTCTTCGCCGGGTAGGACGGTCCATCGGCGATCACCGGGTCCTGCGCTCGATAGCCCAGCAGGTGCACGACAGGCGTTTCGCCGCAATACAGCCAGTAGCCGGGGAAGCCCAGCGGCGGACGGTCGCCGACGGTCAGCCCGACCACGTCACGATAGAAGTCCTTCGTCCGCTCCAGGTCACGGGTCATGATCGTATAGTGGTTCAAGGACTGTGCTGGCATCGTTGTATCCCCCTTCAGAACTGGTTTTCCGGGCTGAGGCCGAGCATGATCTGGCCGACGGTCTCGTAGTGAAGTTGCCTGCCCTGGGTTTGCTGCGCAACCGTGTGCATATCGCGCAACCGGCGTTCGAACGGCCCTTCCTCGAACACCGCGACCGACCCGGCCGCGTGATACAGCGTGTTCACGGCCTCCCGCGCCTGCTGGATCGCCCAGGTTGTGGCCAGCCGGATCATCGCCTTCTGATCCGCGGTCATTTCGCCGTGCCGCTCAATATGCGCCCAGGTGTCGTGGACGGTATTGTGCAGGAAGGCGCGCGCCGACCGCCAGCGCGCCTCGGACTGCGCGACCTGCGACTGCACGACGTTATTCTCACGCAGCGGCTTCGATGCGCCGCGCGCCACCTTGTTGGCCGGCAGGCTCAGGAAGGCGTCCATCAGGCCGCGTGCGACGCCCAGGCCCACGCCCGCGAAGCCGATCGAGTAGAGCTGACCGCTGGTAAACCGGTACAGCAGCCCGTCCTCGCGCCGGAACCGCGGGTCGTCGCGGTGCATCACGTGCGAATGCGGCACGAACAGGTCGGTCACGGAATACTGGTTGCTGGCGGTGCCCCGCAGCCCGACGGTGTGCCAGATATCCGTCATGGTTGCGCTGGATTTCGGGAACAGGAAGGTCAGCAGTTCCTTCGTGTCGGCGGTGCGGATATGCGCGCCAAGCCAGGTGGCGTTCTGGCAGCCGCTGGCGAAGCGCCAGGTGCCGGTGATGCGAGAACCACCCTCGGCCGGCACGGCCTCGAACGGACCAGGCGGTCCCCAGGCCAGGATGCCGTCGCGGTGGCCGAACATGTCTCGCGCCACCTCAGGCGGCAGGTAGGCCGCGGACATCGAACAGCCATTGCTCTGGCAGACGACCCAGCCGACGGATCCATCCACGCTCGCGAACGCCTCGGTCACCTGCGAGAAGACGAGTGGATGCAATTCCAGCCCGCCGATGCCGCGGGGCTGCAGCATGCGGAAAAAGTTGCCGTCCTTCAATGCGTTGACGATCGCGGGGGTCAATTCACGCCGATTGTCGACTTCCTCGGCATCGGCGGCGATCAACGGGGCGAGGTCACGTGCCCGCTGGACCTGTTCGTGTACTGCGCTCAACGGCGCCTCCTGCCATCACCGACCCGTTCCCGGCCGGTTTGCCGGCGCAAGCGCCCCGTGTATCGCGCTTCGCGTCAAACCCAGGAACCGTAAGGCAGCTTACATCAGGCCCCGGATCATGACATCCCCATGGCAGCGATTACGCAGCCTTATCAGAGACGCAGCGTCAATCCGGCGATGATGCGGCGTTCGACCGGCGGTCCACCGGTCTGGGCAAGCCGGGGATTGTTGAACTGCTGCGCCGTGATTGAAACTGTGAGGTTGTCGGTAAGCTGGTAGCCGGCGCGCGCGTTGAACAGGAAATAGTTAGACACGTTGACAGGAACCAGTGCGGAGCGATCCGGCGCCATACGGTAATCGAGCCATGTGGACTGCCAGCGCGCCATAAAATCAAGCTCCAGTTTCTCCCAAGTATAGCCGACCCCGGCGATCACCACGTTCCTTGGTGCTGCGTGCGCGTATTCCACGATCCCGGTCGGCACGGGACCACGATTAAGGCTGGTATGATCGGTCGTAGCCACGAACGCATAGCTCAGGTTCCAGCGGAACCCCTGCGGGTTCGATCCCTTGAGGCCGATTTCCACCCCGGCCGCGGTGCTGTATCCGACGTTGCCGGAGAAGAACACGGGGGCGCCGGTGGGGGCGAATCGGAGGGGAGCGCCGAACGACCAGGCGATGATGTCGTCGATCCGCTGCGAGAAGATCGCCGTTCGCAACGTCGAATCTATCGCGGGAATCACTCGATCATAGTCCAGCTCGGCGCTCCAGATGATGGACGGGCGCAGATCGGGGCGGCCGGCATAGGCGACCGGCCCCCCGGCGAAACCAGGAGGGATCTGCAGGCCATATTGCAGCAGCGTCGGGAGCTGCACGCCCCGCGCGCCGGAGACGCGCAGCGTGTCCTCATCGGTGATCTTCCAGACGAGGCCAGAGTTGAAACTCGTCTCGTTGATGGTGGCGCTATTGTATTCACTGGTCGTCAGGCCGGTGACCGGCATCAGGTTTCCGGAGAAGTGCAGCCTCATGTGGTCGTATCGCACCGCGTTCGTCAGCGACAGGTCTGGCAGGATCTGCCAGTCCCACATCAGGCTGGCGGAGTAGATGGAATTGCTGATGTTGCCCATCGCGAGATCGCCGGAGTTGTCGCCGTTCTGGCGGTATTCCAAGGCCACACGCACCGTGTGGTCGGTTCCGATCTTCACGAGGTTGCTGGCTTCCAGCACGTAGGTGGTCTGATACTCACCTTGCGTGACGGGCAGGCCCAGCGAGTAGTTTTCGATACTGACCTGAGCCTCACTGCGCGCGGCCGAGAGGCTGAGCAGGCCGAGCGAGGTGTCGGCATTGAGGCCGACACGCACGGCATTGGTCGACAGGCGCTCGGTGTCGTAAACGCCTGGTGCCGCCTGTTCGGCGAGCCGGGTTTCCCCGGCACTGAGGTGTGAGAAAAGTTCAACCGTAGGCGAGATCCGCCACCGGGAATTGACGCCGACGGTTCCAGTGAACGGTGATTTCCGAGCGGCGGCATCTTCCCAGCCCAGGGGGCCGGATCCGAAGTCACGCGCGCGGAAACCGCCCAGGGACACGCGGATACCGGCATCCTCGCCGATGCGGGCGGTCCCGATGGCCGACCCTCCGACATACTGCTGGGTGCCGCCGCGCAGCGTGACGGCGTTGACCCCGTCGCGCAACGGATCGTAGGTGATGATGTTGATGACGCCGCTCACGGCGTTGAATCCATAGAGCGCCGAATTCGGCCCCTTGATCACCTCGATTTGGCGGATTTCATCCAGCTGCACCGGGATCGCCGCCCAAATGATGCGGCCATAATCGACCATATAGACTTGGCGTCCATCCACCAGGACCATCAGCCGCGGGCTGGCGGCCTGGTTGTAGCCGCGAATGCCCACCTCGGCGTTGGCCAAACCGTTGCGCCTGACATCAACGCCCGTGACGAACTGCAGGACCTCGGGAATACTGGTTGCGCCCGAACGGCGGATGTCATCCTGGGTGATGATCTCGATGTTCGCTGGCGCGTCGGTCGCCCGCTGCGGCTTGCCGGTCACCGAGGTGGTGACAGGCTCGCCGAACAGCTGCTCCAGCGCGCCATAATCGACCGACTGGGCGAAGCCGCAACCAGGCACGCCGCACATCAACGATGCCCCCACGATCGTGCCGGCCAGTTTCCGTCCCACCGTAGCGAGGCAGGTCTGCATCCCTAGATTTCCTTGATCATCATGCGAAAGGCCGCGGCGAATTCGATGCCGGATGCCTTCACGGCGTCATGATTGACGACGATTTCCACGCGGGGAGCCGACTTGATCCCCATCGCGCAGTGTCCGGAACGGACCATTTCCATATCGGCCGAAATGCAGAGGGCGCGCGCGTTTCGGCTGGCAGTCTGTATGGCTTCCCGTCCAGCTCCGGCCGCGGCGATCAGCACCACGAACCGGCGCCCGCCCAGGACCGTGTCTTCAACAATCTCCGGCGTCAGCACCACGCCACCCACACGCAGGCCGCCCAGAATCAGGGCCGCAATCTCCTGCGCGTCACGCTTGCTGGCCGGATCGGCCGCCGAGTAGGCGATTGCCACCGTCCCCGACGCCAGTCCCGGTTGAACGAAGCCCAGCGCGCGCGACAGCACCTGCATGTCCTTCAGCGACAGCGATGCGGCCCTGGCCGGCAGGCCCCATGCCAGCAGGATGACGATTGCAAAGGCGCAAAGGGTGCTGCCCTGTGTCCGTCGCGAGCCAAGCCCGGTCGGGCGCGGCATGTATGTCGCATCGGGATTCATCTCCTCCCGACAAGCTGAAGGAGATTGATTGCCAAAGTATGAACCTGCCGGGGAAAGCCGTTCGGCCCAGCCGTAGCGTTTGGTTAATCTTTCGGCCGTCTAATGCTGGCGATGCTGGATGAATTCCTCTCCGCCCACGATCCCAGGCTGCTTGGCCTGTCCGCACTGGCAAGCACGATCCTGTGCCTCTTGGCGGCGGCACTGCTTCCCCGGACCGGGGTCAGCGACCGGCGTCAGGCCACCATCCGGATCATCCCGTCCGGCGCGCTGGCAGGTGCCGCGATCTGGCTGACCTTCCGAATTTCTCTTGCCGGGTATTTCCCGTTCCTGGACGCCCAAGTTCCCTGGCCGGCTGCCGTCATTTCGGTGCTGCTGGCACTGGGCGGCGGCATGGCCGCCATTGCCATCACCGCCCTGGCTGAGCGCGGCATGCGGAACACGATCCTGTCCGGCTCGGTCCTGTCGGCCAGTGCATCGTGCATGCTGTTCACCAGCATGAGCGCGCTCGCGGATCCGCTGGTCCTGGGATATGAGCTCGCGGGTATATTGGCAGCGATGGTGGCATGCACCTTCGTTTGCGGCTTCGCCTTGCGGCAGGTCGGGTCCGCCACCTCGGCAGCCGGGCGGATGGTACCGGCGGTGGTGATCGGGGTCGCGCTGGCGGGATTGAACCTGGCGTCGTTCCTGTCGATTCTGCCGTTCACCGAGTGGGAGACGGCCTCGGCGACGCCCGGCGCACTGGCTCTGCAGCCGCTTACAGTGGTCTTCATATCGGAATTCGTCGCGATCCTGGCGCTCACGCGCGCCGGTGCCGCCGTGGACCGGCAATCGGCCGCCCGCGCCCGCCGGGAAAACGAACGCCTGCGACAACTGGCCGATTGCACCTTTGAAGGCATCCTGGTGCACGCGGCGGGCAAGATCCTCGACGCGAACCGCGCCTTCTGCACGATGGCGGGGATATCCTTGGAGGAGATCCGGGACACTCCGGTGTTACGGTTCCTGTCGAGGTTCGATGATGGGCGGGAGGGACAGGCGCAGGAACTGATCCTGACATCGCAGGCCGGCGAACAGATCCCGGTCGAAGTGCTGTCCGCCGGAGCGGCCCTGGGCCAGGGCGGCGGGTCGGTCGTCGCGGTACGCGACATCCGGGAACGGAAAGCCGCGGAACAGAGCGCGCGGGACCGGCAGCGGGTGCTCGATCTGCAGCGGGAAGCGGTGGAATTGCGGGAACGCCGGCGCTTGGCCGAGGAGGCGAGCCGAGCGAAATCGGCGTTTCTGGCGATGATGAGCCATGAGATCCGCACACCGATGAACGCCGTGCTGGGCTTGGCGGCAAGCCTGCTGGATGAGCCGCTCTCGGCCGAACAGCAGAAGGTTGTGCTGACGATCCGGGAGTCCGGCGACAACCTGATGCGGATCCTGAACGACATCCTGGACTTCTCGAAGCTGGACGCCGGGCGAATGCGGTTTGAGCACGCCGCGTTCCCCGCGGCCACGCTGCTGGCGGATGTGCGCAGCGTGCATGGTCCGCAGGCCATGCGCAAAGGCCTGGAGTTGCGGACCGAGAGCGATATCGACCCGTCCTTGCATCTCGACAGCGACGGCGGCCGTATCCGCCAGGTGCTCAACAACCTCGTCTCGAACGCAATCAAGTTCACCGACCAGGGAAGCGTCACCGTCACCTGTCAGTGCCTGGAGAGGGGTGCCGGTGACGTGGTGCTGGAGTGGTCGGTAACCGATTCCGGCATCGGAATTGCGCCGGACAAGCTGAAGACGCTGTTCGACGCCTTCGTGCAGGCGGACGACTCGATTACCCGCCGCTTCGGCGGTTCGGGGCTGGGCCTCGCGATCAGCAAGCAGATTGTCGAGCAGATGGGTGGCACGATATCGGTCGAGTCGAATCCCGGCCGGGGCAGCGTGTTCCGCTTCCGCATGCGCCTGAAACTTGCCCCCATGGCCGCGACAACCACCAGACCGAGGGCTGGTTCCGCCGAAGCCCTGACCCAGACCCTGGAACGGCTGGGCCGGCCTGTTCACATCCTGGTGGCGGAGGATGACCGGACCAACCAGTTCGTGCTGTTGCGAATGCTCAAGGGCCTGCCGATCGAGATCGACATCGCGGCCAACGGACAGGAAGCGGTCGATCGCGCCGGGGAGCGGGGCTACGACGTGATCTGTATGGACATGCGCATGCCCGAGATGGACGGGCTTACCGCGACACGGCTGATCCGGGGCGGGTTTGGGCCGTCACGGACGGTGCCGATCATTGCGCTGACCGCGAATGCCTTCCCCGAGGACATGGCTGCCTGCCAGGCCGCCGGAATGACGGATTTCGTGGCCAAACCGCTGGTCAAGAACGTGCTGCTGGCGGCGATCGTCCGCGGCCTGGAAGCAACCGCCGATCCGAAGCCGCTTCAGGAGGCGCAGGCCTGAGCGATCCGCCGGCCTCATCCGTCCGGGGCAGCGGTCGCCACCCGAGCCGGTATCAAACCGAGAAATACTTTGCGTGCGGATTCAGCACGACGACCGCGCTGGTCGACTGCTCCGGATGCAACTGGAATTCGTCCGACAGATCGACGCCGATCCGGTTCGCGCCCAGCAGCTTCAGGATCGGCGCCTGGTCTTCCAGCCGCGGGCAAGCCGGGTAGCCGAAGCTGTAGCGGCTGCCCCGATAGCCCTGTGCCAGCATCTTCTCGATGTCGCGGTCGTCCTCTCCGGCGAAGCCCAATTCGGCACGGATGCGCTTATGTACGTATTCCGCCATCGCCTCGGCCATCTCGACTGACAGGCCGTGCAGATACAGATAATCCTGGTAGCGATTCTCCTCGAACCAGGCACGCGCGAAATCGGACGCCTTCTGCCCGACCGTGACCACCTGCAGGGCGATCACGTCGCGTTGTGCATCGTCCACATCGCGGAAGAAGTCGGCGATGCATTCGCCATCCTCCTTCGGCTGGCGCGGCAGGGTGAAGCGGGCGAGTTCGGTCGCGCCGTCCTGGTCGAAGATGATCAGGTCATTCCCCTGCCCTGCGGCGAGCCAATATCCATAGGCTGCCTGCGGCCTCAGGATGTCCTGCTCCTCGCACAATGCCAGCATCCGGCGCATGACCGGGCGGAGTTCCTGCTTCGCCCACCCCAGGAAATCGTCCAGGGAGCGGCCCTGTTTCCGAAAGCCCCACTGGAACTGATAAAGGCTGCGCTCATTGACGAACGGGACAATGGCCTTGGGCGCGGCCTCGATCACCCGCGCACCCCAGAACGGCGGTTCGGCAACCGGCACATCCTGCGTCAGGCGCCGGCGGCGGGCCTGGACCAGATTGACATCGACCGGGCGGAACGCGCGTTCGTCGGCCTGGCCGAGTGTGCGCGACGTGTTGCGGGCCCTGCCGCTCCGCTTTGCCTGGATCGCGGCAAGATAATCGTCGAACCCGTTGCCGGTGACGCGGTCCATCAAATGCAGCCCGTCGAAGGCATCACGCGCGTAGGCGACGCGCCCGCACGCATAGGCGCGCACGCAGTCGTCCTCGACATAGGTGCGGGTCAGCGCCGCGCCGCCCAGCAGCACCGGCACCTCAACGCCCTGGCGCGACATCTCCTCCAGGTTCTCCCGCATCACGACAGTGGATTTCACCAGCAGCCCCGACATGCCGATGGCGTGCGCCCGATGTTCGGCTACGGCGGCCAGCATGTCGGCCAGCGGCACCTTGATGCCCAGGTTCACTACCCGGTAGCCATTGTTCGTCAGGATGATATCGACCAGGTTCTTGCCGATGTCGTGCACGTCGCCCTTCACGGTCGCCAGTACGATCGTGCCCTTTTCCTGGCCTTCCACCCGGTCCATGTGCGGTTCCAGATAGGCGACGGCAGTCTTCATCGTCTCGGCGCTCTGCAGCACGAAGGGCAACTGCATCTTTCCAGCGCCGAACAATTCGCCCACGACCTTCATCCCGTCCAGGAGGACGTTGTTGATGATGTCGAGCGGCGGCATCTTCGCCAAAGCCTCGTCGAGTTCCTCGTGCAGGCCCTTGCGATCGCCATCGACGATGCGGTCCTTCAGCCGGCCTTCCACCGTATCGGCCCGCTGTTTCTGCGTGGCGTCGGCGGCCTTGCGGCCGGCAAACAGTTCCAGCATCCGCTGCAACGGATCATAGTCCTCAGTCCGGCGGTCGAAGATCAGGTCTTCCGCGACCTTCACCTCCTCGGGCGCGATCATGTGGATCGGCCGGATCTTCGAGACATGAATGATCGCCCCGCTCATGCCCGCGCGCACCGCGTGGTCCAGAAAGACCGAGTTCAGCACCGCGCGCGCCGCCGGATTCAGCCCGAAGCTGACATTGGACAGGCCAAGGATGATCTGGATGTCCGGAAACTCCCGGCGGATCGCCGCGATGCCTTCCAACGTCCATAGCGCGAGCTTGCGGTCGTCCTCGTTGCCCGTGGCGATGGTGAAGGTCAGCGGGTCGATCATCAGGTCGGATTGCGGCAATCCGTGCCGGGTGCAGGCGAAATCGACCAGCCGGCGGGCAATCCGCAGCTTGTCCTCGGTCGTCTTCGCCATGCCCACTTCATCGATCGTCAGGGCGATCACCGCCGCGCCGAAGCGCCTGGCCAGGATCATGCGATCCTCGGCGTGCTTCTCCCCATCCTCGAAGTTGATCGAGTTGATGATTGCCTTGCCGCCATGCAGCTTCAGCGCCGCCTCGATCACTGGCGTTTCCGTGCTGTCGATCACCAGCGGGCTGTTCACGGATGCGGTGAAGCGGCGGATGACTTCGGTCATCTCCGCGTTTTCATCGCGCCCGACGAAGGCGGTGCAGATATCCAGCGCATGGGAGCCTTCGCCGATCTGCTCACGGCCCATGGCGACGCAGCCGTCCCAGTCCCCGGCCTGCTGCAATTCCCGCCATTTCTTCGAACCATTGGCGTTGCAGCGCTCACCGATCGCGAAGATCGCATTCTCCTGACGCAGCGCGACCGACTGATACAGGCTGGCGACCGACGGCACCCAGACGGGTTTGCGCGCCACCGGCGCCGGTCGGAAACCGCCGCGCCGGCGCAGCATCGTATCGAGCGCCTGGACATGTGCAATCGAGGTGCCGCAGCAGCCGCCGATCAGGTTGACGCCGTCCTCGGCCACGAACCGCTCCATCCAGCTCGCGAGTTCGGCGGCGCCCAGCGGGTAGTGGGTGCGGCCATCCACGAGTTCCGGCAGGCCGGCATTCGGCTGCACCGAAATCAGCCCGGGCCAGTTCTTCGCCAGCCAACCGACATGTTCCGCCATTTCCTGCGGACCGGTGGCGCAGTTAAGGCCCACCAGCGGCACGTCCAGCGCGTTCACCACGGTCGCGGCCGCGGCAATGTCCGGACCGACCAGCAGCGTTCCGGTCGTCTCCACCGTGACCTGCACGAAAATCGGCGTATCCGTCCCGGCTTGACGGCGCGCGACCTTGGCGCCGTTCACGGCCGCTTTGATCTGCAGCGGATCCTGGCAGGTCTCGATCAGGATGGCATCCGCCCCGCCGGCGATCAGCCCGCGGCATTGTTCCGCCAACGCGGCTTCCAGCGGGTCATAGGCAATGTTCCCCAGGCTGGGCAGCTTGGTGCCGGGGCCGATGCTGCCCACCACCCAGCGATGGCGTCCGTCGGAGAACGTCTCCGCCGCCTCCCGTGCCAATTCGGCAGCGCGCCGGTTGATCTCGAAGGCGCGGTCCTGAAGGTCGAACTCCGCCAGGGTGACCGGCGAGGCACCAAAGGTGTTCGTCTCCACCATATCGGCGCCCGCCTCGAAATAGCCGCGATGAATGTCCCGCACGAGATCCGGCCGCGACAGGACCAGGACATCGGTGCAGTTCTCCCGCCCCCAGAAATCCGTCTCCACATCCAGGGTCAGCGCCTGGACGCGGCTGCCCATGCCGCCGTCACAGAGCAGGACGGCGTCATGCAGGGCATCAAGCAGATGGGGACGGCTCATGGGGAGAGGTTCTTTCAGACGGCAAGGGCATGGCCGGCATCGGCCGGAGCGTCGGCGAGGCGGGTGGCGGGCCAGAGGCGTATGTCCAGCGGTCCCTGGATGGTCACGGGCTCACCGATGGCAAGTCCGGCTCGGGTCAGCAGCTCGTGCATGGCCGCATCGGTGAAGCCGAACCAGCGATGGGCCAGGCGCTTCGCCACGTCCTCCTGCACATGGGCGGCAAGGTCGATCACGATCATCCGCCCGCCCGGTCGCAGCACGCGCGCCGCTTCGGCCAGGACTCCGGCCGGGTCCTCGGCGTAGTGCAGCACCATCTGCAGCACCGCCACGTCGAAGGACGCATCGGCCAGGGGAAGCCGGTACATGTCCGCCAGGCGGACGGTGCAATGGGCGAATTCGGCGCTGGCCAGGCGGGCGCGCGCCAAGGCCAGCATGGATTTCGATGCGTCGACACCAAGTCCCTGACGCACGCGCGGGGCCAGCAGTTCCAGCACGCGCCCCGTTCCAGTGCCGATATCCAGCAGGCGGCCGGGTTCCCCGGGCGGCATCAGGCGCATCACGGCGGCTTCGACCGCCTGGGCCGGCAGATCGAGCGCGCGCATTTCGTCCCAGTCTGCGCCCTTGCTGCGGAAACTGTCCGAGGCGATCCGCGCCCTTTCGGCCAGAACGCGGGCAGCCTGGCGGCGGTCGGATTCCAGCACCGGGTCATTCGCGGGCAGACGAGCGATCAGGTCCCGCGCCAGGGCGCCGTCCTGGTTCGCCGGCAGGGTGAACCAGACGTTCGCCCCTTCCCGCTCCCGCTCCAGCAGGCCGCATTCGCAGAGCAGCTTCAAATGACGCGACAGGCGAGGTTGCGACTGTCCGAGGATTTCCGTGAATTCCATGACGCAGAACGCGCCACGGGCCGCCAACGCCAGCAGGCGCAAGCGGGTCGGTTCGGCGGCGGCGCGCAGGCTTGCGAGGAGGCGATCCATCGCCGCTTAATGACATAAACATATCCTTATGTCTAGCCGGTTCGCCCGCATCGGCGCCCGCCATGGACACGCAGGCTTTCGGAATGACAAGCCCCCGGGACAAGGCGACAAATCCGGGTCATAATGCGATGTCTGATCAGGGGGAGCAGGGGTCCATGGCACTGCAGCCAGATGTCGCAATTCCGGCACAAACGCGTCCGGCGACGCCACCATGGGTGAAATTGGCAGGCGGGTTGGGGCTTTGTGCCGTCATTGCCATCGCCGCGATGTTCGCCGGGCGAGCCGTACCCCTGATCGGCGCGCCGCTGTTCGCGATCGCGATCGGCGTGGTTCTGACGAATACGGTGCGCGGGCCGCTGAACATCGGCAATCTGCGCGTGGGTGACGTCAGCAAACTGTGCCTCAAGGGCGGTATCATCCTGCTGGGCGCGAGCCTCGACCTGAACGATATCTTCATCACAGGCTGGGATTCGCTGCCGCTGCTGTTCATCACCATCGCAGCCGGGCTGATCTGTGCCCTTGGCCTCGGCAAGGCGATGGGGATCGATTGGCGCATGCGCTGCCTGATCGGCATGGGTACCACGATCTGTGGCGCCTCGGCGATCGCCGCCCTGTCGCCCGTCATCCGCGCCAAGGCCGAGGAGATCGCCTATGCGGTCACGGTCGTCTTCTTCTTCAATATGCTCGCCGTGTTCACCTTTCCGGCGCTTGGCCACCTCATGGGATTGACCGATACCGGTTTCGGGATCTGGGCTGGCACCGCTATAAATGACACTTCGGCCGTGGTGGCGGCGGGCTTTTCCTACAGCCACGATGCCGGCACGACGGCCACGATCGTGAAGCTGACCCGCACGACCTTGATCATCCCGCTGGTCATCGGGTTCGGCCTGGCGCTGCCGCTCTTTGAACGCCAGGAGAACGCGGGTGGGGCTTCGTTGGCCAAGCGCGTGTATGACGCGCTGCCGATGTTCATCCTGCTGTTCCTGCTGGCCTCTACCCTGAAGACACTCGGCTTGATCGGATCGGCGGCGGATGAGGTGCAGCTGATCGGACGCTTCGTCCTGGTGGTCGCGTTGGCCGCGGTCGGACTGCAGGGCCATTGGCGGGCTTTCGTGGGCGCGGGCACAAAGCCGCTGGTATTGGGACTGGCCACCTGGATCGCCGTCGCGGTGTCCAGCTTGGCGGTTCAGTCCTGGATGAACAGCCTCTGACCAATGAAAAATAGCCTATCGATAGGAAAATTATCTTGACAACGATCGCCGCTCCCCCCTATCGATAGGCCTGTCAACGGGACAGGTGCGCGCATCGTCCTTCACGATATGTGCGGTTCCAAACCGAACCGTGTACCGCTGACGCCGCACGCTTCGGTGATGGGGGCAGTGCGGCACCGTCAATGCTGACACACTGCTCAGGCGAAAATCACCATGACACATCCCTCGTTTGCGACCGCCGTTCCGGCGGCGAAGGCTGACGCGTCTCCGGCTCCGGTGACCAAGGCCGATACCATCCGGCTGGGTGGCGGCTTTCGCCTTCCGGCGCCGGTTCAGACGGCGGTGGCCGATAAAGGCACCATCCGGCTGGGGGGCGGCTTCCGCCTGCCAGCCACGCGCAGCTAGAGCCAGGTCGCCCCGGGTGCGTGCCCCAGGGCGATGACCGCTCCCGCTACGCGGCCCCGGCGACGGTCACCAGGCTTATCCCATTGGTGAACCGACGCCGGGGCTAGCGCGGTGCTTCGGGGTGTCCGCGTGTGTGCCGCACACGACGGATCGCTCCGCAACTTCGACGCCGGCTGGCATGCTGCTGAAGCCCTGCGCGGCCGCCATGCCATCCCTGTGCGCAGCCGCCATACCATTCCCGCGCCGACCAGTCGGCCTTCTGGTCGACCGGCGATAACCGGCATGTCGTTCCTACTGATCAAGCCAGCCGGCTTGCATCCCGCATGATCATGCCCTGATCGGCGGGTTTGGGCGCCCCACGGCCAGTCTGGCCGTGGGGTTTTTTCATGACCAGTCCTTCGCGCGCAGCCACCCGTCCGCCCCGCGCGCAGACCTCGGGCCATTCGGCCGCTCGTCACCACATCGACGAACAGGGGAAGCTTTCCGATGGACAGCGCAAATCCGATCGTCCGGTTCTATCGCCTGGCCGCAGGAGCCAGGCCTCCGCAACGAGCTGACCGCTCTGCCTGCGGCACGTTACCCACGCGTGCATTCCGGTACTGCCAGGCGGTAACCAGCGCCTCGGCCTACGGCTGGTGGGTGTTCCCGCCCCTCGACATCCAGGTGATGTGGGATGGCCATGACATTTTCTGGCATTATGACGGGGCCACGGACTGGCTGCCGCTGCTGCCCTCGGCCCAGCTCCCCGGGTTTGCCGGGCAGTTCGATGCCACGGTACCCGCGGACCTGAAGGGTTGTTCGCCGCCATTCCTGACCGCCCTTCCCGAACCTGGCGCTCTGCAGATCTGGACCGGGCTGATCGCACGGACACAGCCCGACTGGCATCTTCTGTTGCGCGCGCCGGCCAACCTGCCGACGCCGGGCGGGTTCGTGCTGTATGAAGGCATTGTCGAAACCGACCGGTGGTTCGGCCCCTTGTTCACGAACCTTCGCTTCACCCGCAGCCATTCACCGATCCGGCTTCGCGCCGATTTCCCGCTGCTGCAGGTCCAGCCGATCCCGCGCCACGCCTATTCCAACGTCGTGCTCGACGCCATGACGCCCGATCCTGACCTGCGGGCAATGGACGAAGCGGATTGGGACGACTACCGGTCCACGATCGTGGTGCCAAACCTGGACCCGGACCGGCCGTTCGGGGCCTATGCCACGGCAGCGCGCAAACGCAATCATCGCGCCGAGGCGGCGATGGCAACCGGCCGCTGCCCGATGGGCGTACATAACTGAGCAGGCGCCGGACAGGGATCCCGTCCGGACGCCGATCAGGGATCCGTTCCGGCACACTATCCGGTGGGGCGGGCAACGCCGCCCCACTCAGACCAGCCGCCCGATGCATTGACCCATGCATTGCATGGCGGTCGGCTGGTATCCTCTTGATTTCGCGCGCAGCCGCCACACCGACCCTGCGCGCGGAACGGTCGACCATTCGGTCGCGCGGCATCAGACCTACACAGGCATGAGACCGGCACAGCCGGTCTGCTGCCCTGCCTTGAAGAGGAAGTCGACGAGGTCCACGACATGCGGCCGCTGCGCCGCCATGGTCAGCGATGTCAAGCCACAGATCTCCTGCACGGCTTCCGCGGCGCCCATCAGCGCGGGATCGCAGCCGGTCAGGAGCATGACCGGGAGATCGGCGTCGTAGACTGCGACCTCCATCATAACGTGATATCCATCCTGGGCGACACCATCGACCTCGGCAATGATGGCCATCGGATTGTGCAGGTCCAGGACGGTGTTCATGTCCAGACGCGAAGGCACCACCTCCACCGTCAGATCGAGGAAGTCACAAACCGCCTCGACGGACCGCGCGAGCATATGGTCGTCGGTAACCAGGAGCACCAGGGATTCCACGTCCCGCTGCACCGTGGACTGCGCCAGGTTGATGGTGCCGTCGAAGGTTGCCAGCCCGTCCATTGCCTTGCCTCCATTCTTCCTGCTGCCGCTCACCGTCGTCTGGATGCGCGCAGGCTTGTGATGGAGGTCTTGTAACGGGCAGAAGGGATCCGACGCTCGCGACTCTACCGTGAAATACCGTGAAATCGAAACTCACGGTAGCAAACGAACCGGATACAACCGACTTCGAATGATTGTGTTGCACACAGATGCACGATGTCGTCGCCACTGTCACCTGACATTCGCGGGATTCAACCTGCTTCCGCCAGTCAGGTCGTGACCTCGTCCAGGTCCTGACTCCACATTTTTTCCAGCGCGTAGGTGGCACGTGCCTCCGGCTTGAACAGATGGATGACGATGTCGCCGGCGTCGATCAGCACCCAGTCCGACCCGGTCGCCCCTTCCACCTGCACACGCCTTAATCCAGCGTCGTGCAACTTTTCCTGCAGATGCTGCGCCATGGCGGCAATCTGACGGTCGGCGAGGCCCGTCGCGATCACCATACGGTCGCAGAACATCGCCTTGCCGGCGAGATCCAGCGTGATGATGTTCTCAGCCTTGTCGTCATCGAGGCTCGCAACGATCAACGACTGCAAACGGTCGAGTTCGGATGTCTCCCCCTTCCGTCCCCGCTTGCGCGGCGCCGGGGTCTTCGGGCCGGCGGCAATCGTCTTCTTGCGCGGTGAACCGGGCGACGTCCCGGCCTCGGGCAGGGCCAGCCGAGAGGCGCGCTTGCGCGGCGCGGGCTTGTGGCGAGCGGGGGAGGCTGGTGTTTTCGGAGTCGAGGCTATGGCACGCTTCCTTTGTCGGCGGCACGAATGGCGGTGGACGACGCGGTATTCTCCCGAACCGGCAGCAACACCCATGCGGGCGCTCGTCCTGCCAGGACCGGGGCCTCGCGGCTCCTGTCTCGGCAACCGCGTAGACGATGGGCAGCGCGTCCCGCAAGCGCCCGGTAGGTGTATCCGGGCCGGGGCAGCACGGCAAAGGCGATGCGCCCCACAATTTCCTTCCACCGGCGCCAGCGCGGCAGTTCCGCCAGGATGTCGGCACCCATCACCCAGATGAACCGGACCAGGGGAAACCGGCGTCGCAGCAGGCGCAGCGTATCGACGGTATAGCGTGTGCCGAGGGCCGCTTCGATACCGGTCGCCACGATGCGGCGGCCATCCGCGATTCCGCGCGCACTGGCCAGGCGGTCGCCGAACGGCGCCATGCCGCGGGCCGGCTTCAGCGGATTGCCGAGCGAGACCAGCAGCCAGAGTTGATGCAGGCGAAGCCGCTTCCGCGCGGTGGCCGCGACGTGGCGGTGCCCGGCATGCGCCGGATTAAACGATCCGCCCATCAGGCCGACCCGCGTCCGCCGGCGATCCCCGAACCGCGGCAGCGTCCCGCAATCAGGCCGCGTGATCAGGGGCGGACCTGTCCATTGCCGAGTACGAGATAGCGGTAGGTCGTCAGCTGCTCGAGCCCGACCGGCCCGCGGGCATGGATCCGGCCGGTGGCAATTCCGATCTCGGCGCCGAACCCGAATTCCCCACCATCGCAGAACTGGGTCGAGGCGTTCCAGATCCCGACCGCGCTGTCCAGACCGGCGAGGAAGCGTTCGGCAATGGCCGCGTCCTGCGTCACGATGGCGTCGGTATGTTCGCTGCCATGGCGCGTGATATGGGCGAGCGCCGCATCGACGCCGTCGACGACCGCGACCGAGATCACCGCGTCCAGCCATTCCGTGTCGAAGTCGGCGTCGCTCGCGGGCTTCAGTCCGGGGACAATATCGCGCGCGGCAGCGTCGGCACGGAAGTCACAGCCCAGGCCGGACAGGTCGTCCACGATCGCGGGCAGCAGGCGGGATGCGACGGCGCGGTCGATCAGCAGTGTCTCGGTCGCGCCGCAGATGCCGGTGCGGCGCATCTTGGCGTTGGCCACGATCTTTCGCGCCATGGCGGCATCGGCGGCGGCATGGATATAGGTGTGGCAGAGGCCCTCGGCATGTGCCAGCACGGGCACCCGCGCCTCGCGCTGCACCCGCTCGACCAGCGACTTGCCGCCGCGCGGCACGATCAGGTCGAGCAGGCCGGCGCCCGCCAGCATTGCAGCGACATAGGCCCGATCGGCATTCGGCGCGACCTGGATGCAGGCTTGTGGCAGTCCGGCCCGGGTCAGGCCTTCCTGCAATGCGACATTGATCGCACGCGCGCTGTTGGTGCTCTCCGATCCGCCACGCAGAATTACGGCATTGCCGGACTTCAGACACAGGGCCGAGGCATCGGCGCCAACATTCGGGCGGCTTTCATAGATCATGCCGATCACGCCGATCGGCGTCGCGATGCGTCTGATTCTCAGGCCGTTCGGCCGGGTCCAGTCCGCAAGCGTGCGGGCCAGGGGATCGGGCAGTGCGGCGACATCCTCCAATCCGCGGGCCATCGCTTCGACCCGTTGCTCGTTCAACACCAGGCGATCACGGAATGCGGCGGTGCCGGAGAAACCGGCGAGATCGGCGGCATTGGCATTCAGGATCGCGTCCTGGTGCGCGCGCAGCGCGTCCGCCATCAAGTGCAATGCGTGGTTGCGGGTTTCCTCGCTGCTGCGGGCCAGCACGCGGGAGGCTTCGCGCGCGGCAAATGCGGCGCGCTGCAGATGCTGGGTGGCGTCGGTTTCGATGTGCATGCTGTGATCCCCTAAGGCGCAATTGTGCCGCCACTGCGTGCCAGTTTCCAGATGCGATTCCGGCGAAGCGCCGCGGCCGACGGGCCGGCGTCCCGAAACCGTTGACCCGAGCGTCCCGTTCATGCTGCGGTACCCATCCCGGCGGACAGCCGAGGCAAGGCGGGAGGATGTCATGAACGCACCCGTGCAACCCGTGGCGGGCGACGATGCGTGGACCCGGCCACTGGACACGTTCGATGTCAGCGACCCCAAGCTGTACCAGGATGACACGTGGCACCCGTATTTCGCGCGGTTGCGGCGGGAGGACCCGGTGCATTACTGCGCCGACAGTGCCTATGGCCCGTACTGGTCGGTGTCCCGTTACAAAGACATCATCCAGGTCGAGGTGAACCACCAGATCTTTTCGAATGAGATCGGCGGCATCCAGATCGAGGATCAGCCGACCGACCTGAAGCGCCCCAGTTTCATCCGAATGGACCCGCCGAAGCACGACGAGCAGCGCAAGGTCGTGAGCCCGATTGTGGCGCCGGGCAACCTCGCCAACATGGAAGGGCTGATCCGCAGCCGCACGCAGATGGTGCTGGACGGGCTGCCGCGCAACGAAACCTTCGACTGGGTCGAGCATGTCTCGATCAACCTGACGACGATGATGCTGGCGACGCTGTTCGACTTCCCGTTCGACGAGCGGTCGAAACTCACCTACTGGTCGGATGTCGCGATCGCGAACGTCAATGCGCCGGATTCACCAGTCCGCTCGGAACAGGAGCGGTTCGCCGAACTGTCGGTCATGGCCGAATACATGGGCCGCCTGTTCGAAGAACGGCGCAACCAACCGCCCAGATTCGACCTGCTGTCGATGCTGGCACACGGCACTGCGACGCGCGAGATGCCGCTGCGGGAGTTCATGGGCAACCTCGCGCTGCTGATCGTCGGCGGCAATGACACGACGCGCAACTCCATGACCGGCGGGCTGCTGGCGATGTCGCAGAACCCCGACCAGTTCCGCAAGCTGCGGGAAAACCCCGGCCTGGTGGACGGCGCGGTATCCGAGATCATCCGCTGGGTCACGCCGGTCATTCATATGCGGCGGACCGCGTCGCAGGACACCGAGCTGCATGGCCGCAGGATCCGCGCCGGCGACAAGATCGTGCTGTGGTATGTGTCCGGCAACCGTGACGAGGACTCGATCGAGAACCCCGATTCGTTCATCATCGATCGCGCCCGCCCGCGTCAGCACATGTCCTTTGGCTTCGGCATTCACCGCTGCGTCGGCAATCGCCTGGCGGAACTGCAGCTGAAGATCCTGTGGGAGGAAATCCTGGCGCGCTTCCCGTCAATCGAGGTGATGGGCGAGGCGAAGCGCACCTACTCGAACTTCATCCACGGCTTCCGTTCGATGCCGGTGCGTATTCCAGGGTAGCGCAAGCCGCTCAGCGCGGCGTCTCCGCGTCGCCGCGCTGTTCCGCCGGCCCGATCGAGCGGGTCAGGTTCAGTGCGGTGTTGACCAGCGCGACATGGGAGAAGGCCTGGGGAAAATTGCCCAGCATACGGCCGGCATGCGGATCGTACTCCTCGGCGAGCAGGCCGACATCGTTGCAAAGACTTAGCAGACGCTCGAACAGGGCGCGCGCCTCGGACCAGCGGCCCTGCAGGACCAGGTTGTCGGCGAGCCAGAAGCTGCAGGCGAGGAATGCGCCCTCCCCCGGCGGCAGGCCGTCCGCCGTGCGGCCGGTGTCATAGCGCAGCACGAGCCCGTCCACCGTGAGGTCCCGCTCGATGGCGGCAACGGTCCCCACGATGCGCGGATCGGTCGCGGGCAGGAAGCCGACAAGCGGCATCAGCAGCAGGCTGGCATCGAGCTGGGTGCCGCCATAGGTCTGCACGAAGCTGCCTTGTTTTTCGTCGAAGCCGTTCTCGCAGACATCGGCATGGATCCGGTCCCGCAGCGCCCGCCATTTCTCGACAGGACCGGGCATCCCCACTTCCTCGATCGCCTTCACCGCCCGGTCGAAGGCGACCCAGGCCATGACCTTGGAGTGAGTGAACTGCTGGCGCGGCCCGCGTACTTCCCAGATGCCCTCATCCGGTTCCTGCCAGATTTCGGCCAGGTGTTCGGCGAGCGTGCATTCCAAGCGCCACACGGTGTCACTCGGCGCGATGGCACCCTTGCGGGCGGTGTGCAGCGCATCGGCGACCTCCCCGAACACGTCGAGCTGGAACTGGTCGGCGGCGGCATTGCCGATGCGGACAGGAGTCGAGCCTTCGTATCCGGGCAGCCAGGGCATGGTCCGTTCCGACAGGTCGCGCTCCCCGGCCACGCCGTACATGATCTGCATCTGCGACGGCGTGCCGGCGATCGCGCGGACCAGCCAATCGCGCCAGCTCGCCGCCTCGTCGAAATAACCGGCGTCCATCAGGGCAAGCAGGGTGAATGTCGCATCCCGCAGCCAGCAGAAGCGGTAATCCCAGTTACGCTCCCCGCCGATGAATTCGGGCAGGGAGGTGGTCGCGGCGGCGACGATCCCCCCGGTGGGTCGGAAGGTCAGCGCCTTGAGAGTGATCAACGACCGCCGCACCATCGGCGCCCAGGGACCTCCGACCGTGCAGCGGGCCGACCAGTCGCGCCAGAACTGCTGGGTGTCCTCCAGCGCGTGGTCGGGATCGACCGGCTTCGGGGGCGGCAGATGCGACGGGCCGTATGTCAGCACGAATGAGACGGTTTCCCCTTCCGCGACGATGAAGTCGCTGACGGTGGACATCCCCTCCCCGCGCAGTGGCGCCGTGGTCTGTAGGATCAGCATATGCGGTCCGGCGATCGCGCGCAGCGCCCCGTCATCCATCCGGCTGACCCAGGGGATCGACCGCCCGTAGTCGAATCGGATCACCAGATCCATCTGCATCGGCACCCAGCCCGAAGTGCAGATGACCGTGCGCACGATATCCGAGTTGCGGCTGCGCAGTGGCATGAAATCGATCACGATCGCGGTGCCGGAAACGGTTTCCATATGCGTTTCGAGGATCAGCGTATCGGGCCGATAGATACGGCTGGTCTTGCGCACCTCATTGGCGGGGGCAATTTTCCAGCGTCCGTGATCCGCTGATCCCAGCAGGGCGGCGAAGCAGGATGGCGAGTCAAAGCGCGGCCAGCACAGCCAGTCGATCGCGCCGTCGCGGCCAACCAGCGCGGCGGTCTCGCAGTCGCCGATCAGGGCATAGTCCTCGATGCGATTCACAGGGGCGAACACTCCGGCAGAGGTCGGGCGGATCGATCAGGAACGGTAAGACACTCCATTGGTTGCGTAGATACACGCAACGGCATGGAAATTGTCGAAAAATCCGCCCCGGAGCACCGCAAACCGCGCAAATCCGGACATTCTACGGTGCCCCTTAACGAAATTGATACGGTTTGGCCGGACAATGTGCCCCGCACAGGCGGCCAGGCGATGCAGCGACCCACTGACGACGTCAAGAACTGGATGAACCTGTTCCGCTGGATCGTGAAGCTGATCCGCGACGAGTATGAGGTCGATGAGGCGATCCTGGTGAGGACCGCCGTGCTGGAGACGGATTGCGGGCTGGCGATCGAGCAGATCGAGACAGTGCTGCAGGATATCGC
>JBFXDK010000027.1:0-3500 GCA_050181195.1 Acetobacteraceae bacterium | reverse complement strand
ATCACTGTCCTCGCGATGTGGTTCCTGGTTTCCATTCCGGTCGGCGTGATCGCCGGGCACTGCGTCCTGAGCGAAAAATAACCGAGCTTTCGGCGCCGACGGTCAGACCTCCTCGACCTGCTCCACGCCGGGCAAGACCTTCAACGCCTGCGCCAGACGCGGCGTGACCGTATAGCCGCCCGGCAGGGCAATCTCGACGCTCTGGTCCGCATCCAGCCGCGGTACCAGCACCACGCGCCCCTTCCCGCCGCTCTCACGGCCCAGCAGATCGCGGATATGCGGCACCGCCGCCGTCTCCCGCAACCAGATCCGGATCGACGCGCCGACCGATGCGGCGGCCTTGTCCAACGGTATCACGTCCTGCGCAGTGATCCGCAACGCCTCGCCTTCCGTCTTCAGGTCCGCGGTCACCAGCACGTTCGCCCCGTTGCCCATGATCTCACGCGACCGCGAAAGAACCTCGCTGAAGCAGGTGACCTCCACCGATCCCGTGGCATCGGAAATGCGCACCCACGCCATCCGGCTGCCGGTGCGGGTGATGCGCTCCTTTGCTGCAACCACACTTCCGGCGATCTTCACCCGCGTCACGCCCGCCTGCGCATGCGCCTCGACCTGCGCGGACGGCGTAACGCCCAGGCGCCGCAGGGCCTGGGCATAGGTATCCAGCGGGTGGGCGGTCAGGTGGAAGCCCACCGCCTCGGCCTCGAACGCCAGCCGTTCCAGCGGCGCCCAGTCCTGTACGGCCGGCATACGCAGGGGCTCCGGCCGGCTGGCGGCGCCGCCGAACAGGCCGATCTGGCCACTCTCCTTTTCCTCCTGCACCGCCTGGGCCCGTCGAAGAATTGTCTCGGCTGCCCCGAACAGGCGGGCACGATTGGGTTCCAGCCGGTCGAAGGCGCCGGCGCGGATCAGGTTCTCCAGCTGCATCCGGTTCATGTGACGGGGATCGATACGGGCAGCAAAACCGGCCAGGTCCTCGAAAGGCCGGTCGCCACGCACCCCCTCCAGCGCCTGCATCGCCGCCAGCCCCACCTTCTTCACGGCGGCCAATGCATAGCGGATCGCGAGCCTTCCGTCGTCCAGCCGCTCGACGGTGAAATCGGCGCCGGAGATGCTGATATCGGGCGGCAGGATGCGGATGCCCGCGCGTTCGGCTTCCTGCTTCAGCGCCGCCAGACGGTCGGTGTTGTTGATCGCGAGGCTCATGCACGCGGCCAGGAACACCTCGGGATGGTTCGCCTTCAGCCAGGCGGTCTGGTAGGCCACCAGCGCATAGGCCGCGGCATGCGACTTGTTGAAGCCGTAGTCCGCGAACTTGGCCATGAGGTCGAACACCTCCTTGGCCTTGGCGGGATCAATGCCGCGTTCGATCGCGCCCTTGGTGAAGATTTCCCGCTGGGCCTCCATTTCCGAGGCGATCTTCTTGCCCATCGCGCGCCGCAGCAGGTCCGCTCCACCCAGGCTGTAGCCAGCCATGGTCTGGGCGATCTGCATCACCTGTTCCTGGTAGACCATGATGCCGTAGGTTTCGGCCAGGATCTCATGGATCTCGGGGTGCGGCGCCTCCCACTTTTCGCCGTGCTTGCGCCGGCAGTAGTCGGGGATGTTGGCCATCGGGCCAGGTCGGTACAGCGCGACCGCGGCGATCAGGTCCTCGAACCGGTCAGGGCGCATCTGGCGCAGCGTGTCGCGCATGCCCTGGCCCTCCATCTGGAACACCCCGCCGGCGTCGCCGCGTGCCAGCATCTCGTAAGTCTTCGCATCATCAAGCGGCAGCCGGTCGAGATCGACGGTGGTCCCCAGTCCCTTCAGGAAGTTCTCCGCCCGCCGCAGGATGGTCAGCGTGGTCAGGCCCAGGAAGTCGAACTTCACCAGACCCGCCTGCTCGACATGCTTCATCGAATACTGCGTCACCAGGAAGTCGGATCGCGGATCACGATACAGCGGCACGAGTTCGGTCAGCGGCCGGTCGCCGATCACCACGCCGGCGGCATGGGTCGACGCATGGCGATACAGGCCCTCGATCTGTAGCGCGATTTCCAGCAGACGCGCGATGCCCTCGTCCTCGTCCCGCAGCGCCCGCAGCCGCGGTTCCCCGTCGATCGCCTGCTGCAGCGTCACAGGCTTGGCCGGGTTGTTCGGGATCAGCTCCGCGACCTTGTTCACCTGCCCGTATGGCAGCCCCAGCACGCGGCCCACGTCCCGTACCGCGGCCCGGGCCTGCAACTTTCCGAAGGTGATGATCTGCGCGACCCGGTCGCCGCCGTACTCCGCGCGGACATATTCTATGACCCGATCGCGGCCTTCCTGGCAGAAGTCGATGTCGAAATCCGGCATCGACACGCGTTCGGGGTTCAGGAACCGTTCGAACAGCAGATTGAAGCGCAGCGGGTCGAGGTCGGTGATGGTCAGTGCCCAGGCCGCGACCGATCCGGCACCGGACCCGCGGCCCGGCCCCACCGGAATGCCCTGGGCCTTCGACCACTGTATGAAGTCGGCGACGATCAGGAAGTAGCCGGAGAACCCCATTTTCGCGATGACATCGAGCTCATAGTCCAGCCGGTCGCGGTAGCGTGCGCGGGTGGCAGCGTCGGTGCCCGCCGCATCCATGCGCCGGTCGAGGCCCTCGATCGCCATGGCTCTGACCGTTTCCTCCTCGGTCGCGCCCTCGCGCACCTTGGGGCAGACGGGCAGCAGAGGCTTGCGCGTTTCCGCCATCACCGCGCATCGCCTGGCGATCGCCAGCGTATTGTCACAGGCTTCCGGCAGATCGGCGAACAGCGCGCGCATGACGCTGGCCGGCTTGAACCAGTGTTCCGGTGTGACCCGCCGGCGATCGGCTTCCGACAGCAACCGGCCCTCGGCAATGCACAGCAGCGCGTCATGCGCCTCATACATCTCGGGCTTGGCGAAATGGCAGTCATTGGTCGCGACCAGCGGCAGGGCGAGCGAATCGGCCAGCGCGATCATGCCGGGTTCGATCGCGCGTTCCAGCGCCAGACCATGGCGGTGCAGTTCCACCGCCGTCCGGCCTGGAAAAGCCTCGGTCATTGCCGCAAGCAGGCGCTGCGCCTCGGCCTTCTGGCCTTCGGCAAGCAACCGGCCGAGCGGGCCGGAGGTTCCGCCGGTCAACAGCAGCAGGCCGGCGCCGTGTTCCGCGATCCGTTCAAACGGGAGTTGCGGCTTCAGGCTCGGGTCGGTCTCCAGGAACCCGTAGGATGAAAGCCGCTGCAGGTTGGCGAGGCCCACGGCATCCTGGGCGAGCAGGATGATCGGGTCGGGCGCCAGGCGCGGGTTGTCGGCCCGCGTCAGGGCTATCTGGCAGCCGATGACCGGCTGGATGCCCTTGCCGGCGCAATATTGCGAAAATTCCAGCGCCCCGAACAGGTTGCCCGTATCGGTGATGGCCGCCGCTGGCATCAGCGCGTCCTTCGCCAGCGCGGCGATCTTGTCGGGACGGATCGCGCCTTCGCTCAGCGAATAGGCGGAATGGGTTCGCA
>JBFXDK010000026.1:0-50533 GCA_050181195.1 Acetobacteraceae bacterium | reverse complement strand
TCGTTCGCAATCACCTGCGGGTGCGTCATCACCTGGTCGACGGTGTGCAGCGGCGAGCAGGCGACGCTGCGCGCCTCGAACCGCTCCACCCAATAGGCGACGGGCTTCTGGCCGAAGCGCTGCTCCAGCATCGGGATCAGGGTGTCCCGCTGCTCGACACGGTTGACGTTGCCCTGGAAGCGCGGGTCCTGCGCCAGCTCCGGCCATTCCAGCGCATCGCAGAAGCGCAGCCAGGCGCCGTCATTCGGCGCGCCGGCCAGCATGAACCCGTCGGCGCAGCGGAACGCCTGATAGGGAACAAGGTGCCAGGATCCCGAGCCCTGCGGCTGTGGCAGCACGCCGGCCTGCATCCACGCGACCGCGTGATAGCCCAGCAGGGACACGGCGGTTTCCAGCAGCGAGCCGCGGACCCAGGTGCCCTTGCCGGTCTTTTCCCGTGCCAGCAGCGCCGTGACGACGCCGGCATAGCAGGACAGGCCGGTGGACATGTCGATAAACGATACGCCGCAGCGGATCGGCGGGCCGCCGACGACGCCGGTGGTGGACATCGCGCCGCCGAAGGCCTGCACCATCAGGTCGTAGCCGCGCTTTTCCGCAAGCGGCCCCTTCGCGCCATAGCCGGAGATGGTGCAGACCACCAGGCGCGGGTTCGCCGCCTGCAGCGCGTCCAGGCTGATGCCCAGGCGTTCGGCGGTATCGGGCAGGAAGCTGTGGATCAGCACGTCCGCCCTGGCGGCGAGGTCCTGCAGCACCTCCCGCGCGCCGGGGTTCTTCAGGTTCAGCACCATGCTGCGCTTGCCGCGGTTGACCGAGCCGAAATTGGCACTGGAGCCGTCGGGGGACATCGGCGGCCAGCGGCGGTTTTCGTCGCCTTCGGGGCTTTCCACCTTGATGACGGTCGCGCCGAAATCGGCCAGCAACTGCGCGCAATAGGGGCCGGCGAGCACGCGGCTGAGATCGACGACGCGGATACCGTCCAGAACTTTCATCGACTGGGTTCCTCCACCTTTTTTGCGCATTGGCATTTCTCAATGGCGCGATCCGCCCTAGCATGGCGCAGGCCGGGGAACAGGAGAAGCCATGACGCAGGCGATGGAACGCGCGCACGAGACGATCCACGAGGCGGGACATGCGCATGGCGGCGGCCACGGCCGGCCGGACACCTGGAACCGCAAGGTCGCGGTGCTGGTATCGATGCTGGCGACGGCGCTGGCGCTGGTGCAGATCGGCGAGAAACAATCCCAGAACGAATACATCGTCAGCCATGTGTCGGTGGTGAACGACTGGGCGTTCTACCAGGCGAAGAACGTCCGGTCAGTGATGCGGGCGTCCGAGGCGGCGGTGCTGGAATCGCTGCCGGGCGCGACCGAGCCCGCGATCCAGGCGCGCATCCGGGACGCGCGCGACTATGCGGCGCGGATGCGCGACGATCCCAAGGGCGGCGACGGGATGCAGCAGATCGCCGAGACGGCCAAGAAGCGGGAGGCGCAGCGGGCCGACGCTTTCCACCGATACCATTTCTTCGAGTACGCGTCGGGCGTGATCGAGATCGCCATCGTTCTGGCATCAGTATCGATCGTAACCGCCGTGCGGGCGCTGGCCTATGGCGCGGGGGCGCTGGGCGTCGGCGCGGGCCTGTTCGCGATCGGTGTGGGACTGCACCTGTTTTGATAAACGCTTGACTTTCGCTTCGCAAACCGCTTCGACGCACCCTGCGGCCGCGAGGGTGACCGTCCATGCGACAGACATTCATACCGTTCGATGACCTTCTGATCGAGCGGGTATTTCAACCTGTTTCAAACATTATTTCAGACCGGTTGCGCGGCAACCGGATGATGGCGGCGCGGGGCTGTATCGACATCGCCACCGCCTGCTGGATCCTGTCATTTGCCTCCCAGCTGTCGGGGACCGCCCGGTGGTGGGATGCAAGCGTCGCCCTGTCAGGCGTGATGGTGCTGACCGGTCTTGTGGCGCTGTGCAGCCTGCGGCTGCTGTTCAGCCGTGTCCAGGGGGCGGCGCGCGCCAGTCCGTTGCGGGCGGCGATGATGCCGCACCGCGCCTGCGTCCTGCTGCTGCTGAGCGGGCGCCTGATCACGCTGGGCGCCGCCGGACTGCCGGAGTTCGCCGACCTGCTCATGCTGGTTTTCGTGACGACGGCGCTCTATCTCGCGGCCTGCGGTGAGCCACCCAGGGTGCGGCGGCGCACCGATGCGCTGGTGCGCGCCGGGGCGGGATAGGAACGGAGACCGGTCGGCCATCCGGCCTTCCGGTCACCCGGGAACCGGCCCGCTGATCAGGCGCGGGCGGGTTCCAGCTTCTGTTCGAACAGCGTCGCGCCGGTCATGTCCTTCAGATAGACGGTCATCAGCCCGGTCCTGGCCTCGATCCCGACCTCACCGTAGAACTGCATGCCGGACAGGGGCGAAAGGTTGACCTGCCCCGCCTCCGGCGCCTTCACGAAGCGCAGTTCCGGCCCGAAGGTCGCGTCCAGCCTGTTGGGGCCGAACGTGCCGGCGTTCAGCGGGCCGGACACGAATTCCCAGAACCCGTCGAAATCCGCGAACTGCGCCTTGGCCGGGTTGTAGTAATGCGCCGCCGTATAGTGCACGTCGGCGGTCAGCCAGACGACGTTGCGGATTTCGTTGTGCTTCAGGGCCGAGAGCAGGCCGGCGATCTCCATTTCGCGCCCCTTCGGCGCACCGCCGTCGCCGTTGGCGATCGCCTCCCAACGTGCCTGCCCGTCCGCGGTCTTGCCGTCCGGCACATCGAGGCCGATCGGCATGTCGGCGGCGATCACCTTCCATGTCGCCCGCGAGTTCAGCAGGCCGCGCTTGAGCCAGCGGATCTGCTCCGCGCCCAGGAACTGCGTCTCGGCGCCTTCCCGGGTCTGCAGGTTGGCGGTGTTCGGACCGCGGTAGGACCGCATGTCGACGACGAACACATCCAGCAGCGAACCATAGGAGATCCTGCGATAGACCCGTTCGGATTCGGCACTGCCGAGGCGCAGCGGGGCGTAGTCCAGGAAGGCCCGCGCGGCGCGGGCGACCAGCAGCGGCACGTTCCTTTCGGTATAGCGCTTGTCCCCCGACAGATCCTTGGAGTCCGACCAGTTGTTGGTCACCTCGTGGTCGTCCCACTGCCAGATCTGCGGCACATCGGCCATGAAGCGGCGGAAGTGCTCGTCCATCCAGGTGTAGCGATAGTTGCCGCGGAACTCGTCCAGGGTTTCCGCGACCTTGCTCTTTTCCGGGGTGACGAGGTTCTTCCAGACCTTGCCGTCCGGCAGCTTCACCTCGGCCGAGATCGGGCCGTCGGCATAGATCGTGTCGCCGGAGTTGATGAAGAAGTCCGGATTGGCGCGACGCATCACCTCGAAGATCTTCATGCCGCCGAGGTCCGGATTGATTCCCCAACCCTGGCCAACCAGGTCGCCGGACCATTGGAAGCGGATGTCCCGCGGACCGGCCGGCGCGGTGCGGAAGTGGCCCGTCACCGGTTCCGCGAGGGTTTTGCCGTTGTCCAGGCTGGCGAACGATACGCGGGTGAAGATGTCCTGGCCCGCCGGCAGGCCGGTCAGGTCGACGCGGCCGATGAAATCGCCCTCCGGCAGGACATGGGGGGCGGGCACGCGGCGGGCGATTTCGAAGTCCTCGGTCGTGGACCATTCCAGGACCATGCGCGCCGGGCGGTCGGCGCGCGCCCAGACGACGGCGTTGCCGGCGTCGACGTCACCTGTGGTTACGCCGGCAACGACCGGCCGGGCGGAGGCGGCGGTGACCACCGCCGGCGCGGTGCCCTGGCCGAAGACGAGCTTCGGTGCCGTGCAAAGTGACGCCGCCCCGAGCAAGGCCTGGCGGCGTGAGATCATGAATCGTGTCATCGGGCGTTCCCCTGCGCCGGTGGAAGATGCGCCTGCTGGTAGCCAATCCCGACGCGGTTGTTTGCGTCGGCCCGATGAAGATCCGATGATATTTCGTGTGAGTGCTGCGGCCTGGGCTATGGCGCGGCCGCGTCCAGCACCAGATCGAAGGTGATCAGGACCGGGTTGTCACCGCGCGCCAGACGCCCGTCATGCACGTTGCCCTGCATGTCCACCACGATCAGGTCGAGTGCCGCTCGTCCCCCGCTGATGGTGCCGCCGCGCACCAGCACTTCGGTCGCGAGGTCGGTCACGACGCGGCCGTCGGTGAAATGCGCGCCGATCAGGCTGCCCAGGCTGCCGCGAATCACCGCGTCCGGCAGTCCGTGACGTCCGGCGATCTCCTCCACCGCCAGGGTGATGTCCTGGTTCGGGCGCACGCGCGCCACGACGCCGCGTCCATCGGGCTGCGAGTGCCCGTCCGGCTGGAACAGCGTGAAGTTGGTTTCCGCATCGGGCGCCGTCGCGATGCGCACGCCGGAAAAGCCCCAGGCCCGCACGGTGGTTTCATGCCGAACCATCGTCTCGCGCGGCAGGATGTGGCCGCCGCGGCGGCTGCCGTCGGGTTCGATCCAGCTGGCGTGGCAATGCAGGAAGGGCGTGCCGTCGGACCAGCCGAAGGTGGCGTTCGCCCGCTCGATCCGGGTGAGGCCGGCGGGCGCGCGGGGCGCGGTGAAGTAAGCGACATGGGATTCGTCGTCCGGCGGACCGGGCATCACATAGCGGAACGGATCGACCGCGCCGCCGGTGAAGGACAGTGTCGCGCCCTGGAACCCCGCCTGCGTCAACGGTCCGGTCAGCGCGTCGTTCAATGACAGCCCGGCCTGCAGGGTGAAGGTCAGCGCCCGCGGCGTGACCCCGAAACTGTCGATCCGCCGCGGATGGACCGGCCCCGGTTGCGTCAGGGTGCGCATCGGCATCCTATCGCCGGCAGGGGCGATGGAGCGCGGCGAAAACCGGCGCCGGATGGGCCATGGCGTGGGACTCCTGATTGCATTCGCCGCAGGCTAGCGTCAGGTTGTGCTCCGGCAAAGTCTTTGGGGGGATGATGCTGGTATTGGTCGTCGGGCCGAGCGGCGCGGGGAAGGATACGCTGCTGCAGGCGGCGCGGGTGGCGCTGGAGAACAATCCGCGATTTCGTTTCGTTCGTCGCGTGATCACCCGTCCGGCCGATGCCGGGGCGGAGGATCATGAGGCCGTTTCCGAAACGGAGTTCGAATCCCGGAACTTCGCTTTGCGATGGACCGCGCACGGGCTGCGCTATGGCATCCCGGTCGACGTGGAAGCGGACCTGAGGGACGGGCTGACCGTGGTTGCGAACGTATCGCGCGGCGTCATTGCCGATGCGGCGGCGCGGTTTCCGACACGCGTGATCGAGATCACCGCGCCCGATGCGGTGCGCGCCGAACGGCTGGCCGCACGGGGGCGGGAGCAGCCGGACGACGTCGCGGCACGCCTGGCGCGCAGCGTGGACCTGCCGTCCGACGTGCCGCGCGAGACGGTGATGAATGACGGACCGTTGGAGCAGGGCGTCGGGCAGCTGCTTACGCTGCTGATCCGCGCAACGGCAGTCTCTCGGCAATGACGAAGGCGGCGCCCGGGCTGACCTGGGTGAACAGGCAGATGTCCGTCACGCGCCGCGGTGCGGCGATCGCCGCGGCGAAATGGCGTTGCGCCGCCGGCATGAACACCGCTTTCTCCTCGGGCGTCACGCGGCGCGTGAGGGTCATGTGGAAGAACCAGGTGCCGAACACGTAGGGATAGCCCCAGCGCACCAGCATCGCATCCTGCTCCGCGGTCAGCGGGGAGCGGCGGCGGCGCGCGAGGTCGGCCTCGGTCGGCGGGGCGCGGAAGGCGTCCAGACGTTCCACGCAGGCATCGGCCAGGGCCTGCAAGGGCGGGCAGGGCGTGGTTTCCCGCAGCGCCAGGAACCCGTGCACGTCGGACACGGCCAGCGGCGGCAGGTCGAAGGGGGCGATCGCTGCGGCGAGGTCGGCGGCGGCGTCCAGCAGTCCCTGCCAGGTGCGGCCATCGGCGAGCCGCATCGGCGGCTTCAGCGTGGCATGGAACCCGTACAGGCGCGGATCGGTTGTCACCTCTTCGATGCCGGGCAGGTCGGGCTGCGCGACCTGGGCGTTGGTGACGGGATCGCGTCCCAGCCAGGTCCGGCTGGCGGCGAACAGCGGGTCGTCCGGCCGCGGGGCGTAATAGATGGCGACGCGCGCCACTGGCGGCATCAGATCACCCGCTCCCCGGCGCGCCAGACCTGCCGCACGATCGGCAATGTCTCATGCAGGCGCACGCGCACCAGGTCCGCGCGGGAACCTGCCTCAAGCCGGCCGCGATCGGTCAGCCCCGCCATCCGCGCCGGATGTTCGGTAACCATGGCGATGGCGGCCGGCAGCGACACCCGTGCTGCCCGCGCGCACTGGAATGCCGCCTCCACGAGGCTCGGCGGCACATAGTCGGAGGCGAAGGCATCGACCGCACCGGCGCTGAGCAGGTCGGCGGCGTTGACATTGCCGGAATGCGAACCGCCGCGAACGATATTGGGCGCGCCGGCGATCACCTGCATCCCGGCATCCTTCGCCGCCCTGGCGGCTGCCATGGTCACTGGGAATTCGCTGATGCCGATCCCGTCGGCGGCGTTCTCCGCGACTTCCTCCTCGGTGCGGTCGTCGTGGCTGGCGACCGAGACGTTCCGGCCGCGCACCCGGTCCAGCAGGGCGCGCCGGTTCGGGTTCCGCAGGCGCGCGCGCTGTGCCTGCAACGCGGCGATGCGGCGCTCGATCTCGGCGTCATTCATGCCGTCGCGGCGCCGCAGGTTGCGGTAGAAATCCATATTGGCGTATTGGCCAACGCCAGGACTGTGGTCCATCAAACTGACCATACGCACGCGCGGATGATCGGCGACGGGGTCGAACAGCTCCAGCACGTCCATCGCCGGCACTTCGCAGCGCAGGTGCAGGAAATGCTCCGCCTTCAGCAGGTCGGCTTCGCTCAGGGCATCGAGATCGACCACGCCGTCGCGGAACGTGCGGATGCGATCCTTCTCGAAGCCCAGGTCGCCCAGGCACAGCGCGTCCAGCACGGTGGTGACGCCGGCCGCGGCGCATTGCGCGTCATGCGCCACCATGGCGGAACGGGATGGCCAGCGCGCGAGGGTGCGCGGTTGCACCTGGCGTTCCAGGTTGTCGGTATGAACGTCCACCACGCCGGGGATCAGGTAATCCCCGTCCATGTCGATCGCCGCCGGGTGCGTGGAGCGGGTGGGCTGGATATCGGCGATCGTCCGCTCGTGCAGCACGATCGTGCCGGCGGTGACCTCATCGGGCAGCACCAGGATGGCGTTGGTCAGGATCGTTTCATGTGTCATGCGGCATCCTGCAGCGGCGAAAGGGGGAACAGGCGGTCGGCGATCGCGTCCCGTACCTCGGAATCATGGCAGATGGCAACGATCGCTGTCCCGCGCATCTTCGCCTCATGCACCATGCGCACGACGACCTGGCGGTTTTCGGCGTCCAGTGACGCGGTGGGTTCGTCCAGCAGCAGGATCGGATGGCCGGCGATGAGGCCGCGCGCGAGGTTCACCCGCTGCTGTTCGCCGCCGGAAAAGGTCGCGGGCGGCAGGCCGTGCAGGCGTTGCGGGATGTTGAGCCGCAGCAGAAGGTCGGTGGCCGACCGCGTGGCGGCATCGGTCGGGATGTCGCGGGCGATCAGCGACTCCGCCACCACGTCGCGGGCGGACACGCGCGGCACGACACGCAGGAACTGGCTGACATAGCCCAGTGTCTCGTGCCGGACGGCGAGGATGGTGCGCGGATCGGCCGCGGCGATGTCGACCAGCGTGCCGCGGTGGCGCACCAGGATGCGTCCGGATTCCGTGCGGTAGTTGCCGTAGAGGCTGCGCATCAGCGTGGACTTGCCGGCGCCGGATGGGCCGGACAGCACGACGCATTCGCCGGCATGCACCGTGAGAGTGACGTCGGCCAGCACGGGAATTCTGACGCCGCCGCGCAGGTGCAGGGTGAAACCCTTCGCCACGTCCTGAGCAATCAGCATCGGTTGGGTCATGCGTGGTCTCCGCGGGCGCTGTTCACCCGGTTTTCACCAATGCGCGCTGGAATGGGCGGGTGATGACCAAATCCCGCCTGATGAGTTCGAGAGGACGAAACTGTGTGTGCCCGTGGGGCTGCGCCAGTCGCGGCGTGTCCGGGAGAAGGCCGAGCATTCCGCCGGGTCAGCTGGGTCTCTACCACGTGGCCACGTCCCGCGCAAGTATTCCAGCTCTGCATACTCATGCATTCAATACCGAGGACACGAGCAGCTGAGTATAGGGGTGCTGCGGGTCGTCCAATACCTGATCGGTGAGGCCGGTTTCCACCACGCGCCCGCGCTGCATCACGGCGATGCGGTGGGCCAGCAGGCGCGCAACCGCGATATCGTGGGTGACCAGCACGACGGCGATGTCGAGCCGCGTCACCAGACCGCGGATCAGGTCGAGAAGCCGAGCCTGGACAGAAACGTCCAGCCCGCCGGTCGGTTCGTCCATGAACACCAGGCGGGGATGCGTCACCAGCGTCCGGGCGATCTGCAGGCGCTGCAGCATGCCGCCCGAGAACGTCCGCGGCAGGTCATCGACGCGGTCGGCATCGATCTCCACCTGCCGCAGCCAGTCGATCGCCTCGGCGCGGATATTGCCGTAGTGGCGGGCGCCGCGCGCCATCAGGCGCTCGCCCACGTTGCCGCCGGCGGAGACGTTCATGCGCAGGTTCTGCCGCGGGTCCTGGTGCACGAAACCCCAGTCGGAGCGGTGCAGCGTGCGCAGCGCCGGCGCCGGCATGGCGTGCACGTCATGCAGTTGTCCCGACGGATCGCGATACCACACGACACCGGAATCCGGCCTGGCGTGCCCGGACAGGACCCGGAGCAGCGTCGTCTTGCCGGACCCGGATTCGCCTACCACGGCCAGCATCTCACCCGGCCAGAGATCGATGTCGACATCGGCCAGCGCGGGGATCGCGCCGAAGTTGAGCGACAGGCCCCGGGCCGAGAGCAGCGTTTCCTCGTTCATTCCGCCGCATCCTTCCAGCCCTGGGCGCCGACATGGCCGGCCGCCTGGCGTTCCGCGCAGTGATCGGTGTCGGAGCAGACGAACATCCGCCCGCCACGATCGTCGGTGACGACCTCATCCAGATAGGAATCGGTGGCGCCGCACAGGCCGCAGGGATGCGGCGCGTTGATGGCGCGGAATGGATGATCGTCGAAGTCCAGCGACTTCACCTCGGTCCAGGGCGGGATCGCGTAGATGCGCTTTTCGCGGCCAGCGCCGAACAGTTGCAGCGCCGGCATGCGGTGCATTTTCGGATTGTCGAAGGCCGGGATCGGGCTCGGCGACATCAGGTAGCGATGGTTCACCAGCACCGGGTAGTCGTAGCTGATGGAAATCTGCCCGTAGCGCGCGATGTCCTCATACAGTTTCACATGCATCAGCCCGTAATCTGCCAAAGCGTGCATGCGCCGCGTCTCGATGCGGCTGGGTTCCAGGCGGAACAGCGGCTCGGGCTGCGGCACCTGGTAGACGATGATCTGGTTGTCGCGCAGTTGCTTTTCCGGGATGCGGTGACGCGTCTGGATCACGGTTGCCTCATGCGTCGCGGTCGTGGTGCGCACGCCGGCGGTGCGGCCGAAGAACTGCCGGATGGATACGGCGTTCGTGGTGTCGTCGGCGCCCTGGTCGATGACCTTCAGCACGTCGTCGGGTCCCAGGACCGACGCCGTCACCTGGATGCCGCCGGTGCCCCAGCCATAGGGCAGCGGCATCTCGCGCGACCCGAACGGCACCTGATGCCCCGGGATCGCCACCGCCTTCAGCAGCGCTCGGCGGATCATCCGCTTCGTCTGTTCATCCAGGTAGGCGAAGTTGTAGCCCTTCATTCCGCCGCCTCCGCCAGGTCCTGCCCGCGCGCGACCTCTTCCCGCAGGCGCCGGACATTCTGCAATTCACTCTGGAAATCGACGTAGTGCGGCAGTTTCAGGTGCTCGACGAAGCCGGTCGCCTCGATATTGTCGCTGTGGTACAGCACGAACTCGATGTTCTGCGCCGGCGCGGTCACGTCCTCGCCCAGTTCGGTGGCGCGCATCGCGCGGTCCACCAATGCCATCGCCATCGCCTTGCGTTCCGCGAAGCCGAACACCAGGCCGTAGCCACGGGTGAATTGCGGCGGCGTGGTCTTCGATCCCTTGAACTGGTTGACCATCTGGCACTCGGTCACCACCAGGTCGCCGATATCGATGGAAAACCCCAGTTCCGGCGGTTCGATTTCAACCGCAACGTCCCCCATGCGGATTTCGCCCGCGAACGGGTGCGTTCCGCCATAGCCGCGCTGGGTGGAATAGCCCAGTGCGAGCAGGAATCCCTCATCGCCGCGCGCCAGCGCCTGCAGGCGGACATCGCGATCAGCGGGAAAGGTCAGCGGCTCCCGCGTCAGGTCGCCGGGGGGCGCGCCGCCATCGGGATTGGCCTCGATCAGCCCTTCCTCGCCCAGGATATCCGCCACCCGCGGCATCGGCGCGTGGTCGGGCGCGGCCGTGGGTGCCGTGACCTCGCTGGCCTCCTCGGCCAGGCCGAAGTCCAGCAGGCGGTGGGTATAATCGTAGGTCGGGCCGAGCACCTGGCCGCCGGGAAGGTCCTTGAAGATGGCGGAGATGCGGCGCTGCACCAGCATCGCTTCGGTATCGACGGGCGCCGAATGCGCGAACCGGGGCAACGTGGTGCGATAGGCACGCAGCAGGAACGCGGCCTCGATCAGGTCGCCCTGCGCCTGCTTGACCGCCAGCGCGGCCAGTTCCCGGTCGAACAGCGATCCTTCCCCCATCACGCGGTCCACCGCGCGTCCAAGCTGGTTCTCGATCTGCGCCAGGGTCAGGTCGGGCACCGCGGGGTCGCCACGGCGCGCCTCGGCCAGCCAGGCATGGGCGTTGCGGATCGCACGCTCGCCGCCCTTGACCGCGACATATGCCATGCTCAGGCCTCCTCGATTGCCACGCTGCGGGGCAGGGCGGTCAGCGTGTCGCCGGCACACAGGATCAGGTCGACGCCGCGGGGGAACAGCGCGTGATTGCGCTGCCAGATGGCGGCGAAGTCGTCCGGCAACCCTTCGATCGCCACCACCCTGGGTTCGCGCAGCCCGGGGCCGGACAGGCGGAAGCGCCGGCCGGCGGACAGCGCGCCCAGCTGCACGATCGCGGTGCAGGACGCTTCCGGCGATTCATGTCCGCCGGGATGAAGTTGCATCAGGTCCGGCAGGCCGGCGGCCACGGCGAAGGCCGCCCGGGCCGGGTCGGCCATGGGTGCGCCGCAATGGAATGCGATCCAGGGATTGGCGGCATGCAGCGCGGCATCAACCCAGAGCGGCGTTTCGTGATCCACCAGTGACAGCAGCACGGCCGCGGCGGCGGCCGACAGCGGCGCCGGCGGCCGCACCCCGCCCACGCGGTGCGGCGTGCCCGGGCGCGCCATCGCATCCAGCACGGCGCGGAAGCAGCGCTGCGCGTCGCGCACGGGATCGGCGAAGCCGGCGGACAGCGTGGTGTTCATGACCGCATCGTCTGCATGGCGAAGAACTGCACCTTCGTGGCAGCGGCCTTGGCGGCCAGCGCTTCACGCCGTTCCGCCTGGATCGCCTCCAGCGGCGCGATCACCGCCTGTCGCAGGCTGTCCCGCTGGCCGGGATCCTGCATCATCGCGTCCACCAGCGCGGCGAGTTCCGCCTGGCCGGTATCCCGTCCGGCGACATAGGCGTGGCCGATCAGCCCGGCCTGCGTGCGAACCGAGCAACGGGTCACGGTCATCTCTCCCAGGTTGAACGGCGCGCCGTTGCCGCCGGTGCGGCCGCGAACCATGACCAGGCCGCTTTCCGGGCCGCGCAGGCGGGTGAAATCCGGTGGCTGGCCCCAGGCGGCAAGCCGGTCGGCGATGGACGCGGCATCGGCCCGCGCCAGCACGGACATCCAGTGGCGACGGTCCGGATCGGGGTGATCGGCGGAGGAAGAAAAGGGCATGGCGGGCTGTGGCTTGTTTAGATGTCTAGACAGCTACAGACCGCCTGCGGTATCGTCAACAGTGAACTCGCACAGGTTGGCCTTCCCTTGGATGAAACCTCCATGACGATCGGGATGACTGCTGATCCCCAGGATCGGCGGCCGGTGCTGCGCCAGGAAGGCGTCGCATTGTGGCGGCAGATCGCCGGGCATCTGCAGCAGGGCATCGCCTCGGGTGCCAATCCGCCGGGCAGCCGCCTGCCGACCGAGGCCGAGCTCTCGCAGCAATTCGGCGTGAACCGGCACACCGTACGGCGCGCGCTGGAGGAACTGTCCCGCGGCGGCCTGGTGCGGATCGAGCAGGGGCGCGGCACATTCGTTGCGGAAGACGTGCTGGAGTACACGGTCGAGCCGCGCACGCGGTTTTCCGAATGGATCCGCCGGCACAACAAGGAACCGGGCGGGCGAATCCTGCAACTGCGGGAGACAGCGGCGGATGCGCCGGTCGCCGCGGGGCTGGGCGTTCGCTCCGGCAGCCGTGTCGTGATGCTGGAGCGTCTCGGGCTCGCCGATGACCGGCCGGTGAGCCTTGCGCGCCATTATTTCCCTGCCGCTCGGCTAAAGGGCATCCAGGACGCGCTGCGCGCGACCTCGCGCATCACCGATGCGCTGCAGGCGGTGGGCGTTGCGGATTACCTGCGCCAGACCACGCGGGTGACGGCGCGCCTGCCGACGCCGTCGGAAGCCGAGTTGCTGCGCATGCCGCGCAACCGGCCGGTGCTGGTGGCGGAGAACATCAATGTGGACCGCGCCGGCACGATCGTTGAATTCGCGATCGGCTGCTATCCCACGCCGCGCGTGCAGATCGTGTTCGAGCCGTAGGGGGAGCATGCCGATGGGGGAGCTGCGTATCGAGAACGGGCGCGTGCTGCTGCCCGGCGCCGGGTTGCAGCCGGTGGATGTCCGGATTTCGGACGGGCGGATCGTCGCGATGGAGTCGGGATCGGCTGGCGGCACGCGCCTGGACGCGACCGGCCTGCTGGTCCTGCCGGGGATCGTCGATATCCATGGCGACGCGTTCGAGCGGCAGTTGCAGCCGCGCCCTGGGGTGGATTTCCCGGCGGAGCTCGCGCTGCGCGACACCGAGGCGCAGCTGCTGGCCAACGGGATCACCACCGCGTTCCACGGCGTGACGCTGTCCTGGGAGCCCGGGCTGCGCAGCCTGACCGCCTGGCGCGCGATCCTGGAAGCCCTGGCGGCGGGGCGCTGGACCTGCGACATGCGGGTGCATTTGCGGTGGGAGGCCTACAATCTCGACGCGCTGGACATCGCCATCGCGGATATCGAGGCCGGGCGCGTGCACCTGCTGGCGTTCAACGACCATACCCCGCCGATCCTGAAGAAGATCAAGGACCCGGTGGTGGGCGCGAAATACAGCGACCGCGCCGGCATGACGCTGGATGCCTTCCGCGCGCTGGCAGATGATGTGGGCAAGCGGGCCGAGGCGGTGCCGGCCGCGCTCGACCGGATCGGGGCGGCGGCGCGGGCGGCCGGCATCCCGATCGCGAGCCATGACGACGACGCGCTGTCGGTGCGGGATGCGTTCCGGGCCCGCGGCGCGCGGATCTGCGAATTTCCGATGGCCGAGGAGGTGGGGCAGGCAGCCCGTTCAGCCGGGGATTTCGTTGTCATGGGCAGCCCGAACGTGGTGCGGGGACGATCGCACCTGGGCTGGGCCTCGGCTGCCGTGATGGCCGAGGCGGGCATCTGCAACGTGCTGTCCTCGGACTATTTCTATCCGGCGATGCTGCGGGCGGCGATGATCCTGGCGGGCCGCGGCGTGCTGGACCTGGAACAGGCCTGGGGCCTGATCTCCGCCAACCCGGCGGCCGCGGCGGGACTGGACGACCGGGGCGCGATCGCGCCGGGGCTGCGGGGTGACGTGCTGCTGGTGGACCCGGACGGGAAGCGTGTGGTGGCGACGATCGTGCAGGGGCGGATCGCGTATCTGGGTGCCGAGGGAGCGGCGAGGCTGGGGTGACGGCGGGACGCGCGGGCGATCGGGTAGCCTGCACGCCCGGGCGCGCGGTTTTGGGGGGACAGGCGGCTCATGCAGGGCAGGAGCCGGACCAGACCTGGGTCCATCAGTCATCAAGGAGTACTTGCGCCAGCCATGGCTTGATGTCGAACACCTCACGCCGACCTCATTTGCGCTGATATCCCCGATCGGTTCCATGCGGCCATGACCGACCAGACAGGCCCGGTGAGGATAGAGGTGCTGCTGACGCCACAGGACGCGCAGCGCATCGACGCGTGGCGCCTGCGGAACCGTGTGGCGTCTCGGGTGGAAGCCGTCCGTCACCTGCTGCAACAGGCGCTGGCGGCGGACCGTGCCTCAAATGAGCCGCAACCGGAGGCTCAGCCGGACCATGGCCGGCGCCGGGTCGGTCCCGAGGACGAGGACAGGGCCGGCCCCCAGGCCCCCGATCCCGCGCGTCGGACACAATCGCCTTGAGCCGGCGTGGCCGCGGTACAAGCAGAGTTGTTTGCTGAGGCCAATGACTGTTGCGTTCCCCACCGCATGACGGGTTAGGCTCGTCTGCAGGTCATGATGCCGCCGCCGAAGCCTGGACGCCGCACCCCGGCGCCACCCGGGCGGCGGCCGTCAGAGAGGGAGCAGATCGTCCATGGTGCCCAGCGGTGGATCGAGCGCGAATGCGGATGTCGCGCAGGACCGGAGTACGCCTGATCCGGCGGGTCACGGACGGCTCAGCCTGCATGTGCCGGAACCGGCGCACCGGCCGGGCGATGCGCCGGACTTCTCCAACATCCGCATCCCCCGCGCCGGCACGGTGCCGCGGCCCGAGGTCGACTGCGATCCGGAGAGCATCCGTGACCTCGCCTATTCGGTGATTCGCGTCCTCAACCGCGACGCCGAGGCGGTGGGGCCCTGGGCCGGGCTGCTGGACGACGCGGAGCTGCTGGAAGGGCTGCGCCACATGATGACGCTGCGGGCGTTCGATGCCCGCATGCTGATCGCGCAGCGCCAGGGAAAGACGTCGTTCTATATGCAGCACATGGGCGAGGAGGCGGTCAGTTGCGCCTTCCGCAAGGCGCTGCAGCCCGGCGACATGAACTTCCCGACCTATCGCCAGGCGGGATTGCTGATCGCGTCCGGCTATCCGCTGACCGACATGATGTGTCAGATCTTTTCCAACGAACGCGATCCGCTGAAGGGACGGCAGTTGCCGGTGCTGTATTCCGTGCGGGAGCACGGGTTCTTCTCCGTCTCCGGCAATCTCGCGACGCAGTACATCCAGGCGGTGGGCTGGGCGATGGCATCGGCCATTCGCGGCGACACCAAAATCGCGGTTGGCTGGATCGGCGACGGGTCGACGGCGGAATCGGATTTTCACGCGGCGCTGGTGTTCGCTTCCACCTACAAGGCGCCGGTCGTGCTGAACATCGTCAACAACCAGTGGGCGATTTCCACCTTCCAGGGAATTGCCCGCGGCGGATCCGGCACCTTCGCCGCGCGCGGCCTGGGCTTCGGCATCCCGGCGCTGCGGGTCGACGGCAACGACTATCTGGCCGTCTATGCCGTGGCGCGCTGGGCGGCCGAACGGGCGCGGCGCAATCTCGGGCCGACGCTGATCGAGCATGTCACCTACCGCGTCGGCGCCCATTCCACCTCGGACGATCCGTCGGCGTATCGCCCGCGCGCGGAATCCGATGCCTGGCCGCTGGGCGATCCGGTGATCCGGCTGAAGAACCACCTGATCGCGCGGGGCGCCTGGTCGGAGGAACGGCACAGGCAGGCGGAAGCGGAGATCCTTGACACGGTGATCACGGCCCAGCGGGAGGCGGAACGGTACGGCACGTTGCATGCCGGCGGGCATCCCTCGCCGCGTGACATGTTCGAAGGCGTGTTCGCGGAAATGCCGCCGCATCTGCGCCGGCAGCGGCAGATGGCCGGAGTATAGGGAATGCCCAGCCGGACCATGATCGAGGCGATCCGCGACGCGATGGACGTCATGATGGGGATCGATGAGCAGGTCGTGGTGTTCGGGGAGGATGTCGGCTATTTCGGCGGCGTCTTCCGCGCGACCCAGGGGCTGCAGGCGAAATACGGCCGCACGCGCTGCTTCGACGCGCCGATCAGCGAATCCGGCATCATCGGCGCCGCGGTCGGCATGGCCGCCTACGGGTTGCGGCCGTGTGTCGAAATCCAGTTCGCCGACTACATGTATCCCGCCTACGACCAGATCGTTTCGGAAGCTGCGCGCCTGCGCTATCGCTCGAACGGCGAATTCACCTGCCCGATGGTCGTGCGTATGCCGACCGGTGGCGGCATCTTCGGCGGGCAGACGCACAGCCAGAGCCCGGAAGCGCTGTTCACCCATGTCTGCGGCCTGAAGACCGTCGTGCCATCCAATCCCGTCGACGCCAAGGGTCTGCTGATCGCCGCGATCGAGGATCCGGACCCGGTGATCTTCCTGGAGCCGAAGCGCCTCTACAATGGTCCGTTCGATGGTCACCACGATCGTCCGTCCGTGCCATGGTCACGACATCCGCTGAGCGAGGTCGCGGACGGACATTACGTGATCCCCCTCGGCAAGGCGGCGGTCCGGCGTCCCGGATCGGCCGTTACGGTGCTGGCCTATGGCACCATGGTGTTTGTGGCCGAGGCGGCGGCGGAGGAGACGGGGATCGACGCCGAGATCATCGACCTGCGCACGCTGCTGCCGCTCGACCTGGATGCGATCGAGGCCTCGGTGCGCAAGACCGGGCGCTGCGTCATCGTCCACGAGGCGACGCTGACCTCGGGCTTCGGCGCGGAACTGAGCGCGCGCGTGCAGGAGACCTGCTTCTATCACCTGGAAGCGCCGGTCACGCGCGTGGCCGGCTGGGACACGCCGTATCCACATGCGCAGGAATGGGCCTATTTCCCGGGGCCGGACCGGGTCGGGCGGGCGCTGCGTGACGTGGTGGAGGCGTGACGTGGCGGAGCGGGTGATCAAGCTGCCGGATGTCGGCGAGGGCATCGCGGAAGCCGAACTGGTGGAGGTGTTCGTCAAGGTGGGCGACCTTGTGCGGGAGGATGCGCCGCTCGCCGCCGTCATGACGGACAAGGCAACGGTCGAGATTCCGTCACCGGCGGATGGCGAGGTGCTGTGGATCGGCGCCGAGATCGGCGACGTCGTGGCGGTCGGCTCCGAACTCGTGCGCCTGGAGGTCGCCGGCGATGCCGCGGAGCCGGGGCCGGCCGGACGCGGCGGCACGCGCCAGGGGGCGCCGGTACCGATAGCGGCACCGGCACCGGCGCCGTCGCAGCCGCGCGCCGAAACGCCGCAGGGGGCGAGCGGAGCAGGGCCGGATGTGGTCACCTCGACGCCGCCGGCCGAGGCGCGCCGGCAAGCGGCCGACACGCCGGCCCAGCCCCGGGGCGAGACAGCGCTCTCGCCTGCCACCCCGCGACGCGGTGGCGGCGGTCCGCCGCGCCCCGAGGGGGAAAGGCCGCTGGCCTCCCCCGCCGTCCGGCTGCGGGCGCGGGAAGCCGGCATCGACCTGCGCCGCGTCCCGGGCACCGGACCTGCCGGGCGGATCACGCATGAGGACCTGGATGGGTTCCTGACGCAGGACATCGAGGCGCCGGCGGCGTCCATCTACCAGGTCAGGACGGCGGTCCAGGATGTGCGCGTGGCGGGGCTGCGCCGCCGCATCGCCGAACGGATGGCGCTTGCCCATACACGCATCCCGCACATCACCTATGTGGAGGAGGTGGATGTCACGGCGCTGGAGGCGTTGCGGACGAACCTGAACGAACGCAAGCGTGCCGAACAGCCGCGGTTGACGCTGCTGCCCTTCCTGATGCGGGCGATCGTGCGTGCCGTCACGGAACAGCCGGAGCTCAACGCGCTGTACGACGACGAGGCAGGGGTGGTCCATGTCCATGCGGGCGTCCATATCGGTATCGCCACGCAGACAGCATCGGGGCTGATGGTCCCGGTCGTGCGGCACGCCGAGGCGCTGGACCTGTGGGGCTCGGCGATGGCGCTGGGCCGGGTGGCCGAGGTGGCCCGCAACGGCACCGCGACGCGCGAGGAACTGTCCGGCTCGACCATCACGATCACATCCCTGGGCGCGATGGGGGGGCTGGTTAGTACGCCGATCATCAACCACCCCGAGGTGGCGATCGTCGGCGTGAACAAGATCGCCACCCGCCCGAACTGGGACGGTGCGGGGTTCGTGCCGCGCAAGATGATGAACCTGTCGTCGAGTTTCGACCATCGGGTGATCGACGGGTGGAATGCCGCCCGGTTCGTGCAACGTATCCGGGCGCTGCTGGAAACGCCCGCGCTGATCTTCATCGACGGGTAGGCCATGAAGGAAATCACCTGCAAGCTGCTGGTCATCGGCGCGGGGCCGGGCGGCTATGCCTGCGCCATCCGGGCCGGACAGCTTGGCCTCGATACCGTCATCGTCGAGGCCGGACGCCCGGGCGGCACCTGCCTGAATGTCGGCTGCATCCCGTCCAAGGCGCTGATCCATGCGGCGGATGCCTTCGCGCAGGCCACCCGGATGGCGGCCGGCAACGGGCTGTTCGGGATCACCGCCGGCGCGCCCAGGCTCGACCTCGCGCGGACCATGGCCTGGAAGGACGGGATCGTCGGCCGGCTCAATCACGGTGTCGCCGGGCTGCTGCGGCGGGCGCAGGTGAAGACCGTCACCGGCTGGGCGCGCTTCCGCGACGGCAAGACCGTTTCCGTGGAAACGGAACTGGGAGGGCAGGTGATCCGCGCCGAACAGGTGGTGATCGCGACGGGATCGGTGGCGGCGGAGATGCCGGGGCTGCCGTTCGGCGACCGCGTGATCTCCTCCACAGACGCCTTGGCGCTGACGGAATTGCCCGCACGCCTGGCGGTGGTCGGGGGCGGCTATATCGGCCTGGAACTGGGCACCGCGTTCGCGAAACTGGGTGCGGATGTCACGGTCGTGGAGGCGCAGCAACGCATCCTGCCGCAATACGACGCGGAGCTGACAGGACCCGTGGCGCACCGCCTGCAGGAGATGGGCGTGCGGGTGCTGACCGGCGCGCGGGTGACGGGGCTTTCGTCCGGCGGGCTGACGGTGGACACCGATGACGGGCAGGCGATGACCTGCCCCGCCGACAAGGTGCTGGTTGCCGTGGGACGCCGGCCAGCCACGGCGAACTGGGGGCTGGAGGCGATCGACCTGGATATGGACGGCCGTTTCGTCCGTATCGACGACCAGTGCCGCACGTCGATGCGCGGCGTGTTCGCGATCGGCGACGTGACCGGCGAACCGATGCTGGCGCACCGGGCCATGGCGCAGGGCGAGATGGTGGCGGACATCGTCGCCGGCCACCGGCGCGCCTGGGACCGTGTCTGCATCCCGCATGTCTGTTTCACCGATCCGGAGATCGTCGTTGCCGGCCTGTTGCCGGCCGAGGCGGAAGCGACGGGGCGCCAGGTGATGACAGCGATGTTCCCCTTCCAGGCGAACGGACGGGCGCTGACGCTGGGCAGCGACGCCGGCTTCATCCGCGTCGTCGCGCGTACCGACAACCACCTGCTGCTGGGCATCCAGGGCGTGGGATCGGGGATCGCGGAACTCTCGTCCGCATTCGCCGTCGCGCTGGAGATGGGGGCGCGGCTGGAGGATGTCGCCGCAACGATCCACGCCCATCCGACGCAGGGCGAGGCATTCCACGAAGCGGCGCTACGGGCGCTGGGCCTCGCGATCCATATCTGATCGCGGCCAGTCGCCCCGCCCCGCCGCGATTCCGCGCGCCGCGACCGCGGCTGGCCGGGTCAGCCGCCCGCGTCGACCGGCCCTGGCAGCCGGCCTTCGCGGTAGCCATTCTCCTCGAAATGCTGCTGTGCGGAGCCGAGCGTGCCTGCGTCTATTGCGGCGGCGACCTCGGGATATTCGTGAAGGTACCATTCCTCGTTCACAGCGATCGGAAAGGGCTTGCGGCCCTCGAAGTAGCCTTCCGCCATGAAATGGGCCGAACCGGACGCGAACACGCCTTTCTGGACCGCTGCCGCAACGTCTTGGTATTGCGCAAGATACCAGGTCTCGTCCACCGGGACATGGCACAGCAGGGCGCGGATCAGGCCCTTGATGTCGTCAACCGGTGCAGTCGCCGTCGGCACGCCGCGGAAATTCGTAATGGTCAGCTTCTCCTTGAAGCGCTCATACGGCGGCAGATAGGGCATGTGCGAATCCTTGCTTGCGCACGCATCTGTGCCACAGCGCGACAGGATCGGCAACGAATCGCTTCACGAAATCGTGTCGACGATGTGGTGTGCGCCCCGGCTTCTCATTTTGAAGTCAGACCAGTCTGGCGCCGGCGCGAGGTGACGAGCCGATGACGCATGGGCTTTGGCGCCGTCCGCCGGTGGTGACGCCGTCGCACCGGTCTCCTGGGCCGGTCCTGATCCGCGATACCTGGCGCGCGTGCGACCGGCGCCGCCGGCCTACCGTCCGGGAAACAGCGGGGCGAGATTCTTCGGCCGATAGGGCATCGGTTCGCCTTCGGTATCGTCATTGTTCGCCAGCAGGCGAACCTCCTGTCCGAAGCGTTCTTGGACGCTGGGATGCAGGCTTTCGTTGATCGGCTTGACCGGATTTCCGTCCGCGTCCATCGGCTGATACAGGCGTTCCAGCAGCCCTACCTTGGGCGTCTTCCCCATGATCTCGCGGATCGTCGGCGTCAGCCGGTCCTTGCGGGACCAGTTCAGGCGGGATTCGTGCTGCGGCGCGCGCGGGTCCGGCGGTGCCGCCCCGGCCGGCCGCAGCACCTCCAATTCAAGCCGGAGGCCGGCCTTCCCCGCTTCCTCGGCCATCCACAGCAAGGGAATGTCGGCCAGGCGATGATCCTGGTAGCCGCCGCCGACGTCCGAATGGGCGCCGGCGAACCAGACCTGCTGGATGTCACAGCCCGGCGGGCTCTCGCCGGTCCACAGCGTCGGTTCGAATTCGTCCCGGTGCTCATCGATCGCCAGGGCGTGCCGGCCGGTCTTCACGATCGCCGAAGGCGTCGTGTCGTGGAACTGGTACTCGTGCGCGGTGATCTGGTTCAGCACCGTGCCCGGAATGCCCAGTGCACCGACCGTGTCCCAGACGCCCAGGAACCGGATGGTGATGTCGCGGTGGGAATCGGATCCGCAGGATTGGCAGAAATCGTCCGGCGTTCGCCGGTCGGTGTTCCGGTAATAGTTCCAGGCGGCGACGATGTCGGCGAGCTTCTGGCGCTTAAGCAGGCCGCAGGCGCCCATGAAGCCGGCCAGGCTGCGGGCCGTGAATGCGCCGCGGGAGAAGCCGAATAGGAAGATCTCATCGCCGGGGACGTAGTTCTGGGCGAGGAACATGTAGCCGGAGCGGATGTTCTCGTCGATGCCGTCGCCGAACGCGCCCTGCACCAGCCGCTGGATCGCAAGGCCGGTCGATCCCACGCCGCGGAGGTAGAGCGTCAGTTGCGCAATCCTGTCGTCGCCACTGTTGGCCCGCACCGAGCGGGCGATCCGGGCGACGTTGGTTTCCGCCTTGTCGCTGCTGTCGGCGCTGTTCCAGGTGCCATCGAAGCAGACGACCAGTCGTTTCATTGCTTCCTCCCCCCGCGGCGTGGTCACGACGATAGGCGGGAAGGGCGGGAAGGTCGAGACGGCCGTGCCGAGCCGCCAGGGCAACTGCACGAGACGGTTTCGTTGGTTCCGGTCAGGACGGTCCCGGACAGGCCTGTTGCGGGTAATTTTGATGAGGGCTGCTCATGGCCGCGAATGGCGGCGCCAGGCCGCAGTCCCCCCCCTTCTCCCCACAGCCCCTCATCGACCCCTCTGCTCGGCTTTGCGGATCTTCAAGTCGAAGACGATATGATATGGCCTGAAGTTGCAGATGACAGGACATAGCCGGGTGGATTGGTGATTTGGCAGCCGGACCGCCGGTGCGGTCGGCTGCGAACGGGATCAAAGGTACGGCATGCAACGCCTCACGGCAAATTTCATGCTATGAAATCCGAGCGCATGCGGCGGGGTGCGACGGATCGGTGATGGGTCATGCGGGTAGCCGAAACCAGGGCAAAGATGCGGAAATGGCCCGCCGGCATTCGCATCCCGATATAACGATCAGTTGCGAACGGTATTTTAACGTGCAGGTAACACGGAACGATGCCGGTCCGTGCCGCAGGGCAGTGCAACATATCGGTCTGCCGAAGGATCGGGCCGCCATGTCCACGAAGTCTCCTGACCTGCCGCAGCACGACCGGCTTCCAACGGATCGCGCGACGCTGCGGGCGTTGATCGGGCGATGCGAACGCCTGGAAGCGATTCTGCACGACCGGTCGTTCGTCGCCGAACTCGTGAAACTCCGGCATGCCTGCGAGCAGCGCCTGGCCCTGCTGGCGGAAGACACATGCCCCGGTTCGACGACAATGGATCAGCGCTGAGCCGGCGTTCGCGGCGCGCGCCGGGAATACCCGTCCGCACCGTGCGCTGAGCGCATCACGCCAACGGCTCCGCACCCGCGCCGCGTGCGGCTTCGTCCGCATCCGGCGAGCCCGCGACGTTCCTCTCGTCCCGCCGATGCGGTAAGCAGGCATTCGTAACCTGGGTCCCGAACGCCTGCCGGCAGCACAAGATGAGCGCATCATCCGATCGGCGTCGCACCTGCGGCCCTCCTCCGGATGATGCTCTGGCCTTGCGGGTGAAGGCCCCGGACGGGCTGGGAGGAAGCATCATGACGGGCGCACTGGCGGGACTCCGCGTGCTCGATATCAGCAACTGCATCGCGGGGCAGGTCTGCGGCCGCATGCTCGCCGACTACGGCGCCGCGGTGACGCTGGTCGAGCCGCCCGCGGGCTCGCCGCTCCGCCGGACCGCGCCCTTCCATCCGGACGGGTCTTCGCTGCGGTTCTTCCATCTGAACACCGGCAAGGGCGCGATCACCCTGGATCACGCGACACCCTCGGGCCAGGTGCTGCTGGCCGCCCTGGCGCAAGAGTCGGATGTGATCATTGCTAGCCCTGGCCTGGACCGGGCAGGGCTGCGGGCCGCCAATCCGCGCCTGGTCACCTCCCTGGCCTCGGATTTCGGCGAGGACGGCCCGCTCCGCCACTGGCGTGGTACCGAAATGATCCACCAGGCGCTGTCGGGTTCGGCGCATCGCAACGGCACGCATGGCGAACTGCCGCTGTACGGCGCCGCCGACCGCGCGGCGTACGCGGCAGGGGTGGGCCTGTACATTGCCGTGCTCGCGGCACTCTACGCGCGGGAGGATTCCGGCCATGGGCAGGATGTCGCGGTGGACGTGGCGCAGACCACCTCATCGATGACCAATCCGTTCATGACGCAGTTTCATTACAGCGGCCTTGTGGAACCGCGCGGGGAACGCCGGCTGCCGCTGATCCGCGTGCTGTGCCGCGATGGCTGGCTGGGCATCTGGGTCCATCTCCATCGCTGGCGCGTGATCTGTGCGGCCTTCGGCCTGCCGGATCTTGCGGACGATCCCCGTTTCGCCGACCCGGCGACGCGTCTCGACAACTGGCCGGCGCTGAACGCGATCCTGCAGGAGGTCGCGACGCGGCAGAGTGCCGACGACCTGCTGGGCCGCCTGCTGCGGGCCCGTGCCGTGGCGGCGCGCGCCTATCGCCTGACCGAGTTGTGGAACGACTGCGCCCATCTGGGTGAACGGGGATACTGGGAGCAGGTCGAAACCGGGCTCGGCCCGCGCCCGATGCTGGGGCCGCAGTTCCGCATGAGCGCGACGCCACGGCAGGTGTCCGGCGGACCGCCCGCCCTGGGCGAGGCCAATGACCAAGTCTACCAGGCTCTTGGCCTGACCGCATCCGAGCGGTCGGCGCTGCGCCACGCGGGAGTGATCTGATGGGGCCGCTGAGCGGACTGCGTATCGTCGAACTCACCACCGCCTGGGCCGGGCCGATGGCGGGGCGGATCCTGGCCTTCCTGGGCGCCGAGGTGATCCATGTCGAAAGCGCCACGCGGCTGGATACCTGGCGTCAACATGGCCAGGTGTTCAACCCCTACCGCTATCCGCCCGACGGCGCGGGCGTCCGGCCATGGAACCGCGTGGCGCAGTTCAACTCGCAGAACGTCAACAAGCTGTCGCTGACGCTGGACCTGAAGCTGCCGAACGGCGCGGACGTGATGCGGCGGCTGCTGGCGAAATCCGATGTCCTGCTGTCCAATTTCACCCCCGGCACCCTGGGGCGTCTCGGCCTTGCCTACGACGATCTGCGGGCGATCCGGCCGGACATCATCGTCGTCGAAATGCCGGCCTACGGCCTGACCGGGCCGATGGCGCATGGCCCCGCGATCGGGCCGACGATGGAGATGGCGTCGGGCATGGCGAGCATGATCGGCTATCCGGGCGGCGCGCCGACCACCACCGGCCCGACCTACCTGGACCCGATGGGCGCCTTCCACGGCGCCGCCGCCGTGATGACCGCGCTATTGCATCGGCGGCGCGGCGGCCCGGGGCAGCATGTCGAGGTGCCGCAGGTCGAGGCGGCGATGCACTATATCGGGGAACACATCCTGCATGCGATCGCCACGGGCCAGGATCCCGAACCGATGGGCAATCGGGCACCATGGGCCGCGCCGCACGGCCTGTTCCCGGCCCAGGGGGACGACCAGTGGATCGCCATCGCTGTGCGCGACGACGCCGAGTTCGCCTCCCTGTGCGCGGTGATGGGGCGCCCGGACCTGCCATCCGATCCGCGCTTCGCGACGCTGCCGGTTCGGCTGCGCCATCAGGATGAGCTGGAGGCGATCGTCGCCGGCTGGACCCGTGGCCAGGACAAGCACGCCGCGGCGGAACGCCTGCAGTCCGAAGGCGTCCCGGCCGCGCCGGTGAACGACGCGGCCGAGGCGGTCGCCAGTCCCTATCTGGCGCATCGCGGGCACTTCACCGACCTGCCACATCCCGAGATCGGCGAAGTGCCGCATGAAGGTCTGCCGTTCCGCCTGGCGGCAACGCCCGGCCGGCAGCACCGCGCCTCGCCCTGTCTCGGCCAGGATACCGAGATGATCCTGCGCGACATACTGGGCCTGAGCGCGGAGGAGATCGCGCAACTCGCCCGCGACGGCACCATCTCGGCCGATCCAGCCTGACCCGGCCGCCATCACCGCGAACAAGGAAACGTTGCCTATGTCCGGATATGAAACCATCCTGTACGACGTCGATGACCGGATCGTCCGCATCACCCTGAACCGCCCGCGCTGGCGCAACGTGCAGAGCACGCTGCTGCTGCGGGAACTGGATGACGCGATCCTGAAGGCCGGCGACGACCGCAGCGTCCGCGTGATCGTGCTGACCGGCGCGGGCGATCATTTCTCGGCCGGACACGATCTGGGCACGCCGGACGAACTGGCCTGGCGCGAGAAATACCCGATCGAGGAAGGCATCCGCGGCAACTACGACCGCACCTGGCGGCTGTATGTCGACATGCACCTGCGCTGGCGCAACGTGCAGAAGCCGATGATCGCCGCCGTCCAGGGCTACTGCATCTTCGGCGGCTGGATGATCGCCTCGACGGCCGACATCGTGTTCGCCGCGCCGGACGCGATGTTCCTGGGCAGCCTGTTCCAGTATTTCTCCATTCCCTGGGACATCCACCCGCGCAAGGTGAAGGAACTGCTGTTCCGCGGCCAGTTCATCGATGGCGAGCAGGCGAAGGAGCTCGGCCTGGTGAACCGCATCGTGCCGAAGGAGCGGCTGATGCAGGAGGCGCTGGCCTATGCCGGCGACGTCGCCCAGAACGACCCCTATGACCTGCGCATGATCAAGCTGGCGGTGAATAACGCGCAGGATGTGCAGGGCTTCACGTCCTATATCCAGTCCACCCACAGCATGTATTCGCTGATCCGCGCGGGTGAGCGCGACCCCGGCTATGCGATCAAGGTCCCCGAGGGGCGGCGGCGGCCGATGGTGCAGGTGGCGCTGGATCGCTACCGCAAGGAACGCGGCGGCGCCAGCGACTGATCGCCGGCCGCGCGGGGCGGGGCCAGCCGGACCCGCTTCGCTGGTCGGCTATAGATGCGACACCGTGCCGCTGGCGCGCAGGCGCTTGGGCGGCATGATCTCGGAACCGTGAATGCTGGGTGTGGCCCCGTGCACGGTCGAACCGGTCACAACTCTGGCAGACCGGCGGAAACAGTCGCGGCGGCGCCTGCTTTCCCTTTACGTCCTTGGACACCGCACGAGAAGGCGATCCCGATGAAGCCGCAGGAAGGTGATGCCATCCCCGATTGGGCGTCCAGAATGCAGCAGTCCGGTATCCGGACCTGGCGCCCAGGCCGGCTGCTGGCGGTTGCCGTCGCTCTCCTGTCCTGGATGGCCGAACCGGCCTGGGCCATGCCGCCCGGGCAGGCCCATATCGGCGCTGGCATGGTGGAACGGGTGGCGGATCGGGGGAAGGGCGACAAGGACGCCGACAAGCAAGAGCCGATGCAGGCGGCATGGTGCACGCTCAGCTCCATGCGGCGCATCCCGTTCGAGACGGAGATCCTGGTGGTGCCGCCTGGCACCACGATGCAGCATTTGTTTCCCCTGATCCGCACCTCCATGCAGCAGAAATACCTGACCGCGGCCGTGCCGCCGGTGAAATGCGAATTCGCGCGAACCGAGGCGGAACTGCGTGTGCTGCAGAAGAAGCGGGCGATGTGGGAAATGACGACGGCGCGCCAGGCCGGGATGATCCAGGTCATCGACCCGAATGATTTCCCTGGGCGTCCATTCCAGTTCATCAAGCCCGAGAAGAATCCGACACTGGGCGAGGAAAGCGGGCCACGGCCGCTCGGGGTTGCACAAGGCCTGGATCCGCGCGGGTTCGGAACGCCCGAATTCGGCCGGCAGCGGGCAGGACGGTAATCCCGGACGGCCAAATCGCCGGCGCGTCTGCACGCCGGGTTCACGGGCGACGTGCGCGAGCACCAGACGATATCAATCAGGCGACAGGGCCCGAGTCCCGCGCGGGCCGATGATGCCCGTCATTCGCCGCCACGATTGACTTTTGTCCAGACAAGGCCGGCGCGCAGGCGTCATCAAACCAAGTTGTAGCGCGTTCGACGCGGCGGCTGTGCTTACGTTCGGAACCAGGGGTTCCTTCCCTGCGTCCTGCATCCAGGAATTCTGGATCAGGCCAGCGGGGACCGTCGATGCGCTCCGGACATTGCGGATGTCTCGCAGCATGGAGAAGTCGCGGTGCAGATTTTCGCTCCCCGGGCCAACACCATCGCGCGCCTGGCCCTTGCGAGCGTGGTGGGTGTGCCGCTGCTGGCGATCGCCTTCCTGTGCGCGATCATGTACACCCCCTACATCACCCGGCAGAACATCGTGGTGCCGCAGGTGGTGCCGTTCAGCCATGCGCATCATGTGGGTGAGCTCGGCATCGATTGCCGCTATTGCCACACCGGCGTCGAGCAGAGCCGCTATGCCGGCCTGCCGCCGACCGAAACCTGCATGACATGCCATTCACAGCTGTGGACGAACGCGCCGATGCTCGCGCCGGTGCGCCAGAGCCTCGCGACCGGCGTTCCGTTGCAGTGGAAACGTGTCAACCGGCTGCCCGACTACGCCTATTTCGACCATTCCGTTCACATCACGAACGGCGTCGGTTGCGAGACCTGTCACGGAGTGGTCGATCGGATGCCGCTGATGCGTCAGGCCGCGCCGCTGACGATGGGCTGGTGCCTGTCCTGCCATCGCGATCCGGCGCCGCATCTGCGGCCGGAACACGCGATCTTCGACACCGAATGGACGCGGCCGCCCGACCAGGCGAAGCGCGGCCAGGAACTCATGAAACACTACGGCATCCACAACCAGCATCTCACGGACTGTTCGGTGTGCCACCGATGACGGCAATTCCACCTTCCCCCTGCACGGTGTCATGCGCATGAATGATCCAGGATCGAAGCCCGATATCCTGCTCCGGCGGCGTGCCGCGCTGGGCCTGCTGGCATCGGGCGCGCTCCTGCCGCTTACCGGATGCGACAAGCCGGAGGAGGAAATCCGGCCCTATGTGAAGATGCCGGAGTCGCTGGTCCCCGGTGTGCCGCTGCGCTTCGCGACCTGCATGCCGCTGTCGGGGTTCGGGCGTGGCATGCTGGTCACGTCGTGGCAGGGGCGGCCATCGAAGGTCGAGGGCAACCCGGCGCATCCCGCCAGCCTCGGCGCGACCGACGTGTTCGCCGAGGCGTCGGTGCTGCAACTCTACGATCCCGACCGCTCCCGCACCGTACGGCTGCAGCAGCGGCTGCGGGGAATGGCACTGGCCCCCGGCCGCGCGCCCGCCGCCGCGAACCCCCAGGCGTTGCGCAGCGGTAAGTGGCCGGCATCCTGGGACGGATTTCTGGCCGCCCTGCTGCCGCGCCTGACCGCGCTGGAGGCGAAGCAGGGCGAGGGGCTGCGGATCGTGACGGGGAACCTGACCTCGCCCACCCTGCTGCGCCTGCTGGAGGAGGTGCGGGGACGCTTCCCCCGCATGCGTCACTACCAGCATGAGCCGATCGGTGAGAACAACGCCCGGGACGGCATGACGCAGGCATTCGGCCGGCCGCTGCGGGCCCTGCCGCATCTCGACCGCGCCGCCGTCGTCGTCGCCCTCGACGCCGACCCGCTGGGCTCCGGCCCCGATCAGATGCGCATGGGACGCGGCTTCGCGGCACAACGCACCGTTCGCAACGACCATGTCAGCTTCGCCCGCCTGTATGCGCTGGAGCCGGTGATGACGACCACCGGCGCCAAGGCGGATCATCGCCTGGCCCTGACACCGGATCAGGTGCGCGCGGTCGCCACTGCCCTGGCGGCGGCCCTCGGCGCACCGGTGTCTCCGCCCGCGCTGGACGCCGCGACCGCGCGCTGGGTGCAGGTGATGGCGCGGGACCTGCTGGCCCATCCGGGTGAGGCGCTGGTGCTGACGGGCGTCTGGCAGCCGCCGGAGGTCCACGCCCTGGTGGCCTGGATGAATGACCGGCTGCGGGCGCCGGTCGACTACATTGCGCCGCCGGAGCTGCCCGCCGAACCGCCGGGAACCGTCGCCGACCTCGTCCGTGACCTGCGCGCAGCCGAGTCCGATGGCGTGCTGTGCCTGCTGGGCACGAACCCGGTCTACGACGCGCCGGCCGCGCTGGGCGTGGCGGAGGTGATCCGGAACGCGGCGTTCAGCGTCCATATGGGCCTGTGGCTGGATGAGACGGCGGCGTACTGCGACTGGCACCTGCCCGAAAGCCACTGGCTTGAACACTGGGGCGATCTGCGCGCCCCGGACGGGACGGCGGCGATCATCCAGCCGCTGATTCGCCCGTTGCACGCCACCCGGCCGGCGGCGTGGCTGCTGGGTGCCCTGAACGGACGGCTGGATCTGTCCGACTATGCCGCAGTGCGCGCCACCTGGGCCGCGCGCCACCCCGAGGATTTCGAGACGTGGTGGCGGCGCGTGCTGCACGACGGCGTGATCCTGGGCACGGCCGCCGAACCCATCATCGTGACGGCGCCCGATCTGCCCGACCTTGGGTCGGCCGCCGCGCCCGAGACGCCGATCCAATCGCCGCCGCCGGCCCCCGCGACCGAACCGCTGATCCTGGCGCTGCGCCCCGACGCCAGTGTCTGGGACGGGCGCTATGCGAACAATGCCTGGCTGCAGGAATGTCCGCGTCCGCTCACCTCGCAGGTGTGGGGCAATGCCGCCATCATGGCGCCGCGGGATGCCGCGTTGCGCGGGATCAGGCAGGGCGACCCGGTGCGGCTGACGCTGGACGGGCGCAGCGTCGTCGCGCCGGCCCTGGTGCAGGCCGGACATGCTCCGGGCGTCGTTATGCTGACACTCGGCTATGGCCGCCGCCAGGCCGGCGCCATCGGCAACGACATCGGCGTCGATGCCTACGTGCTGCGAAGTCCGGACCGGCCCTGGTATTCCCCAGGTCTGGCCGTGACGCCGGCCGAAGCCGACCCCGAGCTGCTGCTGTTGCAGGTTCACCAGCAACTCGATGCGCGGCAGGAGGACATCGTGCCAACGATGACCCTGGACGAATGGCGGCACCACGCCGAACCGCCCGACAATGTGCCACCGCCGCCCAGCCTGTATCCGCGCCTGCTGCCGGACGATACCCGTGCCTGGAGCATGGTGATCGACAACACGCGCTGCATCGGCTGCAACGCCTGCGTCATCGCCTGCCAGGCCGAGAACAACGTTCCGATCGTCGGCCCGGAGGAGATCGCGATGAATCGCGACATGCACTGGCTGCGGATCGACACCTACGACCTCGGCTCCCCGGCGGCGCCACGCCCGGCCTTCGCGCCGGTGCCCTGCATGCATTGCGAGAAGGCGCCCTGCGAGCCGGTCTGCCCCGTCGCGGCCAGCGTGCACGACGCCGAGGGGCTGAACGTGCAGGTGTACAACCGCTGCATCGGGACGCGATTCTGTCAATCCAACTGTCCCTACAAGGTGCGGCGGTTCAACTTCTTCTCCTATGCCGGCAACCAGGCCTACGCCAACATGGGCGATGAACTGGTGATGGCGCGGCGCAATCCGGACGTGTCGGTGCGTGCCCGCGGCGTGATGGAGAAATGCACCTACTGCGTCCAGCGCATCACCGGCGCGCGCCGAGCGGCGGAGCGGGAGAACCGCGATGTCGCGGAAGGCGAGGTGGTGACCGCCTGTCAGAGCGCCTGCCCGACCCATGCCATCCAGTTCGGCGACCTGCGCGGCCCTGACTCCCGCGTCGCCCGCCTGCACAACGAAAAGCATCACTACGCCATGCTCGGCCATCTCGGCACCAGGCCGCGCACGACCTACCTGGCCGATATCCGCAATCCCGATCCGGATCTCGAGACATGAGCGACCGGACCGCCGGAGGATTGCTGCCGCCGCAAGCGACCTACGGCGATATCGTCGCGACGGTGGCGGATCCGCTGATGCATTATCGCGTCGGCCGTGTCTGGTGGATCGCCTTTGCCGTGGCCGGGTTGCTGACGGCGCTGATGGTCGTCTGCATCGTCTGGCTGTTCATCCAGGGCGTTGGCGTCTGGGGAATCAACACGGCCGACGTGTGGGGCTTCGCCATCGCCAACTATGTGTGGTGGATCGGCATCGGCAATGCCGGCACCCTGATCTCTTCCCTGTTGCTGCTGACGCGGCAAAGCTGGCGGTCGTCGATCAATCGTTTCGCCGAGGCGATGACACTGTTCGCCGCCGCCATCGCGGGCCTGTTCCCGATCCTGCATCTGGGCCGGCCCTACCTGTTCTACTGGCTGACGCCGTACCCCAACACGATGAACCTGTGGCCGCAGTGGCGCAGTGCCCTGATCTGGGATTTCTGGGCGATCCTGAGCTACCTGCTGTTCAGCATCATGTTCTGGTACATGGGGCTGATCCCGGACCTCGCGACGCTGCGCGACCGGGCGCAGACCCGGGTGAAACGACTTCTCTACGGTGCCTTTGCGCTGGGCTGGAACGGGTCCGCCCGCGCCTGGGCACGCCACGACGCGGCGTACCGGGCGATGGCCGCGCTGGCGGTGCCGCTGGTCTGCTCGGTGCACAGTGTCGTCGGCCTGGATTTCGCCGCGAGCCTGATGCCGGGATGGGAAGAGGCGATCTTCCCGCCCTATTTCGTCGTTGGCGCGATGTTCTCGGGCTTCGCCATGGTGGTCACGCTTGCGGTGCTGATCCGCTGGGGACTGTCGCTGCAGGGCATCGTCACCGTCGCGCATTTCGATGCCATGGCGAAGTTCCTGCTGCTGGGCGCGACGGTGCTGGGCGTGTCCTATGCCACCGAATGGTTCATGGCCTGGTACAGCGGGGAGTATTCGGAGCGGTCGCTGGTGAACTTCTTCTTCACCGGCAACTACGCAGCGCTGTACTGGACGATGCTGTTCTGCAACGTCGCCGTCTGTCAGCTTTTCTGGTTCCGTCCGGTGCGCCGCAGCATCGCCGCCGTGTTCGTGATCGCCATCCTGGTCAATGTCGGGATGTGGCTGGAACGCATCCTGATCGTGCTGAACACGCTGACGCACAACTATGTTCCCAGCCTGTTCCGGGTCTTCCTGCCCACGATCTGGGATTGGCTGTTGCTGGCGGGGTCGCTGGGGTTCTTCCTGTTTCTCTACCTGATCTTCTGCCGCCTCGTGCCGAGCGTATCGATCCATGAAGTGTCGCGGTTGCGGCATGAGGATGGAGGTGGGCCATGAGTCACCTGATCCTGGCGGAATTCCGCGACGCGACGACGCTGCTGGACGCCGCTCGGCGCGCGCGCGATGCCGGCATGCGGCCGATCGATGCGCACACGCCCTTCAAGGTCGAGGGCATGGAGGAAGCCCTAGGCCTGCCTGGATCGTGGATACGCCCGGCAATGCTGATCGCCGGCCTGGGGATGGCCGTGACCGCCTTCCTGGTGCAGTGGTACAGCGCGGTCATCAATTACCCGCTCAATATCGGCGGGCGTCCGCTGAACAGTTGGCAGACCTTCCTGATCCCGTGCTTTGAGCTCGGTGTGCTGGCGGCTGGCTTCACCGGGTTCTTCGGCACGCTGTACGCCTCTGGCCTGCCGCGGCCGCATCAGCCGATCTTCGGAGCGCAGGGCTTCGAACGGGCCAGCCAGGACCGCTTCTTCCTGTCCGTCGCCGATCCCGATGTCGATACGGAACGTATGGCAAGGCTGCTGGACGGGCTGGGGCCGCTGGACCTGCGGAAGGTGGAGACATGACCGGGCGTCGGATCCCCTCTCCGACGGCGCGCGCGGGACAACGGGGGCGCCGATCGTGGTCGCTCTGGTCCGCGCCGCTCGGCCGGTGGAAGCGCGGGAAGCGGCTCGCGGTGGTTCGTGTCTGCCAGGTGATCGCCGCGTTCATGCTGCTGGCCGGGTGCCGGCAAAGCATGATCGAGCAGTGGAAATACAGTTTCGATGAGCCGTCGCAGCTATGGTCGAACGGCACGTCATCCCGCCCGCTGCCGGACGGCGTGGTGGCGCAGGGTGACCTGCAGCGTGATCGCGACGCGGCGACCCCGCCGCCCGTCACCATGGCCCTGCTGAACCGGGGACAGCAGCGCTTCCAGATCTATTGCGTCCCGTGCCACGGCGTGACCGGGGAGGGCAACGGCATGATCGTGCATCGCGGCTTCCCCGCGCCGCCCAGCTATCACACCGTCCGCCTGCGGGCCGCGCCCGCGCAGCACTTCTTCGACGTGATCACGAACGGCTATGGCGTGATGTATCCCTATGCCGCCCGGGTGACGCCGCGGGACCGCTGGGCCATCGTCGCCTATATCCGCGCCCTGCAGACCAGCCGGACGGTGGCGCTGTCCGACATGCCCGAGGCGCGCGACAAGCTTCCGGCCGATGGTGACCAGCCCGCTGGGAACGAGGCGTCCGGACGCGTGCGGGGGCAGCTGCCCGCGGGAGTAGCGTCGCCGGGTGACCCGACGGAACGGCCGTTGCGGGGGAACGATCCCCTGGCGAGGACGCCGCAATGACCGGCGAATCCTCGCGCGGGCTGCGCTGGCTGATTACCGCCTTTGCCGCGATCCTGCTAGTTTGGCCGAGCAAGGCGGCGGCGAAGGGGAAGAATGAGCCGCCGCCGCAGCCGCCGGCGGTGACGTTTCGCGGCCGGCATTGGAAGCCCATGTTGATCGGCGTGCTGGCGGCGCTGGCGCTGCTGGGCTGGGCGCTGATCGCGCCGTCGCCGGTGATCGGTGTCGGTTGGCTGATCGGCTTCCTGTTCTGGCTGGGCATCGCGGTCGGTGCCCTGGTGCTGATCGCCATCCACGCGGTGACGGGCGGCCGGTGGGGAGCGACCTGCTGGCCGGTGCTGGCGCCGGCGGCTGCCAGCATTCCGATATTCCTGCTGTTCGGTCTGCCGGTGGCATTCATCCTGCCGACGCTGTTCCCCTGGGCGAGCGATCCGTCGCAGGCGGGGCAGGGCGTCGCGGCGCTGTATCTCAATCCCGAAGGGTGGTGGCTGCGGGCCGGCATCGCCCTTATCGCATGGTCGCTGATCGCGTTGGTACTGCTGCGGCGGCGGAACCGGCCGCATCGGCTGCTGGCGGCGATTGGTCTGGTTGTCCATGCCGTTATCATTACGCTGGTCGGGCTCGACTGGATCCTGTCGCTGGATCCGCATTTCTATTCCACCGACTTCGGTGCCACGCTGGCGATCCTGCAGATCCTGGCCGCGCTGGCCTGGACCGCGGCGCTGCGCGTCGTCCCCTCGGGAGGGAGGGGCCGTGTCGGCGACATCGGCGGCCTGATCATCGCGACAAGCCTCGGATCGCTCTATTTGGGCTACTCACAGTATCTGGTGATCTGGTACGGCGACCTGCCGGACCGGATCAAATGGTACATGGACCGTCAGGACGGCGTCTGGTTCTGGGTGGATGCGTTCGCGATCCTGCTGGCGAATCTTGTTCCGTTCTTCATCCTGATCAGGCAACGCTGGCGGGACGATTCCGACACCGTGGGCCTGGCCGGCGGATGTGTCCTGGCTGGGCTGTTCGTGCATTTCGTCTGGCTGCTGGCCCCGGCGTTCGGCGCGCTCGCCGTGCTGTCCGCCCTGCTGGCCCTGGTCGCGATCGGCGCGTTGTGGGTCACGCTGGCCTACGGCCTGCTCGCGCCCCGGCTGGAGGACGCCCATGCCGGATGAGTGGGAAGGCAGGCTTGAAACCATCCGGGAACGCGAGGGTCTCCGCAGCGGGTGGATTCTTGCTGTCGGTCTCGGCACGGCCATCTTCCTGGCCGCCACGATGGCGGGGCTGTGGGCGTTCTTCAATATCGTCGGCCATGCCGATACCTGGCCGCCGCCCGCGCGATATGCCGGTCCGGACCTGCAGAGCGATCCGGCCGGGGATCTGCGCACGTTCCTGGATGGTCAGGTGGCCAAGCTGCACAGTTATGGCTGGGTGGACCGCCAGCGCGGCGTGATCCAGGTGCCGATCGAGCGGGCGATGGAGATCGTCGCCGCCCGTGGCGCCGCCGCGTACGATCCCCCCGCCGGCACGCCGCCGCCGGACCAGGGCGCCGATGCACCGAACAGCCGGAGACCGGGACCATGATGGCGAGGTGGCGTGGTTTGCCGACGAAACCTGGCGTCCCTGGTTCCCGGTCCACACGCGCGCAATCGCCTTGTCCGCTGACCCGGTTTGGCCTGATCTGGCTGCTGCTGATCCTGTCGGTTTCGTCTGCCCGCGCCTTCGAAGTGGCCGAGGTCGCGCCGCCGCCGGGTGCGCGGCTGCCGCTGAGCCTGCCTTTCCAGGATGCCGCGGGCCGCCGGATGACGATCGGCGAGGCCCTGAACGGCCGCCCCGCGGTGCTGGTCTTTGCCGATTGGACCTGTTCGGCCCTGTGCGGCACGACGATCGGCCAGGCCGCGATGGTTCTGCGGGAAGCCAGGCTGCGGCCGGGTGATGACTACGCCTTCCTGGTGATCGGCATCGACCCGCGCGACACACCCCGGGACGCGGCGGAGATGAAGGCGCTGCATCTGGCCGATGCGCCGGCCCTGCGCGCCGCGAGCCATTTCCTGTCGGGCGATGCTGCGTCCGTCCGCGCCGCGACCGAAGCCGTCGGGTTCCATTCCGTCTATCTGCCCGAGCTCGATCAGTTCTCCCACCCCGCGGCGCTGCTGCTGCTGGGACCCGACGGACGGCTGAGCAAGGTGCTGCCCAGCTTCATGCTGGAGCCGGAAGAGTTGCGTTCGGCTCTCCGCGATGCGGTGTCGGGCGTTGTGCCCGCCGCATCCGACACGCTGGTTCGTCGTGTGCTGCTGATCTGCCACGCGGTGCTGGCGGGCAAGTACGGCACCTGGGTGCCGGACGCGCTGCGCGCCGCGGGGGCGGCCACGGTGCTGTGCATGGTGGGGGCGTTCGTGCTGATGACCCGCAGGGGACGGAGAGGCTGATGGGCGGGTTTTCCCTCTGGCCGGAGGAAGCCGCCGCGCGGGCCGGCGACGTGGATTTCATCTTTGTCCTGCTGCTGGTTCTGTCCGGCATCATCATCCTGCTTGTCGCAGGGCTGCTGCTGACCTTTTCCATCCGCTACCGTCGCGGATCCTCGGCGCCGCGCGGCAAACTGCCGAAGCTGATCAGCCGCGAGATCGAGATCGGCTGGACGGCGGCGACGCTGTTCCTGGCGCTTTTCCTGTTCTGGTGGGCCGGGACGCTGGAACTGTCCGCGATGCACCCGCCGGCGCGGGCGATGGAAATCCATGTGCTGGCCAAACAATGGATGTGGAAGACGCGCCATCCGTCCGGGGCGCGTGAGATCAACGAGCTGCACGTGCCGATCAATGAGCCCGTGCGCCTGCTGATGACGTCCCAGGACGTGATCCACAGCTTCTTCGTGCCCGCCTTCCGCATCAAGCAGGATGTGCTGCCGGGGCGGTTCACCCAGGCCTGGTTCACGGCCACGAAGCTGGGCGAATACCATCTGTTCTGCACCGAGTTCTGCGGCACCGAGCATTCGATGATGACCGGCCGCGTGGTGGTGATGAAACCCGAGGACTATGCGGTCTGGCTGCGCGCCCAGCCCGAGGCTGACGATCTTGCCCGCGAGGGGAGGCAGCTGTTCGTCTCGTTGGGCTGTTCCGGGTGCCATGCCGCGCCATCGCGCGTGAACGCGCCAAACCTGGCGGGGCTGTACGGCAGACCAGTGAAGCTGAGCGACGGGCAGGTCGTGACCGCGGACGAGGCCTATCTGCGGGATTCCATCCTGCAGCCGAAGCGGCAGGTCGTGGCGGGATATTCGCCGATCATGCCGTCCTTCGCCGGGGTGGTCGATGACGACGACCTGCAGCGGCTTGTGGCGTATCTGATGTCGTTGCGAACGAGAGAATCGGCGGCCGCGGGAGTGACGCCATGAGCGAAGTGACCTTCGACCCGTCGGTGGTGCCCGCGCGCGAGCGGCGGGACAGCTATCTGAGCGAGGGGCATTCGCTGGCATCGTGGCTGTTCAGCACCGATCACAAGCGGATCGCGATCCTGTACATGGTGTCGCTGACGTTCTTCTTCTTCGTGGGCGGCATTGCCGCCGCGCTGATGCGCCTGGAACTGTTCACCGCCGAAGGCGATCTGCTGACCCCGGACGGGTATAACCGCGCCTTCACGATGCACGGCGTGATCATGGTCTGGTTCTTCCTGGTCCCGTCGATCCCCGTCATCCTGGGCAATTTCCTGGTGCCGCTGATGGTGGGTGCGAGCGATGTCGCCTTCCCGCGGCTGAACCTGGCAAGCTGGTACATCTTCATGGGCGCCGGGCTGCTGGCGGTCTGGACGATGCTGATGGGCGGGGTGGAAACCGGCTGGACCTTCTACACGCCGCTGTCGACCGCCTTCAGCAATTCGAATGTGTTTACGGCCGCCGCCGCGGTATTCCTGTCGGGCTTCTCGACCATCGCGACATCGGTCAACTTCATCGCCACGATCCACATGCTGCGCGCGCCCGGGCTCACCTGGTTCCGCCTGCCGCTGTTCATCTGGGCGATGTACACCGTCAGCATCGTGATCGTGCTGGCGACGCCGGTCCTGGCCATGGTGCTGCTGATGGTGATGGCGGAGCGGGTGCTGGGCATTCCGTTCTTCAACGCCGCGCGCGGCGGCGACCCGCTTCTGTTCCAGCACCTGTTCTGGTTCTACAGCCACCCGGCCGTGTACATCATGATCCTGCCGTCCTTCGGCGTGGTCAGCGAGATCGTGACCTGCTTCGCTCGTCGGCGGATCTTCGGCTATACCTTCATGGTCTACGCGATGCTGTGGATCACCGTGGTGGGCTTCATGGTCTGGGGCCACCACATGTTCGTCTCGGGCATGTCGATCTATGCCGCGATCGTGTTTTCCTTTCTGTCCTACATCATCGCGGTGCCGTCGGCGATCAAGGTGTTCAACTGGACCTTCACCTTCTATCGCGGGTCCGTCAGCTTCGATTCACCGATGCTCTACGCGATCGGCTTCATCGGGCTGTTCACCATCGGCGGACTGACCGGGTTGTTCCTGGCGGCGGTGCCGGTCGATGTGCACGTCACCGACACGTATTTCGTAGTGGCGCATTTCCACTACATCATGGTGGGCGGGGCGGTATCGGCCTTCTATGGCGGGCTGCATTTCTGGTGGCCCAAGATCACCGGGCGCATGTATCCGGACGGCGTGGCGCGGTTCGCGGCGATCCTGATGTTCTTCGGCTTCGCCTTCACCTTCACGCCGATGTTCATCATGGGTTTCCTGGGAATGCCGCGGCGCTACTACAGCTATCCGCCGGAATTCCAGATCTGGCACGTGCTGGCCTCATCAGGGGCGCTGCTGCTGGCGGTCGCCTACCTGATGCCGATGGTCTATCTGGGCTGGTCGCTGTTCCGGGGGCAGCGCGCCGGCGATGATCCCTGGCATGCGACGGGGCTGGAGTGGCGAACCACGTCGCCACCACCGAAGCGGAACTTCACGACGCCCGTCCGCATCACCAACGATCCCTACGAGTACCATCCGGAGGATGAAGGACCCGGCCCGGAGCATCCGGATGCATTCCGCCCGCAGGGGAGGGACCAGTGATGAGCGTTGCCCCCAAGGCCATGCATGACGCGCTGCGCGAACCCTGGCACAGCCTGCATCGCCAGCGGGAGGGGGTCAGCCTGGGTGTGTGGGTCTTCCTGGGCAGCGAGGTCATGTTCTTCGGCGGCGCGTTCCTGCTGTACGCGATGTATCGCGTGCTCTATCCGGCGGCCTTCGCCGAGGCGTCGCACGAAGCCAGCATGATGTATGGCTCGATCAACACGGCGCTGCTGCTGACCAGCAGCCTGACGATGACCGTGGCGACGGAAGGGGCGCGAGCGGGCCTGCGCCGCCTGGCTCTGATCTGCCTGCTGGTGACGGTGTTCCTGGGCCTCGCATTCCTGGTCGTGAAGGGCCTGGAGTACCGGGAAGACATCCACAAGAATCTGATTCCCGGCCCGCATTTCGGGATGGACAATCCCGCCGCACAGCTTTTCTGGGCGTTCTACTGGCTGCTGACGGGCGTGCATGCGGTGCACCTGAGCGGCGGGATCCTGTTCGCATCGTTGATGACGTTCGAGGCCTGGCGCGGCACCCGTCCGCTGGTGAGCCCGGGGTTCGAGGCGCTGGGGCTCTACTGGTCCTTCGTCGATCTGGTGTGGATCTTCCTGTATGCCGTGATCTACCTGCCGGGACGATCGCTGTGAGCGGGCTGCAACGGCCCATGCCGTCCACGCCGCTTCAGATCCTGCTGCGGACGGTTCCGGTCTGGATCGCGCTGATGGCCCTGCTGGGCCTGACCATCTTCCTCTCCTACGTCCCCCTCGGCCGGTTCAACGTCGTGTTCGCCATTGGCATCGCCAGTCTGCAGGCCCTGCTGATCGCGGTGTTCTTCATGCATCTGAAGCGGCCCGACCCGCTGCTGCGCCTGGCGGGCGCGGCGACGCTGATCTGGCTGTTCTTCATGTTCGCGCTGACGCTGGCGGATATTCTGGAACGCGTGCCGCTGTCGCAGCCCGGCACGGTGATGCCGCTGGAGCACGGATCGGCGCCCGCGACGGGCAAGCGGGCGTTCTGACGGGCGCGCCGGCGGCGCCGCGCCGTCGGCCGGGCGCCGGCTGGACTGTCCTGCGACGTTCGCGGTTCAGCGAAATCATTTGCTCAATCTTCGACCGGTGCCCTAGCGTCGCGTGGGCAGTTTCCGTCAAGGCGGCTGCAAAGGGAGGATTCATAATGAAAATCCAACAGGCTGGTATCCGGCGCCGCCATGTTCTCGGCGCCGCCGCGGCGTTGCCGCTGGTACACATCCGCAGCGCCGGGGCGGCCGGCACATTGTCGGTCGGGTTCTGGGACCATTGGGTGCCCAAGGGGAACGAGGTCATGCGCGCCCAGGTCAACACCTGGGCCGAGAAGAACAAGGTCGACGTGCAGATCGACTTCATCACCTCGGTCGGCAACAAGCTGCTGCTGACCGGCGCGGCGGAGGCACAGGCGAAATCGGGCCACGACCTGATGACCTTCCGCGACTGGGAGGCGCAGAACCATGCCGAAACGCTGGAGCCTGTCGATGACCTGATGAAGACGCTGATCGACAAGCACGGTCAGGTGAACGACGTCAGCACCTATCTTGGCAAGTACAAGGGCCAGTGGCGCGGCATCCCGACGACGTCGGGCTCGAACTACAAGGGCCCGGTCGCGCGGATCAGCGTGCTGAAGGAGAAGGCCGGGCTTGACGTGCAGGCGATGTATCCGGCGGAGCCGCGCCAGACCAGGGAGGCCGACGCCTGGACCTGGGATGCGCATCTGAAGGCGGCCGAGGCCTGCTTCAAGGCCGGCATGCCGTTCGGGATCGGGCTGGGGACGACGGTCGACTCGGTCGATACCGCCGGTGCCCTGTTCCGTGCCTTCGGCGCGGAGCTGGTCAACGCCAAGGGCGACATCATGGTCGATTCCGACCAGGTGCGGCAGGCGCTGGAACACGCGCAGCAGCTGGTGAAATTCCTGCCGAACGACGCGGTGAGCTATGACGATGCGTCGAACAACCGCGCCCTGATCTCGGGACGCGCCGCGCTGATCTGGAATCCGCCCTCCGCCTGGGCGGTCGCCAAGCGCGACGCGCCCAAGATCGCGGAGGATTGCTGGTCGTTTCCCGCGCCGAAGGGGCCCGCGGGGCGGTACACGCCGGCCGGGCCGTGGTTCTGGGGCATCTGGTCGTTTGCCAAGAACAAGTCGGCGGCCAAGGACCTGGTGCTGTATCTGATGGACCGCCCGCAATCCGAGGCACGCAGCGTGGCCACCGAGGGTTTCGACGTGTCGCCCTTCGCCAGCATGCTCGACTTCAAGATCTGGGAGGAAGTGGGGCCGCCGAAGGGGACGCTGTACAGCTATCCGCCGCGCCCGTTCCACGACGGCATCCCGGCCATCGCCGGCGCGCCCGCGCCGCCCGAAATCGGCGTGCAGATCTACAGCCGGGGCGTCATGCCGACCATGATGGCGAAGCTGAAGGCCGGACAGTCGATCCCGCAGGTGATCGCCTGGGCGAAGAACGAGATCGAGGGCTTCTCGCGGTAGTTGCCGCGGCAACCGCGACGCGGCAGCGCGTATCCTGCGGCGAATGCACCGGACCGGCCACGGGCGGGTCCGGTGCTTTGCGTTGCCAGCAGGTTCGCCGCACGGTTGCGTCCGGCATGCAAGGACCCGGGCCGAGTGAAAGTGTTTTTGACTTCAGGTAAATGACGCAGTTGATGGAAAGCATTTTTTGCGCTTGTGACCACGTCAATCCGATTTCAGTTGTCAGCATGAGCGGCAGCACCTAACTTCTTGGGCCAAATCACCGCGGAAAACGCGAACCCCGACCATGCCCTCGGGGCATTGCCGGCAAGGCAAGGTGCGTCGATCGCGCATCTGCCTAACGACAAGAAACGAATAATCAAAAGGCAAGGGAGTTGATGATGCTGGGAGATTACGCCAGAAATCCGAGCGGTCTGAGCCGCCGAGGCCTGCTTGTCGGGTCCGCCGCCGGCGCCATGGCCGCCAGCCTGCCGGCGATGGCGCAGACCGCGACGCCGAAGCGCGGCGGCACGCTGCGATTCGGCACCAGGGTGGATGGCTCCGGCCTCGACCCGCATCGGAATCTTGTCTACTACGTATCGGATACCCTGGCGTCGACGAGCCAGGGACTGATCGATATCAGCCAGAAGATGGAAATGGCTCCCGGCGTCGCGAAGGAATGGGAGATTTCCAAGGACCTGAAGAAATATACGTTCCGTCTGCGGCCAGGGGCGGAATTCCACAACGGCGCCGATATCGATGCGGCCGCTGTCAAGTGGAACTACGAACGGATCCTGGATCCCAAGATCGGGCACCCCTACACCCGCGCCAGCCTGGAAGGCATCGAGAAGATCGAAGCCGACGGGAAGCACGTCCTGCATATCTACCTGAAGGAGCCCAGCGCGGTCTTTCTGGCCAATCTGGTTTATTATCCCTGCAGCCTGATCGCGCCGAACAGCGCCGACAAGACCGACACGCATCCGATGGGGTGCGGCCCGTTCAAGTTCGTTTCCTGGAAGCGCTACGCCAAGAGCGAAGTCGTCAGGTTCGAGAACTATTTCGAGACCGGTGCGGATGGCAAGCCGCTGCCCTACCTCGACGGCATCGAAGGCTACCCGAAGCGGGAGGACAAGGTCCGGCTGACGGCGCTGCGCAGCGGGGAAGTCGATCTGATCGACAACATGGCCTACAGCGACGTGGCCGATTTCAAGCGGGACTACGCCAACAAATTCGATACCTGGGCTGTCCCGCAGGTCGGCATGGCGCATCTGAACATCAACGCCAAGGCCGGGCCGTTCGCGATGGACGCGCCGAACGGCAAGCTGCTGCGGCAGGCCGTCGCGCACGCGATCGACAAGCAGGCAATCCATGAGGCGGTGTTCAACGGTCTTGGTGAGGCACTGAAGTGCTTCTACGCATCAAGCAGCCCCTGGCATCTGCCCGATACCAAGAACGAGCAGGCCTATGATCCCGAGAAGTCCAAGTTCATCCTGCGCAAGCTGAACATGATGAACATGCCGATCGCCGTGGTGGCCCGAGAGTCCTTCCAGTACATGCGGAATTCCGGCGAACTGGTGCACGCCATGCTGATGGACGCCGGATTCAAGGCAACGAACGAGGTCTTCGACAACCCGGTGCTGCGGGAGAAATACCGGAAGAATGACTGGGGCATCGACTCGACGGCCACCAGTTACCGGCCCGACCCCGATGGCTGGTACTCGCGTTGGGTGCATTCGGACGGAGCCGAAGGCAAGCTGCGCTCCGGCTTCAAGACCGAAAAGACCGACAAGCTGATCGAGGAAGCCCGCCTGACCCTGGACGAGAACAAGCGCAAGGAGCTGTACACCGAGGTGGACAGCATCATGAATGATGAGGCAGCGATCATCTATTCCCATGCGGTGCCGCTGACCTCGGCCGGGGTGAAACGGCTGAAGGGCTATGCGCCAGCCATCGCCGGTCCGTTCACCTGGCACGGTGGCGGCGTCCGCACGGCCTGGTTCGACGACACCGCGGCGTGATGCCAGCCGCCCGAGGCCTCGACCCATGCGATGCAGGACGGCCGGCTGGCATCTTCCTGAGTTCGCGCGCAGCCGCCACACCAACCCTGCGCGCAGGCCGGTCGACCATTCGGTCGCCCGGTCCGGCGGGCTGAGTTCCGGTCCGGAGCCACGGGTACGTGACACGGCGCCATCGGGCGCGGTGTCTCGACGGTCGTGGGGACGGACCGCGAGGCCGCTTCATCCCCGAGGGCCGCAACGCCGATGCTGATCTATACCATCAACCGTATCCTGCAGCTGATCCCGGTCGTCCTCATCCTGACGGTGGTGGTGTTCGGCTTCGTGCACGCGTTGCCCGGAGACATCATCGATTCGATCGGCGGGCAGGAGTCGGTGGAGGACCCGCAGGTGCGGGCAGCGCTCGAGAAGGAATACGGTCTCGATAAGCCGCTCTATGTCCAGTATGCGCTGTGGCTGCAGAAGATCGCGACCGGGGATTTCGGCAAGTCGCTGGTCACGCGCCGCCCGGTCACGGTGGAACTGCTGCAGCGCATCCCCGCCACCGTCTATCTTGCGCTGGTGGGGATCGGATTGTCGCTGATCATCGCGATCCCGCTGGGCACGATCGCGGCGATCCGAAGAAACACGCCCTTCGACTACGGGGCACAGGTGACGTCGCTGCTGGGGATCTCGATCCCGGAATTCTGGTTCGCGATCATCTGCGTGCTGATATTCTCGCTCTACTTCCCGATCCTTCCGTCGTCGGGCTACGTCGCGCCGACACAGGATTTCGGCAAGAGCGTCTGGTACCTGATTCTGCCGGCGGTCGCGGTCGGGTTCCGCCAGGCCGCATTCACGACCCGATTGACGCGGTCGAGCATGCTCGACGAACTCGGCAAGGAATATGTCGACACGGCGCGCTCCCTCGGCCTGCCGGAATCGAAGGTCATCTACAAATACACGCTGCGCAACGCCCTGATCCCGACCATCACCATCAGCGGCCTGCAGCTTGCCGCCCTGCTGGGCGGCACGGTCGTGCTGGAGACGATCTTCGCCTGGCCCGGCATCGGCCTGACCATCTATCAGGCCATCCAGCTGCGGGACTACCCGGTGATCCAGGCCGGGGTGCTGGTCCTGGGCATCATGGTCGTCGTCATCAATCTTCTGATCGACCTGCTCTACCGGGTGCTGAACCCGCGCGTGCAACTGGGCTGAAGGCCAGGGAGACAACATCCAATGCTCGATCAGCCGCTGCGGGTCCGCCAACGGGTCGATACGCTGGACGTAAGCGAGACGCCGTTCCGTGTGCGCGTCCACCGCGTGCGGGCATCGATCGCCAATGCCTTCCGCGAATTGCTGCGAAGCCGCACATCGACCGTGGGCGCGGTCATGATCGCGTTCCTGCTGGGGGTCTGTGCCCTGACACCGGTCCTGATCACGCACGATCCGATCAAGACCAATTACCGTGAGCGCCTGGCGCCCATGAGTGCGGAGCACTATTTCGGCACCGACAAATTCGGCCGGGACATCTATTCCCGCGTCCTGGTTGGCGGACAGAGGACCATCACCATCAGCATCGCCGCCGTGGCGTTTGGCCTGGTGCTGGGCGTGCCGCTCGGTGTGCTCTCGGGCTTCTATGGCCGTCGTGTCGATGCCATCCTGATGCGGCTCGTCGACGGCCTGCTCGCCTTCCCGGGATTGCTTCTTTATCTGCTGATCGTAACGGTCGCGCGAGAATGGAAACTCGAGGGCATGTGGAACGACTTGATTCTTGTCTTCGCACTCGGCTTTGCGTTCGCGCCGCAGATCGCAAGACTGGCAAGAGGCACTGCCCTGGTGGAAGCCAGAAAGGAATATGTCGAGGCCGCGCGAGCATTGGGTGAACGGAACCTGCGCATCGCCATGGCGGAGATCCTGCCCAACTGCCTCTCGCCCCTGATCGTTACGGCAACGGTCAGACTTGGCTTTGTCATCCTGATCATTGCCGCGCTGTCTTTCCTGGGACTGGGGACATCGCCGCCGACCCCGGACTGGGGCGCCGACCTCAGTGCCGCACGCGATCACATGGAATCACATCCAATGATCGCGGTTTTCCCCGGCCTGGCAATCTGCTTCAGCGTGCTGGCCTTCAACCTGTTCGGCGACGGGCTGCGCGACATCCTCGATCCGCGGCTCGCGGAGCGCTGATTTCATATCATCCAGGATTGGCAACCGGACGCGGCAGCAAGCCGGTTCGGTTGCAACGACCGGGGAAAAATGCCGAGCGGCCGAGTGGTTGCGGTTGGTTTGATATGGGCGTGCTGGGCGTGCCGGCCTATCCCGCCGGTGTGACCGTCACGCCGGATCATGACCGCGACGATGGCCGGATGCGTCTGCCCGAGGGCGCGCCCGCGCCAGGGATAGAATGTCCTAGATGTTGTGGCAGGCCACGAAATGCGCCGGTGCGATCTCGCGCAGTGCAGGCGGGTCCGTCGCGCAGTTCGGGGTGGCGATCGGGCAGCGGCGGCACAGGCGGCATCCCGGCGGGGGATCGATCGGCGTTGCCACCTCGCCTTGCAGGGTCAATTTCGGCGCCGGCTTGTCGGGATCGGCTTCCGGCACCGCCGCCATCAGCGCCTTGGTATACGGATGCTGCGGAGAGGCAAAGATCTCCGCCACCGGTCCCGTCTCGACGATCTTGCCCACATACATCACGGCAACCCGGCTGCTGATATGCCGGATCACGCTCAGGTCGTGAGCGATGAACAGATAGGTCAGCTGGAACTGCTCCTGCAGTTCCCGCAGCAGGTTCAGGATCTGCGCCTGAACCGACACGTCCAGCGCCGAAACGGGTTCGTCGCCGATCACCAGCGCCGGATACACGGCCAGGGCGCGGGCGATTGCGATCCGCTGCCGCTGCCCGCCAGAGAACTCGTGCGGATAGCGGTCGACATGCTCCCGCCCCAGGCCGACGAGGTTCAGCAGTTCCAGCACCCGCTCGCGCCTGTCCCGCCAGGACTCGCCGAAGCCGTGGATTTCCAGCGGGCGCGACAGGATTTCCATGATCGTCTTGCGCGGATTCAAGGAAGAGTAGGGGTCCTGGAAAACCAGCTGGATCTGCTTGCGCGCCGCCTGCATGCGTTTCCGGTCGAAGGCGAGCAGATCCTCCCCGCCCATCCGGATCGCGCCGCTGGTGGGTTCGATCAGGCGCGTGATCAGCCGGCCGGTGGTGGACTTGCCGCAGCCGCTTTCACCCACCAGGCCCAGCGTCTCGCCGGGGTCGATATGGAAGCTGATGTCGTCGACGGCGCGCAGGGTTCGCGTCTTGCCGGCGATGCGGGACACGAAATCGCCACGCAACGTGAAATGCTTGGTCAGGTGCTGGACGTCCAGCAGGGCAGCGCTCATGGGATTGCGTTCCGGCTGTTCTAGACCGTGGCCATTTCATGCAGGTGGCAGGCGGCGAAATGGCCTGGTGCCACCTGACGGATGGCGGGCGTTTCCCGCCGGCAGACATCCATCGCGTGCGGGCAGCGCGGGTGGAATTTGCAGCCCTGCGGCGGGTCGAGCATGTTGCAGACGGTGCCTGGAATCGGCGTCAGATAGCGGGTCTGCTCATCCAGGCGCGGAATCGAATTCAGCAGACCCACCGTGTAGGGGTGCTGGGGCTTGGTGAAGATCGCGCGCTTTTCGCCCATTTCCACCAGGTGGGAGGCATACATCACGCCGATCCGGTCGCAGGCATGGGCGACCACACCCAGGTTGTGGGTGATGAACAGCAGCGACATGCCGAAACGCTGGATCATGGAACTGATCAGCTCCAGGATCGTCGCCTGGATGGTCACGTCCAGGGCGGTGGTCGGTTCGTCGGCGATCAGGAAGCCAGGGTTGCAGGACAGCGCCATGGCCAGCATCACCCGCTGGCGCATGCCGCCGGAGAATTCGTGGACATAGCTGTCCAGGCGACTTTCGGCCGAGGGAATGCCGACCAGCTGCAACAATTCGATGGTGCGCGCACGCGCCTGGGATTTGCTCATGCGCAGATTGGTGCGAAGGACATCGCTGATCTGCGCGCCCACCGTATAGACCGGATTGAGCGCGCTCATCGGTTCCTGGAACACCATCGCGATCTGGCGGCCGCGTATGGCACGCAGTCCGGCTTCGTCCAGGCCGTAGATATCCTGTCCGTTCAGCATCACGCGGCCATTGGCGATCTCGGCGGGCGGCGTCGGCAGCAACCGCATGATCGCGCGGGCGGTCACGGTCTTGCCGGACCCCGATTCACCCACGAGGCCGAAGGTTTCCCCCTTGGCCACATCGAATGACACGTGGTCGACGGCGGTCAGAATGCCACGCTTGAGATGAAACCGGACCGTGAGATCCTGAAGCGAGAGAGCTGTGTCTGACACAACCAACTCGTTCCTCCCTGTATTTTCCCGCATTGTGCGGTGACCCCGGTCTTGCCGTCCAGTACTAATGCGGCTGCGGATGCGGCTGACGGCAACATGGACGAGTGTTCATCCTTGGCCCCGGAGGAGCGGCACGCTGTCATTGCCCCCCACAAACTACGTCCGCAACGCACGGCTGGGATGTGGCAATGCGCGGCGATTGAGGCCAGCAGAGCCTGTCGCCTGTCCGCCATTTCGTTTAGCTTCCGTGCCTTGAACGCCGCGCCGCCGCGCGGTGGCCGGAGACGAGCGTCCCTTGAGTGCGACCACGGCGGAAGGCGGGCTGTTCAGTATCAGCCCCCGCCAATGGCTGATCCTGCTGATGGTGCAGCTGTCGAACCTGTTGTTCGGCATGACCATTACCATCGCCAATGTCGTGCTGCCGCAGGTGCGCGGCAGCCTTTCGGCCACGCAGGACGAAATCTCCTGGGTCATCACCCTGAACCTGGTCGCCACCGCCGTCGCCACGCCGCTGACAGGGTGGCTCGCCGCGCGGATGGGCTGGCGCAATGTCATGCTGATGGCGGTTGGCGGTTTCACCATCTCGTCCTTCCTGTGCGGCATCGCCAACAGCCTGGAAACGCTGGTCATCTACCGTATCGGCCAGGGCATGTTCGGCGCGCCGATCATGCCGATGGGCCAGGCGATCCTGCTGGCGAGCTTCCCGCCGCGGCTGCAGCCCACGGCGCTGGTGATGTGGGGCGTGGGCGCCGTGTTCGGCCCGGTGCTGGGGCCGATCCTCGGCTCCATGATGACCGAGGCGTATGACGACTGGCGCACCGCCTTCTTCATGATCGTGCCACCCGGCATCGCCGCGCTGACCTGCATCTGGTTCGCGCTGTCCGACCGCAACGAAAGCAAGCCCACCTATTTCGACTGGACCGGCTTCTTCGCCCTGTCGGTCGCCATCGTCTCGGCGCAGCTGGTCTTCGACCGCGGCCAGAAGCTCGACTGGTACGATTCGAACGAGATCATCATGTGGACGGTCCTCGGCGCGGTCTCGTTCTGGATCTTTGTCGTCCACTGCCTGACGGCGCAGCGTCCCTTCCTCGATCCCAGGCTGTTGATGGACCGCAACTTCACCGTGGGGATCATCATCGCCTTCGTCATGGGGATGCTGAGTTTCACGACGCTCACGCTGTTCCCGACGCTGATGCACGATCTGCGCGGCTACCCGGACAGCGCGATCGGCATGCTGCTGGCCTCGCGGGGCTGCGGCAACTGGGCGGCCTTCCTGGTGATCGCGAAGCTCACCCGGCTCGCGCCGCGCACCGCCATCGCCGCAGGTCTCGCGATGCAGGCTTTCTCGGCCTATGCCATGGCGCAATTCGACATCAACCTGACGCCGTTCGGCATCTTCTGGACCAGCATGCTGCAGGGCTTCGGCCAGAGCATCACCTTCACGCCCATGACGGTGATGGCCTTCGCCACCCTGCCCAAGCACCAGATCACCGAAGGATCGGCGGTGTTCACGCTGATGCGGAACTTCGGCTCCAGCCTGTTCATCTCGATCACCGTCGTCACGCTGATCCGCTCCACCCGCGGCAGCTACGCCGCGCTGAACGAATACGTCTCGCCCTACAACCGTCTTAGCCTGTTGCCGAGCTGGCCGGAGGCGTGGAGTCTGGAGACATTGACCGGGCTGACGCGTCTGTCGGCCGAGGTGCAGCGCCAGGCGTCGATGATCGGCTACGTCAATTCGTTCTACCTGCTGGCCTGCGCGGCGGTGGTGGCGATCCCGCTCGCCTGCCTGATGCGGCGGGCACAGTCCTGATCCCGGGCGAGGGACCTGGCGTCAGGACGCACCGGCGCGGGCCGGGCGGCAGAGGTTTAAGGGTCGGCACGGGCGCGCGGCGGTCTCCCGCCGGTCCGTGCCATGCCTGGCGGTATCCCGCGTCAGTACACCACCACCGAGCGGATCGACTCGCCCTTCCGCATCAGCTCGAATCCCTCATTGATCTGCTCGAACGGCAGAACATGGGTGATCAGGTCGTCGATATTGATCTTGCCGTCCATGTACCAGTCGACGATGCGCGGCACGTCGGTTCGCCCGCGCGCTCCGCCGAACGCGGTGCCCATCCAGGTGCGCCCCGTCACCAGCTGGAACGGCCGTGTGGCGATTTCCTGCCCGGCGCCGGCGACACCGATGATGACCGACTTGCCCCAGCCGCGATGCGCGCATTCCAGTGCCTGGCGCATCACCTTCACGTTGCCGATGCATTCGAAGCTGTAATCGGCGCCGCCCTTGGTCAGATCGACCAGATATGGTACCAGGTCGCCTTCCACCTCGGCCGGGTTGACGAAATGCGTCATGCCGAACTTTTCGGCCATGTCCTTGCGGCGCGGATTGATGTCGACGCCGACGATCTGTTCGGCGCCCACCATGCGCAGGCCCTGGATGACGTTCAGCCCGATGCCGCCCAAGCCGAACACCACGCAGCGTGACCCGGCTTCGACCTTGGCGGTGTTGATCACCGCGCCGATGCCGGTGGTGACGCCGCAGCCGATGTAGCAGACCTTGTCGAAGGGTGCGTCTTCCCGGATCTTCGCCAAGGCGATTTCCGGCAGCACGGTGAAGTTGGCGAAGGTCGAGGTGCCCATGTAGTGGTACACCGGATCCTTCCCCGCCGAGAACCGGCTGGTGCCATCCGGCATCACGCCGCGGCCCTGAGTCGCGCGGATCGCCACGCACAGATTGGTCTTGCGGCTGAGGCAGTATTCGCACTGCCGGCATTCCGGCGTGTAGAGCGGGATGACGTGATCGCCCTTCTTCAGGCCGGTGACGTTGCGGCCGACATCGACGACGACACCCGCGCCCTCGTGGCCCAGGATGGCGGGAAACAGGCCTTCCGGATCGGCGCCCGAGAGGGTGTATTCATCGGTGTGACAGATCCCGGTGGCCTTGATCTCCACCAGCACCTCGCCTTCCCGTGGGCCATCGAGATCGACGGTTTCCAGGCTGAGGGGCTTGCCGGCCTCGCGGGCGACCGCGGCGCGCACTTTCATCGACGCTCTCCTGAATCGAAGTCGCCGGCAATTTGCGTGCGGACGCGTTTGCGATCAAGGCGGGCGCGCCCGCGATCAGGGG
>JBFXDK010000025.1:10318-53325 GCA_050181195.1 Acetobacteraceae bacterium | reverse complement strand
AAATATGGCGTCCCCGGCGAGATTCGAACTCACGACCCCAGGATTAGGAATCCTGTGCTCTATCCTGCTGAGCTACGGGGACCACCGGCCGCAGCATAGCCGACCAAGCCCCCGAAGCGAAGCCCCGTTACGCGTTGCGCGGCAGCCGGCCCTCGATCGGATAGGCCGGGTCGTTGTAGCCGGGCGTCGACGGGTGCCCGGGCGTCACCAAACGGTCGACCAGCGCTTCGTCCTCGGCCTCCAGCCGACAGGATAGCGCGCCGGTATAGTCCTCCCACTGAGCCTCGGTGCGCGGCCCGCCGATCGCCGCGGTCACGAAGCGATTGTTCAGCACCCAGGCCATCGCGAACTGCCCCGGCGTCATGCCGCGCGCGCCGGCATGCGCAGCGATTTGCTGCGCGATCTCCAGGCTTTCGGGCCGCCACTCCGATTCCATCATCCGCCGGTCGCGCCGTCCGGCGCGGGTTTCGGCTGGCGGCGCCACGTTCGGCTGGTACTTGCCCGTCAGCACCCCGCGCGCCAGCGGGCTGTACGGCACCACGCCCAGACCGAAATGGCCGCAGGCCGGCAGGTGCTCCACCTCCACCTCGCGGTTCAGGACGTTGTACAACGGCTGGCTCGCCACCGGTCGGTCGATCCCGGCCTGGTCACACAGCCGGCAGATTTCGGCCACTCGCCAGCTCCGGTAGTTGGACACGCCGAAATAGCGGATCTTGCCGGCGCGGATCAGGTCGGCCAGCGCATGCACCGTCTCTGCCAGCGGCGTCGCGTGGTCCTCCTTGTGCAAGTACAGCACGTCGATCACTTCGGTATCCAGCCGGCGCAGGCTGGCCTCGACCGCGTGCTGCACGTGCCGTCGCGACAGGCCGCGGGCATTCGGTCCCTGCCCGGTCGGGTTGGCGCACTTCGTCGCCAGCACCCACCAGGACCGGTGCGCCCGGATCGCGCGCCCCACGACCTCTTCCGACCGGCCGCCATTGTAGCCATCGGCGGTGTCGATGAAGTTCACCCCCTGATCCCTGGCCCGCGCCACGATGCGTGCCGCCGTTGGCTCGTCTGTCGCGCCGCCGAACATCATGCTGCCCAGGCACAGCGGCGAGACCTTCAGCCCGCTGCTTCCCAAGGACCTGTATTCCATGCGCTCCACTCCCGCTGTTCCGGCACGCGCCGCTGCATCCCCTGTGCAGCCTATACCGGACAGGCTTCAATGCCAGGATGGGGAATCGGGATGCGCGCCAGCCCAGCCTGGCATCACTGTTCGCGGGTTTTGTCAGCATCGGGCTGATGAGCTTTGGTGGCGGCCTTGCCGCCTGGACGCGACGAGAGGTCGTCCAGCGCCGGCAATGGATGGATGACCGCCAGTTCCTGTCGGGCTACGCCCTGTCGCAGCTGATCCCGGGCGCCACCAACGTGAACCTCGCCGTATTTATTGGGACGCAACTGCGCGGGTGGCCGGGCGCGCTGGCCTGCTTCTGGGGCCTGACCACGGTGCCGCTGACGATCGTGCTGACCCTCGGCGCACTCTACTTGCGGTCGCAGGGCGCGACGGCTGGCGCCTGGTTCAGCATTGCGCTGGCCGGCATGGGCGCCGTCGCCATCGGCCTGACCCTGGGCACCGGCATCCGCCTGGCCCAGCACAACATCCGCGGCGTTACTCCGATCGTGATAACGGCGACCGTCGCCATCGCGATCGGAGTGCTAGGCTATCCCCTGCTGCACGTCCTGGCGGTCATGATGCCCGTCAGCCTGCTGCTGGCCTGGCTGGGATACGGGCGATGATCGCGACGCTGTGGCAACTGGCCGCTTTGTTCGGCGTCCTGTCGATGCTGGCCTTCGGCGGCGGCGCGGGCGTGATCCCGGACATGCAACGCGCGGCGGTGGAGGTACATCAATGGATGACGGCGCGGGAGTTCCTGGACATGTTCGCGATCTCGCGCGCTGCCCCTGGGCCAGGATCGCTGATCGTCGTGCTGATCGGGCAGAAGGCCGCTGGTCTCGCCGGCGCGGCGGTGTCGTTCGTGGCGATGTTCCTGCCGTCCTGCCTGCTGGTTCACCTCGTCGCGCGCGTCTGGCACCGCGCCGCCCGGTCGGCGTGGCGGGAAATCGTGGAGCGTGCACTCGCCCCCGTCGCGGTCGGCCTGACCTTCGCCAGCGGCCTTGCCCTGGCCCGCACCACCGAGGAAGGGTGGATCCTCTACGGCATCACCGCCGTCGCGACACTCGCGTTTGCCTTCACCGAAATCCATCCGGTCGCATTGCTGGCCGCCGGGGCGGCAGTGCTGCTGCTGACCGGTTCCTGACGCTGGCCCGCCGTGCGCCACGGTGGTGCGCGGCATGACCGGACGGGTATGCCTGGGCATCGGCATCGCCACCTATAACCGCCGTCTGGTCGTGGCCGAGACAATCGAGCGGGTTCGCCATTTCACACGCCATGAGCCGGCGCATCTGGTTGTCGCCGACGACGGTTCGCAGGACGGGACAGCCGAGATGCTGCTCCGCCACGGCATCCCTCTGGTTACGGGACCGAATCGGGGCATCGCCTGGAACAAGAACCGCGCCTTGTTCCTGCTGGCCGAGAGCCTGTGCTGCGATGTCGTCATCCTGCTGGAGGACGATACCCGCCCGGTGGTCCCCGGCTGGGAAACGGAGTGGATCGAGGCGGCCAGACAGTGGGGGCATGTCAACTACGCCGGTCCGTGGCTGCGGTCGGACTTCCTGTCGGGATCCGGCTCCGCCATCGACCCATTCCTCGCGCCGGTCCTGACCGCGCAGTGCTCTGCGTTTGCCCGCGCAGCCCTGGCATTCGCTGGATATTTTGATACTCGTTTCAGGGGTTATGGACACGAGCACGTCGAGCATTCCCGCCGGCTTGTTCGCGCCGGATACGGGGGCTGCGAACGGACGGACGACGACGGGGAACAGGTTCTGTTTCGGCTGATCACCGGCGGCGTTGCGTCGGTCAACGTGGCAAGCCATGCGAACCAGGCGGATATCGAACGCAATCTGAAGATCGCGCGGCGCGCCATGGCGGACCGCCACTATCGCGCACCCTGGCGGACCGAACGGCAGATGATCGCCTTTCGCACGGAACAGCAGGAAGCGATGGCACGGCTGCCGCAGTTCTTCCAGCTCTCCGCGCCCACCGCGCCTGGGTCACGCGACAGACATGAATTCGTGCAACGAATGAGCGCCTATCTCAATCGCAACCGCTTGCACGCGTGATCCGATCTCGCAGCGAGCGGTCAGCATAGGTGCGGGCTGCAGCGCCGGCTCGGCGCGCGCCAGCACCGCGCATGGATCCGGCGGGAAAAGGCCATCGCAGGAACGAAGTCTCTCGATTTGCCGCCGGGATGTGCTATCGGTCCCGCGCACGGGCACCCCGATGGCCGCGGATTGGCCGAATAGCAGGAATTTCGCACGGAATGACGCGCAGCCGCAAACAGACGACTCGGCGACCAGGAACCCAGCCGGACCGGGCGGTGAGCGCTACACCGCAGGTGGCGGACGATGCTGCGGACGAACGGGTGCTGCAGTTGCTGGCGACGATCATGGAACCCGATTGGTATCTGGAACGATACCCGGATGTCCGTGCCGCGGGTCTTGACCCTGTGCGGCATTTCACGACCCATGGCGCCGCCGAATCGCGCGATCCGAATCGCTGGTTCGACAGCGCCTGGTACGCAAGTCATTACCCGGACGTCGGTGCCACTGGGGTCAATCCGCTGCTTCATTACTTGCGCAGCGGAGCCGCGGAATTGCGCAATCCCCATCCGCGCTTCGACGCCGCGTGGTATGTCGACCAGCACCCGGAGGCAGCGGGCAATCCGCTGATCTATCACCTGCGGATCGGGACCGCGCGCGGCTTCGAGACGGAACGGCATGTCGAAATCGCCGACTACCTGCCATCGACCCGGGCGACACCGAAGCTGCCGAAGCGGGTTGCCGTGGATGTCGTGATCCCGGTCTACCGTGGCCTGGAGCAGACCCGCCGCTGCATCGCCTCGGTGCTGGCCGATACGGACCGGCCGCCAGGGCGCGTCATCGTCATCGACGACCGGTCGCCGGAACCGCAGCTTTCCGCCTGGCTGGATCAAACCGCACAGTCCGGCGCCATCGTTCTGATCCGCAACCGGCGTAACCTGGGCTTCGTCGCTTCGGTCAACCGTGGCATGACGGAAGCGGGCACGCACGACGTCGCACTGCTGAACAGCGATACCGAAGTCCCACGCGGCTGGCTGAAGCGGCTGACCGCCCATGCGTACGCATATTCGCGCATCGCCTCCGTCTCGCCGATGTCGAACAACGCAACCATCTGCGGTTGGCCGGCGAACAACGGTGGCCCCATCGCGCTGGACCTGGCGCTGGAAACGGTGGATGACGCCTGCCGGGTGGCGAATGCCGGCCGCGTGGTGCCCCTCCCGACGACCGTCGGTTTTTGTATGTATATCCGCCGGGACGCGCTGGACGAGCTCGGCCTGTTCGACGAGGAAGGTTTCGGCCGGGGCTACGGCGAGGAGAACGATTTCTGCATGCGGGCGCTGGAACGCGGCTGGCGCCATCTGCTTGCCTGCGACACGTTCGTCTACCACGAGGGATCAGTCAGTTTCGGCAACGATACCGCGCAGTTGATGAAGGCAGGCGGCGCACTGATGCGCAGCCGTTACCCGCGTTACGAACAGCTCATCTCCCAGCACGTGCGGGTGGACGCCGTAGCGCCCTACCGTTTCGCTGCAACGTTCGAACTCTTCCGCCGGTCCGCCAAGCCGACGATCCTGATGGTCTGCCATGATCTGGGCGGCGGGGTCCGGAGGCACGTCGATTCCCTCGTCAAGCGGTTCTCCCCGCACGCCAATTTCCTCCTGCTGCTCGGCACGGACCGTGGCGGCACGCTGACGGTCCCTGCCCTGCCGGATCATCCGACCCTGTCGCTGCCGGGCGAGCGCCTGGACGAGCTGGTTACGCTGCTGCGATCCATCCCGGTGCACCGTGTACACATTCATCACCTGACCGGTATGGACATCGATGTCCGCGCGCTGATCCAGTTGCTGGATGTCCCGTTCGACGTGACGGTGCACGACTACTACGCAATCTGCCCGCAGGTGAACCTGCTGCCCTGGCCGGCCGGTCCGCACTGCAACGAGCCCGGTCCTGCCACATGCAATGCCTGCATCAGCACCCTGCCATCCAACGGTGCCAAGGAAATCCTGTCCTGGCGCCGGGAGCGCATCTGGCAGTTCCTGGATGCGGATCGCGTCATCTGCCCCAGCGCCGATGTGCGCGACAGGCTGGCGCGGTTCGGTGTGACGCGCCCGATGGTGGTGGCCCCGCATGAACCCGTGCCAGGCGGGGCCTGGCCCATAGCGCTGAAGCCCATGCGGACCGAGGAACTGCGCGTCGCCGTCCTCGGCGTGCTCGCGAGCTTGAAGGGCGCGCATGTAGTTGCATCGATCGCCCAGGCGGTCGATCCGGCGCGCATGCGGATTCATCTGATCGGCTATACCGAATCCGATTTTCCGCCCTCCGCCGCGCACCTGACTACCGCGACCGGCAAATACAAGGAAGAGGAACTGCCGGCGCTGCTGGCGAAGGTCCGGCCGCATGTCATCCTGTTCCCAGGATCCGCTCCGGAAACCTACAGCTTCACGCTTTCCGCGGCGATCGCCTCGGGCCTGCCGATCGTTGCCAGCCGGATCGGCGCCTTTCCCGAACGCCTGCAGGGCCGTCCGTTGACTTGGTTGGTGGAACCCACGGTTGCACCCGAACCATGGATCGAAGCCCTGGAGCAGGTCCGCAGTGCGTTCCGTGGCCGAGGAGGTCATCTCCTCGCGGTGCCGCGTGCGGAGGTACCCGACTTCTATGCAAAGGCCTATTTGCAACCGGCGCTGGCGAGCTTCACCGACCGAGCGATCGCGTCTCCCCGCATGGCCGCGCCGGCAATCAGCGCGGACCGGCTCGCCGAAGGCTACCGGCCGCGGGTGCTGGTGATCCCCGAGCGGTTCGAGAACGGCGCCCTCAGCCCCTGCGCCTATATCCGCCTGCTGCAACCGCTGGATCATCCCGAGATTGGCGGCGGCATGGACGTGGTGCTGGCCGACGCCGAAACGGCGCTGCGGTCACGCGCCGATATTGTCGTTGCCCAGCGGCACTCGGTTTCGGATGTCGAGACGGCGGATGCGTTGGCGGCCCACGCACGCAGTATGGACGCAACGCTGCTGTACGACCTGGACGATGATCTTCTGAACATTCCGTCCACGCACCCGGATGCCGTGGACCTGCAGCCGTTGGCGAAGGTCGTCCAACGGATGGTCCGCAACGCCGACCATGTCTGGGTGTCGACACCGATGCTTGCCAGCCGCCTGTCCACCCTGCGAAAGGACGTGCGGGTCGTGCCGAATGGCCTGGATGAGCGGTTGTGGCTGGATGAGCCGGTCGTGTTCCGCCGGCGGGTGGATCCGGTGCGCATCCTGTGCATGGGCACCGCCACCCATGACGACGATTTCGCGATCATCGAAGCGGCGCTGCGCCGCGTCCGGGCCGATTTCGGGTATCGCGTTTCAATCGACATGATCGGCGTCACGGCCCGGACGAGCGTGCCGGAATGGATCAATCGGCTTGGCGTCACGCCGAACGCGGGACAGTCCTATCCGGGTTTCGTCAACTGGTTCGCGCGGCAGCCGGCCTGGGACATCGGCCTGGCTCCGCTGGCAAACACGACGTTCAATTTGAGCAAGTCCTCGATCAAAACCCTCGACTACGCTGCGCGCGGCATGGCGGTACTGGCATCGGACCTGCCGGTCTACCGCGGATCGCTGGCCGACGGGCCGGGCGGCCGGCTGGTGACGAACACCGAAACCGACTGGTACCTGGCCCTGAACTGGCTGGTGCGGGACGACGCGGCGCGCCAAGGACTGGCCCGCGGCGCGCTCGCCGCCTTCATGGCCGGGGGGTCGCTGGCGAGCCAGGCGGAAACCCGTCGCGACGCTTGGTCCGACCTGCTCATGAGAGCCGAGCGTCGGCCGGCCAAGCGATCGGCGCGGGTTCGGCAGGCGGTGGTCGCGGCGTAGACGGACGCTGTCCTGGGGCGGCCAAAGGCCCCCTGGATCAGAACAGATCGTGCAGCGTACGCCGATGGCCTGTGTCGATCCGGGCAATCACGCTCATGCCGGCCCGCAGGGGCGGTTCATCGGGCTTGCGCTCAATCCGGATACGGACGGGGATGCGCTGCACCACCTTCACCCAGTTGCCCGACGTGTTCTGGGCGGGAAGGATGGAAAATTCCGACCCGCTGTTGGGGGCGATGCTCTCCACAATCGCCGTCCATTGCCGGCCCGGATAGGTGTCGACCGTCACCGTAACCTGATTGCCCGGCCGGACATGGGTAATTTCGGTCTCCTTGGGATTGGCGTCGATCCAGATCCGCTGATCCGAAACCAGGCCGAACGCCGCGGTCGCTGCTGCGAGGTACATGCCGGGCTGGACGGAGTCGACCTGCGTGACGACGCCAGCGAACGGCGCCCGGATCACGGTGTTGTCAAGCTGGCGCTGCGCCTCATCCACCCGAGCCTTGGCCTGCAGGTAATCCGACATGGTGCGAACATCCACGTCCGGATTGCCGCCCAGGCGGGCGAGATGCACCATTGCCGCGACTTTCAAGGCTTCCAGCGCCTGTCGATTGGCCGCCAGTTGGAAGCGCACATTGTCGAATTCGGCCCGCGTGACCCCGCCGCTGCGCACCAAACCGGCCAGGCGATCATGGCTGACCTGGTCCGCCTCGACCTGCGCGGCCTTCACCTCCACCTCCCGCAGCATGCGCTGATATTCCAGCTTCATGGCTTGCAGGGTGGAAACGGTGCCGTTCATCGCCGCGGTGGCACCCGCCAGAGCGATTTCAAACCGGCGGGGGTCCAGCCGCAGCAGCATATCGCCTTTTTCGACACGCTGCCCCTCGCGGACAGCGACTTCCTGCACGATGCCGGACACGTCGGTGGAGACGATCTGCTTGGCGGCACGGACATAAGCATCATCGACCGAGACATAGCGACCGCCATGCAGCCAGTACATGCCGGACCCGATCGCAACCGCCAGGATCCCGCCGATCATCAGGATCGGTCGCAGCGCGCGCTTGCTCAGGCCGCGGCTGCGTGGAGGACTTTCGGTGACCCGTTCGCCGATTCTGGGCGCATCATTCGCGGTGGCGGACTGAGACATCAGACGGATTCCCGTGTCACGGCGTCGGCAGAGTAGGCGGCGCGCCGTGTCTGCGCCTCCTGCGTCAGGGTCGCTTTCATGCGCAGCAAAGCCTCGGTGAGCGAATTCTGCATCTCAGGGTCGATGCCATTGGTGACCATGCGGGCCATATCGGCCCGCTGCTCATTGATCTCCTGCAGGACCGCATAGGCAGGGGAGCGCAGATGAAGTCGCCAGATCCGCCGGTCACGCGGGTCCGGGCGGCGCTCCACCATTCCTCTGGCTTCCAGACGATCCACCAGACGCGCCACGGTGATCGGCTCGACCTCCAGCAACTCAGCGAGTTCTTTCTGGGAAATGCCTGGTTGGCGTTCCAACCAGATCAGAATACCCCATTGTGCCCGCGTCATACCGTGCGATCGCGCCCGCTTGTCGGCGTCCACGCGCATGAGACGTGCGACGTCGTGCAGCAGGAACAGGAGATCGCGTTGGAATTCTTCCACCGGGCCAGACCAGAATGTTGTCCAGTGATGATAAGCGGCGTTATCATATCCGCACCAGCGGTTTGTCATGCGGTCAGCGCAGGGCCGCCACGCAATTCTCAGGTTGCATCCGAACCGGGAACGGCAAAGTTGTAGCGCCTGCTGACCAGGGCACTGCCACATGCTCCGGTTTTGCAAGAGTATGGCAACGGCAACTGGAGAAAGGATGCAATTCAGGCATGGCGGCCATACTCCCGTATCTCGCAGTGGCGGCGGGCGGTGCGGTGGGCAGCCTCGCGCGGTTCTGGCTGACCGCCGTGATGACCGGACTGACCGGGCCGCGGTTTCCCTGGGGCACGCTGCTGATCAACGTCGTGGGTTCGTTCGTGATCGGTGTGGCGGGCGGCTATACGCTGACGCCGCAGCGCATCGCGCTGCACCCGGATGTGCGCATTTTCCTGATGACCGGGGTCTGCGGCGGGTTCACGACGTTTTCCGCCTTCAGCCTGCAGACACTTGAATTGTTCGAAGCGGGTGAGGTCCTGGCGGCCGGCTTCTACGCCGTTGCGTCGGTGGTGCTGTGCGTGGGCTTCGTCTGGCTGGGATGGGTGCTGGGACGGCTGTAGCCGGGACACGGACCTGCCGCCCAGCAGCAACAATGCGAGCGCGGGTTGTCGTCACCCGAACCGCAGCCGAACCTGCCGTAAGACGGGCCGGGCCAAAGCCCGACCCGTTAGCGGCTACATCTGCGCGTAGCTGCCGTTCTTCCAGATGTACAGGACGTAACCCGAACCGGTCGGATCGCCCTTCTTGTCGAAGCTCAGCGGCCCCAGCACGGACGGCCAATTGCCGCTTGCCTTCATCGTCTCGGCTACCTTCCTGGGGTCGGTGGTGTTCGCCTTGCGCACCGCATCGGCCCAGATTTGGATCGCCGCATAGGTGTACAGCACGTACCCCTCGGGATCGATCTTCTTCTCCTGGAAGACCTTCACGACGTCCGCGGCCGCCTTGTTCCGGCGCGGATCGGGCGAGAACGTCATCAGCGTGCCGTTCCCGGCGTCGCCGGCAATCTGCCAGAACTCGCTGCTCACCAGCGCGTCGCCGCCGACCAGCGTTGCCTTCATGCCCTGGGCCTTGGCCTGGCGAATGATCAGGCCGGCCTCGGTGTGATAGCCGCCGACATAGATCACGGACACGCCCGCCTGCTTCAGGCGGCTGACCAGGGCGGAATAGTCCTTCTCCTTCGGCGTATAGGCGGTGTACAGCGTCTCCTTGCCTCCCGCCGCATGCAGCGCCGCCTGGGTCTGATCCGCCAGACCTTTGCCATAGGTGGAGTTGTCGTGCAGGATCGCGATCTTCTCATTCTTGAAGTGGGTCGCGAGATACTGCCCGGCGACCTTGCCCTGCTGGTCGTCACGACCGCAGACGCGGAACGTGTTCCAGCCACCCTTCTCGGTGTAGTCGGGATTGGTCGAGGCGGGGGAGATCTGCAGGATACCTTCCTCGCCGTAGACCTTGCTGGCCGGAATCGAGCTGCCCGAGCAGAAGTGCCCGGCCACCAGCTTCACCTTCTTGGCCGCCATCTGGTTGGCCACCGACACCGCCTGCTTCGGATCGCAGGCATCGTCGCCGATGGTCAGGACCAGTTGCTGGCCCAGCAGCCCACCCGCCTTGTTGATATCGGCGACCGCCTGTTCGGCGCCTGCCTTCATCTGCGTCCCGAACGTGGCATATTCGCCCGTCATCGGTCCCACGGTGGCGACCTGGATCTCCGCCATCGCCGGCGCGGCTGCCATGGTCCCCGCGACGGCGATCATCGCCGCGGCTGCCATCAAGGATCGTCTGAACATCGCCTGGTCCTCTCCTGCATTCGGCCGCCGTCCGGCGGCGGTAGACCAAACTACAATTGACCGCATCGAATCGCCAGAACGGGGACCGAGTCGCGCAGTCCGGGTCGCCATGCTACCACCCGGCGACCTTCGGAAAGGGAGCGAGCGCGTGAAGGCTTCTTTGTTCTATCTGCCCAGCATCGGCAGCCGAGCGGAGATCGAGTCCGGGATGGCGGCGATGCGGCCCGAGCTGTACCAGCGGATGCTGAAGGAGCTGACCGAGCAGATCAGGCTGGCCGACGAGCTGGGCTATGACTCCGTCAGCTTCACCGAGCACCATTTCCACATCGAAGGGTTCGAGGTTTCCAACAACCCGGTCCTGCTCGACCTCTACTTCGCCATGCAGACGAAGCGCATCAGGGTCGGGCAGCTGGGCATCGTGCTGCCGGCCGCCAACCCGATTCGCGTGGCCGAGGACATCGCCATGCTGGACCACATGACCGGCGGGCGCGCGGTGGCCGGGTTTGCGCGCGGCTACCAGCGGCGCTGGGTCGATATCATGGCGCAGCAGACCCATGGCGTCTCGGGCGCGCTGCCGCACCAGCACGACGCGATCGACGCGGCGAACCGCGCGGCCTTCGAGGAGAATTTCCAGATCATCAAGAAGGCCTGGACGGAGGAGATGCTGACCTTCGAGGGCCAGTTCTGGAAAGTGCCGGCGGGCGAAACTCCCTGGACGCTGGATACCACCGCGAAATGGGGCAAGGGCGTCGACAATGGCATCCTGAAGTCGGTCGGCGTGGTGCCGAAGCCGCTGCAGAAGCCGCATCCGCCGCTTTTCCTGCCGTTTGCCTCGTCGGAGAACTCGATCCGCTGGGCGGCGAAGGAGGGCGTCACCGCGATCCTGCCATCGATGCTACCGGTCTACGAGAACAAGCTCTACGACGTGTATGCCGAGGTGTCGGGACGTCCACGCGGACATGGCACCGGCCTGCTGCGCGACGTGATCATTGCCGATACGGATGAGGAGGCGATGGCGCTTTGGCGCAATTCCGGCCAGTTCACCGGCCGCGCCTGGTTCGAGCCCTTTGGCTTCCGCAAGGGGCTGCAGGATCCGGACACCGGCGCCTTCCTGACACCCGAGGAAGCGCAGAAGGAGGGCTATATCCTGGCCGGCACGGTGGACACGGTGATCCGCGGCGTGGAAGCGAACATGAAACGCCAGAATGTCGACTGGATCTTCTGCTATACCTACAACGGCCTGATCCCGCACGGGACGCTGATGAAGTCGATCGAGCAGTTCTGGACCCGAGTGATGCCGCGCTTCCCGTAGGCTGTTGCGACTGCCTGCCGCCGGAACCGGGGACCAACGTTCGACCTCCAGCGCATCCAACGACTGATGACAGGCATCCACAAACGGGCATGATCCCATCCAGCGCGGAACTGGCCGCGCGGATGGGAGACCCGCAACGCATGGACATCAACCTTCCCGAGGTGAAGCAGGAAGTCGAGGCCGCATTCGCACGCTATGAGGCGGCGCTGATGGGCAACGACGTCGAGACACTTCAGTCCCTGTTTTGGAACAGCCCGCTCACGATCCGCTATGGGATCAACGAAATCCTGCACGGGTGGGAGGAGATTGGCGCGTTCCGGTCCGCCCGCTCGCCGGTTGGCCTGTCGCGCGCGATCTCCCGCACCGTTATCACGACCTACGGGCAGGATTTCGCCACCGCCTCCACGCTGTTTCATCGGGAAACGGCGCCGGGCAAGGTCGGTCGGCAAATGCAGACCTGGGCTCGAATGCCCGAGGGTTGGCGGATCGTCGCCGCCCATGTCAGCGTGATCGACGCGGTCTAATTCGTCGTCGGCGAGAGGTGTTCACGGCATCGCCACCGCGCCGGCCGTCTGACCGGCCAGCGCTGCGACCGTTTCGCGCCCACCCCGTCCGAAATGGCCTCGACGGGGCTCGCCCGACACGCCGCCGCGGGTCACGCCGTTGCCAGGCCGGAGAGGAGCCGGGATGACGTCAGGCCATACGGGGAAGGTGGCGTGACACTCGGGGCCGCAACAGCCTGCGTCCCCCCTCGGCACCCAGCGCTCCTCAGTCCGACGCTGCCTGGGCCTTGTCGGCGGCAGCGTCAGGACCCGTGTAGAGGTGCGGCCAGCGGCGCTTCACCAGCGGGCCATCCACGCTGTAGGCCACGCAGGTGTTCAGGATTTTCGGCGGGCCGCCCATCTTCTCGGTGATGCGCGCGTCCACCTTGTCGCTGCCGGGCGGCTGCGCTTCCCCGCTCACCTGCATCTCGCGCCGCACCTTGGCCGGGTTGATCGTCTGGAACGCCGTCGTCGCCATCTGCTGCAGCAATTCCCGCAGATGCGTGCAACCCACGGTGCCCCCCACCAGGTGATTGGCCTCCCGCAGGAAACCGGCCTTGATCCGCAGGCCCACAAGGCGGGAGAAGTTCGGCGCCGCGGTGGGGCACATCACATAGGGCGTCCGGTCGCTGACGGCCTCCGCACCGACGATTTCCATGCGGTCGTTGATCGTCAGGCGCAGCCACATGTCATGAATGGGTTCGCCGGCGTCGATGAAGCCGCGGTCGTAGTTCGTCTGGCCGTAGCTTTTCACGTCGGTCAGATGGGCCTCTATATCGTAGAGCCCGTCCTGACGCCGGAAGCCGTTGATCTCAATGGAACGCGTATGTTGCAACTCACGGTCGGCGGGCGGGCTCAGCGGCATTCCTGGCTCCTGGCTGCTGCATTGCAGCAAGGGATATGACACCGCCCGAACGGGATGCAAATGCTCGCGCCGGCATGGCTGGCCCGCCAGATTGACCGGGATCAATGAAAGCGCGGGTTTCTTCTCGATAAGACGGATGAAACCCCGTATCACGCTCGTCTTTGACATTGTGCGCCAGGAGGGTTCCCTGGCGCGTCCGATCACAAGAGGCGCTTTCTGCATGAGTTCCTTCCACGCCTTCTGCCGCCGGGCCCTGGACGATATCCGCGCGCAGGGGCGGTATCGCACCTTCACCGCCTTGCAGAAGCGAGCGCAGGAGTTTCCCTGGTACCGCCGCCCCGACGGCAGCCGCGTCCTTGTATGGTCGTCGAACGACTATCTCGGCATGGGCGGCCATCCGGTCCTGATCGACGCGGCTTGCGAGGCCGCGCATACAATGGGGATAGGCGCCGGCGGCACGCGCAACATCAGCGGCACGAGCCCGGCGCATGACGCGCTGGAAGCCGAACTTGCCGACCTGCACGGCAAGCAGGCGGGCCTGCTGTTCACCTCGGGGTTCGTGTCGAACCAGGCCGCCCTCTCCACCGTACTGAACAGCCTGCCGAACGGGCCGGACCGGCCGTGGCATGTGTTCTCCGACGCAAAGAACCACGCCTCGATGATCGCCGGCATCAAGGGCACACGGGCGGTCTGCAACATCTTCCGCCACAACGACATGGCGCACCTGGAATCGCTGCTCCGCGCCTCGCCGGACACGGCGCCGAAGCTGATCGCCTTCGAGTCCGTCTACTCGATGGACGCCGACATCGCGCCGATCGGTACGATCTGCGATCTGGCGGAACGCTACAGCGCGCTGACCTACCTGGATGAGGTGCATGCTGTCGGCATGTACGGACCGAACGGCGGTGGCGTGTCGGAACGCGACGGCGTCGCCCACCGGGTCGACATCATCGAAGGCACGCTTGCCAAGGCGTTCGGCTGCCATGGCGGCTACATCACCGGCGATGCCGAGGTCGTGGACTTCATCCGCTCCACCGCGCCCGGCTTCATCTTCACCACCTCGCTGCCGCCGATGACCGCCGCCGCCGCGCTCGCCAGCGTCCGCCACGTTCGGCGGGACCACGCCAGACGCGCGAAGCTGTTCGAGCGGGCCGAGGCGCTGAAGCGGCGCTTCGATGCCGCCGGCCTGCCGCGGATCGATTCCGTCAGCCATATCGTGCCGCTGCATGTTGGCGAGGCCGGCCTGTGCACCGATATCAGCCTCCGCCTGATGCGGGAGTTTGATATGTACGCAACACCGATCAACTACCCCACCGTGCCGCGCGGCGAGGAGCGCCTTCGCTTTACCCCGACGCCGCTGCATTCGGATGCAATGATGGAGTCACTGGTCGAGGCGCTGCGTACGATCATCCCCAGGGAACGCCGACAAGCGGCCTGATCGCGGCGCTTTCGGCATGATCGCCGAACTTGGTCATTTCGCGCTGATCCTGGCGCTGTTCGTCGGCGTGATCCAGGCGACCGTTCCCCTGATCGGGGCCGCTCGCGGGAATCCGGGCTGGATGGCGGTAGGCCGGTCCTGCGCGCTGACATCCTTCGCCCTGATCGCGCTGTCGCTGGCGTCGCTGATGCACGCCTACGTGACGTCCGACTTCTCCCTGCTGAACGTCTTCCAGAACAGCCATTCCGACAAGCCACTGCTGTACAAGCTGACCGGGGTGTGGGGAAACCACGAAGGGTCGATGCTGCTATGGGTGTTCATCCTGGCCCTGTGCGCCGCGTCCGTGGCGGTCTTCAGTGACAATCTCCCGCCCGCGCTGCGCGCCCGCGTGCTGGCCGTGCAGGGGATGATCAGCATTGGGTTCCTGCTGTTCATCCTGTTCACCTCCAATCCGTTTGCCCGCGCCTTCCCAGTGCCGCCAAACGGGCGTGGCCTGAACCCGGTCCTGCAGGACCCCGGCCTCGCCTTCCATCCGCCGTTCCTGTACCTGGGCTATGTCGGGTTTTCCGTCGCCTTTGCCTTCGCGATCGCCGCGCTGATCGAGGGCAAGGTCGATGCCGCCTGGGCCCGCTGGGTGCGGCCCTGGACCCTGGCATCCTGGTGCGCCCTCACGATCGGCATCGCGCTCGGCTCCTGGTGGGCGTACTACACGCTGGGCTGGGGCGGCTGGTGGTTCTGGGACCCGGTCGAAAATGCCTCGTTCATGCCCTGGCTGGTCGGTACCGCCCTGATCCACTCGGCCATCGTCGTGGAAAAGCGGGACACGCTGAAGGCCTGGACAGTCCTGCTGGCGATCATCACCTTCTCCCTCTCGCTGGTCGGCACGTTCCTGGTGCGCTCGGGCGTGCTGACCTCGGTGCACGCCTTCGCCACCGACCCGTCCCGCGGCATGTTCATCCTGGTGCTGCTGGTGATTGCGATCGGCGGCTCGCTCACCCTGTTCGCCGTGCGGGCGCCCGCGCTGAAGGGCGGCGGGCTGTTCGCACCGATCTCGCGGGAGGGCGCGCTGGTCCTGAACAACCTGCTGCTGTCCTGCGGCTGCGCAACCGTGTTCCTGGGCACGCTCTATCCGCTGTTTCTCGATGCGGTCGGCGGGCCGAAACTTTCGGTGGGTTTCCCCTTCTTCAACGCCACCTTCGTGCCGCTCATGGTGCCGATGCTAATCGCCGTCGGCGTGGGTCCGCTGCTGGCCTGGAAGCGCGGCGACCTATTGGGCGCGCTGCAGCGCCTGTGGGTCGCTTATGTCGCCACGGCACTCGTGGTGCTGGCGGTCTTCTATGCCGTGCGGGGCGGACCGGTGCTGGCTGTGTTCGGCCTGGGCCTCGCCGCCTGGCTGTTCACCGCGGTGCTGGTCGAACTCGCCGAGAGGGTGCGGCTGTTCCGCATCCCCTTTGGCCAGAGCGCTCGGCGAGCCGCGCAACTGCCGCGCTCCGCCTATGGTATGACACTCGCGCATCTCGGCCTTGCCATTTCCGTCGCCGGCTTCTCCGCCTCGGCGTTCGACCGGGAGGCGATCGAGGTCCTGACGCCAGGCCAGTCGATGTCGCTCGCCGGCTACACGGTTCATCTGGATCAGGTGCAGCGCCTGCGTGGGCCGAACTTCACCGCCGACGATGCAACGGTGCGGATCACCCGCGACGGCGTCCTGGTGGGCGAGGTCCATCCGCAGCGGCGGTTCTTCCCGGTGCAGCAGCAGACCACCGCGGAAACCGCGATCCGCACGAATTTGCTGGCGGACTTCTACGTCGCGCTCGGTGAGGCGGACGGCGCCGGTGCCTGGACCCTGCGCGCCTACTGGAAACCCCTCGTGCCCTGGATCTGGATCGGCGCGATGGTCATGGCACTGGGCGGCGGCGTCAGCCTGAGCGATCGGCGCTGGCGGATCGGCGTTGCCCAGCGTGCGCGTTCGAAGGCGATGCCGCAGGTCGCCGCCGGAGAGTGAGCATGCGCCGCATCCTGTACCTGCTGCCGGCGGCCGTGTTCCTCGTGCTCGCGCTATATTTCGCGCTGGCCCTGCGCCCCGGGCATGATCCGCACATCCTGCCATCTGCCCTGATCGACAAGGAAGCGCCGGCGTTTGACCTGCAAGGCCTTGCCGGCACCGCCCCGCTCACCCGCGACGGGCTCCTCGGCAAGCCGGTCGTGATCAACTTCTTCGCGTCCTGGTGCGCGCCCTGCCGGATCGAGCACCCGTTGCTTATGCGCCTCGCGAAGCAGGAGAACGTCCCCGTCTACGGCATCGCCTACAAGGACAAGCCCGAGGACACGGCGCGGTTCCTGGCCCAGTTCGGCGATCCCTACCGCGCCGTAGGCCTGGACCTGAACGGCCGGACCGGCCTCGATTTCGGCGCCTATGGCGTGCCGGAAACCTATGTGCTGGACGCGCAGGGACACATCCGCAAGCGGTTCGTCGGTCCGCTGAGCATCCAGGCCGTGGAGCAGGAATTGTTGCCGCTGCTGCGCCAGTTGGCGAAGTCATGACCCGCATCCTGTTCGCCACTCTGTTGCTGCTATGCGCACAGGCCTGGGCGGTGCAGCCGGATGAACGGCTCGCCGATCCGGCGCTGGAGTCCCGCGCCCGCGCAATCAGCGCTGAACTCCGCTGCCTGGTGTGCCAGAACGAGTCGATCGACGAATCCCATGCCGGACTCGCGCGCGATATCCGGCTGCTGGTGCGCGAACGACTGACCGCCGGCGTCTCCGATGCGCAGGTCGTCCAGTCCGTCGTCGATCGCTACGGCGACTTCGTGCTGCTGCGCCCGCCGGTGAAGCCCGTCACCTGGCTGCTGTGGTTCGGTCCCGCTGTCCTGCTGGTGGTTGCGCTGGGCGGGACGATACTCTGGCTGCGCCGGCGTGCGACAGCGACCGCCGGTGCCCCGCCATTGACCGACGATGAGAGACGGCGGCTGGAGCGGCTGCTCAAGGAGGAGGGACCTTGATCCTTCCGTTCCTGCTGGCGCTTCTGGCCTTCGTCACCCTGGTCGCGGTGATGCTGCCCCTGCTGCGGCCGAACCAGCACGCGGTGGAGGGGACGGCATTCGATCGCGCGGTCTATTGCGACCAGCTGCGCGAGCTCGATCGCGACATCGGCCGCGGCCTGCTGAGCGAAGCCGAGGCCCAGGCGACGAGGCTGGAGATCCAGCGACGGCTGCTGGCAACCGAGCAGGCGGCCGCACCGGCAGCTTCCGCCGCGCCCGGCTCCTCGCGGCTGATGATTGCGATGATGGCCGCCTTCGTCTTCCTCGGCTCGATCGGCCTCTATATCGGCCTGGGCGATCCCGCCCGCCCGGACATGCCGCTTGCCTCACGCCCCGACGGCCAGCCCGATGCGCAGGCGGCCATCCGCCAGGCAGTCACGCGCCTGGAGGAGCAACTGAAGACCGAACCCGACAATCCCGATGGCTGGCTGCTGCTGGCACGCGCGAGCCTGCTTCTCGGCCGCCTGGACCGCGCCGCGTCCGCTGCGCAGAAGGCGGTGGAGCTGGGCCGCAAGGACCCGGAGACGCTGGGGACGTACGGCGAGATCCTGGTCGCGCGCAACGAGGGCCGGGTCACGCCCCCGGCGCAGGAGGCTTTCGCCGCGGTGCTGAAAGCCGATCCGGGCAACCAGATGGCGCGGTTCTACCTGGCGGTCGCGACCGGCCAGGGTGGCGAACCCCGGAAGGCGATCGACACTTTGCAGGCGCTGGCGGCGGAGATGCCGTCGGATTCGCCCGCCCGCCCCGAGATCGCACGCCAAATCGAGGGATTCGCGCGGCTTGCCGGGATCCCGACGCCCGAGATGGCGGCGGGACAGCCGGTTGCCGCCGCGCCGGGCGGCCCCGATGCCGACACCATGGCCGCCGCGGCGCAGATGCCCGAAGCCGAACGGAAGGCGATGGTTCGGGGTATGGTCGACCGGCTGGCGGCCAGGCTGGATTCACAGCCGGATGATGTCGACGGCTGGATGCGCCTTGGGCGCGCCCGCTCGGTGCTGGGTGAAGCGGACAAGGCTGCGGATGCCTATGAGCGGGCGGCGAAACTGCGCCCCACGGACATCTCCATCCAGCTGCGTGCCCTGGAGGCGCTGCTGACCGGTTTGCCCGCCACCGATCCGGTGCCACCCCGGGCCATCGCCCTGCTGCACCGTATCGAGGCCGTCCGCCCGGATGAACCGGCCGCGCTGTGGTATCTGGGCCTCGTCGCGGCACAGGACCGCAAGCCGGAAAAGGCGCTGGCCTACTGGCAGCGCCTGCAAGCCGTCCTGCCGGCCGACAGCGCGGATGCGAAGACCGTGCGTGCCGCGATCGAGGCGTTGAAATCGCGCTGAGTAGGCGGGTTCAGCCCCGTTCCGTCACGGCGAGGCCGGCCATTGCCAGTTTGCGACCTCCGGCATGTCCGCACCGTGCCGGACGATATACTCCTTGTGGGCCACCAGCCTGTCCCGCAGACCCTGGCGGATATAGGCCGAGCGGGCCGCCATGCGGGGGACGTAGCCGACGGCGTCGCCGGCCAGGTGAAACCGGTCCAGCCGGTTGCGCACGACCATGTCGAATGGCGTGGTCGTCGATCCTTCCTCCTGGTAGCCCCGCACATGCATCTGCGCATGATTGCGGCGCTTGTAGGCCAGGCGGTGGATCAGCCATGGATAGCCGTGATAGGCGAACACCACCGGCACATCGGGCGGGAACAGCGCGTCGAAGGTCGAATCCGGCAATCCGTGCGGATGCTGCTCCGGCGGCTGCAGCGTCATCAGGTCGACGACGTTCACCACCCGCACGCGCAGGTCAGGCGCCTCCCGCCGCAGATAGTCGACCGCGGCCAGCGTCTCCAGCGTCGGCACGTCTCCGGCGCATGCCATGATCACGTCCGGCAGGTCACCTTCGTCGTTGCTGGCCCAGGTCCAGATGCCGATCCCGTCGGCGCAGTGCCGGACCGCCGCGTCCATGTCCAGCCATTGCGGCGACTTCTGCTTGCCGGCAACGATGACGTTGACGCGGTTCCAGCCGCGGAGACAGTGGTCAGTCACCCACAGCAGCGTGTTGGCATCGGGCGGCAGGTACACCCGCACGATATCCGCCTTCTTGTTCACCACATGGTCGATGAAGCCCGGATCCTGGTGGCTGAACCCATTATGGTCCTGCCGCCAGACATGCGACGTCAGCAGGTAATTGAGTGACGGGATCGGCCGGCGCCACGCGATATCGTGGCAGGATTTCAGCCATTTCGCATGTTGGTTGAACATCGAATCGACGATGTGGATGAACGCTTCGTAGCAGGAAAACAGGCCGTGACGCCCGGTCAGCAGGTAGCCTTCCAGCCATCCCTGGCACGTGTGCTCGCTCAGGATCTCCATCACGCGCCCATCGCGGCCCAGATGCGTGTCGTCCGGAATGGTTTCGGCCATCCAGACCCGGTTGGTGACGTCGAGCACATCGCCCAACCGGTTGGACTCGGTCTCATCCGGACCGAACAGGCGGAAGTTGCGCGAGGGCTCGTTCATTCGGACCAGTTCACGCAGGAAGTGCCCCATGACACGGGTCGCCTCGGCCGTCGTCCCACCAGGTGCTGCTACCGTCACCGCATGGTCACGAAAGTCCGGCAGCCGCAGCGGCCGCGGCCTGGCGCCACCATTGGTATGCGGGTTGGCGCTCATGCGGCGCTCCCCGCGCGGCGCCAGTTCGGCGATCTCCGGCTGCAACCGTCCGTCCGCGTTGAACAGTTCCTCGGGCCGGTAGCTTTGCAGCCACTCCGCCAACAGGCGCACATGCGCCTCGCTGCTCATGTCCGCGATCGGGACCTGATGCGACCGCCAAAAGCCTTCGGTCTTCTTGCCATCGACCGTCTCCGGCCCGGTCCATCCTTTCGGCGATGCCAGCACCAGCACGGGCCAGCGCGGCCGTTCCGTGCGCCCTTCCTCGCGCGCTGCACGCTGGATCGACCGGATTTCGTCCAGGATCACATCCAGCGTCTCGGCCATCCGGGCGTGCATCGTCATGGGATCATCGCCCTCGACGAAGTGCGGCGCATAGCCGAAGCCGTGCAGCATCTCCGCCAGTTCCTGCCGTGGAATGCGGGCCAGCACGGTGGGATTGGCAATCTTGTAGCCGTTTAGGTGCAGGATCGGCAGGACCGCCCCGTCATGCACCGGATCCAGGAACTTGTTGCCGTTCCATGAAGCCGCGAGTGCGCCCGTTTCCGCCTCCCCGTCGCCGATGACGCAGGCGACGATCAGGTCGGGATTGTCGAATGCGGCGCCCTGGGCATGCGACAGCGCGTAGCCGAGCTCACCGCCTTCGTGGATCGATCCGGGCGTTTCGGGCGCGGCATGGCTCGGGATACCGCCGGGGAACGAGAACTGCCGGAACAGCCGCCGCATTCCTTCACCGTCCTGCGATACATCCGGGTAAACCTCGGAGTAGGTGCCTTCCAGCCAGGTATTCGCCACCACGCCCGGTGCCCCATGCCCCGGGCCCGCGATGTAGAGCATGTTCAGGTCATGCGCCCGGATCAGGCGATTCAGGTGGACATAGATAAGGTTGAGGCCCGGTGCCGTTCCGAAGTGTCCGAGCAGCCGGGGCTTGATGTGGGCTGGAAGCAACGGCTCGCGCAGCAGCGGGTTGTCCAGCAGGTAGATCTGCCCGACAGACAGGTAATTCGCCGCGCGCCACCACGCGTCCATGCGCCGCAACTGATTCGTGTCCACGCCAATACTCCTCGGGAGGGCTTGGCCGGACGCGTGCGGCCCGGCCAGGGTTCAACGGCTCAGCCGATACGACGTTGCGCCGGGCCGTGGACGGGCGGCAATAGGACACGCTTCGCCCGAGCCGCGCCCTGATCACGCTTGGCCCAGGCCAGCCACGCCGCCAGCTCGCTGCTTCGCGGCTCGCCCCCGCCTATGCCGCCGAGGGCTGCGCGGCGCTCTCGAACAATGTGATCATTTCACGACAGAAATCCGGCAGATCGTCCGGCTTGCGTGAGGTCACCAGCCTGCCGCTGACCACAACCGGCTTGTCCTCCCATCGCGCGCCCGCATTCCGGAGATCTGTTCGCAGCGAAGGCCAGGACGTCATGGTCCTGCCGTGAACGCCGTCCGCCTCGATCAGCGTCCAAGGGCCATGGCAAATGGCGGCGATCGGCTTGCCGGCCTGCACGAAATGCCGGACGAACGCCACCGCCTCTGGGTTGGTGCGCAATTCATCCGGATTCGCGACGCCACCCGGCAGGACCAGGCCGTCGAACGCCTCGGGAAATGCATCGGCAAGAGTCTGGTCCACCGCCAGCCCGTCGCCCTTCTCGTGGTGATTCATGCCCTGGATCTGTCCGGAATGCGGCGCGATGACCTGGGCATCGTGCTTCGCGGCGCGGAGTGCCCTGACAGGTTCCGTAAGCTCGATCTGCTCGACGCCGTCAGTGGCCAGGACCGCGATCCTGAGTGTCTCTGCCATGGCAGCCCCTTCCCTTCGGGTGATGGGGGACTTAACCAAGCCGCCAAGCCCGGGTTGCGGAGCCGGGCACGCATCGCGTCATCAGGCAGGGCGCATGCGCATCATACCGGACGACCGGCTATACGACCGATCGGCGTGGCGGCTGCGCGCAAAGTCAAGAAGATACCAGCCGGCCGTCATGAGTCATCCGCGTCAATGCTTCGGGCGGCTGGTATCAGTCGTCGCGGTAAGCTCGCTCCATCTTTTCGTGCCGCTCCTGCGCCTCGATCGACAAGGTGGCGATGGGGCGCGCCTCCAGTCGGCGCAATCCGATCGGTTCACCTGTCTCTTCACAATAGCCGTAAGTGCCCGATTCCAGGCGGTTCAACGCCTGATCGATCTTGGAGATCAGCTTGCGTGCGCGATCACGGGTCCGCAGTTCCAGAGCCCGGTCGGTTTCCACGCTGGCCCTGTCCGTGATGTCGGATTCGTGAATGCCGCCTTCGGACAGGCTGGCGAGGGTTCCATCGGCTTCCCGCAGCAGATCCGCCCGCCAACGCAGCAACTTCTGACGGAAATACTCGACCTGGATGGGGTTCATGAACTCCTCATCCTCGGAAGGGCGATAGTCCGGGGGCAGTGTCACCATCATATGCGCCGGTCCCGCTTCTTGCTCCGCGTCCCGCCGACCCGGCAAGCCCGCGGCTTCCCCCCGGCCCATTCCGGGTCGTGAACGCGCGGGCTTATAGCCGTGCGGTACGAACGCGCCAAGTCCAGTTGCCGACAATCAAGGGTGTATAACGAAACCATTACCGTTACAGTGCGCGGCGGGCCAGCTCGACCCGCCCCCGCACCACCACCGTCCGTATCAACGCGGCCAGTTGCGGGTCGGCCGCCGCGGGTACGCTGTCGGCAAGAATCGCGAGTTGTCGAACAGTCTCCTCGGTTACCTCACCGCGCAGAATCGCGCGCTGCAGCGCACCCAATTCCCTCAGCATCGCATCGGCATGCCCGTGCGCGCGACGATCCTGCTCGCGCGGGTCGGGATCGCCCTGAAGCGTCAGCAACCCTTCAAGGCTCAGCCCGGCGATACCGCCGGCAACCTGCGTGCGGACGGGCGCGCCGGCATCTCCAGCCACTGCGAACCGGCCGCCGGTCCCACCCGCGGATCGCGCACGCGCCGCCGCCACATGGCCGAGACCGTTGAATCCCACCCCGTCGATCATCGCCCTGCCCCCTCGCACCCTGCCAATCCTGCCGCTCGGCATTTTCTGCCTACCGGCCCGGACGCCAAAGCCGTGGATTCCCGCGGCTACGGACTGGCACGGCGCTTGCTGTGCCAGGGACAGAATGACGATGAATCCTTTCCGCACCGTTACCGCGCGCCGCCTTGCCCAGGCCATGGCCTTGAGCGTGGCGCTGATGTTCTCCCCCTGCGCCCCGCAGGCCGCGCAGGTGCGCATCAAGGACATCGCCGATGTCGAGGGTGTGCGCGAGAACCAGCTGATCGGCTACGGCCTGGTCGTCGGCCTCAATGGCACCGGCGACAAGCTGGACAACGCCGTGTTCACCCGCGAGTCCCTGATCGGCATGCTGGAGCGCCTAGGGGTCAACACCCGTGACCAGGTGACCAAACTCTCCACCAAGAATCTCGCGGCGGTGATGGTGACGGCGCAGTTGCCGGCCTTCGCACGCAGCGGCAGCCGTATCGACGTAAGTGTCTCCGCCCTGGGCGATGCCACCAACCTGACGGGCGGCACGCTCCTGGTCACGCCATTGCTGGCCGCGGATGGCGAAGTCTACGCCGTGGCGCAAGGCGCGGTCTCGACAGGGGCCATTGCGGCACGGGGCGCGGCAAGCTCGGTTACCCGCGGCGTGCCCACCGCCGGGCGAATCTCCAACGGCGCGACCATCGAACGCGAAGTGCCGTTCCGCCTCGAGAAGGGCAATGCCATCCGCCTGGGCCTGCGCAACCCGGACCTCACCACCGCCCGTCGCATCGCCAATGCAATCAACGCGGCGCTGGGACCGATCAGCAAGGCAACCGACCCGCGCACCGTCGCGCTGAACCTGGCCGGGCGCGACCCGATCGAGGCGTTGGGGGTGATCGAGAACCTGCGCGTGGAACCGGACAACGCCGCGATCGTCGTCATCGAGGAAGCCAGCGGCACGATCGTGATGGGTGCCAACGTCCGGATCAGCACGGTCGCGATCGCCCAGGGCAACCTGACGATCCGCGTGACCGAAACGCCCGTCGTCAGCCAGCCTGGCCCGCTGTCGAACGGGGAAACGGTCGTTGTGCCGCGGACCAATATCCAGGTCGACGACCAGTCCGACCGCAAGCTGGGCATCCTGAACGCCGGCGTAACCCTGCGCGAACTGGTTGCCAGCCTGAATGCATTGGGCGTCGGGCCGCGCGACCTGATCAGCATCCTGCAATCGATCAAGGCGGCCGGCGCCCTGCAGGCCGATCTGGTGGTGCGATGACCCCGACACTTGCCATACCGAAATCGCCCATGCCGGCCCCGGCGCCGGTCCCGCCTTCCGTTCCATCCACCCATGCCGACCCGGCCAAGCTATGGAAAGCCGCGCGGGAGTTTGAGGCAATGGCGATCGGTGCCCTGTTGCAGCCGATGTTCGACACGCTCGACGTCAAGTCCTCGCCGTTCGGGGGGGGCGCCGGAGAGGAGGCTTTCCGGCCCATGCTGGTGCAGGAGATGGCAAAGAAGATCGCCGCGGGCGGGGGGCTGGGCCTCGCCGCCCCGATCTATGCACAGATGCTGCGCATGCAGGAGGCCGCGAACCAATGACCGTTCCCCTGCACATGGCCGCCGAACGCCTGGCCGCGATTCTCGCGCGGGAAAACGACCGGCTGCGCGCCACGGACCTGACCGCGGCCGTCGCCCTGGTTCCCGAGAAGCGCGCGGCTACCGAGAACCTGGCAACGGCCCTGGCCGCCGCATCCGCGACGCCGCCGGATCCCACGCGGGTGATACTGCGTCAGGTGCAGGCCCTGGGTGCCGAAAACCAGACCCTGCTGGAGCGCGCCATGGCGGTGCAACGGCAGGTCATCGAAATCATTCGCGGCGCTCTTCCCAAGGCGGCCGCAGCGCCCCGCTACGGCGCCCTTGGTTCGTTGACGGCCGAACGGACCGTCACCGCCTACGCGCTGACCGCCCGCGCCTAACGGCGGCGTGAGGTCAATTCCGGGTCAGTAGCCCCTGCGGGATGTCGCCGCCGGTGACGCTATGTTAGTGCCGCCAGATGGAGTCCCTGAACCCTGATACCTGGCGCCGACTGCTATGCCGTCTGCCAGAGGACGGTGATGTTCCGCTCTTCGGACCGTTGCTGGCTCCCGCCGCCGGCCCCGACGGTTGCTTCGTCCTTGGCCGCCTCGCCCAGTCGCTCGACGGATACATTGCGCTGCCTGCGGGCGAATCGCACTGGATCAGCGGCTCGGACGATATCCTGCACACCCATCGCCTGCGCGCGCTGTTCGATGCTGTGGTGGTCGGTGCCGGCACGGTGCAGGCAGACAACCCACAACTGACGACGCGGCTGGTGGAAGGACCAAGCCCGGTCCGCGTGGTGATCGACCCGACGCGCCGCCTGCCCGTGGACCGGCGCGTGTTCCAGGACGGCCCGAGGACGCTGGTGATCTGCACCGAGAATGCGCCCGGCGGAGATCGGGTAGGCCAAGCGGAGGTGCTGCGCGTGCCGGCGGGTGCCGACGGGATCGCCGCACACACCATCCTGGCGGCGTTGTCGCAGCGCGGCCTGCGCCGCATCTTTGTCGAGGGCGGCGGCGTGACGGTGTCGCGGTTCATGCTGGCCGGCATGCTCGACCGGCTGCACATTACCGTATCGCCCCTGGTGATCGGCGCCGGCATCCCTGCCTTCGCCGTGCCGCCTCCCGCGAAACTGGCCGAGGGACGCCGGTTCGAATGGTCCGTCCACCCGATCGGGGCTGACATCCTGCTGGACATTGCGCTGGATCGTCAGGAATGACCCAGGCGCGGGCCTTCTGGACGATCCGGCCGGACGCCGGCGAGATCCGCGCCGAGACCTTGCCGCCGCCAGCCCACGATCAGATTCCGCTCCAGATGCTTGCGAGCGGCATTTCCCGCGGCACGGAATCGCTCATCTTTTCGGGCCGCGTGCCGCCCAGCCAATATGCGGCGATGCGCGCGCCGCTGATGGGCGGCGAGTTCCCCTTTCCCGTAAAATACGGCTACTGCGCCGTCGCCCGGACCCCGGACAGCCAGCGGGTGTTCGTGCTGCATCCGCACCAGGACGTATTCCTGGCACCCGCTTCGATGTGCGTCCCCGTGCCGGATGCGGTGCCGACGCCCCGCGCCGTGCTGGCCGCCAATCTGGAAACCGCGATCAACCTCGCCTGGGACGCGGCTCCGCTGGTGGGTGAGCGGGCAATGGTGATCGGTGCCGGCGTCCTCGGGTTGCTGATCGCCTCCCTGCTCGCGCGCATCGCCGCGACCCAGGTCACGGTCGTCGACATCGCACCGTCCCGGCGAATGCTCGCCACCCGGTTCGGCTGCGCCTTCGCCCTGCCGGACGAGGCGCCCGGGGAACAGGAACTCATCGTCCACACCTCGGCCAGCGAAGCCGGGCTACGCCTCGCCCTGTCGCACGCCGCGTTCGAGGCCAGGATCATCGAGGCGAGCTGGTATGGCGACAGCACTCCCGTCCTGCCGCTGGGCGAGGCCTTCCACTCAAGGCGGCTGCGCCTGATCGCATCGCAGGTCGGCGCCGTCGCACCGGCAATGCGCGGAAGGCGCAGCTTCCGCGAACGGCTCGCGCTGGCTCTCGATCTGCTGGCCGATCCCGCCTATGACACGCTGCTGGACGGACCGACACGCTTCGAGGACCTGCCGGCGGCCATGCCCCGCATCCTGAGGCCAGGCGGACTGTGTCATGTCATCACATATGGGGCCGCGTGAATGTTCAGCCTGACCGTCTCCGACCACATCATGATCGCGCACAGCTTCCGCGGGGCGGAGTTTGGTCCCGCGCAGCGCCTGCATGGTGCCACCTTCACTGTCGAAGCCGAGTTCCGCGCACCCGGGCTGGACCGGCTGCAGTTGCTGGTCGATATCGGCCTGGCGAAAGCGGAGCTGCGGCAGGCGCTGGACACGATCGACTACACCAACCTGGACGACAATCCGACCTTCCAGGGTGTGAACACCACAACCGAATACATCGCCTTCTACATCCACGGCCTGCTCGCCGCCGCCTGCCGAAGCGGCAAGCTGGGCGAAGGCGGCGCGGCGGTAACGGCGATCAAGATCCTGATCCGCGAAAGCCCGAACGCCTGGGCCGCATACGAGGCGGATCTCGGCTGACCCGAACCGATCGACCAAAGGGGAAACAGACCATGAGCGCAGTGACCGTCGAGGATCGCGGCCCGATCTCAATTATCCGCATCAACCGTCCCGAGCGGCTGAACGCCATAAACCAGGACGTCGCCGTCGAGATGCAGCGCGCCTTCAAGGCGTTCGACGCCGATGACAGCAAGCGCGTCGCGATCCTGAGCTCGGTGGGCGACCGCGCCTTCTCGGCCGGTGCCGACGTGAACAACCTGCCCGAGCTTTGGCGCGCGATCCCGACAGTCGGCTTCAACACCGACAAGCCGATCATTGCCGCCACCACCGGCTGGGTGATCGGCGGCGCCATCGTTGCGGTGATGATGTGCGACCTGATGGTCTGCACCGAGAGCACGACGTTCTACTATCCGGAAGCCAAGCTGGGGACGACCGCCGGCGGTATCAGCTCACTTGTCTCCCGCATGCCGCACAAGCTGGCGATGGAGATCATGCTGCTGGGATCGAAAGTCCCGGCGCAACGCGCCTACGACGTGGGGTTCTGTAACCGGGTGGTGCCGAACGGCACGCATGAGGACGCGGCGCTGGAGATGGCCAACCAGTTGCTGGAATCGGCGCCGCTGGTGATCGGCGCCCTGAAGCAGCTGGTCGCGCAGGTGCTGCCCGTGGGCCCGATCGAGCGGATGGTCGGCGTAAGCCAGGTCATCGCCCGCGTGCGGCAGTCCGAGGACATGCAGGAAGGCATCCAGGCCTACAAGGAGAAGCGCAAGCCGAACTTCCGGGCACGGTAGGCATCAGGGAGCTCGGCCCCCGCCGGCTATCCAGCGACCAGAAAGGGATCAAAGGGCCTGCGGCCCTTTGCGGGGTTCTAGGGGCAGTGCCCCTGGTCGAGCTCCCCCTACATCCCCCCCGGGTAGCTCGGCCCGCCGCCGCCTTCCGGCGTCACCCAATTGATGTTCTGCGTCGGATCCTTGATGTCGCAGGTCTTGCAGTGCACGCAGTTCTGCGCGTTGATCTGCAATTTCGGATCACCCTCCTCCGCGCCCACGATCTCGTAGACGCCGGCGGGACAGTAGCGCGTCTCGGGGCTGCGGAAATTCGCCCAGTTCACCGAAATCGCCTTGTCCGGATCATACAGCCGCAGATGCCCCGGCTGATTTTCCTCATGGTTGGTGTTGCTGATGAATACCGACGACAGCTTGTCGAAGGTCAGCACCCCGTCCGGCCGCGGATAGGCGATCTTCGGCGCCGCGTCGGCTTCCAGCAGCGTCTCATTGTCCGGGTGCGGATGGTGGAACGTCCAAGGCGCCTTGCCACGAAACAGGTAGGTATCCAGCGCCGAGTAGATCAGCCCGCCCCACATGCCGAACTTGGCGAAGGACGGGCGGATGTTGCGCACCGCCGACAGTTCCTCCCACACCCAGCTTGTGCGCAGCTTCTCCGGATAGGACGTCAGCTCCGCTGGTCCATCGCCAGCCAGGGCATCGGCCACCGCTTCAGCCGCCAGCATGCCGGACTTCATTGAGGTATGCGTGCCCTTGATCTTCGGCACGTTCACAAACCCCGCCGCATCGCCGATCAGCATGCCGCCGGGAAAGGTGAGCTTGGGGATCGACTGCAGCCCGCCTTCGTTCAGCGCCCGCGCGCCATAGGAGATCCGCCGCCCCCCTTCGAAATGCTTGCGCACATGCGGGTGCGTCTTGAACCGCTGCATCTCGTCAAAGGGCGACAGCCAGGGATTGCGATAGTCGAGTCCAATGACGAACCCGAACGAGATCAAATTCTGGCCGAAATGGTATAGAAAGGAACCGCCATAGGTGGCGCGGTCCAGCGGCCAGCCGATGGAATGCTCGATCAGCCCAGGCTTGTGGTTCTCGGCCGGGACTTCCCACAGCTCCTTGATGCCAATGGCATAGGTCTGCGGATCGAAGCCCTCGCGCAGATTATATCGCGCCATCAGGTGCTTGCTGAGCGACCCGCGGCAGCCTTCCGCGAGCAGCGTGTATTTCGCCCGCAGTTCCATGCCGCGCTGGTAGTTGTCAGTAGGCGTGCCGTCCTTTCCGACGCCCATGTCGCCAGTGGCGATCCCGACGATTCGGCCGTCCTCCTCAAGCACCTCGGCCGCGGCGAACCCGGGATAGATTTCGACACCCAGCTCCTCGGCCTGCTGGCCGAGCCAGCGGCAGACATTGCCCAGCGAGACGATGTAGTTGCCGTGGTTGTTCATCTGCGGCGGGGTCAACAGCTTGGTCGCCGTCGTCGCGGTCAGGAACAGGAAGCGATCCTCCTGCGCTTGCGTGTCCAGCGGCGCGCCGCGCTCCTTCCAGTCTGGGATCAACTCGTTCAGCGCGCGCGGTTCCAGCACCGCGCCGGACAGGGTATGGGCGCCGACCTCTCCGCCTTTTTCCACCAGGCAAACCGCCGCGTCAGGGGCAAGCTGCTTCAGCCGGATCGCGGCCGACAGCCCGGCCGGCCCGCCGCCGACGATTACCACATCGAACTCCATTGCCTCCCGCGGGGGCAGGTCCTCCGCCATGTCCAGCTCCATAAGTTGTGGCGGCACCCTACCGACAGAGACGCCGTTGCGCAAAATCGCCAACCCCGGCAGGACTCGCGCATGGACGATCTGGCTCTCCTGCGGCTGCAGATGGAATGGGGCGTGGACGAGGCGCTCGACGCCGATCCGGTCAATCGCCTGCGGGCACCGCCCCCCCTTTCCCCATCCGCCCGCCCCCCAGCCGCACCAGCCGGCGGCGGCGCGGACGTCGGTGCCTCGGTCATTCGATATGCTCCGGCACAATCCCCGGGCATGGTGCGGCGCCCGCCAGGAGAGCGAGCGCGGGAGCTGGCGGAGGCGGCGGAGACGCTGGAGGCGCTGCGGAATGCCATATCCGGCTTTGACGGCTGCGCCTTGAGGGATACCGCGAGCAATCTGGTCTTTGCCGAAGGCAATCCCGGCGCCGCGATGATCCTGATCGGCGAAGCGCCTGGCGCGGACGAGGACCGCACCGGCCGGCCCTTCGCCGGCGAGGAGGGCGAGTTGCTTGACCGCATGCTTGCCAGCATCAAGCTGACCCGGGACGAATTTCTGCTGACGCCACTGATCCCGTGGCGTCCTCCGGGCGGGCGGGCGCCCTATCCGCCCGAGCTCGCCGCCTGTTTGCCCTTCCTGCAACGGCTGATCGCGCTAACGCGGCCGAGTCGGCTTTTGGTCCTGGGTACGCTGGCCGCCCGCACGCTGATGCCCGCGCGAGGCCGTCGCCCGAAACCCGCGCCGGAATGGGAAGCCTGCAGCGTCTCTGGCCTGGCGCAGCCAGTCCCGGCCCTGGTCCTGCCTTCCCTACCGACGCTGATCCGGACGCCCGCCACCAAGCGGGAAGCCTGGACGGCGTTGCAGTTCCTGCAGCGGACGCTCGCAGACAATCCTACGAATATGTGAATCGGAAAAGCATAGGAACCCCGAACGAACTGCCGGATTCGTCTCGTACTGCGAGACGCGTGTCATTTGCCTGGGTTGTCATCTCACGCCACTGCCTGTAGCCGATCCGTATGCGAGGGATCGGTCACACGCTCTCCCGCCTTCCCGCCCTCCTTGCCTTCGTGGCCGGTGCGGCGATCCTCTCCGGAGCGTTCGCTCCGGTTGCGCTTGCCCAAGCGCCTGGATCAGGGAATGGCAATAGCCCCGAACCGCCGTCAGGTGTGTACGGCGAGGAAACCGCGTTCGCGCGCCCGCGCCTGGCCCTGCCCGGCCGGAATGCCGAAATCAGCTTGCCGCGGCCGCTGTCCTCCGCCGACGCGGCGACGGTCCGCACGATCTTCGCCCGCCAGGCTCGCGGCGAGTTCGACGCCATCGGTTCGATGCTCGACGGGCTGGAGAACCGACTGCTCATGGGCACCGTCCAGGCGCAGCGCTATCTCGGACGCTATCACCGCTCCTCTGCGCAGGAGTTGACTACGTGGCTGGAGGAGTACGCCGACCATCCCGACGCGCCGGCGATTCATGCCTTGTTGCTGACGCGGCTTCCGAAGGGGACGACCGCACCGCCGCGCCCGGCGGTGACGACCGTGGTGGCGACGCCAGATCTCCCCGAGGCCGAGGACATCGCACCCGACAGCGTAACCATCGCGCGCAATGCCTCGCTCGGCCGGTCTGTCCTCGGCCGCGCGCATCGGGGCGATTCCGCGGGCGCGCTGCGGCTCATTGCCGGAGCGCGCGGCCTGGATGCCGGCTATGCCAGCCTGCTCCGGGCCGAAGTGGCGCAGATCCTGTTCACACGCAACGAGGACACCGAGGCCTTGCGGGTCGCGTTGCTCGCCCTAAGCGGCCCGCCACCGCACCAGCAGGCGGCGCTTGCGGGGCATATTGGCGGTCTCGCGGCGTGGCGCCTGGGCCGGCCATGGCAGGCGCGGTATTTGTTTGAGCGCGCCGTCGCGGCCGGAATCGCCACACCCTGGGAGTGGTCGGCAGCCGCGTATTGGGCCGCCCGCGTCGCCCGGTCGCTGGGCGACGACGCCGCCGCGGCCGCCTGGCTGCGACGCGCGGCGGTGGAGGCCGATACGTTGCACGGGCTGCTGGCACGCCGGGCACTGGGCTTGAGCACGGGAATCCTGGCGGACGACGCTGTGCTGACGCCCGCCGATGTGGACGCTGTTGCCGCGACCCCGGCTGGGTGGCGTGCCTTCGCGCTGCTGCAGGTGGATCAGCGCGAGCGGGCGGAAGCGGAACTACGCACGTTGGCGGGAAAGGCGCAGGAGGACACCGGGTTCGCACGGTCACTGCGGCTGGTCGCAACCGCCGTCGGCCTGTCGGACCTTGGGATGCGGCTGGCCGAGGCGAGCCGCGCGCACGAAGAATCCGACGTGCCGCTGGTGCGCGCGCCCCGCCTGCGTCCCGCCGGCGGGTTCAAGTTGGATCCTGCCCTAGTTTACGCCGTGACACGTGTGGAGTCGAACTTCAACGCTGGCGCAATTTCCCCCGCCGGCGCGCGCGGCCTGATGCAGTTGATGCCCGACACCGCGTCTTACATCGGCAATGGCTATCAAAGCGTAAGCCGCCTGCACGATCCCGGTGTGAACCTGCAGCTTGGCCAGAAATACCTTGCGTATCTCGCACGGGTGGACGGCGTGGGGAACGACCTCGTGCGGGTGCTGGCAAGCTACAATTCGGGGCCTGGCAACTTCCAGCGTTGGGCCGACGGCGTGCGCGACATGGGCGATCCGCTGCTGTTCCTAGAGGCCATTCCCATCGTGGAAACCCGTCAGTTCGTCACGCGCGCCCTGACCTACACCTGGCTTTATGCCGGACGCTTGCACCTGCCAGCACCCAGTCTGGATGCCCTGGCTGCGGGGTCGTTTCCCCCCTTCACGCCGGCCAGTACCGAGCCCAAGATGACGATCCTGACCACGTCTGGGAACTAATCTCGACACGAAGGTTCGTCATGGCACGCATCGATGAAAGCCGCCCGTTCATTCCGGTCAACATTGCCGTGCTGACCGTGTCCGACACCCGTACGGCGGCCAATGACACCTCGGGTGACACGCTGGCCGACCGGATTTCGAAATCCGGTCATCGCGTGGCGGCACGCGCGATCGAGAAAGACGATGCCGACGTGATCGAGCGTATGCTGCGCACCTGGATCGCCGATCCCACGATCGACGTCGTGATCACGACCGGTGGTACTGGCATCACCGGACGCGACGTGACGCCAGAAGCGTTCGATCGGGTGATGGAAAAGCGGATCGAGGGATTTGGCGAGCTGTTCCGCATGCTGAGCTACCAGAAGATCGGCACCTCCACGATGCAGTCGCGGGCGATCGGCGGGGTCGCGGGCGGCACCTACCTGTTCGCGCTGCCAGGCAGCACAGGCGCGGTGAAGGACGGATGGGACGACATCCTGGTATCGCAACTCGACAATCGCCACCGTCCCTGCAACTTGGTGGAGCTGATGCCGCGGCTGCAGGAGCATCTGCAAACCACCAGATGACACGCCGCCGGGGTCAGGAGGGACGCCGACTAGCCCCCGGCAAGGTTGAAGCGGACACACAGCCGACAGGTGAATGCAAGCTGTGTCGGATGGACTGCGGCCGCACCTGCAGCAGGGACACTGGTCAGCTGCGGCGGAGTTGCTCCACGATACTTTCGAGCTGATGCATATCCGCGAACCAGATCGTCACCTTGCCGCTGCCCACCTCATCGACGGCGATCTCCACCCTCTGACCGAGACGCATCGACAGGTCGCGCTGCAGTTCACGAGTCTCGACCTGGCTGCTCCCAGATCCGCGACGCGGACGCGGCGTCCCACTCCTTTCCGCCATCGCTTCGGCTTGGCGCACTGAAAGCCCCTTGGCGATGATCTTTTCCGCCGCCACTTCAGGGTTCGGGTGCGTCAGAAGGGCTCGCGCGTGCCCGGCTGAAAGCCGCCCGGCGTGCAAATGTTCCTTCAGCTTCGACGGGAGGTTGAGCAGGCGCAACGTATTGGTGACATGAGCACGCGACTTGCTGACGGCATAGCCCACCGCCTCCTGCGTCAGGGAAAACTCGGTGACCAGCCGGTGATAGCCTTCTGCCTCATCCAGCGCGTTCAGGTTTTCGCGCTGCAGGTTCTCGACCAGGGCGACAATCGCCGCCTCGCTGTCGGTGAGATTGCGGATGACGGCCGGGATATCGTGCAGTCCGGCCAGGCCCGCCGCCCGCCACCGCCGCTCCCCCGCCACGATCTCGTAGCGCTCGGGGTCCTTTGGGTTTGGCCGCACGACGATCGGTTGCAGCAGGCCCTGGGCGCGAATCGACTCGGCCAGTTCTTCAAGCTGCGACTGTTCAATCATGCCGCGCGGCTGGAACGGATTGGGCTCCAGCATGTCGATCGGGATCGTGCTGATCGTCGTGCCGGGCTCGGTTTTGTCAGTATCCATGTCGCCCATCAGTGTTGCGAGGCCACGCCCCAAACGTGCTGTCTTGACCGATTTCATGTGTTGATCATGCCTGTTCAGAGGCCAGTCCGGGTGCTCGGCGCTTCAGAAATTCGCCGGCAAGCCGCACATAGGCCTGTGCCCCGGTGGAACGGAAGTCGTACGTCAGCACGGGCTTGCCGTGGCTGGGCGCCTCCGAAACACGTACATTCCGAGGGATAATGGTCTCGTAGACCCATTCCCCGAAGAAGTCACGCACATCCTTGGTAATCTGTTCCGACATGCTGTTCCTGCTGTCGACCATCGTCAGCAGGATGCCGTGGAGGCGAAGCGACTGGTTGAACCGCCGCCGCACCATCTCAACCGTCTGCATCAGGCCGCTGACGCCTTCCAAGGCATAGAACTCACATTGCAGCGGAATCAATACCTCATCAGACGCAACAAGGGCGTTCAGGGTGAGCAGACCCAGGCTGGGTGGGCAGTCGATCAGGATGTGCCGGAAGCGTCCGTCGGCGCGCCAGGTAGCGAGCGCCCGGCGCAGACGGAATTCCCGGCGCAAGGTCGATACCAGTTCAACCTCCGCGCCGGCGAGCTCGATGCCGGCCGGCATGACGAACAGGTTCGGAATCGCCGTGGGCAGCGGTGCATCGATTCGCACATGCTCCCTGGCCAGAAGCTGGTAGCTGCCCTCGGCGCGATCGGCGCGCGGGATGCCGAACCCGGTCGAGGCGTTGCCCTGAGGATCGAAATCGATCAGCAGCACCGGATCGCCGATCGCCGCGATGGCGGTCGCGAGGTTCACCGCCGTCGTCGTCTTGCCCACCCCGCCCTTCTGGTTGGAGACGGCTGTGACCTGCGTGGCAGGCATCCGCCCCGCAGGTTGTCCGGTTCGGCCTGAGGTGGCGCGCTTGTCGGCCAAGGCCCCTTGACTCTCCGTTCGTCCGTTCAGCGCGACGATTCGCGCCTGATTTCCCGCATAACCTAGCGCCTGCCGGCGCGCGGTGAAATCGGCTTCAGTGATTGTCCGATGAACGCGCGCGCATGGCGCCCCGGCACGGGCAGTAAGGTACGGACGATCGCATCACCGACGGAGGGCTGGGCCGCAGCCATCCTGTGCTGGATCACCGGGCCATTCGTCCGGCAATCCATCGTCGCCGCCAGCCGCATCGTCGCCGCCGGCCGGCTCGTCGCCCGCCCTGTCCGCTTGCGCCTTGGCGCCGCCACGGCGCGCGCGAGCCGGCCGGACCTGCGATCCACGGCCCACGACCGTCCATGCCACGGTCGTGTCACGGTAACGATTTCCGATAAACCGTCACCACGACCGTCCGGCCAGCACCGCGTCAGCGCCCGATGATGCGGCGCGCAATCGTCATCTTATGCACTTCGGTGGGGCCTTCGTAGATACGCATCACCCGCACCTTCTGCGCCATGAGCTGCAGTGGCAGCTCCTTTACCATGCCCATCGCGCCAAAGGACTGCATGGCGCGGTCAATAGTCTCGGTCGCCATTTCGGTGCCCCAGACCTTGATCATCGAAGCTTCGGTGCGCACGTCCTTGCCCGCATCCGCCTTCGCCGCGGCGTCGTAGACCATCAGCCGTAGGGCGTGGATCTTCGTCGCCGCGTCCGCGATCCACCACTGGATGGCCTGCCGGTCGGCAAGCCGCGCGCCGAACGTCACGCGCTGCTTCACGTGTTCCACCATCATCTCCAGCGCGCGTCTGGACATGCCGATGCTCCAGGCGCCCATCTGCAGGCGTCGCACGGTCAGGCGCAGCTGCATCGGGGCGAAGCCCTTGCCCTCCTGCCCCAGGATCTGCTTCGCCGGAATGCGGCAATTGTCGAAGATCAGCTCGTAGGTCCGATGGCCGCCGAGCATCTGGATCTCACGCTCGATGATGAAGCCGGGGGTGCCCTTTTCGACGATGAAGGCGGTGACGCCCTCGTGCCGCTTGCCCTCGCCGGTGCGGGCCATGACGATCACGAAGTCCGCATGTGGGACACGGCTGACCCAGATCTTGCGGCCGTTGATGATCCAGTCACCGCCGTCCTTCACCGCGCGGGTGGTCATGCCGGCCGGGTCACCGCCGGCGCCGGGCTCCGATATCGCGATCGCCGAATGCGCCTCGCCGCGCGCATAGGGGTCGAGGTATTTCGCCTTCTGCTCCTCGTTCGCCACCGCGATCAGCATGTGCAGGTTCGGACTGTCGGGCGGAAAGGTGAACGGCACGCAGGTACGGCCCTGTTCCTCGTAGACCCCGATCAGCGCGGTATAGGGCAGGTTGGCGCCGCCATACGCCTCGGGCACATCCAGGCCCCAGAGACCGAGCTCTTTGCAGGTGGCAAGCACCTTCGCCTCCTCCTCCGCGGACAGCTCGGCCTTATGGCCGGCGGCTTCCCGGGCGAGGACCGCCTTTTCCAGTGGGATCAGATCCCGGTCGACGAATTTCGCGACCAGATCCTTCAGCATCTGGTGTTCTTCGGAGAGTTCGAACATCGCCTGGGTTCCCTGTCGGTGCAGTTGGGATCGTGTTTATCGCGGTGGCCGCGCAGAGGGAAATCTCTCCCGTTGTGGCGCGGGTACGGTCGTGGCGAATGGCCCGCCTCGACGTGCCCGCGCATCGGCCCTGGATGCGACTGGCATCGGGTTCACATCGCCGCCCGTCCCGCATAGGTTGCCGGCCTCTGTATCCAGGAGGACGACATGGCAGGGATGATGGAAGGCAAGGTCGCGGTCGTGACCGGCGCCGGCGGCGGCATTGGCCGCGAGATCGCGATCATGATGGCGAAGGCAGGCGCCAAGGTGATCGTCGCCGATATCGGCGCATCCCTGACCGGCGAGGGCGGGTCGGCCACGCCGGCCGAACAGACCAAGGCGCTGATCGCCCAGCAGGGCGGGCAGGCCGAGATCTGCACGGAATCGGTGGCAAGCTGGGGGTCGGCGCAGAAGATCGTCCAGGCCGCGCTGGACCATTTCGGCCGCATCGATGCCGTGGTGAACAATGCCGGAATCCTGCGCGACATCATCTTCCATAAAATGAGCGAGGATGACTGGCTGTCGGTGATCGCCGTGCACCTGAATGGCAGCTTCTTCGTATCGCGCGCCGCAGCCGAACACTACCGCAAGCAGGAGAGCGGCACCTTCGTGCACATCTCCTCGACATCCGGTCTCATCGGCAATTTCGGCCAGGCCAACTATTCGGCGGCCAAGCTCGGGATCACCGCGCTGTCGAAGTCGATCGCGCTCGACATGGCGCGCTACAATGTGCGGTCCAACTGCATCGCGCCCTTCGCCTGGAGCCGCATGACCCAGTCGATCCCGGCCAGCACGCCGGAACAGCAGGCGCGGCTGGCGAAAATCCAGCAGATGACGCCGGACAAGAACGCACCAATGGCGGTGTTCCTGTCGTCGGATGCGGCGAAGGACGTCACGGGCCAGGTATTCGGGACGCGGATGAACGAGATCATCCTGTTCTCCTCTCCGCGTCCGATCCGGATCGTGCATAATGCCGCCGGCTGGACGCCGGAGAGCATCGCCGCGATGGCCGCCCCGGCCCTGAAGCAGGCGTTCATGCCGCTCGATCGCTCGGGCGAGGTGTTCGACTGGGATCCGGTGTAGTATCCGTGCCCAACGGGCGGCCGTGGCCCGGCCGCCCGTCATTGCGTCGGCGATTTCGGGCTGGCCCGGCGCTGCATCGCCAGGCCGACCGTTTCAGGCTGCCAATTACTGCGCGGCTGCCTGCTCTACTTTCATCCGCCCCTTGAAGGCTGGAATCACTTCCTTCGCAAAACGCTCGACCTGCTCCAGGATCACCGCTTTCGGCACGCCCAGCGACGGGCTGATCGAGACGCGGTCCAGGCCGGGATAGGCCTTCTCCAGCTTCATCAGGTGCTCGATGATCTCATCGGCGGACCCGGTCAGGAAGCCGCCGGAGGCGACGGCATCCTCGATCCGCGGCAGCTTGGCAGACGGCGCACGCTTGGGATCGCGCATGATCTCGACCTGCTCGTCCGACAGCGCGCGGACAAGTCGCAGCTCGCCGAACATCTTCATGTTCTCTTCGTAGTAGGCAGCCGCCTCCTTCATGCAGGTCTGCTTGTCCTTGCCCATGTAGAAGTGGAAGCCGAAACAGAGCCGCTCACCCAGTTCCAGGTGCTTGCCGATCTTCGCATGCTCCTCCTGCCATCGCAGAACGACATTGTGCATCGCGCCGCCCTCGGCCGATCCGCCGCCGACCATGCCCTGGATACCGTATTTCGCCATGAATGCGATCGCCCGCTGGCTGCCGCCCTGAATCGGCTGCCAGCATTCCACCGGCAGGTGCTTCGGGCGCGGCACCAAGGTGAGGTCCTTCAGCGCATAGCCGCGATACGGCACCTCGGGGGGCAGCGTGTAGTGCTTGCCCTTATGGCTGAAGCGGTCGTTGTTGAACGCCTTGAAAATGATCTCGACCTGTTCCTCATAAAGCGCGCGGTTTGCTTCCTGGTCGATCAGCGGAGCGCCGAAGGTTTCCACCTCACGCGTGTGATATCCACGGCCGACGCCGAACACCACGCGCCCGTTCGAAAGGATATCCGCCATCGCGTAGTCTTCCGCGAGGCGGAGCGGATGCCACATGGGCGTAACGTTGAAGCCGCAGCCAATCTTGATGTTCTTCGTCATGTGCGTCAGGTGCAACGCCATCAGCAGCACGTTCGGGATACACTCGGTGCCTTCGCGCTGGAAGTGATGCTCGGCCATCCAGAACGTGTCGTATCCCAAGCCGTCCATCTTCTGGGCGATCGCCTGTGCCTTCCACAGAGCGCTGGACAGATGCTCATTATCATAGAGGCGGTCGTTGATGGGGGTGCCGCCGTAGCCGATGTTTTCGACGTCGGTATGGCCTGCAAAGAGACTGTCGAATTTCGTGATCATGCCGTTCCTCCGTGGCTTCTGGACACGGAGTGTAACCGGGTCCTGGCGGGCTGGCCAATTGGTCGCCCGGTATGACGGAACCAGGACGGTAATCATGACTGCACCGTTCAGTTGGCAATGCAGAGAATTGCGGGGGAATGCATGATCATGACTTCGGCCTTCCAGGCATGGCGTTGAGTTGCGCACAGCATGCTGCCCTACTGGCATCATCCGGTGGCCATTCTGTCCACCCGCCATCATCAGGGCGCGCCGGGTACGCCGGTTGATTTCGTGGGCTGGCGGCTTACGCTCGCCCCCCGCACGCGCTCGCTGCGCCAGCTTCAATGACCTGTCGGGGATAGCACCCCGCCCGAATTAGGGAGGAAACGATGCCTGAGCCGGAACGCCTCGATCGAAAGCGCACCGCCCTGATCGCCTACGACGTCTGCCGCCGGGCACTGACGCCGGCGGATCCCGCGCGTCGCGCGGCAATGCGTCCGGTGCTGGACGCCTGGGTGCGGGTAATCGCCGCCGCCCGAGCTTCCGGCGTGCCAGTGATCTACACCACCCCCGTCAGCCGAGCGGATGGTGCGGATGTGGTGTTGCTGCCGACGGACCTGTCGGTGGAAACCGGTGTGCCGTCGCTGACCAACGGCGTCGAGGGTACGCCGGAAGCAGGCTTCCCGGACGAGATCGCGCCGCGGCCCGAGGACTACGTCTACCTGAAGCGCAGGCCGAGCGCGTTCTACGGCACCGGCATCGGCGAGTTGCTGCGCATGCTGCGGCGTGACACGATCATCATCGGCGGCGGCGCCACCAATCGCGGCGTGGAGACGAGCGTGCGCGAGGCTTTCAACATGGACCTGTCCACGATTGTCGTTCGCGAATGCTGCTGGAGCGGCGATGCCGCGGCCCACGCCTACAGCCTGGACAAGGCGATGAAGATGTATGCGCGCGTCCGTCATCTGGAGCAGGTCGCGGCGATGCTGCGGGACTGAGTCCTCAGCCTGGTAGTGGCGGGACGGCTGCGCGCCGGAGGGCATGGCGCACCATGTTCGCAGACCGTCCCTTTCGCCGGATGTGGTTGCGCGTTGCGGAACGGCGCCCGACCCCGCCCGTGCGAACCAGGACCGCGGCCCGCCGGCCCTTGCCGCCGGCGGCTGCGACCGTCAAGTCATAATACCAGCCGCTGGATATCGCTCTTGTCCAGCCGCTGACAAAAGCAACAATTTTCGTTGCCGATTCCCTGTGACCGAGGTCATGTTGGCCCCGGAGGTTCAACGAATGCGTTTACCGGCTCCACGTTGCCCACGGGACCTTTTCCAGGCCTTTGCCGCCTATTCCCCGGAAACGGGCCTGGACGGCCTGCTGCGCCAATTTGATTTCTCCGGCGTACCGCCGAGACAGGCCTACTACGCCCTGTTCGGCCGCGCTCCGGAGAAGCGGGCCGCAGCCGTGCCGCAGCCGCGGTTCGCGGCACAGACGAAGTTCGCGCGCGGGCTGGCCAGCGATGAGTTCCGGCGGACGCTGATCCCGCAATTCCTGGAGGCATTTCCGGAAAAGAAACGGCTTCTGTTCTTGCACATTCCGAAGACCGCCGGCTCGGAGCTATCCGCTCGTCTCATGCGGAAGTATCCGTATCTAAGCAGCCAGACCCTGCAGCCCGGCTGGGGAACGACGGAGGCCATCTGCGCACAAGTTCGTAGCGCCGTACTCCGGCTGGCGGAATCCGAACACGTTCTGATCTGCGGCCATAACACGCTGCAGCGCTATCGCGACTGGCGGGCAGTCCGGTACGATGACCGGCTGTTCGCGGTGCTGCGCGATCCGGTGCGCGCCACGATGTCTCAGGTGAACTACGTCCTGACGCGCATGTTCCTGAAGGTGGCGAACCCGGAACCGGACATCGTGAGCTGGCGCCGGCTGTTCGGGGTGTCCGAGGAAGAGACCGGCACCGACAAGGGGCGTATCGTTGAACTCGCGTCCCGCATCCTGCGTAACCAGAATCTTGTTCCGGCCGGCAGAGCCTGCCGGTTCCTGGGCGGCACGACGGCCGAGGCGGCAATTGACCTCGCGATCTGCTATGACGTCGACCTGACCGATGTCGAGCACCTGGACACGTGGTGTTCGGCGCAGTTCGGGATCGAGGAAAAGGGGGCGTCCAACATCTCGCAATGCTATGTCTCGGCGGATGACCTCTCTCCGGCCGATCTGGACCATATCGGCGCGATCACCACGGAGGATGCGAGGCTCTACGCGGTAGTGCGGGAGAGGATGGAGAGGTTGGGAGCTCCGAGTGTAAGAGGGGTTCAACTGGCGTAAGCGGCAAACGCCAATCCAGCCAATGCCGATCAATCGGGTCGGCGACCGTCGCGGGACGTACGCCGTAGGGACGTCGACAACGGACCGGTGACGGGATCGAAGCCAGCCCTGATCTCGCCGCAGATCTCAATCCGGCGGGTGAGCCTGGTGGTCACCGGCTCCAATCAGCCCCCCGCCAAACCACCCCCCAACACGGCAAGCGTGTGGCGGACGATCATCGCCTCCTCATCCGTCGGAATGACCAGCACCCGCACGCGTGAGCGCTCCGAGGAGATCAAGCGCGACCCGGCCCGATTGGCCGCCCGGTCAAGTTCGACGCCGATCCATTCCATGCCTTCCAGCACGCGTTCGCGCACCTGCCAGGCGTTCTCGCCGATGCCGCCGCAGAACACCACGGCGTCCAGGCCCTCCAGGGCCGCCGCGAGCCCGCCGAGTTCGCGGCGGATGCGGAAGACGAAATATTCGATCGCCTGCTGTGCCGCCGGGTCCGGCGACGCCTCCAGTTGCCGCATGTCGTGGCTGATGCCGGACAGACCCTTCAATCCGCTCTCGCGATACAGCAGGTCGGCGACCGCATCGGCGTCCATGCCCTTCGCCTGCATCAGGTAAAGCAGCACGCCCGGGTCGAGCTGGCCGCAGCGCGTGCCCATCGGCAGCCCGTCCAAAGCGGTGAACCCCATGGAACTCGCCACCGACATCCCGTCCCGGATGGCGCACATCGATGCACCATTGCCCAGATGCGCGACGACCACGCGGCCGGCGGCGTGCAGCGGCGCAACCTGACGCAGCCGCCCGGTGACATATTCGTAGGACAGGCCGTGGAACCCGTAGCGCCGCACGCCCTCGTCGTAGAAGCGGCGCGGCAGGGCGAACACGTCGTTCACGAACGGATGGAACCGGTGGAACGCCGTGTCGAAGCAGGCTACCTGCGGGATATCCGGCCAAGCCGCTCGCGCCGCAAGGATACCGGCCAGATTGTGCGGCTGGTGCAGCGGCGCCAGCGGGACCAGCGACCGCAGCTCGTCCAGGACATCGTCCGTCACCGCGACCGGCGCATCGAATCTGATGCCGCCATGCACCACCCGGTGACCCGCCGCCACGACCTCCGCATCAGGAAAAGCCTGCCGCCGCCACGCCAGCACCCGCCGCAGAACGTCGGCGTGGAATTCGCCCTCGCCCGGCCAGGTCTCCTCATGCAGCACCGCGCCCGCGCCGTCCCGCACGCGGACATGCCGCCCATCCCTGACCATTTCCGCCAGGCCCGCTGCCAGCAGCGTTGGTTCGGGCTGGTCGACGTCGAACAGCGCGTACTTGACCGAAGACGACCCCGCGTTGAGCGTGATGACGTGGCGCGGCATCAGGCGCCCGCCCGCAGTGCGGTCGGTGCGGCGGCGCTCTGCCCG
>JBFXDK010000025.1:0-10218 GCA_050181195.1 Acetobacteraceae bacterium | reverse complement strand
GGAATCTGTGATCGTTCGAAATCATAAACCTATGGTTTGAAACGTTCAGGTCGGCTTCAAGACTGCTGGGGAACCCATGGATCAGGGACATGCACTGCTACGATCCGGAACGCCTGCTGGCCCACGCGAACGCCTGTCGGGATCTTGCCGCCAAGGCAACCGATCCAGTCGAGCAGCGCGCCTGGCTCGATATCGCGCGGAAATGCGAGCGGGCGGTGAACCGCTCGCTGGAAACCCCGGCCATCGCCGAACCGGGACACCGCCCGGAGGGCCTGCATGCCGTCGCTCCTGTGTCCCGCAACGGTGAGACACATGAAGACCCGCCGTCCGCGGACGAACAGGCCGCCCCGCGCACCACCGCGGAATGGCTACGCGCGGGCTTCATGACGGCGCCGTGACCAAGGTGACGGTTCGGCCGGACACCGGCCGGCCGTCCTCGCCGGAAATCCGGCGCTATGCATGCAACCATCGTGATGGCTGGATAGTTTGTCGTTTCAAGTGCAATCGTCGAGGCCGGGGAAGGAGGCTCCGCTCCCGATGCCACAGGAGACGAACGACAGACCTGAATACTGGGCCATCATAAACACGGCCGTCGACGGGATCATCGTCATTGATGAAACGGGCATCGTGCAGTCCTTCAACCCGGCGGCGGAACGCATTTTCGGCTATAGCCCGCAGGAAGTGATCGGACAGAACGTCAAGATTCTCACGCCCGCGCCGATTGCAATGCAGCACGACAGATTCCTGGACAACTATTTGCGCACCGGCCAGGCCAAGATCATTGGCATCGGTCGCGAAGTGGAAGGGCGACGCAAGGACGGTTCCAACGTTCCGCTCGACCTGTCGATCGCGGAATGGCGGACCTCAGGCGGCAAACGCTTCTTTACCGGAATCGCCCGGGACATCACCGAACGGAAGCGGGCGCAGGAACAGCTGGAACAGCTCAATAGGTCCCTGGAGGAACGGGTCCGCGCAGAAGTCACCGAACGCGAGGCGGCGCAGATGCGCGCTGCACAGGCGGAACGTATGCAGGCCCTCGGCCAGCTCGCGGGCGGCATCGCGCATGATTTCAACAACGTGCTTCAGGCGATCTCCAGTGCTGCCGATCTGCTCCGGCGCCGGCCGGCGGTCAGCGACCGGGTTTTACGGCTCGCCGAAACGATCGTCGCGGCGGCGGAACGGGGCGCATCCGTCACCGACCGGCTGCTCGCCTTTGCACGTCGCAGTGACCTGAAGGCCGAATCCCTGGATATCGCCAAAATCCTGAACGAGCTTGCCCGCCTGCTGGCACAAACACTTGGCGGCACAATCAGCCTGCGGATCGATGTGGAAGCGACCCTGCCGCCAGTGATGGCGGACAAGGGACAGCTTGAAACGGTGCTGATCAACCTCGCGACGAATGCGCGCGACGCCATGCCAAAAGGTGGCGCCATCACGTTTTCCGCCACCAGGCTCGCCATCGGCGGGCCGGGCGCGGCTCCGAATGAGTTGTTCCCGGGACGTTATGTGCGCATCGCGGTGTCCGACACGGGCAGCGGCATGGATGAAGCCACGCTTGTACGGGCAACCGAGCCGTTCTTCACGACCAAACCGCAGGGCGAAGGGACCGGGCTTGGCCTGTCCATGGCCAAGGGCTTCGCCGAACAATCGGGTGGCACGCTGGAAATCCAGAGTACCGCGGGCCGCGGTACAACCGTCGTGCTATGCCTTCCCGCCGCCGAGGTCGCATTGGAAGCGCGCCCGGAACAGGAAGCGGACCCCGCCCAACCGCGCATCCTGCTCGTCGATGACGACAGGCTGGTGCGGGACGCTCTGGAATATCCGCTGGAGGACGCAGGCTATCGCGTCCTGGCGGCATCGGGTGCCTCGGAGGCACTGGCGATCTTTGGGACGGAAGGCGCGGACCTGCTGCTGACCGATTTGTCGATGCCCGGAATGGACGGCCTGACACTGATCACCATGCTGCAGGAACAGGCCCCCGGCATGCCGGCGATCCTGATCACCGGCTACGCAACCGAGCACGTGCGCGTCAGTGAACGCGACACATTCCGGCTTCTGCGCAAGCCGATCACGCCCGCGCGCCTGTATCAGGAAGTCGCCACCTGCCTGAGCAGTCGTCCCTCAGCCTGACGCGCGCGCATTGTCCCCTACCCCCTGGTGTCCCTGCCCGCCGGTAAGCGGCCCCATGCGCGAAAGCGGCGGTTACGATCTCGTCAGAAGCGTATTGTTGCGCCGAGGATCGGGCCGCTCAGGGCAATGCTCTGCTTCAGCACCTCTCCGGTATAGGCGAAATGCAGATGGCGATAGCCGGCGCGCAGCGATGTCGAGTCTGACAGCCGGTAGTCGACAGTGCCAAACACCTGCCAGGTGAAGGCGGAAGACGGGCCGCCACCGACATCGCCGTACAGGGTCACGCCCCAGTCCGGCGCCAGGTCGATGTGGTAACGCACCGCCGCGATAGCGTTCGCCCAGCTGACCCCGGGCGAGCGCTCGAACCCGGGCAGCAGGCCGGGATTGACGGTGAACTTGCTGGACAGCCCGATCGCCCGGACACCAATGCCAAGGTCGAGCGACTGGTCCGCCCCTGCGACCACGCGATACGAACCGACGGCGGAACCGATCACCTGTGTCAGGCGGGCACTCCCACCGGTGAACAGAACATTTCTGGTGGAAATGTCAGACTTGACCGAGATCGCCATCAGGTCGGCCGAGAGACCGAAACGTCCATACCGGACCTCAGCCGAGCCCATCACAGGGATGGAGTTCAGGTGCGACAGCACGTCACCGAAATCGGCGGATACGTTCTGCGCCGGTACTCTGGCGTTCCGCGTTTCCAGTGTGCCGCTGACGCCGGCGATCCAGAGATACGGCGTCAGGGAAAATTCCCATTTCGGTGCCGGCGTCTCCTGCGCACGGGCCGGAAACGCGCCCACGGCGGCGCAAGCGACGCCGAGAGCCATCAGACCACACACGGACTGCGCCTTGCGACGTTGCGGCATGGTCATTGTGCCTTCCTCGCGGCATTGGCCTGGGCCTGCTTGACTACGTCGTAACCGGGCGGCACCTCCACCACGCCGTGCTGCTTCACATAGGCCTGGTAGTCCGCGAGCATCTGCTCCTTCAGCTTCGGCTGTGTTGCGCTCAGGTCACGTGATTCCGTGGGATCGTCAGGCAGGTTGTACAGCCGCCACGCCGAATCCCCGTACGGGGGCGCACTGCGCACCAGCTTGTAGTCGCCCCGATACAGCGCTGCGCCGCCGGCTGCCTCATACCCGATCGGCTTGTCCGCGGGATGCACGACCTGGGCTCGGCCGGACAGGACCGGCGCCATGCTGACGCCACCCAGGACGGCCGATCCGGCCGACGTGTCACGGACGCCAGCGTAGGACAGCAGGGTCGGCACCACGTCCAGCAGATAGGCGAAAGCCGCCGACCGGCCGCCCTCCTGCACCTGGGCGGGATACCGGATCACGAACGGCGCACGCACGCCGCCCTCGGCCGCCGATCCCTTGAAGTTGCTGAATGGGGTCATGGAGGTTGCCGCCCAACCTGGACCGTACTCCGAGTACGATCCCTTCTCACCCAGACGTTCGTAGCTGAGATCGAAGTTCTTCTTATAATACTCGGGGTAATACGCTTCCAGGACAGCGGCCTCGCCGCCATTGTCGCTCAGGAACACCACGACGGTGTCGTCCAGCATCCCATTCCGTTGCAAATAGTCCAGCACCCGGCCGATGCTGTAGTCCATGTATTCCACCATGCCCGCATAGACCGCCATGCGCTTGGCGTTCATGCGCTTGTCGTCCGCCGAAAGCGTCTCCCAATTCGGCACGGCCGCCGGGCGCGCCAGCGTCAGACCCGCCGGCATCAGGCCCAGTTCGACCTGGCGCATGTAGCGGAAGGACGCAATCTGCGACCAGCCCGCCTGGTAGGTGGAGACGTACCGGGCGGTGAAATCCGCTGGCGCTTGATGCGGTTGATGAACGGCCTGGAACGACAGATATCCGAAGAACGGCTTGCCGTCGGCACGGTTCGCTTCGATATAGCTGATCAGCCGGTCGGCATAGAACCGGGTGGAATAGAAGTTCTCGGGTAGTTTCAGCTCGTTCCGATCTTCAAAGAAATGCACCGACTGGTAGACCGGCGTGTAGCTCTTGCTTTCGTAGTTGTCTGCGCCCCCTTCCAGCACACCCACCGACCGGTCGAAGCCCTGGCTGGCCGGCATCGTTTCGGGCGTCTTGCCCAGGTGCCACTTGCCGGCCATGTACGTATGATACCCTGCATCGCGCAATGTCCTGGCAACCGTCACCGCTCGGCCGTTCAGATAACCCTCATAGCCCGGCTTGCCCCTTTGGTTGTCGGACAACAGCTCCACCATGTTGCCTAGGCCAACGATGTGATTGTCGACGCCCGTCAGCAGCATGCTGCGCGTGGGTGCGCAGTAGGCGGAGACATGGAAATTGGTCAGCATCGTTCCTTGATCGGCAAGGCGGGCGATGTTCGGGGTGAACATTTCGCCGCCATACGGGCTGGCGTCGGAATAGCCCATGTCGTCAGCCAGGATCAGCAGGATGTTCGGACGCTTATCCGCCGCCACCGCTTCCCCAATGCCGAAGACAACGCCCAATGCCGCCGCCGTCAGCAGCGCACGCACCATGCCGGACAGCATCACGCTACCCCTCTCCCAAGATTTTTGACAGATTGATCCAAAATGACGATATTGTCAATATGAGATGCGAAATTACCTCACTGCATCGGTCCGGCACATGAGCGTGGGGCGACCCCTATGAACGCGTCACGCACCGAAATCGGCCAGCGCAAGCGCGCACGCACCCGTGCGGCCCTGATCGATGCCGCCATGCGGGTGATCGCGCGGACCGGGCCGGACAACATGACCGTGGACGACATCATCGCCGAGGCGGCCGTCGCGCGGGGAACATTCTATAATTATTTCACGACGCGGGAAGACGTGCTGCTGGCGGTCGGCATCGCCATCAGCGAACGGTTGCTTGGCCGAATGGACGCCCAGCGATCCCTGGCCGACCCCGCCGATCGTGTCGGCCGAGCGGTAAGAAGTTACATCAGGATGGCCGCGGCGGACTCGGTGGCGGGTTGGGTCATTGTCCGGATCGCCCTGCTGGCCGCGCCCATGGGAACCAGCATGCGGGAGTACCTGACCGCGGACGTGACGGACGGGCTGGCGAGCGGGCGGTTCCGAGTACATTCGGCGCAGGCGGCATGCGATGCGATCCTCGGCCTGGGCATGATGGGCATGCGTTCGGTCCTGCGGAACGAGGCGCCTTCCGGTCATGCGGAGCAGATTGCGGAGATGGTGCTGCGCGCGCTTGGTGTCCCCGATGCCGAGGAAGTCGCCAATCGTCCCTTCGATCTCCCGGCGATCCCTGCCGATTAATTGCGTGACCGCAGGATTGTCCGCTGCGGCGTGATGGGTGCGGCACCGATCGGGCGCTACGGCCGCCCACTACCTCCAGGCCGAGGCTGACGCAGGTCGCGCAGCATACGCGTTGCCTCGGGATTGGCCGGGTCCAGAGCAACCAGATCCTGGGCATAGGCGGTCGCGCGCGCCACATCCCCGGCATCACGCGAGAACGCCACCAGCGCCATCAGCGTATCGCGATCCGTCGGATGACGCAGATGCGTCCGTTCCAACAACTTCAGCGACTCGGCCGTCGCGCCCGTGCTGTTCAATGCCACCGCGTAGACATAGGCGTATCGCGCATTGTCCGGCGCAAGCTCCGCGGCCCGTCGCAACTCGGCCAGGGCCGCCGGAAGGTCCCGCTGTCGCACCTGTGCCAGGCCCAGGGCATGCCGCGCGGTGGGATTATCCGGCTCCAGTGCCAGCGCCTGCCGCAACAGCGCAAGACCCTCGGCATTGCCTCCACGCAGCCGTTCCAGGTCGGCCAGGTTCACGAGCCCCGGCACGAATGCCGGATCCAGGCGCAGGGCCGTCCGGTAGGCCGCCTCGGCGGTCGCCAGGTCGCGCCGGCGCAGCGCCAGCACGCCCAGGTTGACCTGCGTCTCCGGACGGTCGGCATCCACCTGCTCTGCCGCCAGCAGCGCCTGCATCGCAGCAGTCAGCGCGCTCCGCTGCGGCTCGGGCAGTCTCAGCGGATCGATCCCGGCCAGGGCGCGTGCCGCCTCCACCCGCACCGCGCGATAGCGGTCGGTCAGGAGCGGCATAAGCACTGGTAGCAGGGCGCCATCGTCGCCCGCCGGCACCGCGCGCGGTGCCGCCATCCGCACCAGCGGGTCCGCGTCGTTCACGGCCGCCTGCAACGGGCCGGCTGATGCGCCGATGAAATACCGGGATAGCGAGGACAGCGCGGTTGCCCGTGCGATGCCCGGCTGATCCCGGTCGCGGATAAGCGCGCTCAGCCGCCGTTCCGCGTCACTGGCACCGTCGCGCGCCGCTGCCAGGGCCAGGCCGAAATGCGGCCGGGTCTGCCGCCCGCCGGGATACCAGCCCGCCACCGCCTCGGCTGCCCAGGTAGCGGTGCGGCCGGCATGACAGGACGTGCAGGCATTCGGCACGCCGATCGCGACGGACAGGTCCGGCCTGGGCACGCGGAAACTATGGTCGTGGCGCCGGTCGACGCCCATATAGATCTTGGTATCCATGTGGCAGGCGATGCACTGCCCGCCGACGCTGTCGGGCGCGTGGTGATGATGGCTGGCGGCATCGAACCGCGCGGGCGCATGGCACTGGGCACAGACAGCGTTCCCCTGGGCACGCAGCGCAAGTCCGTGCGGTTCGTGGCAATCCGAGCAGGTGACACCCGCGCGATACATCCGGCTCTGCAGGAAGGAGCCGTATTCGAACACCTCGCCGTCGATCTGTCCGTCGGCGTGGTACAGCCCCGGCTCCAGCAAGGACGGGATTGCCCGATCCAGGAACGGCGGACCGGCCGCCGGATCCTGCACGATCATCTTCCGCCGCGCATGGCATCCCGCGCAGGCATCGAGCTCACCGGACACCAGCGGCTTGCTTCGCCGTGCGATGCCGGTATCGGGGTTCATACGCCAGACACCGTCATCCGTCGCCCGCAGCCAGGCTGTCAGCCCCATCCGTGGATCCGGCGCACGGTCCTGCGTCACCGCCCCCGCCCACGCGACATGGCGCGAGCCGGGGCCGTGGCAGGCCTCGCAGGCGACGTTCACGTCCGACCATGTCGTCGCGTAGGTGTTCGACGCCAGATCAAAATCGCGGCGCAGGCCGGTCGAGTGGCAGTCGGCGCACATCTGATTCCAGGTCTGGTCGCGTCCGGTCCAGTGCAGCCGGTCGCCCGCGGGCAGACGCTGGTCCGGATACAAATGAAACCATCTTTGTCCGCCCAGCTCCTTCGGCCGGCTGTCCCAGGCGATGCCCAGGGCCTGCAACCGCCCGCCCTGCATCGGGATCAGGTATTGCTGCAGCGGCGCCACCCCGAAGGTGTATGCCACCGGGAAGGTCTGTTCGGCGCCGTCCGGGCCATCGGTCCGCACCAGGAACCGCTCGCCTTCACGCAGGAAGGTGGTGGTGACGCCGAAATGGGTCAGTTGTGCGCCCGAGAAGTCGCCCAGCACCGAAGCCGCAGTCGCCGGCTGCATTGCCAGCGCGTGGTGCGATCCCTGCCAAGCCTGATAGGCACCGGCGTGGCATGATGCGCATTGCGTGGACCCGACAAACGTCGCGGTCGGATCAGCGGCGCGTGCGGTCGGCTGCGCCAGGCACCACACCGCAAGGAGCGAAAGGCGCAACAGAAGCGTCAGGGCGGACCCGACCGCGCGCGGAACCTGACAGGTCAAAGGCTCCGCCGTGCCATCGGATTTGAGGCGGCATAATTCGGGAGCACGCCCGTCCGGCGCCATTGGGTTGGCGTCATCCCGGTCCAACGCCGGAAAGCGCGCGTGAAGACGCTCAGTTCCGCGAAGCCGAGCATGGCGGCGATCTGGGTGAGGTTGAGGTCTGGGGTGCCCATCAGATGCAGCGCGCGGTCACGGTAGGCGCTGTCCAGGATTTCCCGATAGCTGGCTTTCTCACGAGTAAGGCGCCTTCTGAACGCGTTGGGTTCCATCCCCATGGACCGCGCGACACTCTCCTCGGTCAAGCTTTTCAGCGATGGCGCTGCCCGGATCTTTCGTGTGACGCTGCCCGCCAGCGAAGCATCCGCGCTGTCCTTCACGATCGACACATACGATTCCAGATAGCGGCGCAGCACGGCGCTTCCTGCCAAGGACTGCTTCAGCCAGGTCACCGGGAACTCCAATCCGGTCTCGCCCGCTCCGCCGGCCACCGGCGCCTGGAAAAAATCGACATACGGCCGCGTGGGCCCACGCGGCCGGTGGGCAAGCAGGACTCGGTTCGGCCCCCACGCGGGACCGGCGAGCTCACGGACCACGCGGAATGCAATGGTGACGACGAGTTCGAGGCTCTGATTGGTGCCCTCAGTCTCGCCCTCCGGCAGTGTCAGGCATAGCCGGGTTTGCTCTTTCTGCTGCCGCAGATCCAGTTTTGTTACGGTATCAAAGAGGAAAATGTGGTCGATGAGGTCACGCAACGCCGCGCCGAGGTTCGGGGCCTGTGCGGCGAGCAGGCCAATCAGTCCGAGTTGCTCGACCTTGCAGCGTGACCCGACCAGCAGGCCGAAATGGCCGCACTTTGTGGCGTGTGCTGACATGGCCATCAGGCGATAAACATCGGTGTAGTGGATGGTGTTCTCGCTGTCAGAGAGCAGATCGGGATCCACACGCGCCTGGGCGAACACCGCCGTCGGATCCACTCCCCTCTCCCGCAGGACCTGGGGGATGGGCTGCAGAGGACCCGCACGGACGTGACCGATGGGAACAGGCATCATCTTGACATCTCCCCGCGCCGCCAGGGCGCACGAAAGGATCAAAAAAATGCACAAAAAGATCAACCCGCGGCCCGTGCGATTTCGATAGAAGCGTGCTCGGAGAACATGGATCGGGGGGACATGACGCTCACACGGTGGCGCGCGGCTGCACAAGGCGGGGTGGCGGCCGACACTTGCGTCGACTTCGGAAACGGCGAGTTTCGTGAGCTGCGTCGTGAAATCGCGGCGTTGATCCTGAGTGAACAGCGTCAGGTGATTTCGATTTCCTTTTGCGCCGGCCGCGGACCGACCTCCGCCGGGGTTTTCGGAACCCGCCAGGCGCCCGAAGACCGGTTCTCCCCCACTTGCGGTCCGGCAGGTCATGTCCGGAAGAAGCCGGATGCTTTGTGGCTATGCGCCGAACTGGCCAATGGTCGATCTGCCGGACGCCCGCCAGAGCGATAATGAAGGAAGACGCAATGATCACACGCCGCAACGCAGCGCTCGGCGCGCTGGGCCTCCTTGCCGGGACCTCTCTGAGTTCCACTGTCCGGGCGGACTGGGGGGATCACCTGCTGGCGCCCTTCGAAGGGGTGGAGGATTTCTGGCTGGCGACGGATGCCTACATATACGGATACCCCCTCGTAACGATGGAGATGACCCGGCGCGTCATGACGAATGTCACGGCGCCGGAAGCGACCCGGGCGCCCATGGGGCAGGTCCTGAAGGTCCGGTCCTATCCAAACGCGTCCTATCGCGACGTAACGGCGCCGAACGCGGACACGCTTTATACGATTGCCTGGGTTGATGTCGGCAAGGAACCCTGGGTTCTCAGCCTGCCCGAGATGAAGGGCCGTTATGCCCTGTTTCCGCTGCTGGACGGCTGGACCACGGTGTTCCAGGTCCCGGGAATGCGGACGACCGGGACCGGTGCGCAGACCTATGCCATCACCGGCCCCGGCTGGTCCGGCACGCTCCCGCCCGGCGTCAAGGAGTACAAGTCCCCCACCAGTATCGTTTGGATGCTCGGCCGGATCTACTGCACCGGCACGCCCCAGGACTATGCCGAAGTGCATGCGCTGCAGGACCAGGTCCGCGTCGTGCCATTGAGTGCCTACGGCAAGCCCTACACGCCACCCGCCGCGACCGTCGACCCCTCCATCGACATGAAGACGGCGGTACGGGAGCAGGTGAACCGCATGGATGCAGTCTCCTACTTCAAGCTGCTGTCCGAGTTGATGAAGCGGAACCCGCCGTCCCAGGCGGACATGCCGGCGCTGGCGAAGTTCGCGAAGATCGGCCTCGTTCCCGGCCAGGATTTCGACGCGAGCAAGCTCCGCGCCGACTTCGCATCACGTATCCCGCAGATCGCGTTCGACCGCAT
>JBFXDK010000024.1:0-54110 GCA_050181195.1 Acetobacteraceae bacterium | reverse complement strand
CGCCACCGCGGCGTCGCGATAGGCCAGCAGCAGGTCGCTGAAGTCCTCGGGGTCGAGGCTGCTGGACAGCCGGGTCGAGCCGACGAGGTCGCAGAACATGATCGTCAGCTGCCGCCGTTCGGCCTGGGTGTCGCGGGCGGCATCGGTGCGCTCGCGCGGCCGTTCGGCTGGGGTACCGGCGGCCTGCGCCAGTTCGGTGCCGCAGCGGCCGCAGAACCGCATGGCCGACGGATTGGCGAATCCGCAGGATTGGCAGCGTGATCGAGTACGCCTGGCCGGCACCGGACCGCTCCGTCTTATTGGCGATAGTTTCTGCATTGCGACTATCGTGCGATTTCAGCCGGGTCGGCAAGTCGCGCCACGTCCCGTGCCGGCGATGGCCGGCATGGGCGGCGGCGGTGCACGTGTGTGCTGGCCATGTTTCGCTGATCCCAAGGATGCCTGTTCAGACAATTTTCGCGAGCGGATGCGCCGTGACGGGGCTGGCCGGGTCATAGTGTTTCATATCAGTATTGTTCGGCACTGGCGGCGTCGGCCCGGGTGCGCCATGCCGGAAGCCGCCGAAGGCGAGTCCCGGCGGACGGGAATGGACCTTGCTGGTCCGGATGTCTGCCGGCAAGGTTGAAATGATGATCCTTGTTCTCTGTCGTCGTGAAGTATGTAGAGGAATGATCCGGAATCGCTTTTCTGAGCGCGGGCGAGCGGCAGTAATGCCGTGCGGAATCGATACAATCTGTGCGGGAGATGATAAGCGGTTCTGACACGTCCTGCGTGCAGAAACCGGAGGTCATCGCCCCGGACGTCATGGTGCAGCCGATTTTTTTGTTCCGCGCAAGGACAGAAATGAGCACTGCTATCGCCAGCACTGGCCCGATATCTGCGGAATATCGGCGACGTTGCGTTGTGTCCTTGCATTTGCGTTGAGGGTCTGCTTGGGTACTCTTCAATCGTGCCCAGACGCTCAGGTGGGTTGCCTGAATGATATCGCCGTCAGGTGCGAATCTGGATGGAACGGACTCCGGCGATGAGCGAACCTGCTTCGAGCGAATACAACTCGTACGAGCTGACCTTGAGCAGCGACGACCTGGCGATCCTGCGGCGGAGCGATCCGGCGCTCGTTGCTGCCGGACTCGCCGCCCTGTATCGTGCCGACACCGAACTGGTCACCTCGTTGCTTGTCGCTGTCGGGCTCGGAACCGATCAGGACTTGCCGGTACTTCCGAATGGCGGGTCCGAGGACACATTCCTTCGCAGCGTGCAGCGGAGAACCGGCTTCAAGCTGTCGCGCGAGGGCAGGATCGAGCCTGCCGACCAGACCGACCTGACCCTTGACAAACCGAGCATCACCAGCGTGACCGTCAGGGTGCCGCTTGGGAATGGCGGGACGACAGGGGGCGACCGCGAGCGGATATCGGTCGGCCTCCGCCTGCTAGCCGAATGGCTCCGAGATGCCCTGGCAAAGAACGTGCGCCTGCAGTTGCCGCCGCGAATCAGCCCGTCGCTGCAGTTCTCGGTCCCCTCGATCCATGCCAGTCCCGCGGACCTGCCGGCGCCGCCGCAGCGGGACGGGCGCGGGGTCGTCGTCGGCGTGATCGACTGGGGATGCGACTTCGTCCATCCGGCGTTCCGGCATCCCGACGGGACTACGCGGCTGCGATACCTCTGGGATCAGAACCTGCCGCCGGCAGGCGGGAACGGCGCGCCGGGTCCCGGCGGGCTGGGGCGGGTGTTCGACGCCGCAACCCTCAACTACGCACTGCAGACACCCAACCCTTACTGGACGCTGGACTACAGCCCGGATCACAACCTGTTCGCGCCGCGCGTGCCGGGGACCCCGGTGCATGGCACCCATGTCATGGGCGTCGCGGCCGGCAGCGCCGCCGCTTGCCATCACGAAGAAACCCAGCCGTCGTGTGAGTGTGAGACCACTTGCGACAAGAAATCCGCAAACGCGCCGGCCGAACCGCGGACCGGGTACAGGGCGGCCGCGCTTCCCCCCGGCGTGGCACCGGGTGCGGACCTGATCTTCGTGCATCTGCCGCCCAAGGGGGTGCCGACCAGTCAGGACCCGTCCAGCGGTGCGGCATTGCTCCAGGCCGTGCTGTGGCTGTTCTCGAAAGCCGAACCACAGCCAACGGTCGTGAATCTGAGCCTGGGAACCAATAGCGGGTCGCATGACGGCTCCAGCATCCTGGAGGTTGCGTTGGACTGGATCCTCAATCAGCCCGGTCGCATGATCGTCCTGCCCGCCGGCAACTCCTACGATGCGGACCTGCACGCCAGCGGGACGGTCCCGGTCGGTGGCAAGTCGTCGCTGACCTGGATCTTCAAGGAGGGTGATCCGACCATCAACGTCATGGATGTCTGGTATGAAACCGGGACGCCGGATCCGGTCCTGACCGTTACCCTGACGGCGCCCGACAAAACCGAGTACACGCAGGCCGCGCCCGGCGCGCCGCTGCTCATCACGCGCTTCAACCGGCTCGTCGGCACTGTAACGACCGGCGTGCAGCCCAACCCGTCCGCTCCCGGCTTCCTGCAGCAGATTCATATTGAATTGTGGTCGATCCGTTTCGAGAAAGAGGACTGGCGGCTCGGCCTGAACCTGTCCGTTGGCACCGATCCGGTCCAGTTCCACGCCTGGATCGACCGCGACGACCTGTCGTCCCAGACGCAATCGAATTTCGCGCCCAACGAAGCGGACCGGTCATCCACCCTGGCATCCCTGTCCTGCGGCAGGAATACGCTCTGCGTCGGCGCCTACTACGAAATCCCGCCGGGCCAGCCCATCACCTCGTTCACCGGCGCCGGGCCGACGCGTGATGGCCGGCCGAAACCGGACGTGGCCGCACCGGGCTGGCGTGTCCTCTCCGCCAACGCCTATGGCGGCCCGCTGCAGGAACCGGGATCGAAAACTGCCTACTCGCTGACGGCACCGATGGACGGAACCAGCGTGTCCGTGCCGCATGTCACGGGCCTGGTGGCCCTGGCGCTGCAGACGCAGCCGACCAGTTCAGCGAAGCAGATCGGCGATCTGGTGCGGTCGTGGACGCAGGTCATGCCGCCTACCATCGAACCGCCGATCCCCCCGATCCCGCCCGTCCCGCCACGCAACTGGGACGAGCGGTTCGGATATGGGAGAATTGATGCCGCGAAAACGTTGTGGAACCAGCCGTGACGGCACTCGCCAATCCGATGCACCTGGAGCGTCCGCTCAAGGTGACGATTTCCTATACGCATAGCTGCAACCAGGACTGCCGCATCTGCTACGCCGGCTGCACGCCGACGCCCGGCGATCGTGAATTGTCGGGCGAGGTGTGGCGCCGCGTGATCGATGACTTCATCGAGGCCGGCGTGATCTCCATCATGTTCGAGGGTGGAGAGCCGCTGCACCGGCCGGACTTCCTGGACGTGCTGCGCCATTGCGCCAGACGGGCAATGACCAAGGTCCGGACCAACGCAACGCTGATCGATGCGGAGATGGCGCGGGAGCTGGTGGAGATCGGCTGCGGCACGCTGCTGGTCGATCTCTGGGGCGCGCGGGCCGAAACGCATGACTGGCTGACGGGAACGTCCGGTAGTTTCGAACGCACCTGCCGCGGCATCGGCGCGGCGCTGGCCGCCGGCTTGCCCACGACCACGCTGCTGATCCTGAACCGGCGCAATATCGGCGAGGTGAACGAATACCTCGACTTCGTATACCGGCTTGGCGTGCGGCGCGTCGGAATCCTGCGGCCCTATCCGCTGGGACGGATGCGCGAACGATGGAGCGAACTGTCCCTGTCGCTGCAGGAAATGATGGCCGCCATTACCTCGCTCTCGCCGCCCGAGGGGCTGACCGTGATGCAGTCCTGGCATCCGAATGACGGCAACTGCTGCTGGCAGATGGCGGCGGTGAATGCCTATGGCGACAGTATTGGCTGCGCTTATCTTCGCGAATACGTGAATTTCGGCAATGTCGTCGAGACGCCGCTGGAACAGACCTGGGAACATCCGCTTTACCGCGAGATCCGTTCCGGCCGGGTCGAGGAATCCTGCCAATCCTGTTCCGCCAGCCAGAATTCCCACGGCGGCTGCCGGTCGACCGCCTATGCGTTTCATGGACGCTGGAGCGCGCCCGATCCGTTCGACATCGGTCTCAATCAGGGAGTCGATCTGCGTGTCCTTCCCCCCCGCACGCTTTCGCAAGACAGCGGGCCTGCGAACCCGTCCGGTGCCTGAACTCAGCACCTGCATCGTGTTCACCCCCACTCGGCCGCAATTGTTTCGGCTGAACCCACACGCGTGGATGGTCATGGAATTGGCAGATGGTCGCACGGAGGTGGAACTGGCCGAATTGTATCGTGCACGTACCGTGCCGCCGCTGAGCGCGGTGGTCGCTGAGCGGCATCTGAAGGAATGCATGACGATGCTGATGGAACGTGGAATCCTGGAAACTGATCGGGTGGAGGCGGAGATCCGCGGATGAGCAACGAAACGTCCCTTGATGCCGCAACGGCGTTGCTGCGCGCGGGTGGTGCGATTGCACCGCCCGAGGTCGATGAGGTCGTCTCCGTCATCCGGAGCGGCGACCAGTTCCTGCTGTCACCAACCCCCGGTTCGCCGCAGTCCGGCACCACGCACGGCCTGCCCGATTTCTTCGTCGGGGCCGTCGTGATCGAATGGGGCTACGAGGTCGAACCGCAGAGCGCAGCCCAGTTCCGGCGCTGGCTGCAGGACAACGAGGCCACACTGGCGAGCCAGGTGCCCGAGGGCATCAGCTATCGCGGCACCTACGCCGTGTTCGCGCAGAGCGACCTGTCGCTGGGTGCCTATCGCACTGTATGGGCATTTGCCTCGCTGGACGCATTGCAGAAGATGGATATGGCGTGCGGTGATGACAGCTCGGTGTTCGGACGCCTGGTGAAGGAACTGGCAAGCTTCCGCGACCAGCGCATCGGGGCCAGCCGCAGCCAGCAGATCTACCAGCCGGCAGCGATATCGCGACGGGTCTGACGGCGGCACGTCGTCCGGGCAATCCCGGTCCGCGACGCCGGGGCGGCGGCGACCCGCGCTTCCGGACGGAACGCCGCGCCGGAACGGGCGCATCAGGTGATGCGTCCGTCCTGCTGCGGGGGGGGCGGCTGACAAGGCCGGGACAACGTCTCAGGCGATCGTGTGGCTCACCGGCTGCTCGTGGCTAGCGGCGATCTTCCCGGAAGCGACCTGACCGGAGATAACAGCCCGCGCCCTCCCTCAGCCCGATGTCCCGGTGCGCCCGGTCGCGCGCCAGCACCAGGCGGTGGATCACAGACCCGGGAAGACCCGAGGCCGTACCGGCTTCGCCGACGGGGATACCCGTTCGAATGGACACCCGTCGGCGTTGAACCTGGCTGTCACCCGCTGGCGTTGCCGTGGGATGTGATGCCGCCTCGCGGCATCGGCTTGAATGGCATGGTGTGGATACCGGAGTGGTTCATCAGTCTTTCCGGCGTTTCACCGTTGGCGTACAATCAGCCAGGCGGCTATCGTGCGTCCGTTACGGCCAAGGTGGCATATCAACCGGGAAAATCCGGTTGGTGCTGTCCGCTCGTGCCGAGCGCGCGTATCGACGGTGATGGTTCGCTCGCACCATGGGAATGGGCGGAAGATCTGGGGGACATGGAATGAAGGGACTGTCACGACGTGCCGTCATGGCGGCAACCGCGGCCGGCGGGACGGCCCTTGGCGCGACCCTCTCGCGGGCCGCGTCGTTCGGCAATCCGGACCTGCCGCCACAGGGAGCGGTGAACGTCACGAACCCGAATGCGCTGACGATTCCGGGGCCGAACGATCCGGCGCTGTCGAAGACCATGCCCTCGTTTCTCAATCCCCCGGCTACCGATGTCGGGACGATGCCGAACTTCTGGGCCTCGTTCAATCTGGCGCCGCGGCGCATCCAGGACGGCGGATGGGGACGGCAGGTCACACAATCCGACTTCGCTATCTCTACCGAGATCTCGGGCGTGAACATGCGCCTCTCGGCCGGAGGGATCCGGGAACTACACTGGCACCAGCAGGCTGAGTGGGCGATCATGACCTATGGTCACTGCCGCATCACCGTCCTCGATGCTCAGGGGCGTCCCTATGTGGAGGACGTAAAGGCCGGTGATCTTTGGTATTTTCCGGCGGGCCTGCCGCACTCGTTGCAGGGCCTGGGTCCCGACGGAGCGGAATTCGTGCTCGCCTTCGACAATGGCGCCTCATCCGAATTCAACACCCTGCCGGCCACCGATTGGATGGCACATACGCCGCCCGAGGTATTGGCCAAGAATTTCGGCGTCCCAGCCGAGGCGTTCCGCAACATCCCGCTGCAGAACCGGTGGATCTTCCAGGGCAAGGTGCCCGGCCCCCTGGCCGAAGCACAGGCCGCCGTGGCGAGCAAGGCCGGCAAGCCGGAGTTCCCCTTCGTCTTCTCGCTCGCCGATGCCCCCAAGGTTGCCGACAACGCTGCGGGATATGTGCAGATCGCTGATAGCACCAATTTCAAGGTATCGACGACAATCGCCGCCGGCCTGGTGACAATCCGACCCGGTGCAATGCGGACGATGCACTGGCACCCGAACGCCGATGAGTGGCAGTACTACCTGAAGGGCTCGGGCCGGATGACAGTGTTCAACGCCGGCCCCGCAGCCAATACTGCGAATTTCCACCCCGGCGACATCGGCTATGTGAAGAAGGGCCTGGGCCATTATGTGGAGAACACCGGTTCGACCGACCTTGTGTTCGTCGCGGTGTTCCGCGCGCCCCGCTACGAGGAGGTCTCGTTCTCCGATTGGCTGGCCCATACCCCGCCCGAGATGGTTGCCGCCACCTTCAACCTTGATCCGGACGTGATAGCCCGCTTTCCGAAGGACCGGACGAATCTGATGCCCGGCTAGTCTTACTGTGGCGTGGAACTCTCGCGCGAACCGACGCTGGTTTGTCAGGGCTGAAGATTCTCACTTCTGACGGGGGGTGTGGGTCTCAGATCCGAAGCACACGGCAGCGCATCGCGGTTCGACGCCTACACCGAGGTTAGCACGCCGGCGCTTGGCGATGCCGATCGTGCCGCGCGGTTCCGATCGTATTGTGCGGGACTGCTGCCGCCCGGCGACCGCAGGAGCGTCGAGCAGATGGTCTCCGTTGCAGAGTTCGGTGGCCGGTCCATCGGACAGGAAGGCATGTGAAACTTCAGCGCGTTGCGCGACAATCCGAGGGAAAGATGGTAGCGGCGGACGGATTTGAACCGCCGACCAAGGGATTATGATTCCCCTGCTCTACCGCTGAGCTACGCCGCCATCCTTCGGAAGCGGGGGAGATACCGCCCCAACCCCCGCCTCGTCAACCGGCTTCCGGCCGGCAAATGAAGCCGCCGCCCAGCACCCGTTCCCCGGCATAGAAGACGCAGGCCTGTCCGGGTGCGGGCAGGGCGGGATCATCCAGCGTCACCACGGCCCCGTCCGCGGTCGCCTGCACCACGGCCGGGTGCGGCACGTCCCGTGCGCGCAGTTTCACCGCGCACCGCAGCGCCGCGCCGGGCACAGGGATCAACCAGTTCACCTCGCGCAATCGGACGGTTCTCGTGCCCGATCCGCGGGGGCCGACGACAACCCGGCGCCGCCCCGGCTCGGTTGCCACTACCACCTGCCGCGCGCCGTCCACGACGGACGCTTCGCCAAGCCGCTTGCCCTGGCCGACCGTGTAGCGGGCAATCCCTTCGTGCCGCCCCAGCACGGCACCGTCGGCGCCGACGATTTCACCGCCTTCCAGCGCATCGGGCCGCAGCTTGCCGACCACATCCATGTAGGTGCCGGAAGGCACGAAGCAGATATCCTGGCTGTCCGGCTTTTCGGCGATCGCCAGGCCCAGCCGTTCCGCCGAACCACGCACGGCGCGCTTGTCCGGCATGTCCCCCAGCGGGAACAGGCTCATGTCGAGTTGCGGGCGGGTCGTCGCGAACAGGAACCAGCTCTGGTCGCGGGCCAGGTCCGCCGCCCGATGCAATTCCGCGCCGCCCGTTCCCTCGATCCGCCGGACATAGTGGCCCGTCGCCAGCCTTTCGGCGCCCAGGCCGCGGGCAAGGGCGGTCAGGTCGGCGAACTTCACCGTCTGGTTGCAGCGCACGCAGGGCACCGGGGTCTCGCCGGCGGCGTAACTGTCCGCGAAATCCTGCATCACGGCACGCGCGAACCGATCCTCTGCGTCGATCACATAATGGGGAATGCCCAGCGTATCGGCAACGCGGCGCGCGTCATGGATATCCTGTCCCGCGCAGCACGCGCCCTTTCGCCCCGTGGCGGCGCCGTGATCGTAGAGTTGCAGGGTGACGCCGATGACCTCATGGCCGGCCTCATGCAGCAATCCCGCGACCACGCTGCTGTCCACGCCGCCGGACATGGCGACGACGATGCGCATGGCCCGCGCCTCAGCCCATCGCGTTGCGGGTCGCGGCGGGCAGCGTCACCACCAGCCCGTCCAGCTTTTCGGTCATCACGATCTGACAGCCCAGGCGGGACGTCTCGGTCAGCCCGAACGCCAGGTCCAGCATGTCCTCCTCGTCCTCGGTCGGTTCCGCCAGTTTCTTGAACCAGCGGCCATCGACGATGACATGGCAGGTGGAGCAGGCGAGCGATCCTTCGCAGGCGCCCTCGATATCCACGCCGTGCTTGTGGGCAATCTCCAGGACCGACAGCCCAAGCGGAGCGTCGACTTCGCGGCGTGTGCCGTCCCGTTCAATGAAGGTCATCTTCGGCATCAGTGTCAGGCCTCGGCCAGGCGTCCCGTCGGTGCGGCAGTGGGGGCGGAATGGGCCGCGGCCAGTGCCGCCGCAGCGAACGCGATATCGGCGGGGGAGGTAAAGCGTCCGATCCCGATCCGCAAGCTGCGTGACGCGTCCGCCTCGGAAATCCCCAACGCGGTCAGCACATAGGACGGTTCCACCGCGGCCGACGAACAGGCCGATCCGGTGGACATGCACAGGTCCGGGGCGCGCGCCATCATCTCCGCCGCGCTCGCCCCGGGGAAGGTCAGGTTCAGATTGCCGGGAATCCGCCGCTCCAGGCTGCCATTCACCACCAGGCCGGGAATCGCCGGACGCAGCCTGTCCAGCAAGTCCGCTCGCAGCGCGGCGATGCGGCCGGCTTCCTCGGCCATTTCCGCCTGCGCCAGCCGGCAGGCCTCACCCAGGCCGATGATCAGCGGCGCCGGCAACGTGCCCGAGCGCAATCCGCGCTCCTGCCCGCCGCCGGAAAACAGGGGCAGCAGGCGCACGCGGGGGCGGCGGCGGACGAACAGGGCGCCGACGCCCTTGGGGCCATAGATCTTGTGGCCGCTGATGGACGCGAGGTCGACGCGCCAGGCGGACAGGTCCATCGGGATCTTGCCGACCGCCTGCGCCAGATCGGAATGGAACAGCGCGCCGGCCTCCTTGGCGATCGCCGCCAGCGCCGGGATGTCCTGGATCACGCCGATTTCGTTGTTCACCGCCATGACGCTGACCAGCAGCGCGGGAACCGCGAGCGCCTCGCGCAGCACGTCGGGGTCCAGCAGCCCGTCCGGGCGGACCGGCAGGAACACCGGCTCGAACCCTTCGTCCTTCAGGTCGGATACCGCTTCCAGAACGCATTTGTGCTCGGTTGCCACGGTGATGACGCGGCGGCGATCCGTCTCCATCCGTGCCGCGAACCGGGCGGCGCCCTTGATGGCGATGTTGTTGCTCTCGGTGGCGCCGGAGGTGAACACGATCTCCCGCGCATCGGCGCCGATCAGGGCCGCGACCTGCGCGCGCGCGTCTTCCACCGCGTTTTCCGCGGTCGTGCCCATGATGTGCTCGACGCTGTGCGGATTGCCATACTGCTCGCTGAACCAGGGCAGCATGACGTCCAGCACGCGCGGATCGCAGCGGGTCGTCGCCTGGTTGTCCAGGTAGACGGGGCGGTTGGGGCGGGAAGGGGCGTCGGTCATGGCGCTCATGTGGGTTCAGGCCGCATGTGGTGCCAGCGCCGGGCGAAGCCGGTCGGCCATGTGTGCATAGGCGTCGGCGAAAGCCTCGACATCGGCGGTGGTGACATTCCAGGGCAGAGAGACTCGGATGGCCTGCCCGGCGAGCGCGCCCAGACCCATGGCGGTCAGCACATGGCTGACCGTGACCTTGCCGGACGAACAGGCGGCCCCGGCGCTGACGGCAATGCCCGCCAGGTCGAGCGCGATGACCTGCGCGTCGGCGCGGACGCCGGGCAGGGCGAGGCAGGTGGTGTTCGGCAGCCGGGGGGCGCCCTGGCCGCATACGATAGCACCGCAGGAAAGGGCCGCCGATTCGGCGCTGTCGCGTAGCGGCGCCAGGGGGTCGGCCGGCTGGCAGGTCAGCGCGGCGGCAGCGAAGCCGGCGATCACCGCGACCGGCGGCGTGCCGCCACGACGACCGCGTTCCTGCCCGCCGCCGGCGATCAGCGGCGCCAGTGGTGGCGCGTCGGGTGACAGCAGCAGCGCGCCGGCGCCGGCCGGACCGCCCAGCTTATGCGATGATAAAGCGAGGCTGTGAACGCCGAACCTGGAAAGGTTGACGGGGATTCGGCCCGCCGACTGAACGGCATCGACATGCAGCAACGCGCCGTGACGGCGGCACAGGTCCGCGGCCTCGGCGATGGGCTGGATCGTCCCGGTCTCATTGTTGGCGTGCATCAGGCACACCAGGGCAGGGGGGCCATCACGCAGCAGGTCGGCCAGATGGTCCAGGTCGGCGACGCCGCACGGATCGACCTGCAGCGGCGCGGCCGCAGGGGCGGCGGCGCGAATGGCGTCATGTTCGGTCGCGCCGGCAATCACCCGGCGACCCGTCCCCAAGCCTGCCACCGCCAGCGCATCGGCCTCGGTGCCGCCGGACGTGAACACGAGTTCGCCTGGCCGGCCGCCGAACCGCCGGGCCAGCAATTCGCGCGCATCCTCCATCACCCGGCGCGCCGCTCGGCCGGCGGCATGCACCGAGGACGGATTGCCGGTGACGGCGAGTGCCTCCAGCATCGCCGCACGGGCCTCGGGGCGCAGCGGTTCGCTGGCATTGGCGTCCAGGTAATGCATCTATTCCGCCGCGAGCTTGCGGGCCTCCATGACCGGCAGCGGCACGGCGCGCCCGGCGATCCGGCCCTCGATCACGTCGGCCAAGGTCACGCCACGCAGGAACAGCTCGATCTGCCGGCTGAGCTCGAACCACAGGTCATGGGTCTGGCAACGCTCGTTGGGGCCGTCATGCGTCGGATTGACGATGCAGCCACCGCTCCCCTTCTCGCAGCGGGTGGCCTGGATAGGTTCATCGACCGCGGCGATGATGTCGGCAATGGCGATCCGGTCCGAGGTGCGGGCCAGCCGGTAACCGCCGCCCGGTCCGCGCGCCGAGGCCACCAGACCGGCGCGTCGCAGCTTGCCGAACAACTGCTCCAGATAGGACTGGCTGAGTTGCTGGCGGGCCGCGATCTCGGCCAGGCAAATGGGGCCGCACTCACAGCCGGTCGTCTGGCGGGACGCCAGATCGACCATGGCCATCACCGCATAGCGGCCTTTGGTGGACAGGTGCATGCCTATTCCGCCACGGGCTGGTGCGGGCGCGACTCGGATGCCGCAAGGCGGGCGACCCGTGCCTCGACCTCGGCGAGTTCGGCCCGCAGCCCTTCGAGATCCCGCAGCAGCGGGTCGAGGCTGTCGTCGCACGGCATGCCATAGGGATCGAAGCGCGGTTGCCGGCTGGGCACCTTCCGGTCGACGGGCCGGGCGGGAACCCCGACGACGGTGGTATCGGCGGGGACTGGCTCGACCACGACGGCATTGGAGCCGATACGGGCGTTGTCGCCTACAGTGATCGGTCCCAGCACCTTGGCGCCCGCGCCGATGATGACGTTGTTGCCGACCGTCGGGTGCCGCTTGCCGCCCATGGTGCGCGCGACGCCCAGCGTGACCTGATGGTAGAGATAGCAGTCGTCGCCGATCTCGGCGGTTTCACCGATGACCACGCCCATGCCATGATCGATCACGAGTCTGCGACCGAGTTTTGCTGCAGGATGGATCTCAATCCCCGTCAGCCAACGTGCGACGTGAGATGAAAACCGCCCCAAAAGATATAGGTTATTACGCCACAATGTGTGTGAAAGACGGTGCCAGATGACGGCGTGCACGCCCGGGTAGCAGAGCAGCACTTCCAGATTTGAGCGCGCAGCAGGATCCCGCTCCCGGTAGGTACGGATCGTCTCACGCAGGAACATGAAAGCCATGCGACATTTCCATTATGAAAGATCGGTTTACCTGTCCTATAGTCAAAACCGCTCCGGGGCCGGGTACCTGTCTCGGGGTCCACTCAATCGGGAACCGATCGACCAGTAGGGAGGAAACATTAACCCGGCAGACATGAGCCATAGCTCGAGGCTATAATTTCCGACTGCAGCGGTCAAGAATTGCGCCGGATGCAGATCACGGGGAACTGAACTCCGGGGGATGTGTTACTATCTATTGCACTGATCGGCCGGCCGCACCACAGCGTGCTGGCCAATGAACGAATGGCCGGCGGAGGGGGCGGGGTCACGGGGACCCCTGTTCTCGCTCCGGCGGATGCGACAGGAAACAGGTTTCGAATTGCCATGCCCGAGGTGATGTTTGCCGGTCCAGACGGACGGCTCGAAGGTCGCTACCACCACTCGAAGGAAAGCGGCGCGCCCGTTGCGTTGATCCTTCACCCCCACCCGCTGCACGGTGGGACGATGAACAACCGGATCACCTATGCGATGTACCAGTCCTTCCAGAAGCTGGGCTGCTCGGTGATGCGTTTCAACTTCCGCGGCGTCGGGCGCAGCCAGGGCCGGTATGACGGTGGTATCGGCGAAATCGGTGACGCCGCCGCGGCGTTGGACTGGATGCAGGCCGTCAATCCCAATCATGGCGGGCTGTGGATCGCCGGCTACTCCTTCGGTGCGTTCATCGGCATGCAATTGCTGATGCGCCGTCCGGAGATCTCCGGCTGGGTCAGCGTCGCGCCGCCGGCCAACCACTACGATTTCGGCTTCCTGGCACCCTGCCCCTGCGGCGGGCTGATGCTGCATGGGGATGCCGACGAACTGGTGCCGGAAACCGCGGTGCGGAAGCTGGTGGACAAGCTGAACACGCAGAAAGGCGTGCACGTGGACTATCGCGTGTTCGGCGGGGCGGATCACGTCTTTGCCCAGCAGGCGGACATGGTTTCCGAGTCCGTGGAAGACTATTGCGGCAAGGCGATCGCACGCCGGCAGATGGCGCTCGCGGCCGACTGATCCATCCCGGGTCCACGAAAAAGGGCGGTGACCATCGGTCAGCCGCCCTTTTCGTCGTACGGGGGGCCGCGACCGCCGTCGGGCCTGCGGTTTCAGGTTCCGCCGGGGCGAATGATTCGCCCGCCGGTCATCGGTGCCGGAACCCCGGTGGTGCCGGGAAAACTCAGCGGCAATCCGGCCTGGACCCGGGCGGCGAGGAAGCCGAAACACTGCGCCTCCAGCGCATCGCCGTCCCAGCCCTGTCCGTCGACCGACTCGACGGGAACGCCCAGCTCGGCTCGAAGGGCGGCCATGATGGCGGGGTTGTGCCGGCCGCCGCCGCAGACCAGCCATTGCCGCGGTGGCGCAGGGAACCGGGCCGCAGCCACGGCGCCGGCCGTGAAGGCCGCCAGCGTCGCCGCGCCGTCTTCGGCCGAGAGCCTCTGCAGGCCACTTGCCGCAAGGGATGCGGCGAAATCCAACCGGTCCAGCGACTTGGGAGCCGGACGGGTGAAATACGGATGCGCGAGGAGTGGCTGCAGCACGCTTTGATCCACCCGTCCCGCCAGGGCCAGAGCGCCGTCACGGTCGAACGCCGAACCCGTGTGACGTTCCGCCCAGTCATCCAGCGGTCCGTTTCCGGGACCCGTATCGAACGCAACGAGACTGCCGTCGGCGCCGATCCAGGTCACGTTCGCCACACCGCCGATGTTCAGGATCGCCACCGGTTTCGGAAGGTCCCGCGCCAGCGCGGCATGGTAGACCGGCACCAAGGGTGCACCCTGGCCGCCGGTCGCCACATCGTCGCTGCGGAAATCATGCGCCACCGGCAGCCCGGAATGATTGGCAAGCATCGCCGCATCGCCCACCTGCCAGGTGCGCCGCCGATCCGGCTGGTGCAGAATCGTTTGTCCATGGAACCCGATCAGGTCGGCCGGCCGGTCGATCGCCTGGACGGCACGCACATGGTATCCGGTCAGCCGGACGACGGCGTCGGCCAGGTGCGCGTCGTCCGGTGCAAGTGTCGGAGCCCGGTCCAGCAGGGTGCGCAGATCGGCGCGGAGCCGGTCGTCGTACGGGATCGTCACCGACGGACCGAACGCGATCACCCGTTCGCCGTCGGTATCCAGCCAGGCGGCATCGACGCCGTCCAGCGATGTGCCGCTCATGAGCCCGATCGTCCACGGCATTTCCGCCCGCCTCCGTGTCTGCTAGTGGTACGCGGCTCAGATAAGCAGGTCCGCGACGATGGCGAACAGTGACTTCATGACCGAGGCCACCGAACGTGGCTTCGTTTTCCAGTGCACCGATACCGAGGCGCTGACCGCCGCGATGCGCGAAGGACCGATCAGCGCCTATATCGGCTTCGATTGCACGGCGGACAGCCTGCATGTCGGCAGCCTGGTGCAGATCATGATCCTGCGCCTGCTGCAGAAGCACGGCCACAGGCCTGTGGTGCTGATGGGCGGCGGCACGACACGGATCGGCGATCCGTCGGGCCGTGACGAATCCCGGCAGTTGCTGACGGATGAGGCGATCGCCGCGAACATGGCCGGCATCCGACGCTGCTTCGCGCCGTTCCTGCGCTTCGGCGACGGCTCGTCTGACGCCGTGATGGTCAACAACGCCGACTGGCTGGACCAGCTTGGCTACATTCCGCTGCTGCGCGATGTCGGCGTGCACTTCACCGTCAACCGCATGCTGAGCTTCGATTCGGTGAAGCTGCGGCTGGAACGCGAGCACTCGCTGACATTCCTCGAATTCAACTACATGATCCTGCAGAGCTACGACTTCCGGGAATTGCACCGCCGCAACGGCGTGGTGCTGCAGATCGGCGGGTCGGACCAGTGGGGCAACATTGTCTGCGGCATCGAACTGACCCGCCGGACGGATGGCAAGTCGGTGTACGGGCTGACGACGCCGCTGATCACCACGTCCTCCGGCGCCAAGATGGGCAAGACGGCCCAGGGCGCGGTGTGGCTGACCGCCGACCGGGTTTCCCCCTACGATTACTGGCAGTTCTGGCGCAACACCGAAGATGCCGATGTCGGCCGCTTCCTGCGCCTGTTCACCGACATGCCACTCGCGGACATCGCGCGTCTGGAACAACTCGGCGGGGCGGAGATCAACGAGGCGAAGAAGATCCTCGCCACCGAGGCAACCGCGCTGGCCCACGGCCGCGACGCGGCGGCGGTCGCCGCCGAGACGGCAAGGCGCGCGTTCGAGGAGGGCGAGGCGGCTGACACGCTGCCCAGTGTCGATGTCGCCCGCGGCGAGCTGGAAGCAGGCATTCCGGCCTTCCGGCTGTTCGCGCTGGCCGGTCTTGCCGCCAGCAACGGTGAGGCGCGACGGCTGATCCGAGGCGGCGGGGCGCGGGTGAACGATGCTCCCGTGGCCGAGGAAGGCCAGGTGATCTCGATTGCCGACCTGCGCGATGGGGCGGTGAAGCTGTCCGCCGGGCGCAAGCAGCACCGGCTGGTCCGCGCCGCCTGATCCGGCGGTCGGATTTCCTCCGAAACGTTTGACGCATGTCAAGGCATGTGCCCCGGCACATGCCAAGCATGGCATGCCGCCGGAACCGGCGGGGCGTGACAAGGGAAACGGCCATGAAACTGGGCATGCTGCATCTGTTCGAAAATCCGGTCGGACGGACCGAACACGAGATCATCAAGGAACAGATGGAGCTCATGTATGAAGCCGAGAACCTCGGTTTCGATTCCGTCTGGCCGGCGGAGCACCATTTTTCGGAATATGGCTACTGCGCGTCACCACAGGTGTCGTTGGCCGCGGTCGCGGCACGCACGAAACGCATCCGCCTTGGCACCGGCGTCGTGGTGCTGCCGTTCCACAATCCGATCCGCCTTGCCGAGGACTTCGCCTTCCTGGACCTGATGTCGGACGGGCGCGTCGATTTCGGCATCGGCCGCGGCTACCAGCCGATCGAATACAGGGGGTTCGGACTTGCTGACAAACAAGCGGAATCGCGTGACATATTCCATGAGGAGATCGAACTGATCCGCAAGTGCTGGACCGAGGATCGTGTCACCTACAAGGGGAAATACTACCAGGTCGAGGACCTGGAGGTGCGGCCGAAGCCGCTGCAGCGGCCGCATCCGCCGATCTACATGGCCTGCCTGTCGCCATCGACCTTCGCCCTGGCGGGAAAATACGGGTTCAATGTGCTGATGTCCGGCGCATTCGGCCTGTCGCCCGAGGGCGCGAAGCAGGGCATCGCCGACTATCGCGCCGCCCGCAAGGCGGCGGGCCTTGATCCCGCGGCGGGGCAGGTCGCGTTGCTGCTGAAGGTCTATGTTGGGGACACGATGGATGGGGCCCGCAAGGACTATTCGGGGCCGGTCGAATGGTACTACCGGACAGTCGCCAAGTACCTCGCCGTGCCGCAGGGCCAGGACCCGATCAAGAGCTATGAACTCTACAGCCAGAGCCGCCATGCTGCGGAAACGCTGGGGTTCGACGAGCTCGCGGCCAGCCCGCTGATGGTCTGCGGCGATGTCGATCACGCCGTGGAAAAGCTGACCTCGGTGATCAGGGAATACGGGTTCAACGAAATGCTGTGCTGGACCCGCATCGGCGGGCTGGAGACCCGCAAGGTCATGCGCTCGATGGAGCTCATGAGCGGTCTGGTCATGCCGCGTGTCCGCAACGGCATGAAGCTAGCGGCGTAACGGGGATCACTGCGCGGCACAGCGGAAAGGCGCTGCGCCCGGCAGGAAGGAACGCGGCGGCAGGTTGTCATCGCTGATCATCGCGCCACAAGCCGACGGTCGTCCGGCTGACGGTCGCCGGCCTGCGGCAGGAGGCGGCGCAACGGTCATTGCGCCGCGTGTGCTACGGCGGACCATCTCCCGACCAGGCGCTCCGCCGCATCCAGGTGCCAGGAAAGTATCAGCTTCGGACGGGACGTCGGTCGGGGTTGGCCGGCGAGCAACCGGACGACGTCGTCCCGTCCGGCCTGGCGCAGTTCGGCGGCTGGCACGAATTCCGTCATCGGTCCGTCTCCTTCGATGACGGCAGTTGTCCGGGTTCTACGCCCGGGAAGCTGTTAACCGTGCCACTGATCTGTCACCATGTGTCCCCGCGTGGCCGGCCGAACCGGCCACATCCCGGTTGCGCCGGACGCTGCTCTATTGCTGCTGCAGCTTCTTCGCCCACTCGGTGTATTTCGCGGCGGTCGCATGCTGGTCAGCGAAGTACTTGGCATACTCCTCGCCGGTCATGATGCGGACCTCCAGTCCCACTTCCTCCATCCGGCGCATGTGCTCCGGCGTTTCCATCGCCTTTTTCAGGTGGGTTTCCAGGTATTTGACGATCTCGGGCGGCGTGCCCTTCGGCGCCGCATAGCCGCGGGTGGAGCTGGACACCACGGTCGGGAAGCCCTGTTCCGCCGTCGTCGGATAATCCGGCATCAGCTTCGAACGCTGCTTGTCCATCACCGCGAGCACCCGCACTTCACCGGCCTGGGCGCGCTTGCGGACGCTGCCGACATTGTCGAACGCGGCGTCGACATGCCCGCCCAGGATCGCGGTAAACTGCTGTGCCGCGCCGTCGAAGTGCACGATGCGGAAGTTGATGTCGGCGGCTTCCTGCAGCATCAGGATCGCCAGGTGATCGTCGCTGAGGATACCGGTCGTGCAGGCCGACAGCTTGCCGGGCGCCTGCTTCGCCGCGGCGACCAGGTCGCCCAGTGTCTTGTAGGGGCTGTCCGCCTTCACCCAGATCACCCCGGCGTCCAGCACCTGGTTGATGATCATGATGAAGCTGTCGGTGTTGAACGCCGCCTTGCGATCCGGGTCCAGGATGATGGTGTTGGTCCCGGGCATGTGGACGATGCCGATTGTGTAGCCATCCGGCCGCGAGCGGGCGAGCTCGGTCAGGCCCAGCTGCGCGCCGGCGCCGGGCTTGTTCACCACGACAACGGACTGCCCGATGTCCTTTTCCATGATGGAGGCGAGGATACGTGCGCCGACATCGGTCGGACCGCCGGCATTCGCCGACACGATGACCTGGATCGGCCGGCGCGGATAATTCTGCGCCAGAGCGGGCCCGGCCGCGGGGAGTGTGGCAGCCAGTCCGGTGCCGATCAGGGTACGGCGAGAGATCATAGGCGGTCCTCCAAATACCGTGGGTTATGGTTGTCCGCGGCGTATCCCGCCGCTTCAGGGGTGACTGTTCACGCGCGCGCCGGTGGCGGCAAGGGTGGTTGCCCGGCGGCCCCCACCATCCAACCCCGCATGTCGCGCGCGGACCACCAGCTGACGATCACATGCGGCGCCAATGCCGCGATGCGGATCGCCTGTTCGGCCTCGCTTTCCACGAAATGCGTGCAGCCCCACCGTGTTGCCGCCTCGGCCTTGTAGCGGGACACCGATGCGATGTCATCCGGCACATGTGGTGGGCGGCACACGACGGGCAAGGCGCCATGGCCGCAACGGGCCAGCCATGCCTCGGTGTGAGCGCGGTCGATCTCGGGTCGGGCCGTGATGACGACGGCACGATCGGGCGAAAAGGCGGGCAGGACCGGATACGGGTCCAGCGCATGCCGCCGGCGCAGCGCCTCGGTGAGGTCGGCGGCATAGTCCGCGTGCGGCACATCGGGCAGGAACACGCCATCGAGGTCCAGCCCGAAGAACGGCGCCTCGGTCGCCCGGTCGGCGGCCGCGCCGGTCTCGCGCAGGCGGCGGGCCGGGGGCGTGGCCTCGCCCCGCTCCCAGGGAAACCGGAACAGCTCCCGCATCGCGTGTGAGAAATCCGGGACGAAGCGCGTGGTGTCCGGATCGTGCACGATCGCCATCGTCGCGACCGCGTATCCCTGGTCGAGCAGCGCCGCGCGGACCGAGAACATCGTCCGCCCGGTGGCGCAGCAATCATCCACTAGCAATACGCGCCGCCCCCCGGAGGGCGGGCCGATCCACGATGTGACTTCGGTTGTCCGCTCCCACCCGATGATCGCCAGCGGCAGCGCCATCATGCAGGAGAGCATCGTCCCCGGCACCAGCCCGCCCCGGGCGATCCCCACCACGGAATCGGGCCGCCATGCACTCGCCTGATCCAGCAAGGCGGCGAGCATCCGTTCCGCCTGGTCGTAGGAGAGGAACACCGGCATCCGGTCGGTCTGCAATCCCTTCCAGGGCGATGCGATGCCGCTGCTCATGCTGGCGCACCCTGTCAGTTCGCACCCGACATGCCGACGCGCTTGTTCACGAAGCGCGTCGTATAGGCTTTTGTCAGGTCGATGCCGGGCTTGTAGACGCCCACCTTGACCATGTCCCGGTAGAACGTCTGCCAGCGCGCATCGGTCATGGCGCCGATGCCCATCGTCTTGCTGTCGCCGGAATCGACGGTGCCGCGCGCAAGCAGTGTCCGGCGCCCGTAGTCGATCAGGTTGGCGGGCATTTCCGGGTTGGTCTGCATGATCAGGCGATGGGCCGGCGCCGGATCGCCGTAGAGGTAGGAGTACCAGCCCTCGATCGAGGCATCGATGAAGCGTTGCACCACATCGGGGCGTTCCTTCACCAGCTTCGCGCTGGTGGTGATGACGTTGCCATAGCCCTGGTAGTCGGCGTCATCCGCGAGCGACAGAACGACCGGCTCGATCCCGGTCTTCTCGCGGATCAGGAACGGCTCGGAACTGATCAGGCCCTGCTGGATCGCGCTCTTGTTCGCGAGGAAGGGGGCGAGGTTGAACGTGTAGGGGCGGATCTGGCTGTCTTCATAGCCGTACTTGGCCGCCAGGAAGCGCCACCAGCCGTTGCGCGTGTCGGCGCCGATCATGATCGGCTTGCCCTTGAGCGCGGCGAAGCTGTCGTTGCCCTGGCCGGGATGCGCGATCAGCACCGCCAAATTCTTCTGAAAGATCGCGGCAACCGCCAGGAAGGGCAGGTTTTCGGCCGCGAACTCGATCGCCCGCCCGCCGCCCAGGTTGAAATCCAGCCGCCCGGCCAGCAGCAGCTGCATGTGATTGATCTGCGGCCCGCCCTCATGGATCGTCACATCCAGGCCGTGCCTGGCATAGATGCCGGTCGCCAGCGCCTGGTACCAGCCGCCGTATTCCGCCTCGGCTTTCCAGTCGAGGCCGAAGTCCACCTTGTCCGCCGCACGGGCCGGCAGGACGGTGGTGAGACAGGCGACGAGCGTGAGGAGGCCGAGAAGGCGCCGCATCTCAGCGCCCGACCTGCAACAACTGGCCCGAGACCGCGCTGGCTGCGTCGGACAGCAGGAACGCCATCGCCTCGGCCACCTCGGCCGGCTGCACCCATTTCGACGTATCGGCCCCGGGCATGGCGGCGCGGTTCTGCGGCGTGTCGATCGTGGTGGGCAGCACGGCGTTGACCCGGATGCGCTCACCCCAGAGTTCGTCGGCCAGGCTTTCGGTCAGCCGCATCACCGCGCTCTTGGTCGCCGAGTATGCGGCCATCTGCCCGCTGCCGCGCAGGCCGGCGGCGCTGCCGATCCCCACCAGCGCGCCGCCGCCGGATTTGCGGATCGCCGGCACGGCGGAGCGGTAGATATTCCAGGTGGTCTTCACGTTCAGGGCGAACATGTGGTCCCACTGGTCCAGCCCGGCGTCCGCCAGCTTCGCCATGGCGAAGCCGCCCACTGTCGTTGCGACGCCATTCAGCCCGCCCAGGGATCCCGTCACTTTCGCGACCAGCGCATCCGTCGCGGCGGGATCGGTCAGGTCGAATTCCGACAGCGCGAGATGCCGGCCGGCGCCGTCCAGAGCGTCGACCACCTGCTGGAGGCGGTCGGCAACGGTGTCGACGGCGGCAACCCGGGCGCCGCGGGACGCCAGCAGACGGGCGACCGCGGATCCGACATTGCCGGCCGCGCCGGTGACGATGATGACCTTGTCCGTGAACATCGTTCTCTCCGTCTCTTGGCTGAGGTCCGTTCGTTCTGTGGCGAGAGATGCGTCCGTCGCGTATCGGCTCAGGCTTCGTGGGCCAGGCGCAGCCCGGATTCCGGCCACGGCATCGACACGAGTTGCCCGGTGCCCGACAGGGTCATGTAGGCCGTGCGCAGATCGGCGCCGCCGAAGCAGATATTGGTGCAGAACATATCCGGCATCGGCACCTGCCGCACCAGCCCGCCCTTGGGCGCGATGACGCTAACCGAGCCATTGACCAGCGTGGCGACGCAGACATTGCCGGCGCCGTCCACCGCCAGGCTGTCGAAGCGCTGGAATCCGCCCAGTCCCGCCATCAGGCGCCCGCCATGCGGCGACGGGAAGGGTTCCTTGTCCACCACGCCCGGTGCCAGCACGTCCCACGCCCACAGGCGCGCGGTTTCGGTTTCCGCGACATAGAGCGTCTTGCCGTCCGGTGAGAGGCCGATGCCGTTCGGCGTCAGGATGGGATGAATGACTTCGACGATCCTCGAGCCATCGGCCAGCGCGTAGTAGACGCCGCCCCAGTCGCGGTCGCGCGCGCGTGCCTTGCCCAGATCCGTGAAGTAGAACCCGCCGAACCCGTCGAACACGATATCATTCGGCCCCAGCAGCTTGTGCGGGCCGCAATGGTCGTACAGCACCGTGACGGCCCCGGTCTTCGGGTCAACCCGCTGGATGCAGCCGCCGGTGTAGTCCGAGGAGGGGCCGGCCGGGCGCAGCAGGTTCATCTCGGTCCGCCACAGGAAGCCGCCGTTGTTGCAGACATAGATCGCCCCGTCCGGCCCGATCGCCAGCCCGTTCGGGCCGCCGCCGGTATGCGCGATGACCTCGGTGCGGCCGTCCGGATGCACGCGGGTGACCGTCTGGCGCTCAATCTCGCCCAGGATGACCGAGCCGTCCTGCATGGCGATCGGGCCTTCCGGAAAGCGCAGCCCGGTGGCGATCACGCGTATCTCGGTCATGGATCCTGTTCCCCCTTATCTGTTTGCTGGGGCGGAAACTACCAGCCTCCTCGCGCTTCGGCGACTCCTTCAGAACCAGTCACGCAGGCGCTGCCAGAAGGAGCGGGCGAGGCTGGTTTCCAGCACCGCGGCCAGCCGGACGCCGGCGCGCCGCAACTGCGTTTCCACCACCGCGATGTTGCGATCGGCGTAGTCCGGCGCCAGCACCAGGGGATGACCCGTCGGGCCGGGATGGCCGAGAAGATTGAGGGGCGCGTAGATCTGGGTCTTGGCGAGGCGGAAAGACTCGTTGGCCCAGTCGGCCGGCGCGCGTAAGGATTGCCAGGCGTCGTGGTCGGCGGCAGGGGCGGGCCGGGACAGGCGGGTGACCAGGTCGTTCGTATCCTCGATGACCGCATCGATGATACCGCTGTCCCACACCCGGTGCAGCGGCAAGGTGCGACCGCCGAACACCACCTTCACGTCGTTGCCGCCGCGGTCATGATTGTCGGCACAATGCAAGGGCTGGTGTATGTCGCCGACCAGATGCACCAGCCATCTCAGCGCCTCCAGCCTGATCGGCGCCAGCAGCGAGCGATTTGACAATTGCCGCATCTTGAGGGTGATGCGCTCGACCACGCAGTCGTCGTTGGCGCAATCACGTGCGCGGTCATACCGTCTCGCCGTGACGGGAATATTGACATAGTGCCAATCCGCCGTGTCTGGCCGCGAGCGACGCACCACGTCGGCCCAGTCCGCGATGTCTGCCAGCGAATGACGGTCCTTCGGCAAAAGAGCGTGGATCTGCCGTCGCGTGTCGGCCGACAGCGCGCTTTCTGCAATCCGCGCGATCACCTGATGCGCGTCGGTTCCCCAGGCGCCGGCTGGCCGGACGATCAGGAAGGCGGCAGCGACGGCAAGCAGGATACGATGCATGGGATGCCCGGAAGGAAGGTTGCAACTGCCACGAGCCAGCACCGGCCCGTCAGGGCCGCCGCCGGGCTGGCGCGGTCCGGCCGTTACCGGCAGGCGAGGATCGAGCGGCAGTCCCGCGCGGCGGTCTGGCTGCAGCTCGTCGCCTCGGCATTGCAGGTGCGCAGGCACTCGGCCCGACGTGGATCAATGGCGAAAAGGCGCGCGGTGCACTCGGCGGAACAGGACGCCGCCTTCTCGTCACAGTTGAATAAACCCAGGCATGTCGTGCAGGTGGGCGTCATCTGCGCGGCCACCGGCGCATCCCACGCCATGCAGCCGAGGAAGACCCCAACCAGGATGGCGGCGGCGCGGATGGTGCCGCCGGGGCGTGGCCGCAGCGGACCGGAAGGACCCATGTGTCCCGACCTCAACGTATCCGTCGGCGATCAGGGACGGACATAGGTCCATCCGCGTTCCTGCAGTTCCACGATGCGGCCGATCCCGGTCTGCACGGTCTGGACCTTCGGCAGCAGCGCGATCTCCTTGTGTTCCGCCTTGGACTGATTGTTCAGGGTGTTCAGGCAGCCTGCCACGGTGACATTCTTCATGCTGCCGGTGATGGAGGCGATCCGGTCCTTCACCGGCGAGGTATCGTCACGCACCATGAACAGGCCCGGGCCGTACGCCACGAACTCGATTTCAACCTTCTCACCCTTGCTCTCGTAGTACTTGACCAGGTTTTCCGCATTGTTCAGCGCAGTGTTCATCACCGCGGGATCGTTTTGGGTGATCTGGATGACGACCTGATGCGGTCCCTTGTGTGCCGCCTGCGAGTGGGCGGGCTTTTTCGTCTGCGCCTCCGCCGGGACGCAGGGCAGCGCGACGAGGGTGGCGATCGCGACCATGGCGATCCGTAATGACAGGCGCATTGGCGTATCCTCTGCGTTGAATTCGTGTTTTGTCGGGGGCGGGGATGACATCGCGGCGTGGTCAGGGCTTCTGCCGCCGCCATTCCAGAAACTCCCGGAACAGCAGCTCGCGCTCGGCCTGATTGGTGAAGAGATTCGTGCGGGTGGAGGCCCGCTCGGATCCGGCTGCCACGCCCGGTCCCGACTCTTTTGTGCCAGGTGCCGTCCGGTCCAGCCATTCCTGGGCGGTCGGGAAGCGATTCAGCCCGGGCACCGCTTCGGTCAGGTTGATCTCCTTCCATTTCGGATGGAAACCGGCTTGCTGCAGGCGAGAGATACGGCCGAACAGATACTCGGTCAGGCGCGCGACGCGCCGGTAGCGATCGGATGTTCTCTGCCAATTGTAGGATGCGAGGATCGTCGGCACGGATACGGTTTCAATTGTCGTGCCTTCGGGAATCAGGCGTGGGTAATCGCGCGATGTCAGGACCGCGGGGTTGTAATATTCGACGCCGGTGACCTTTGCCGGCAGGAACTTGAAGCCTTCCGGCCATTCCGAACGTGCGAACGCGTCGACCGGCTTCGCCGTGACGAAGACGACCGCAGCCATGTCGTCACTGCCGCGCCGCATCTGCCCCAGGGCGATCTGGTGCGGGATGAAAGTCTTCTCCACGTCCAGGTTCATGTGCTCGAACAGCAGCGGACCGGAATAGGCCGCCGCCGTGCCTGGCGTGTTGAAGTTCACCTTCCGTCCGCGAAGGTCGTCGAGGCTGTTGATCTCCGGGCGGACGAAGATGTGCAGTTCCGAGGAGAACAGGCTGAGGATGTAGGTGACGCGCTGGTGGATGTTGGGGATCAGCCGCTTGAACTGCGTCAGGGCGTCGGCGTTGATGATGGCGAGATCGACACCCTTCAGGTAGAGCAGCGCCTCGAGGTTGGAGGCCGGGCCGCGCGTGACGATCGGCAGCACATGCAGGTTGTCGCCGTCGTCCACGACCCGGGCGATATCGGTTGCAAAGCGGATCGGTGCACCTTCCAGCCAGCCGCCCGCCAGGCCCAGGGTCCAGGCATTCAGTTTTTCCCTGACGGCCTCTTCCGCCTGCCTCGACGGCATGTCCGGGGCGCCATCCCTTGTCTGCGCGGGCGCCGGTTGGGTTGCTGCCAGGACGAAAATTGAAGTGCACAAAATCCTGAGAAAAAATTTCATACTGTAAACCTCATGGTGACATTCTACTTTCCGCGTCCCGCAAGTCCATTGACAGAAGAGTGCTGTAATTATCACGAACTCGGACAATAATCCCTCGGCCGGAGCCGGCCCGATTGGGATGGTTCGGCGCGGTCGCGCGGAACTGCAAGCAGGATCGCGGGTTTTTCCGGCCATCCCGCGGTTGTGGTTAGCCGGGTGCGCATGCCGCCGCGTCGTATCGCCAAGCGGTATGATTTCACGCTGCGATCACATGCGCGTGGGGCGCGGACCCGGACGACAGGCGGGCGGGTCTATCCGGCTCCGGGGGGCGCGCCGGCAATCGCGAAGGCCAGGCCGACCAGCTGGTCCACCATCACGAAATAGGCCGCCAGCATGGGGCCGGCATGCAACGACAGGCGCGTCGCATACCATTCCAGCCACAGCGCCCAGCCCACGGCGATCAGCTCCATTGCCTGGTCAACGATCGGAGGCGCCCCCAGCAGCCCTGGCAGCCCTGCCACCATCACCATCGTATTGCCAACGACAGTACACCAATTCCAGGTCGCAATGAACTGCGGCCAGGCAATGCCACGCTCCACCGCGCCGGCGAGACGATGCGACAGCACGGCAAAGGCGAGCCAGCTCACCCCGTAGATCATCAGGTCGCGAATGAGGATCTGGGCGCCGTTCGCGGGAATGCCCGCTTCCGCCCAGGCGATGAGTCGGACGCCCACTATGGCGGGGATGGACAGCGGCAGCGCCCAGAAGCTGCGGACGGCTCCGTCCATGTTGGTTTCGACGAGCTGCATGCCCTCCGGCCGCCCACGCGCGAGCAGCAGGGCGGCATACAAGCCGTTGGTGACGGCGCCGGCGACGCTCACTCGCGCCCCACTCCCAGCAGCAGCCGGGGCGCCAGCACCACCATCACGGTGCCCATGTTCACGCCCAGAACCAGCAGCGCCGCCCGTCCGCCGGACAGGGACAGGGCATGCCGAGCGAGGAACCAGTGCAGCCACAGGCCGTAGAGGCCCAGGCCCAGGACCACGCCGACCCGCCCCGACCGGTCCGGCAGGCCCAGCGCCATGCCAACGGAAAGCAGTACCAGGATCAGCAGGGCGACGACCGGCAGGACCCATTGGCACCAGTTGAACGCCGTCGCGAAACGCAGCCAGGCGCCTTCCCGGTGCCACAGACGGGCGAATTGCCAGGACAGGACGGGCGGCGTGAGCAGGGCACAGACAGTGGCGAACAGGTCCGCGAGCGACCGCAGCCCGCCGCCGCGGGTCAGCATCAGCAAAGCGCCGACCAGCGGGAAGGCGACCAGCGGCGCCAGACTGGCAAGGAACGCCTGCGGCGTGCTGCCGAACAGCGGGATCCCGTCCGCGCGGCCGCGGGCCACACGAAAAACCCCGAGAAACACGTTGAAGCCCCCGGAATTCGGACGGGGAGGCGTGTCACTCATGATCGCGCCGTCATGCCAGGAACGATGCGATGACGCCGCGATAGATCCGCGCGAGGTCCCGCAGTTCGGCCACGGGAACGCGTTCATCCGTCTGGTGCATGGTGGCGCCCACCAGGCCGAACTCGGCGACCGGACAGTAGTTGGCGATGAACCGGGCGTCCGACGTGCCGCCGCCCGTATCGAGCTTGGGTTCGACGCCGGTCGCATCGATGATCGCCTTGCGGAGGATGTCGACCAGGGGGCCGGGCTTCGTCACGAACGACTCCCCGCTGATCGCGGAATCGAGGTCGAAGCGCTCGGCGTGCTGGGCGACGGTCGCACGCACCCATTCCGTCAGCGACTTGCCGCTGTGCTTGTCGTTGAACCGGATGTTCAGCGCGGCGCGGGCCGAGGCCGGGATCACGTTGGTTGCAGTATTGCCAACGTCGATGCTGGTGATCTGCAGCGTCGAAGGCTCGAACCAGTCCGTGCCTGCATCGACCGGGGCGGCCGTGAGGGCGTGGACGATGCGGATCAGGCGGTGCACCGGATTGTCCGCGCGGTGCGGGTAGGCGACATGGCCCTGCGTGCCATGCACCTCGATCTTCATGTTGACGCTGCCGCGCCGGCCGATCTTGACCATGTCGCCCAGTTTCACCGGGCAGGTTGGTTCGCCCACCAGGCAGAAATCGGGAATCTGCCCGTGCTGCTTCATCCACTCCAGCACCTTCACGGTGCCGTCGACGGCCGGGCCTTCCTCATCGCCGGTAATCAGGAAGCTGATCGAGCCTTTCGGCTTGCCATCCTGCAGGTGTCGCGCGACCCCGGCCACGAAGGCGGCGATCGCGCCCTTCATGTCACAAGCGCCACGGCCGTAGAGCACGCCATCATGCACCGTGGCGCCGAACGGATCGAAGCGCCAGTTGGCCGATCCGACCGGCACGACATCGGTATGGCCGGCGAAGCAGACATGCGGCCCGTCGGCGCCAAGGCGGGCGAAGATGTTGTCGATCTCTCCGTATTTCAGGCGGGTGACGGCAAAGCCGAGGCGCTCCAGCGCCTCGGACAGCACGGACAGCGATCCGCCGTCGGCCGGCGTGACCGAATTGCAGCGGATCAACGCCTGGGCAAGGCCCAGCGGGTCGGTCAGGTCGGTCAATCGCGCAGCAATTCGTTGATCGACGTCTTGGCGCGGGTCTGCGCATCGACCGTCTTGACGATGACGGCGCAATAGAGCGACGGGCCGGGCGAGCCGTCGGGCAGCGGCCTGCCGGGCAGCGAGCCGGGCACCACGACCGAGTAGGCGGGCACGCGGCCGACATGGATTTCACCGGTGTTGCGGTCGACGATCTTCGTCGACGCGCCGATGAACACACCCATCGACAGCACCGCACCCTGTTCCACGATCACGCCCTCGGCCACTTCGGAGCGGGCTCCGATGAAGCAGTCGTCCTCGATGATCACGGGATTGGCCTGCAGTGGTTCCAGCACGCCGCCGATACCGACACCGCCCGAGAGGTGGCAGTTCTCACCGATCTGCGCGCAGCTTCCCACCGTGGCCCAGGTATCGACCATGGTATTGCGGCCGACGCGGGCGCCCAGGTTGACGAAACTGGGCATCAGCACGGCGCCCGGGGCCACATAGGCCGAACGGCGGACGACGGCGCCCGGGACCGCGCGGATGCCGGCTTCCTTGAAGCGGTTCTCACCCCAGCCGGCGAACTTCATCGGCACCTTGTCCCAGACCGGGGCGCCGCCGGGACCTTCCATCGGCGAGGAATCATAGAGCCGGAACGACATCAGCACGGCCTTCTTCAGCCACTGATGCACCTGCCACTCACCGCGCGTCTTTTCGGCAACGCGCGCGGAGCCATTGTCCATGGCCTCCAGCGCGGCTTCGACCGCGTCGCGGGCCTCTCCCCTGGTGGAGGAGCTCAGCGTGTCCCGCCGCTCCCACAAATCCTCGATCGGTCGCTGCAGACTGTGCTCGCTCATACTCCGGCCGTTCCCTGTTGGCGTGGCCGGACGATGCGCAAGCGTGGCCGCTTCTGTCAACGAGGGCAGGCAGCGTCCCGCCCTGCGTGGCCTTGCCGGGTCAGCGGAAGGTGAAGCCGAAGGTGATGCCTGGGTTGGCGTAGTAGGGATTGGCGTAATACACCGGCGGCGGCGCGTAGTAGCGATAGACCGGCGGCGGCGCCACCACGACCGGCGGCGCGTAATAGCGCGGCCGCGGTTGATAGTGGGGACGATGCCAGCCATGGTCCCGCCACCCGTGCCGGCGCCAGCCGTCGCGATCGGCGTGCGCGGGCGCCGCGGCTCCCAGGATTAAGGCGGTGCCAAGAGCGGCCAGTATCAGGGATCGTGCTCGCATCTGACTCTCCTCCCGGCGGAACGAACCCGCCGTCGGCCATCATATCGCGACCGTCCGTGGCAAGAGTTCGGCAAAACCGGGGCTTTTCCGTTGCCGTAGCAGGAAGCGATTCACCTGCCCGTGATTTCCCGCTATAGTAGCGGCGAACATTGTGGGGCCGCGTGATGGCGTTCGCATTCGACATCAAACGACGATTGAGGGCGGTCGTTGCGCCGGTCGTCTTCCTCGCGATCACCGGCTACTTTGTCTGGAGTGTGACCCAGGGCAATCGCGGCCTGGTCGCGCATGCGGAACGTCAGCAACTGCTGCGCCAGGTGCAGGATGACAACGACGCGGCTCGTCGGGAGCGGGAAGCTTGGGAACGCCGGGTCATGGGGCTGCGTGCGAGCCAGCTCAACCTGGATACGCTGGATGAGCGGACCCGGGCGATGCTGAACCTGGCCGAACCCACCGACGTGGTCGTGCAGTACACCGCCAAGGACAAGCTGTTCTGACCGGCAGGCACCGCCTGACACGTCTGGCCGAGGCCCGGGATTGAGAACGCGCCGAGCGGGTTTGCGCGCATCGAGAACGCGCTATGCGGGTTTGCCCGCGATGAAGAACAGCCGCCGGAATGGCAGCAGCGTCGAACCGTCCGCCCGCCGCGGGTAATGCGGCTTCAATGCCTCGGAGTAGGCGGCGCGATACTGTTCGCGCAGCCCGTCCGGCAACTTGTCCAGGAAGGGACGCAGGCTGCTGCCCGCCGCCCATTCAGTGACGGCGTTCTCGCCGGTCAGCACATGCAGGTAGATCGTCTCCCACATGTCCAGCGCGGCCGTCAGCGGCCGGAGCAGGTCGTAATAGGCGCCGGTCGGCAGCAATCCGCGCGCGAATCCGGCATCGGCCAGGATCGGCGCCCACGGGCCGACCGCAGCGACCTCGTTCTGCAGGCGGCGCAGCGGCTCGTCGTGCATTGCCGGCATCTGCACGGCCAGGATGCCGCCCGGGGCGAGCAGGGACATCAGCCGGGGAAACAGCGTCTCGTGTCCGCTCGCCCAATGCAGCGCGGCATTCGAGTAGATCAGGTCCGGCGGCGTCTCTGGCGTCCAGGTCGCGAAGTCCGCCTGGATGAAGCGGCAGGACGGGGCCGCGCCCCGCGCCTTGGCCAGCATGTCCTCGGATCCGTCGACGCCGGTCACCGCGGCGTTCGGGAAGCGCTGGCGCAGGATCGCCGTGACGTTGCCCGCGCCGCAGCCGAGGTCGACGACATGGCCGGGCGCGGACAGCGGTACCTGGGCGAGCAGGTCCAGCGCCGGGCGCAGCCGTTCATTGGAAAAGCGGAGATATTGCGCGGGATCCCAGCTTGCGGCGGTGATGGCCATGGCGGTCGCCTGTCGTGGTGGCACGGATGGAACGGCTATAGGCCGCCTGTGACCGCCGCGCCACCCCGGCAGCAAAATCGGCGCGGTCGATCGCGCCCTCTCGTCGTTGTGAGCGTCACAACAACGTAATCGACGATATTGTGATGAAGCAATGGAGACGACTCGTGAGCGCTGAACACTTCAGGAGGCGGGCCGCGGAAGCGCGGGCATTATCCCGGACGGGGGAGGATGCCCATCTCTCCGCGCTGCTGCTGGAACTCGCGGATGACCTGGACGCGGAGGCGGCTGCCATCGATGCCGAGGGCAGCGGTGCCGGCATGGCGCATTCGTTCGCGAATCTGCGTGTCGACCGTGCTAGCCCGCGGCAGAATGACGGTGGGCCGGGCCGGGCTGACACCGCCCGGGATCCTTTGGCCATGATCGAACCTGGCCGCCCGCTGGCCGCCGGGTCAGCCGCTGACCCCGCGGCGGACCATATCGTCCTATGGCAGCCAGCGCAGCAGGCGGACGAGGGACTTTGTCCGGTTGGAGAATAATTTCTCCATATAGTAGCTACCGGCCGCGCGTTTCCCCGCCTCCGCTCGCGTCGGATAGGGGGCGATCAGGCCGGCGAGCGCCGAGAGCGGCGTGCGCTGTGCGATGGCCAGGGTCCATTGGCCGATCATCTCGCCGGCATGCGCCGCCAGGATGCCGGCGCCGATCACCCGCCCGCGCGCGACCACCAGCTTCGCCAGCCCCACCGTGTCCCGTTCGGCCGTGGCGCGGTCATTCTCGGCAAGCGGCCAGCGCAGGACCGACACGCTGTGCCCAGCTGCCCGCGCCTCGGCTTCCGTAAGTCCGACCTGCGCCAGTTCCGGATCGGTGTAGGTCACCCGCGGCAGGGCGGCGTAGTCGATCCGCGCCGGCAGGTGGAACAGCGCGCGGCGGATCACGATCCCCGCATGGTAGAGACCGACATGGGTGAAGGCACGCGGCCCGATGCCGGCCGGGTCGGCTATGTCGCCCACCGCGAACACGCGCCGGTTGCTCACGCTGCGCAGGCCACGGTCGGTCGCGATGCCGGCCCGGGTGGTGCTGACGCCGCCCGCCGCCAGGTCCAGCGACTCCAGGTTCGGCACCCGGCCTGTGGCGACCAGCAGATGGCTGCCGGCAATGCGTCGTCCGTCCGCCAGCACCAGCACCGGACCAGGCTCGACCGACGCCGCGCCGGTTCCTTCGATGATCGTGATGCCGCGGCCGAGCAGGAGGCGTCGCAGGGCGGAAACGAGTTCCGGGTCCTCGCGCCCGGCGATTCCGGTCCGCTCGATGACCGTGACCCGGCTGCCCAGCCCGGCGAAGGCGTCCGCCATTTCCAGCCCGATCGGTCCGCCACCCAGGATCAGCAGGTGCTCCGGCTGCTCGGTCAGGTCGAACAGGGTGGCATTGGTCAGGAACCCCGCCTGCTCCAGCCCCTCGACAGGCGGCACCGCCGCTCGGCTGCCGGCGGCGATCACGATCCGGCGTGCCGTGATCGGCGTCCCATCCACCGACAGCGCGTCGGGGCCGGTGAAGCGCGCCTCGCCGCGCAGGACAGTTGCGCCAAGGGCGCGATAGCGCGCCTCGGAGTCGGTCGGCGCGATGTCGGCGATCACGCCGTGGACATGGGCAAAAACGGCGGCCCAGTCGATCGCGGGTTGAGGCAGGTGGATGCCGTATTTTCCCGCGTTGCGGGCCGACCGGGCCGCATGCGAGGCCGCCAGCAGCGCCTTGCTGGGCACGCATCCGGCGTTCAGGCAATCTCCGCCCATCCGGTCACGCTCGATCAGCGCGACCCGGGCGCCGAGTTGCGCGGCGCCCGCGGTGACGGAAAGCCCGGCGGCACCCGCCCCGATGACGGCGAGATCGAAATCAGGCATCGGCGTTCTTCCATTTGCGCCAGGCAACCGGCAGCAGGGACAGCAGCGCAAGCGCGACCAGCGGCCCCAGCACAGGCAGCGAGAAGATTACCGACAGGTCTGGCGTCTGCCCGACGGCCAGCACCGTGCCGATGCCCGCGCCCACCGATGCCAAGATGAAGGTGGCCGGCGCGACGCCGATCAGCGTCGCCGCGGCGTAGGGCGTCAGGCGCATTCCACCCAGCGCGGCGGCCAGGTTGACAAGCCAGAACGGGAAGGCAGGGATAAGGCGGATCGCCAGCAGGTAGGAAAATCCGTCGCGTTGCAGCCCGTCCCGCACGGTCTGCAGGAAACGGCCGCCGCGGGAGGCCAGCGTCTCGCCGAACGCGGAGCGGGCGATCAGGAACAGGATGATCGCACCGATCGTGGCGCCGATCACGGCCAGCGCGCCGCCGAGGAGCGTGCCGAACAACAGCCCGCCCGCGATGGTCATGACCGAGGCCTGCGGCAGCGACAGCGCCACGACCGCGACGTAGATGGCAACGTAGGCGGTGGCGGCCAGAAGACCATATTCGTCGACCCAGTCCTGCAGACGGGCCTGTTCGCGTGCGAGCGTTGCCCAGCTCAGTTCATCGGCGATGCCACTGACCCAGATCGCGCCGATCGCGGCCGCCAGGATCAGCAGCGGCAGAAAGCGGCGGAGGCGCTGCATGGATGAACCATGCCGATTTCCACGGGGCGTGTCATTCCCCCTGACCCGTCAACGCCCTTTCTGTGAAGGGTGCGGGATCGGTGTCGGGATCGGCGTGTCGGGATCGGCGTTGACGGGTCAGGTACGCCCCCCTATAAGCCGGCGCCTGCGACGGCCTGCCCCGCCCGGCGGGCCCGCACCCGTTTTCGCGCGGGAACCCCAGGAGTCTCGGAGAAGAGTTGTGAAGCGCACCTATCAACCGTCGAAGCTGGTCCGCAAGCGCCGGCACGGGTTTCGCGCCCGCATGGCCACCGTCGGCGGCCGGAAGGTGCTGTCGAACCGTCGCGCCAAGGGCCGCAAGCGCCTGTCGGCCTGATACCGGTCCTGGACGCTGGTGTGGCGAGCATGCCAGCTGATGAACGCCGGACGGTGGTCGTAGACCATCCGCCCATGCGATTGAAGAAGCGTGCCGAATTCCTGCGGGCCGCAGCGAAGGGGCGCAAGGCACCGACGCCGGGATTGGTGTTGCAGGCACTTGCGCGCCACGATGAGGCGCCAGTGCGCCTGGGGTTTACCGTGACGAAGAAGGTCGGCAACGCCGTTGTCCGGAACCGGACCCGCCGTCGCCTACAGGAAGCCGCGCGGCTGCTGTTGCGCGAGGAGCCGGCTGCCGGGTTCGATCTGGTGCTGATCGGGCGCGACGGCACCAGGGGTCGGCCGTTCGCGCTTCTGAAGGATGACCTGAGGCGCGCGTTCAAGAGGACCGGAGTCACATGAGCGTGCCCGCGCAGATCGCCGTGGCGGCCGTCCGGACTTATCAGTGGACGCTGCGGCCGTTCATCGGCGCGAACTGCCGGTTCTGGCCGACCTGCAGCGAATATGCGATCGAGGCATTCCAGAAGCATGGCGCGATCCGGGGCGGCGGCCTGACAGCCCGACGTATCCTGCGCTGCAACCCTTGGCATGAAGGCGGCATCGACCTTGTCCCGGACCGCGGCGTCCGGACGCCTGACGGCCAGATGGAGCATTGATGGACCAGAAGCGGCTCTTCCTGGCGATTTCGCTTTCGCTCGCGATCATGATCGGTTTCCAGATGCTGATCGCGCCGCACCTGGCGAAGCCGCCACCTCCGGGGCCGCCCCTGAGCGAGCAGACGGCGGAGCGGACGAGCCCGGCCACGCCGGCGACCGGATCTCCTGGAACGGGCGCCGCCACGGCAACCGCGACCGCGCCGTCCAGTGTGGTGCCGAAGGAAGTTCCGCGCGTGCAGATCAATGCGCCCAGCGTGCGGGGATCGATCAGCCTGCTGGGCGCGCGCATCGACGATCTGGTTCTGCTGGACTACCGCGAGACCCTGGATCCGACATCGCCCTATGTGCGCCTGCTGGAGCCGCGGTCGGAGCCACAGCCCTATTACGTGCAGTATGGCTGGACCGCGCCGCAGGGGTCTCAGATCAAGCTGCCGGACAGCGACACGCTCTGGTCGGCATCTGGAACCAGCCTTGGCCCCGACAGTCCGGTGACCCTGTCGTGGAACAACGGCGCCGGCCTGACATTCCTGATCGAGTTGTCGATCGACGCCAACTACATGTTCGACGTCCGCCAGACCGTCCAGAACGCGACCGGGGAGGAGGTGAAGCTGTTCCCCTGGGCGCGGGTGCGCCGCGACTACAAGCCCCACGTTCTCGGCTACTACATCCTGTTCGAGGGCTTGCTGGGTGTCGTCGACGGCAAGCTGCATGAAGTCACCTACGATGCGGCCAAGAGCGACGCGGAGAAGAAGCAGGGCATCGCCTATGAGGCCGCGGCCACCGGCGGGTGGATCGGGATCACCGACAAGTACTGGTTGACCGCGCTGATCCCGGACCAGTCGATGCCGACACGGGTCTATTTCCGACAAACCAGCGAGAACGGGGAGCATTACCAGGTCGACTACGTCACGCAGGACGCACGCAGCGTCGCGCCTGGCGGCGAGATGAGCGTGGCATCGCACCTGTTCGCTGGTGCCAAGCTGGTGCACCTGCTCGACCGCTACCAGGAACAGTACCATATCCCCAGCTTCGACAAGGCGGTGGACTTCGGCTGGTTCTATTTCCTGACGAAGCCGATCTTTTTCGCGCTCGATTACCTGTATCGCCTGCTGGGCAATTTCGGCGTGGCAATCCTGGTGTTCACTGTCATCGTGAAGGCGGCGTTCTTCCCGCTGGCGAACTACTCCTATCGCTCCATGAGCAAGATGAAGCTCCTGGCACCGAAGATGACCGCGCTGCGGGAGCGGTACAAGGACGACCCGCAGCGGATGCAGCAGGAGATGATGGCGATGTACCGGGCGGAGAAGGTCAATCCCGCCTCGGGCTGCCTGCCCATCCTGGTGCAGATTCCCGTGTTCTTCGCGCTATACAAGGTGCTGTTCGTCACGATCGAGATGCGGCAGGCGCCGTTCTTCGGCTGGATCAGGGATCTCTCGCAGGTCGATCCGACCAATGTGTTCAACCTGTTCGGCCTGCTGCCGTTCGATCCCACCGTCGTCCCGGTCTTCGGCCATTTCCTGCACCTGGGTGCCTGGCCGCTGATCATGGGCGTGACCATGTTCCTGCAGCAGAAACTGAACCCGCCGCCGCCCGACCCGGTGCAGGCGAAGCTGTTCCAGTTCATGCCGATCATCTTCACATTCATGCTGGCCGGCTTCCCCGCCGGGCTCGTGATCTACTGGAGCTGGAACAACCTGCTCTCGATCGGACAACAATGGCTGATCATGCGCCAGACCCAACTCGGCAGCCCGGCACAATCGAAGGCCTGACCGAGGAGGAAGCAGCGGCTCTGGAGGCCGGCCGGCGACTGTTCGCCGCCGAATGCCGCTTCTTCTTCGGCGCCCAGCGCCTGGACCAGGTGCCGCCGCCCGAGGGGCCGGAAATCGCGTTCGCCGGCCGGTCGAACGTGGGCAAGTCGTCGCTGCTGAACGCACTGACCGGAAGGCGGGCGCTGGCACGCACGTCGTCCGAACCGGGCCGGACCCGGCAGTTGAATTTCTTCGACCTCGGCGGGCGCCTCACGCTCGTCGACATGCCCGGATACGGCTATGCCCGTGCCTCGCGTGACATCAAGGCGGACTGGCAGGGCATGATGTTCGACTATCTGCGCGGACGCCCGACGCTGCGGCGCGTGATGCTGCTGATGGATTCGCGCATCGAGCTGAAGCAGAGCGATCATGACGCCATGGACCTGCTGGACCGCGCCGCCGTCACCTTCCAGCTTGTTCTGACCAAGGCCGACGACGTGAAGTCGCCGGCGCTGGCACGCAAGCGGCGCGAGGTTGAGGCACTGGCCCGGGCGCGCCCGGCGGCGCATCCGGATGTGGTGGTCACGAGCGCGGAAACCGGCCTTGGGATTCCGGACCTGCGCGCTGCCTTGGCAACACTGGCGGCATGACCGACACGCCCGTTTGCGATCACCCCTGGGCAGGCGTTTTTCCCTGGGCTAATCGGGCATCTCATGGCGAACACGGAAAAAGTGAAGGCGGCGGCGCGGGCCTGGATAGCCGGGGAGCAACGGCGGGGCTGGCGTGCAGCCCGTCCCGTGGTGGCGCTTTCCCTGACCTCGATCGGGATGGCGATCGGGCAGGCGTTCTGCGTGGCCTGGGTGCTGGCCGCCCTGCTGGTCGGCACCCCCGGGGAGAAGACCGCCCTCCCGCTGGTCGGGTTCGTGCTTCTGGCCCTGCTGCGGGCGGGGATCAACTATGCGGTCGAGCGGGCGGCATTCACCGCAGGCGCCGGGGCGCGCCGGCGCCTGCGGACCGATACGCTGACGCGGCTGCTGGCCGCGGGCCCGGCGATGCTGCGCGCCCGGCACTCCGGCGACCTGACCAGCATCGTCGTTGACCGGATCGAGGCGCTGGACGGCCTGTTCTCCCGCTGGCTGCCGGCGGCGATGCTGGCGATCGGCGGACCGGCGCTCGTGCTGCTCGTCGTCGCGTTTGTCGATGGCTGGTCGGCGCTTGTCCTGCTGGGGTGCGGCCTGTTGGTGCCGCTTGCCATGGGGGCGGCCGGAATCGGCGCCGCCGTGGCCTCGCGCAACCAGTTCATGGCCCTCGCTCGGCTGCAGGCAAGGTTTCTCGACCGGGTGCGCGGCATCACGACCATCGTCATGTATGGGCGCGTGGCGGACGAGGCGCGCGCACTCGCCGCCGCCGCGGACGAATTGCGGATGCGCACGATGCGCGTGCTGCGGGTCGCGTTCCTGTCGTCGGCGGCGCTCGATCTCGCTGCCGCGCTCGCCCTGGTCGTGGTCGCCCTGCGGTTCGCCGGCATGGGGTTGCAGGGACCGCTGGCGCAGCCGGACAAGGCGCTGTTCGTCCTGCTGATGGTGCCGGAATTCTTCGCCCCGTTGCGCGGCTTCGCTGCCGCCTATCAGGACCGGCTGCATGCGACAGGGGCAGCCGAGGCCATGCTGGATATTCCGCCTCTGCCCGAGCCGGTGCCGCCTCGCGCCGTGCGCACCGTCGCGGCCCAAGGGGTGACGGTGGCGTTTGAGAATGTCCGCCTGACCTGGGATCCGTCGCGCGGGCCGGCGCTGGACGGTCTGTCGTTCCGCGTTCCGGCGGGCGAGACCCTGATCCTGGCCGGACCGTCCGGCGCCGGGAAATCCTCGGTGCTGGAAATCCTCCTGGGTTTCGTGCGTCCCGACAGCGGCCGGGTGACGATCAACGGCGCCGACATCACCGATCTGGTGCCGCAGGCGCTCTCGCGTCTCACTGCCTGGATCGGCCAGCGCCCGGTACTGTTCGCCGGCACGATTCGCGAGAACATCCGCTTCGCCCGCCCCGAAGCGACCGACGCCGAGATCGAGGAGGCGGCGCGTTCGGCGCGGGTCGATCGTTTCACGGCGACGCTTCCGGCCGGTTTGGACACGGTGATCGGCGAGGGCGGGTATGGTCTGTCCGGCGGGCAGGCCCAGCGCGTGGCGATCGCGCGTGCCTTCCTCAAGAACGCGCCTTTGCTGCTGCTGGATGAGCCGACGGCACATCTGGATCCCGCGACCGAAGTCGAGGTCCTCGATTCCCTGGGCCGCCTCGCGCTGGGCCGCACGGTCATCCTGGCAAGCCACGCCGCCGCGGCGCACAGCTTCGGCGGCCGGCGGCTCGATTTGCGGGCGGGGCAGGCTCAACTGGCACGAGGCGTGGCGTAGCATGGTCGACCTTCGGCGTATCCTGGGCCTGTGGCGCAGCCGGCTGGGCTGGCTGCTGGCCGGGGGGCTGGTTTCCCTCGCGGCGCTCGCGACGGCCGTGGCGCTGATGACCGTCGCCGGCGGGTCCGTGGCGATGTCGATCGCAACCGGCGTCCTGGTGGGCGTCCCGGTGCTGCGTTACCTGGGCGTCGGCCGGGTCGTGCTGCGCTACCTGGAACGGCTGGTGGCGCATGCCGCGACCTTCCGCGCGCTGGCCGATCTGCGCGTCTGGTTCTTCCGCCGGCTTGCCGAACGCTCCGCCGGCGGCCTTGGCTTTCGCCAGGCGGGCGACATGCTTGCGCGCCTGGTCGGCGACATCGAGGCCCTGGATGGTCTCTATCTGCGCATTCTTCTGCCGTTGGCGGGCGCGGTGCTGCTGCTGCCCGCACTTCTGCTGCTGACCGGATTGCTGTCCTCCCCATGGCTCGCGATCATCGTGGGTCTGCTGTTCGCGGTCGCGGCTTTCCTGTTGCCGTGGTGGACGTCCATCGCCGCAAGGCAGGCCGGCCGGCATCTGGCCGAGGCCGCCGGTGGTCTCCGCGTCGCCACGCTGGACGCGCTGACTGGATTGCGCGAAGTCCGGGCCTTCGCGGCCGAGGGCCGCATGCTCGCCGCCGTCCAGGCGCGGGAATCGGCGCTGCTGGCGGCGCAGCACGGCATCGCGACCCGTGGCGCGCTCGCCGGCGCCGGCGCCTTCCTTTGCGGCCAGGCGGCGGTGCTGGCCGTGTTGCTGAGCGGCAACGGCCACGCGGTGGCGACCATCACCGTTGCATTCCTGGTCATTGCGGCGTTCGAAGTCGTGGCTGGCCTGCCCCGGGCGGGCGTGCTTGCCGGTCATGCCGCCGCCGCGGCACGACGGGTGCTGGATGTCGCCGATGCCGCACCGGCCGTCACCGAACCTGCGCAGCCGGCCGAACCGCCCGCCGGCAATCTCCTGCGCTTCGAGGGCGTTCATGTCCGCTGGCAGCCGGATCGGCCCGACGTGTTCGACGGAATGACGCTGGAGGTGCCGCAGGGTGCGCGTGTCGCGCTGCTGGGGCCGTCCGGGGCGGGCAAGTCCACGCTGGCGGCGCTGGCGCTGAAGGTCCTTCAACCGCAGCAGGGACGCGTGCTGCTGGGTGGGCGGGACCTCGCGATGCTGCCCGCTTCGGTGGTGCGCGAGCGAATCGGCTGGCTGAGCCAGTCGACCCACCTGTTCGACGACACGATCCGCGCCAACCTTCTGCTGGCGCGTCCGGACGCCGACGATGCCGCGCTGTGGGCCGCACTCGATGCGGCGCAGGTCGGCGAAGTGGTGCGCGCGCTGCCCGACGGGCTGGATACCTGGGTGGGTGAGGGCGGTGCCCGGTTCTCGGGCGGGCAGGCACGCCGGCTTGCCCTGGCGCGGGCGCTGCTGTCCCCGGCCGCCATCCTGATTCTTGATGAACCCTGCGCCGGGCTTGATGCCGAAACCGAGCGGGCGTTCTTCACCACGCTGAATGATGTCGCGGACGGGCGCAGCATCCTGCTGATCGCGCATCGGCTGACCGGCGTCGAGCGGCTGGACCGCATCTATCGTCTGTCGGGCGGCAAGGCCGTTGCCGCGGCGGGCTGACCGGACAATGGTTCGATGGCATGTGACGGCGGGGAGCGGTAATCTCCGCGCCACCAATCAAGGGGAATCGGGTATGCGTCGCGTCGTGGCCCTGCTGCTGCTGATCACTGCCACCGTCTCCGTGGCCCGGGCCGAAGAGCCCGCACGGAAATACATTGTCTATTTCCAGGAATGGTCTGCGGCCGTCGACGGTCCCGCCGAGGGTATCATCAAGGAAGTCGCCAGCATGGCGCAGACCAGGTCCGGGACCCTGCGCATCGTCGGCTTCGCGGACCCGACCGGGTCGCGGAAGGCGAATATCCTCCTGTCCGAACTGCGCGCCCAGCGCGTCGTGGATCTGCTGGCCGATGCCGGCGTGGCGCCGTCCCGCCTGGTCCTGAGCGGCAAGGGAGCGGTCGAGTTCGCCATTTCGTCGCAGGAAGCCCGCCGAGTGGAGATCAGTTTCCATCATCGCTGATCCGCACCTTCTGTCACCGATGCGCGCCGGCGGCGACCCGCTTGGCGTGCTTCAGAGCATCTTCGGCTACCCCGCGTTCCGTGGTGAGCAGGAAGCCGTGGTGCATCATGTGGTCCAGGGCGGCGACGCCCTGGTGCTGATGCCGACCGGCGGCGGCAAGAGCATCTGCTATCAGGTGCCGGCGCTGCATCGCCCGGGGACCGCGGTCATCGTATCCCCCCTGATCGCGCTGATGGATGACCAGGTTGCCGCGCTGCGGCAGTTGGGCGTCAATGCCGGCGCGCTGCATTCCGAACTCGATCCGGCCGAGGCCAGGTCGGTCACGCGCGACCTGATCGAGCAGCAACTCGACCTGCTGTATGTCTCGCCGGAACGGCTTCTGGGCAATGGCACGCTGGACCGGTTGTCGCGTGTGCCCCTCGCTTTGATTGCGATCGATGAAGCACATTGCGTGTCGCAGTGGGGCCATGAATTCCGGCCCGAGTTCCGCGAACTCGCCCGTCTGCCCGACCTGTTTCCCGGGGTGCCGCGGATCGCCCTGACCGCCACCGCCGATGTCCGCACCCGCAACGACATCCTGGCCGCGCTGCGGATGCAGGACGCGCGGGTGTTCCTGTCGAGCTTCCTGCGCCCCAACCTGCATCTGGCGGCCTCGCCCAAGATCGGAGAGACGCAGCAGTTGCTGGCCTTCCTGGCCGGGCACCAGGGCGAGTGCGGCATCGTCTACTGCGGCAGCAGGGCGAAAACCGAGCGGGTGGCAGCCAGGCTGGTGGAGAAGGGTTATCCGTCGGTCGCCTTCCACGCTGGTCTTGATCCGCGTGCCAAGCGTGAGGCGTTGAACCGGTTCCGATCCGGGGAGCCTTTGGTGGTGGTCGCGACGATTGCGTTTGGCATGGGCATCGACCGGCCGGACGTGCGGTTCGTCGTCCACCTGGACATGCCGGACAGCCCCGAGGCGTATTACCAGCAGATCGGCCGAGCGGGGCGTGATGGTGATCCGGCCGATACAATGTTGCTGTTTGGCGGGCAGGATGTGGCGCAGGCTCGTCATTGGCTGGCGCAGTCGGCAGCGCCGGAGGCGCAGATCCGGGTGATGCGCGTGAAGCTGGAGGAGATGGTCGCGCTGACCGAGGCGGTGACCTGCCGCACCCGCGCCCTGCTGGCGTGCTTCGGCGAGTCGATGGCGCAGGATTGTGGATACTGCGACAACTGCGACCAGCCGCCGGTGACCGCGGATGCCACCGTGGATGCGCAGAAGGCGCTGTCGGCCGTCTACCGGACAGGCCAGATCTTCGGGATGCTGCACGTCATCGCCGTGCTGCGCGGCGAGAAGACCGATGCGGTGCTGCGCCACGGGCACGAGAAATTGCCGACGTTCGGGGTCGGCGCGCAGCGATCCGCGCAATACTGGCGCAGCCTGATGCGTCAGTTGATCGCCATCCGCGCGCTGGACGTGGACACGGCCGGCCATGGCGGGCTGTTCCTGAACCAGGAGGAGGCCCGCCCGATCCTGCGTGGCCAGGCGCGGGTGATCCTGCGCCAGGACGATCCGGCGCTCGCGCGGTCGGTGCGACGCCCCGCACGCCAGGAAGCGGCCGCGGCGGCCGATGCCAAGACCCCGGAATCGCAGGCGCTGTTCGACATCCTGCGCGCCTGGCGGGCGGGTGAGGCCAAGCTGCAGTCGATCCCGCCCTACCTGATCTTCCATGACACTGTGCTGCGGGAAATCGCTGCGGTCCGGCCGGCGACGCTGGAGGAACTCGGCCAGATCAAGGGTGTCGGGGCCTCGAAGCTGCACCGCTATGGCGGCGATGTCCTGTCCCTGCTGCGGGCCGAGGAGCGGTCGCGGGCATAGACCGCCCGATGTCCGGCCGGGGCGTGATGTCACCCCGCGGCCACCCCCGATTTGCTCAGTTGATGGAGATCTTCGCTTCGGCGATCAGCTTGCCGTTGGTGACCGTCTCCTGCTCCTGTGTCACCGCCATTTCCTCGGGCGTCTGCACGGGCACCACGACATTGATCTCCCGCATCCGCGCGATCATCTCGGGCGTTTTCGCTATCTCCACCACCTTGCGGTTCAGGATGTCGATGATGTCCTTCGGCGTTCCGGTCGGCGCCATCAGCGCGTACTGGATCGACACGTCGGCACCCGGGTAGCCCTGTTCGGCGAGCGTCGGCACGTCCGGGAAATCGGGATGGCGGGTGGAATAGTTGATATTCAGAAGCTTCAGCTTGCCGCTTCGCACATGCGGCAGCACGTTGATTTCGTTCATGATCTGCACATGGCCGGCGAGCAGATCGTTCAGCGCGTCGGCGCTGCCGCGATACGGCACATGCAGGATGTCGATGCCGGCGCGGACCTTCAGCATCTCGATTCGCATCTGCGAATAGGTGCCGAGGCCAGCCGAACCGTAGGCGAGCTTGCCCGGGTTCTTCTTCGCGTAGTCCACCAGGTCCTTGATCGAGTTGATACCGAGGGAGGGCAGGATCACGAAGCCGCATACGAGATCGCCGACGCGCGCGACCGGGACGAAATCCTTCCTGGAATCATAGTTGACTTTGCGCAATTGCGGCAGGACAGTGAGCGTCGCCCCGGGAGTGAACAGGAAAGTATAGCCGTCGGGTGTGGATCGCGCGGCGGCTTCGGTGCCGATCGCGCCGGACGCGCCGCCCCGGTTGTCGATGACGAACGGATGTCCGAATGCCTGTGTAAGTTTTTCCGCCCATGGGCGTGCCATGACATCCGTGGCCCCACCCGGTGCATAGGGAAGGATCAGTTTCACGGGTCTGGTCGGCCAGTTCTCGGCCATCGCGGATCCGGCAACCATGATCGCGGCGCATAGGATCGTCGAAAAAACGTATCCGAGGAACCGAACAGGCCGATGCATGACATTACCTCCCTGGACGACACGTGCTGAGTGTTCTTAAGAGAGTGTCGCTGCTACAACTTTTTTCGGCAAGCGTCGCAAACCGGCGCTAGAGGGGGGATAAATGGCCAGCGGACCACCGCAGCCGGGATCGGGCTTGGGGAAGAATCTCCAGGACCTGCTGACCGGTCTGATGTTCATGGGGATAGGGGCCTTCGCGCTCTGGGTTGGCGCCGATTACCCGCGTGGGACTCCTGTGCGCCTGGGGACCGGCGTCTTTCCGATGATCCTGTCCTGGGGCCTGGTCCTGGTCGGCGCGATCGTCTTCATCAAGGGACTGGTGACCACCGGTCCGTCCATGGGCGCCATCGCGTGGCGGCCGGTCATCCTGATTCCGCTCGCGGCGGCCATGTTCGCTTTCCTGATAGAACCCGCGGGGCTTGTGGTCGCGATGTTGGTGATGATGATCCTCGCGCGCTTCGCCGGCGACGGTCACAGCAACAAGGAATTCGCGATCTTCACCGTGATCATGCTGCTGATGGGCGTGGGGATCTTCATTTGGGGCCTTGAGATGCCGCTGAAGGTGTTCCCATGGAGCTGAGCGATCTTGGCGGCCACCTCGCGCTGGGCTTCGGGGTTGCGTTCACGCTCCAGAACCTGTTCTGGTGCCTCATGGGGGCCATCATCGGCACGGCCGTTGGCGTGCTGCCTGGCCTTGGCCCCGTCGCCACCATGGCGCTGCTGCTTCCCGTCACCTACTACCTGCCGCCGGAAGGCGCGCTGATCATGCTCGCCGGCATCTACTACGGCGCGCAATATGGTGGGTCGACCACGGCCATCCTGGTGAACCTGCCGGGTGAGAGCTCGTCGGTGGTGACGTGTCTCGACGGCTACCAAATGGCCCGTCAAGGCCGCGCCGGCGCGGCGCTGGCGATCGCGGCGATCGGATCGTTCTTCGCCGGCTGCGTCGCTACCATGCTGATTGCTGTCGCGGCGCCGCCCCTGGTCGCGCTGGCGCAGCAGTTCGGCCCGGCGGATTACTGTTCGCTGATGATCCTGGGTCTGGTCACCGCAGTCGTCATGGCGCATGGCTCGGTTATCAAGGCCATCGGCATGATCCTGCTGGGGCTTCTGCTGGGGATCGTCGGCACGGACGTCAATACCGGCAACCTGCGCTATACGTTCGGCATCGGTATCCTGTTCGACGGCATCAATTTCGTGCCGATCGCGATGGGCGTGTTCGGCATCAATGAGATCATGAACAACCTGACCAGCCCCGAGCGGCGGGAACTCGTCAGTTCCAAGGTCAGCGGCCTGATGCCGACCAGGAAGGACCTGCGGGATTCGGCCCCGGCCATCGCCCGCGGCACCATCATCGGCAGCTTCCTGGGCGTGCTGCCGGGCGGTGGCGGCGTGCTGGGATCGTTTGCGTCCTATACCATCGAGAAGAAGCTCGCCAAGGACCCAAGCCGGTTCGGCAAGGGCGCGATCGAGGGTGTCGCCGGCCCCGAGTCGGCGAACAACGCGGCCGCACAGACTTCCTTCATTCCCATGCTGACCCTGGGCATCCCGTCCAACGCGGTGATGGCGATGATGGTCGGCGGCATGATGATCCACGGCATCATCCCCGGCCCGCAGGTCATGACCGACAAGCCAGGCCTGTTCTGGGGCATGATCGCGTCGATGTGGATCGGCAACCTGATGCTGATCGTCTTCAACCTGCCGATGGTGGGCCTGTGGGTGAAGATGCTGACGGTGCCCTATCGCCTGCTGTCGATCGCGATCCTGTTCTTCTGCTGCATTGGCGTCTACAGCCTCAACAACTCGGCAGAGGAAGTGCTGCTGATCACGTTCTTCGGCCTGGTGGGATATGTCTTCGTCAAGTTGAACTGTGAGCCGGCGCCCATGCTGCTGGGCTTCATCCTGGGGCCGATGATGGAAACCTATCTCCGGCGTGCGATGCTGCTGTCGCGCGGCGATGCGATGGTTTTCTTCGACCGGCCGTTGAGCCTGACGTTCCTGATCCTGGCGGCCATCCTGCTGGCGATCATCGTCCTGCCGAATATCCGCAGGGCGCGCGAGGAAGCCTTCGTCGAGTGACCTCCATCGCCCCTCCGGAAGCTGAACCGGAGGGGCGATTGCCTCAACCGCACGCGGCTCCCCTGCGTTTGCGCACGAAGTTCCAGCCCGCGCGTGCGGCGTTGACCGAAATCAATGCCGCACGCGTAATGGCGGCGTCGAATGCATGGGCAGACCTGGGAGGTAGTTATGCGCGTTGCCGACATCATGACCCGTGATGTGGTCACCGTTGGTCCGGATGCCGACATCTCGGAGATCGTCACACTTCTCGTCCGGAACAACATCAGCGCGGTGCCGGTGGTTCAGGACGGGCTGGTTCTGGGCGTCGTGTCGGAAGGCGACCTGCTGCGGCGCGCGGAGATTGGCACGGAACCGAAGCGCTCCCGCTGGCTGGAGTTCATCAGCACGTCGACGGCGAGCGCGGCCGACTACATCCGCAGCCATGCGCGCAAGGCCTCGGAGATCATGACCAGGCCGGCGGTGACCGTCAACGCGGATGCAAGCATTGCCGATGTTGCGTCGCTGCTGGAGTCGCGCGGCATCAAGCGCGCGCCGGTGGTGCGGGACGGGCGGTTGGTGGGGATCGTCAGCCGCGGCAACATCCTGCGCGCGCTGGCAAGCCGGCTGGATTGGGCGCCGGCGCGTGACAATGCGGACGACCGGCAGATCCAGGATGCGCTGTATCGGGAACTCTCCGGCAAGTCCTGGGCGCCGGCGGTCGCGCGCTGCAGCATCGTCGTGCAGGACGGCGTGGTGCATCTGTGGGGCTATCTGGACGATCCGGTCCAGGTGCAGGCCGTGGTGGTCGCAGCCGAGAACATTCCGGGCGTCAAGCAGGTGGTGGACCATACAGTCCGCCATCTGCCTTACGGCGTGTAGCCTGGCTCTGCCGCACCATCCGGCGACCCCGACCTCTGGCCCCGGGCTCGTGAAGGCCCGGGCGGCATTCGCCTGACGCCGCACGGCCGGGGCGTTTCCGCCGGCGGTGGGTGCTGTTCACCGGATGCACAGCACGTGCACCACCGCCCGCGCCGGAGAGCCGGCCGGCGGCAGTCGGGCTGTGTCCGCCGCGACGTCCAGCCATGGTGCCTCGCGGCGCAGGAACGCGACGATCCGGTCCCGGTCCGGGCCGATCGCGGCATGCTGCGGCACGGCGCCTGACGGCGGCCGTCCAGGCGGGCGGTGGACGGTCGCCTGGATCAGACCAACGACGACCTGGCTCGCAGCGTCGAGCACGGGACCGCCGCTGAAGCCCTGGGTGATGGCCGCTGCCTCGATGCGGATTAGGCCGGCATAGGCCCCGGCGGGCGCCGACCTGATACGGCCGGTGGTTTCGGTCGGGATGATGGGGTCGCCTTCGGCGGGATAGCCGAACACCCGCACCGGGACACCGTCGCGGCCAGGGGCCGCCAGCGGAAGGACCCAAGGCGCCCGCCGCCGTTCGGCGCGCAGCAGCGCCAGGTCAAGCGTGGCATCAACGGCGATCAGGTCCGCATCGCCGATCGGGACCTCACGGGAGACAATGCGCCGGCGCCGGCAGTCGCCGGCCACATGGGCGGCCGTGAGCAGGCTGCCGTCGGAGGAAATGAAAAACCCGGTGCCGCTGACACCCGCGCCGGGTTTCGGGGGTGTGGGGTAGTTGACGTTCGGCAGCGCTGGTGGCTTGGCACCTTGGGTAACGACGGTTGGAGCGGATTCGGCGGCATGTCCCGGCCGCCGCGTATCCGGCGTTGCAGTTGGTCCGGGGGTGGTGTGCGGCGCCGCTTGCGGTGCTTCATCTGTCAGGACGGGCAGCAGGACCGCCAAGGCGATCCCGCCCAGCAGGAAACCAACCGCCAGCCCCAGCATGTCCGACCAATGGAGCCGCATTCGCGCCATCCCTGTCACCCTGGCCGTATCCCCCAGGACAGGTTGCAGCGGCGTTGCGATCCAGCGCCAGGGTGGCGGTGACGTTACGCCCGTGGCTGGGTCGGGACCGGGTTGCCGGTGGCGGGCCGCACGGCACCGTTGCCAGCATGGATTGTCATTCGAAGCCGTTGGTCAATCACCTCTGGAGTAAGTCCGTCTGGGGCCATTATGATGCGCCCATGAGCACGATCCACGAGACGTGGCGGGGGGCGCCGCCCGCCCTGCCGGAATCGGCGGAGCTTCCCAATCCGCTGGCGCTGCTTCGTGACGCCGTTGAGACATCGTTCTGGCATGTTCTCGCCTGGGAGCATGACGGGCTGACGACGGAGGCAGAGGCGGCGCGAGCCGCCTGTGCGGAACACGCCAGGCAATTGCGCTCGGCTTACGATCCCCATCCGGCGCTGGGTCCCGAGGCAGCGGATGCCATGATCGCCTGGGCCGTGCATTACGCACGGATCACCTTTGCCAGCGACCTGAAACTGGAGCGGTTCCGGGATTGGCGCGCGCGTCGTGACAAACCGCCGGCCACGCTTCACTCACTCCGTGACCATGCTCGAGGGGCGGCTGCCAGCGGCTGAAGCCACGGACCGGACTTGCGTGCCCCCTGGGCTTTCGTGCCGTGGCTTTCATCCCGCCGGGGCGGGCCGCGCCGCAACGCCCGTCGGACATCGCCGGCGGGGAGGTGCCAACTGCCCCGCCGGCCGGTTCCGCCCAACCGGAGCCTACCGCCCCAGGGTCGGCATCACGAACTCCGCGCCCCGGCGGGCGCCGCCCATCCAGCGCTGCGTCACCGCCTTGTAGCGCGTGTAGAAGCGCACGCCTTCCGGGCCATAGATGTGGTGATCGCCGAACAGCGAGTGCTTCCAGCCGCCGAAGGAATGGAACGCCATCGGCACCGGGATCGGCACATTGATCCCGACCATGCCGATCTGAATCGCCTGGGTGAAGTCCCGCGCCACGCCGCCGTCGCTGGTGAACAGCGCGACGCCGTTGCCGTATTCATGCGCATTGATCATTCGCGTCGCGGTCGCGACGTCCGGCGCGCGCACCACGGACAGGACGGGGCCGAAAATCTCCTCCTTGTAGATGCGCATGTCGGCGGTGACGTTGTCGAACAGGCATCCCCCCAGGAAGAACCCGTTCTCATAGCCCTGCAGCTTCAGGCCGCGGCCATCCACCACCAGCTTCGCGCCTTCCTTCACGCCCAGGTCGACATAGCCGCGCACCTTTTCCAGGTGCTCTTTCGTGACCAGCGGCCCCATCTCGGCGTCCGGGTCGGTGCCGGGTGCGATCTTCAGCGAGCGCACCCGCGGCGCCAGCTTCTCGACCAGCGCGTCGCCGGCCGATCCCACCGCGACGGCGACCGAAACCGCCATGCAGCGCTCCCCGGCCGCGCCATAGGCCGAGCCCATCAGCGCATCCACCGCATCGTCCAGGTCCGCGTCCGGCATCACCACCAGGTGGTTCTTCGCGCCGCCCAGGGCCTGCACGCGCTTTCCGTGCGACGTGCCGCCCTTGTAGATCGTCTCGGCGATCGCAGTGGACCCGACGAAGCTGATCGCGGCGATGTCCGGATGCGCGATGATGGTCTCCACCGCCTCGCGCGCGCCCTGCACCACGCTGAACACGCCATCCGGCAGGCCGGCTTCCTTGAGCAGGGCCGCGAGCTTCAGGGCCGGGCCGGGATCCTTCTCCGACGGCTTCAGGATGAAGCAGTTGCCGCAGGCCAGCGCCACCGGCACCATCCACAGCGGCACCATCAGCGGGAAGTTGAACGGGGTGATGCCGGCGACGACGCCCAGCGGCTGGCGGATCGACCAGGCATCGATCCCGGTGCCGACCATGTCGGTGAACTCGCCCTTCAACAGGTGCGGGATGCCGCAGGCGAATTCCACGACCTCGAGCCCGCGCTGCACCTCGCCATCGGCATCCGACAGGACCTTGCCGTGCTGCTCGGTGATGATGGCCGAGATTTCGGCGCGGTCGCGTTCCAGCAGTTCCTTCAGCTTGAACATCACCCGTGCGCGCCGCAGCGGCGGGGTGTTCGCCCAGTTGGGCCAGGCCGCCGCGGCGGTCGCCACAACCTTGTTCACTTCGGCCGCGCTCGCCAGGCTCACCCGCGCGATGATCTCACCCGACGCCGGGTTGTAGACGTCGCCGAACCGGCCGCTGGTGCCTGCCACCGATTGTCCGCCGATGAAATGCCCGATCTCGCGCATGGCGCCCCCTCCTTGTCCTCAGCACAGCGGAATTAGGACGAATCCGGTGTGCATGCCAGTCCGTCTGGTGGCGCGCGACGGCATCCGGGTGCGCCGTGCCTTCGACGGGACGAAGATGTCGTGTGTCACGGCAGGCCACCCGCACCGGGCCGGCGATGTCGCCGACCGGTGCGGCGCCGTGGCGGGAGCCGGTCGGCGGCGCGAAACCGCGGTGACCGGCGGGTTGGACACGGGATCGCGCGCCTGCGGCTCATGCGCGGGATCAGCCGTCGTATCGCCACTCTGCGCCGTGCGTGGACCAGCCGCCGCCCCCAGGCGGCGTGCCATGCCAGGTGGAGCCGCCGGCTCCGCCCGCCCAGCGACAACCGCTGCCAAGATCGTCTCCGCCAGACTGGAAGCCTTGGCCGCCTTCACCTCCTGACCCGTCATCGCCGGGGGGGCGAACGCCGCCGTCGCCTGGATCCACGGCGCCAGGTGCGCCGCTGGACGCGAATATGAAGTCGGCCGCCGTGATGGCCTGATCGAAATCCTGCAGCGTGATCGCCAGATTGACGACCCCGTTCGGCACTGCCGAGACGCCGATGTTCACGCCAAGGATCGTCAGGTAGTCGAACGAGGGGATCCCCAATGAACTCAGGTCGATCCTGTCGTCCTGGGCGAAATCGCTGATGAAGTAGGTTGGCAGGTGGCCGGTCTCGAGTTGGCCGAGGATCTTGAAAATGTCGACACCGCCGTTGCCTGTGAGGGTGAAGGTGCCGTCGTCGATTTCGGCGCCGAGAATGTCGCTGTTCGCCGACCCGATGAGGCCGGCGACATCGCTGATGCTGTCATAAGCGATCACGTCGCCCTCGGAGTCGCCGCCAACGGTCTGCGCGCTGGTGGCAGAGAGCAGGACGGCCACGCCGGCGCTCGACGAGGCATAGCTCAGCGTGACATTCCCCGCGTTGGCGTCGAGGTAGTCTGCACCAGCCGCGCCCTCGATGGTCGAACCCGATGTAGCCTTGATCCAGTCGTTCAGCGGGCCGCCGATGCCATTCTCGATGCTGGTCAAGGTATACGTATTGACGACTGACGCGGGGTCGAATGGCTCCTGGACCGGAGCAGGCTGCCCCGGACTGACCGTTGCCGGGTTCTCGCCCGCCACGCCGTCGACGAGGTCGATCGCAACCTGCCTGACCGTTTCGCCTTCCCCGAACGCCACGCCGAACGTGTCGTAGCCGTCGCCGCCGTCGAAAGCGCCCCCGCTGTTGCCGCCGTAGAGGATATCGTTGCCGGCGCCGCCGTACACCTGCTCGTCGTCGATCCCGCCGCTGTTCCCGCTGGTGGCGAAGCTGTAAAGCGTGTCGTTGCCGTCATCGCCGTACAGCGTGTCCTGTCCGTTGCCGCCGTAGACCAGATCGTCGCCGCCGAACCCGTGAATGAAGGCGGGGGTCGTGGTGACCGCGGCGTTGGAGATCTCGCCGGGGCGGCCGAGCTGTTCGTTGATGGTCAGCGCGTCGACATAGTTCGTGCCGGCCATCGTGGGATGGAACGTGTCCGGCTTGCTGTTGCTCAACACCATCCCGCCGATCGCGCCGAACAAGGTCGCGTTCGAGCCGGCCGGCAGGTTGCCTGGCTGGAACTGAAACCCGCCGTTCGGCAGGTACTGGCTGACCGTTGAGGGGATCAGGTTGGAGAAGCCGACCGACCCGTTTTCCTGCTCCAGCGACGAGCTGAGGTTGAACAGGTTTTCGATGGTCTGCCTGGCGGCATCGCTGTCGCCCGTGATTCCCATGTCGGTCAGGAAAGCGCTGCTGAGTTCGACATAGGCGTAAGGCGTGCCGCCGGCGGAAAACTGCATCACCCATCCATTGCCGCTGCCGCCGGGAACGGAGCTTGCAGCGACGGCTTCCTGGGTCAGCGTCTGCCCGCCGGCGTTGCTGATTGGCAGGATCAGCACATCCGCGCGCGGGTCGAAGTCGGTGACCACCATGGCGTCCTGCGTGTTCTGCGGCGTATTGCTGGCAATGAGGCTTTCCGCCAGGCTGACGAACGCCGCCGCGAGGTCGCCGCCGATCGGGCCGAGCGCGGCGGCGACGAAGCCCGAAGTCAGCGATTTCACGGCGTCCTGAAGCGCCGTCTTCGCGACGTTGCTGGCGATGTCCTGCGTCATCTTGACGAAGAACTGCGGCCAGAACCCCGCGCCTCCATTGGTGCCTTCCTGGCTGTAGCTCAGCAGGAACACATCATTGCCGCTGCCGCCGGTCAGCAGGTCCAGCTCGCCGTTGCCGCGCGGTCCGCCATACAGGAAGTCGTTGCCGTTGCCGCCATCCAGCGTGTCGGCACCGCTGCCGCCGAACAACTGGTCGTTGCCGCCGTTGCCGTCGATGGTGTCGGCGCCTCCGAATCCCACGATGACGTCGTTGCCGTCCCCACTGCTGTCATAGGGCGCAAGGGAGGGATCAGGAATTGTGGGATACAGAGTGAAGGCATCGGCGGTGTCGCCGTACAATGCTTCGCCGTAGTCGGTGCCGTAGATTGTGTCGTTACCGGAACCGCCGTAAGCCTCGATCTGATAGATGACGTCGGCGTTCTGCGGCGTGCCGATCGTGTCGTCACCCGGCCCACCGAGGAAGCGCGTGACACCGGTGGTGCCGGAGCCGTCGGTGCCCTGGTTGCTGGTGAGCGTATCGTTGCCGCCGCCGGCCTCGTAGGTGCCACCCTGGCCCACGACGATGGTGTCGCTTTCGTCCCAGGTCGTGGTCGGCAGCGCGAACACCCAGTAATAGCCGACATCGACGAATAGAGGCGGAGTACCGATATCGAGGTTGTAGCTGTCCTGGCTGGGCGCCGAGTAGAATTCGTATGTGTAGTTGCCACCCGGACTGACGGATATCGCGTTGAAGTTGTTTTCGTCGATATTCGTGGCCATCCTATTTGCCCCCATATTGGCGCGATCATTTCCGCCAGCGCGATTTTCTTGGGGATCATCACGTTCGATTGTAATTCCCGTCGAATCACATTGGTGTTCGGATCGGACGCGACAGGTCGAACGCTGCAGAGGGGGCGCACGGACCCAGTTCGTTTCCTTTCCGTGAAATTCGCAGTGCCTCACGCGCGCCATGGGAACGCGGCATTGCACTGCCATGTCGTGTCCTTCGGGTGCGTGACCGCTGAGAACGGGACCGCGCTTGCAGGGATTGCGGGCGGCCTTCGGCTGCTATCGTCGATGGCCGCTTCCGGTTGTGCCCGGCCCGGGTATCAGGACGGCACGCAGGGCAGTATGCGGCGGAGCGTTATACCGGGGACCGACGGGCCGGCCGGGATGCGCGTGGGATCGAAGCGTGGCGGCTGCGCGTGGGATCGAAGCGTGGCGGCTGCGCGTGGGATCGAAGCGTGGCGGCTGCGCGTGGGATCGAAGCATGGCGGCTGCGCGTGGGTTCAGGAGATTACCAGCCGACCGCTACGCATCGCATCGGTCAATTCGTCAGGCGGCTGGCACACGGTCTTGGCCGGTCAGCCGTCGCAGCGCCAACCCGGGTTGGCGGCGAACCAATCCTTGCCCGAATGGCCGGCTGCATGGTCCCACGCGCCGCCGGGCCCGCCGCCACGGCAGAAGCGGTGGTCCGGGCTGAAACAAGCGCCGCCGTTTTCGTCGATCTCCACATCGGCACCACCGGATGGATCGCTTCCGTCGACGCTAGGCGCTGCAGACCCCGGCGCGCTGCCGCCGGCGAAGAGGAAGTCATCCGGGGTGATGGCCTGGCTGAAATTCTCCAGGGTGATCTGGACATCGATGATCCCGCCCGCGACCGCCGAAACACCGATGACGTTGCCGTTGATCGTCAGGTAATCGAACGAGGGTGTGCCGAACTGACGGAGGTCGATGACGTCGGTCTCACCGGCCTCACGGGTGAAATCCGTGATGAAATACATGGGAAGCTGGTCGTTCAGCGTATAGCCCAGGATCTGGAAGAGATCTGAGCCGCCATTGCCGGTAAAGGTGAAGCTGCCCTCTTCGATCCATGCGCCGAGCGTGTCGTCGTTCGCCGAACCGATCAGCGCGGCGACATTGGTGACATCGTTGTAGCCGATCACGTCGCCGGTGGCGTCGCCAAGATTGGTCTGCGAGCCGCCTGGGTAGAGATCGACCACCACCTCGCTGGACGAGGAGGCGTAGCTCAGTGTGACATTGCCCGCCTTGGCGTCGAGGTAGTCCGCGCCCGGTCCGCCCTCGATGGTCGATCCCGATGCAGCCTTGATCCAGTCGTTCAGTGGACCGCCGATGGCATTTTCAATGCTGGTCAGGGTGTATTGGTTTCTGACCAGTTTGCTGTCGAACGGTGCCGTGTCGCCGACCGGGGCGGGGCCATTCGTGACGCCATTGGGATTCTCGGCGGCGTAGCCGGCGGTGAGGTCGATCTCCACCTGCATCACCAGCTCGCCCTGACCGGCGATCACGCCGAACGTGTCGTTGCCGTCTCCGCCGTCGAAGATTCCCAGGCTATCTCCGCCATACAGAAAATCGTCTCCGGCGCCGCCACTGACCTGTTCGGCGTCGTCCCCACCCGAGTTCGCGGCGGACGCGAAGCTGTAGAGCGTGTCATTCCCGTCATCGCCGTACAGCCTGTCCTTCCCATTGCTGCCATAGATCAGGTCGTCTCCGGCAAAGCCATGGATGAACACGGGGCCTTGGGCAACGCTGACGTTGGACACCTCGTCGGGCCGGCCGAGCGCCGTGTTAAGAGTCAATGCGTCAACGTAATTCGTGCCGGCGATCGTCGGATAATACGATGCTGTGCCAGCGTCGCTCACCACAAGGCCGCCGATTGCCCCGAAGAACGTGATGCTCGACCCGGGCGGAAGGCTGCCGGGCTGGAACTGGAATCCGCCGTCAGGCAGATTCTGGCTGATCTCCG
>JBFXDK010000023.1:52436-54319 GCA_050181195.1 Acetobacteraceae bacterium | reverse complement strand
GCCATCTGCGAATACCTCGATGAGGTCGGGCCGGCCGGCAAGACGCTGATCGGATCGACGCCGGAAGAGCGGGCGGAGACCCGCATGTGGACGCGGCGCATCGACCTGAACATCGTGGAGCCGATGGCCAACGGTTTCCGGTTCAGCGACGGCATCAAGCTGTTCCAGGACCGCATCCGCTGCATTCCGCAGGCGGCGGACGACCTGAAGAAGACCGCACAGGAGAAGCTGACCTGGCTGGACGGACTGATCGCCGGGCGCAAATACATCTGTGGGGACCGGCTGACGCTGGCGGATATCCTGCTGTTCTGCTTCCTGGACTTCTTTGCAAACGTCAAGCAGCCGATCAATCAGGACAACCGCAACATCGTGGCGTGGTACGAACGCATGAAGGCGCTGCCGAGTGCCGCGGTGTAGGACCCGGGTAAGGCGCGGGGGCAATGCGCCCCCGCCCTGTTCGAATACAATGCGCGACCTGGCAACCGCTTGCGGTGCCACAAGAAACCCGACATGCTGCAATGCAGCGATACGGCTGGGAGCAAGGATATGAAGCGACGTTCATTCATCCAGGGCGGCGCCGCCGGCCTTGCAGCGGCGACATTGCCTCGGTTCGCCATCGCCCAGCCCGCCAATGCACGTGTGTTGCGGTTCGTACCGCAGGCCAACCTGACCGTCCTGGATCCGATCATTACCACGGCGGCCGTCACCGCGAACCATGGCTGGCTGGTGTGGGACACGCTGTTCGCGGTGAATACCGCGCAGCAGGCGAAGCCGCAGATGGCGGAAGGCTTCACCGTCTCGGATGACGGGCGCACCTATCTGATCAAGCTCCGCGACGGCCTCAAGTTCCATGACGGGGCGCCGGTGTTGGCCAGGGACTGCGCGGCCAGCCTTGCGCGTTGGTCCAAGCGGGACACGTTCGGGCAGACGGTGGCAAAGGTGGTCGACAGCTGGGGCACCGCTGACGACCGCACCATCAAGATCACCTTGAAGCGACCGTTCCCGCTGCTGATCGACGCCATCGCCAAGTCCGATGCGCAGATCGCCTTCATGATGCCGGAACGCCTGGCGCAGACCGATCCCTTCAAGTCCATCACCGAAATCGTCGGCTCCGGCCCCTACCGGTTCCTGATGGACGAGTACAACTCCGGCAACAGTGCCGCGTACCAGAAATACGACGGCTACGTGCCGCGGCAGGAGGCGCCGGACTGGACCTCGGGCGGCAAAGTCGCGAAATTCGAGCGGATCGAATGGAAGATCATCCCGGACGCCGCCACCGCCGCCGCCGCGCTGCAGGCCGGAGAGGTCGACTGGTATGAACAGGTGCAGGCCGATCTTGTTCCCCTGCTGAAAGGGAACAAGGACATCGCCATGGCGCCGTCCAATCCACACGGATATTTCGGCGGCCTGCGCTTCAACCACCTGCATCCGCCGTTCAACAACGTCAAGCTGCGGCGGGCCGTCCTGACGGCGGTGAACCAGGAAGACTACATGGGCGCGATCACCGGCAACGATCCGTCCCTGTGGAACATCTGCCGCTCGCAATACCCGTGTGGCTCGACCTATGGCACACAGGTGAACATGCCGGTGCAGCGGGGCGACCTGGATGCCGCGCGGAAGCTGATCAAGGAATCCGGCTACAGCAACGAAAAGGTGGTGCTGATCAACCCCACGGACTTCGCCACCATCGGTCCGATGGGTGACATCACCTACGACATGTTCAAGAAGCTGGGCATCAACACGGAACTCGTTGCCACGGACTGGGGATCCGTGGTGCAGCGCCGCGCGAGCAAGGAGCCGGTGGACAAGGGCGGCTGGTCGGTGTTCCACACCTGGTTCACCGGCGGGTTCATCATGAACCCGGTCGTGACGGCCCCGTTCCG
>JBFXDK010000023.1:34150-52336 GCA_050181195.1 Acetobacteraceae bacterium | reverse complement strand
TCCGCCTTGTACTTCGGCAGCACGGACAGATGGGATGCCTGGGTGCTGACGACCGGGACGTCCAGCGTCACCAGTTCCAACCCGGGGATCGCGCCCAGCAGCGCCTTGACAGCCGCCATGACGCCGGGAAGGGCGGCCCGCTCCTGCAGCGCGACGCGTTTGTTCACGGGATGCACCAGATGCGGCCGCAGGTCATCCAGCCGGCTCGCGAGGAACTCGGTGACCGGGTTCAGCGAGAACGGCATCGTGCCGTAGGACTCCTGGTAGGCCGGCAGGGCGACCTCGCCGATCTGGATCTGGCAGCTTGGGCACCAGGACACGACCTGGCTGGCACCGGGGCGGGACAGGCGCTCGATCGTGTTGTAGCTGACGCGGCCGGCGGTCTTCAGGTCGCCCTGCTTGAACTGCTGAATGCCGCAGCAGGACCCGGTGCCGCCCATCACTTCATAGGACACGCCGATCCGGTCCAGCACATCCAGGACCAGCAGCGCGATATGCGGGGTCTTGATGACATTGCAGCCGGTGTAGAAGACGATGTCCGGCGTGCCCTGGTATTCGTCGGCGGGCCGCAGCGGCGGATTGATGCGCGCAATCACGTCCGGCGGCAGCAGCAGGCGGGAGATCACCCGCGTTCCGCGGCTCATGGTGTTGTAGTACTGGTTGGCTGCGCGGCGCACCGCGGCTTCGCCCTGCTTCTGCTTCGCGGCAATGCGCGCCAGGTTCACCATCAGGCGCGGATTGATGCCGTGCGTGCAGGCCGGGATGCACTTGCCGCTGTTGGTGCAGACCTGCGCCCAGCGTTCCGCGTCCGGCGTGCCGGTGCCGCCCGCCAGCAGGTCCATGATCCCCGTTGCGGTGGCGGCCGCGTTTGCCGGGTCCAGGCCGGCGGGTTCGGCCATCGGGCAGGCCCTCACGCAGTCCCCGCAGCGGGTGCAGGCGTCCAGCATATGGTCGACCTGTGCGCGCATCGCGTCGGCGAACGACAAAGTGCCGCTGTCTGGCATTGTTCCGATCCTCCTCGCCCGGGGATCAGCCTATACCGGATCGGCGGCGGCCGGAACCGGACCTTCCGTGTGCAATTCCGCCTCGGTCAGGCCGTAGATGTCGAAGACCCGTTCGGCCGTCAGGTCGGTGGGGGTGCCGTCGAACACCAGCCGGCCGTCCACCAGGCCGATCACCCGGTCGCAATAGGCCCGCACGGCGTCCAAGTGATGCAGGTTTGCCAGCACCGTCAGCCCATCCTCGTGGTTGATCCGCCGCAGCGCCTGCATGACGATCCGCGCATTGTGCGGATCCAGGCTCGCGATCGGCTCATCCGCCAACACCAGCGCCGGCTGCTGCAGCAGCGCTCGGCAGATCGCCACACGCTGCTGTTGTCCGCCCGAGAGCGTGCCGGCCCGTTGCAGGGCGACCTCGGCCAGACCGAACCGCTCCAGCGCCAGCAACGCCTCGGCGCGCTCCTCGGCCGAGAACAGGCCCAGCAGCGCCGGCAGGCTGCGATGCCGGTTCAGGCGGCCGATCAGCACGTTCGTCAGCACGTCCAGGCGGGGGATCAGGTTGAACTGCTGGAAGATCATCGCCGCCCGCGCCCGCCAGGCCCGCAGCGCCTTGCCGCGCAGCGCGGTCACATCCACCCCGTCGTGGCGGATGGTGCCGCCATCCGGCTCGATCAGCCGGTTGACCAGGCGCAGCAGCGTGGACTTGCCGGCGCCGGACCGGCCGATGACGCCCACGAACTGGCCAGCCGGGATCGTCACCGAAACGGCATCGACCGCCGTGACGGTGCCGAACCGGCGGGTCAGGTTGGTGATCACGAGGTCAGCGGGACCGCTGGCCGAAGGCGTGGGTTCGGTCCCGCCGCTGGTCGGGGTCAAGGGCTGGTCATCAAGGCGGGCGTGATGCGTCAGGCCGGCTTGCTGGCCTTGTCGATCTGTTCGATGGCGGCTTCGTCCAACTTGATCTCGGCCGCCTTCATCAGTTCGGCCAACTGCTCCATGTTGGTCGCGCTGGCGATGGGCGCGGTGACGCTGGGACGCGCGATCAGCCACGCGATGGCGATCTGGCCCGGCTTGGCGTTGTAGCGCTTCGCCACGTCATCCAGCGCCTTCAGCACGCCCAGCCCGTAATCATTCAGGTATTTCTGCACCCGCGAGCCGCGCGCGCGTCCTTCCATGTCGGCCGCCGACCGGTACTTGCCGGTCAGGAAGCCACTGGCCAGCGAATAGTAGCCGATGACGCCGACCTTTTCCTTGAGGCACAGCGTTTCGAGCGGTCCCTCGAAGTCGCCGCGTTCCACCAGGCTGTATTGCGGCTGCAGGCTCTGATAGCGCGGCAGGCCCTTCTCGGTGCTGATCCTCAGCGACTCGCCCAGGCGTTCGGCCGAGAAGTTGGAGGCGCCGATCTCCCGGACCTTCCCCTGCTTGATCAGATCGGCATAGGGCGACAGGGTTTCCTCGATCGGGGTGTCGGGATCGTCGCGGTGCGACTGGTATAGATCAATGTAGTCCGTCCGCAGGCGGCGCAGCGAATCCTCCACGGCCTGCATCATGTACTTGCGTGACAGGCCCTTCTTGCCCGGACCCATTTCGATGCCGAGCTTGGAGGCGATGATGACCTTGTCGCGGTTGCCGCGGGCCTTGAGCCAGTTGCCGATGATGGCTTCGGACTCGCCGCCGCTGTTGCCCGTGTGCCAGCGGGAATAGACATCGGCGGTGTCGATGAAGTTGAAGCCGCCGCCGACCCAGGCGTCGAGCAACTGGAACGATGTCTTTTCATCGGCGGTCCAGCCGAACACGTTGCCGCCGAAGGTGATGGGGGTGACGTACAGGGACGACTGGCCGAGCCTGCGCTTTTCCATGCCTGGACTCTCCTGGGTTGGGCGGTTGCCTTTTTGAGGCCAGGCAGGCCGGGGTTCAAGCACCCCAAACCGCCCTCCCCGGTGAACCGGGAAGGGCGGGGTCGTGTGACGGCGGGATCAGATGCGGCCGGCGCGCACCAGCTTGCCGGGCAGGGCGCCCGTGTACTCGCCGTTCTGGAACGTCTCGACGCCGCTGACGAAGGTGTGGCGATAGCCTTCCACACGCTGCACCAGGCGTCGGCCGCTCGTCGGCAGGTCGTAGCGGACTTCCGGTGCATGCAGACGCAGCGCGTTGAAGTCGATGACGTTCACGTCGGCCTTCTTGCCGGGTGCCAGCACGCCGCGGTCATGGAAGCCGAAGAACCCTGCCGTTTCGCTGGTCTGGCGCTTCACCAGCATTTCCAGCGGCAGCTTCGCACCGCGGCTGCGATCGCGGCCCCAGTGGATCAGCATCCAGGACGGCACCGACGCATCGACGATCGAGGAGCAATGCGCGCCGCCATCGGAAAGGCCGAGGATGGTGGCATTGTCGGTCAGCATCGAACGGATGACTTCGTGGTTGCCGTTGTTGTAGCCGACGATCGGGAAATACAGGAACTTGTCGGCCCCGGCCGCCAGGTAGTCGTACGCGATCTCGTCCGGTGTGCGGTTGGAACGGCGAGCCATCGCGGCGATGCTCTGGTCCTCGGTCGGCTCGTAGTTCGGCGGATCGCCCATCGGGAACATGCGATCCCAGCTGGTCGTGATGTATTGCCGGAACTGCGACAGGCGCTTCAGCAGCTCGGGCGAGGGTGCCTCGGCCAGCACCTTGGCGCGGAAATCCGGGTCCTGCATGCGGCGCATGCGCTCCTCGGGCGGCAGCTTCAGCATGTCCTGCCAGCTCTGCCGGATCGAGAACGGATTGAGCGCGGTGTCGATGCCCAGCATGACGCCGACCGGGCGGCCGGCGATCTGGGCGGTGACCATGGCGCCCTGCTTACGGGCTTCATGCACGCCGCTCATGAGCCGGCGCCAACGTTCGGCGTCGTTCGGGCGGTCGGTCAGCAGGAACCACACCGGGCGGCCGGTTTCCTTGGCAAGCTTCGTCATCCAGGCGAGCTCGGCCTGTTCGTTGTCGAAGTCGCTGTTCACGCCATAGGCGCCATACCCTAGGCCCTTCAGCGCCATGCCGATCCCCAGGAGCTCATCCTCCTGCGAGTAGCGGCTGGGCACCATCTCACCGGACGGCGTCTTGTGGGAGTTGGTGCGCGATGTGGTGAAGCCGAACGCGCCCGCTTCCATGCCGGCGCGGACGGCGTCGCGCATCGCTTCGATGTCTTCGATCGTGGCGTTCTCGCGCTCGATCGCGCGCTCACCCATCACATAGACTCGCAGCGGGTGGTGCGCGATCTGCGCGGCGACGTCGATCGCGCGCGGCACGGCGTCCAGCGCATCCAGGTATTGCGGGAAGGTTTCCCAATTCCACTTCAGCCCTTCGGCCAGGACGACGCCGGGGATTTCCTCGATCGACTCCATCAGGCCGATCAGGGCGCTGTGGTCGCGTCCCTGCACGGGCGCGAAGCCCACGCCGCAATTGCCGAACAGGATGGTGGTGACGCCATGCCAGGACGACGGCGCGAGTTCGCTGTCCCAGGTCGCCTGGCCATCATAATGGGTGTGGGCATCGACCCAGCCCGGCGTAATGATGTTGCCCTCGGCGTTGATCTCCCGCTTGCCGGGGCCGGCCTTGCCGCCGACCGAGACGATCCTGTCGCCTTCCAGTGCGATATCGCCGGTGTATCCCGGTTTGCCGGTCCCATCGATGATGGTCCCGCCACGGATGACGGTGTCGTGCATGACTCACTCCCGTTTGGAACTTTTGCTGGCTGGTATCGGAGACCGGGATCGGGTCCCGGTCAAGCTTTGGCGGTTGCCGGTCAGGCCGGCGCCGTGCCGCGCAGGCAGGTGCGGTGCAGGACCCGCGGATGCTGCGCGGCGTCGAAGTTCGGGTCGGCGCGGTGCAGCAGGCAGCGATTATCCCACATCAGCATGTCACCCGGGCGCCAGTGATGACGGTAGATGAACCGCTCCTGCGTGGCATGCGCTTCCAGCCGCGCAAGCGCCGCTCGGCCTTCGTCCATCGGCCGGCCGGCAAAATGTGAGGCGTGCTCACCCATGAACAGGCTCTTGCGGCCGCTGTCGGGATGGACGCGGACCAGGGGATGCTCCATGGGCGGCGCGTCGGCGATTTCCTCGGGCGAGGCCTTCAGTCCGTTCTTCGCCAGCGACAGTTCCCAGCTATGCACCACCCTTACGCCGGCCAGGGCTGCCTTTTCGTCGTCGGGTAGGGCGTCGTAGGCGGATTCCATGTCGGCGAAGCAGGTATCGCCGCCCTGCGGCGGCAGGGTGATGGCGTGCAGGATGGTCGCCATCGAGGGCTGTTCGCGGAACGACTTGTCGCTGTGCCACTTCGTGGAGCCGACCTTGCCGCTGGGCTTGCCGTCGGCGCCGAGGTTGCTGACGGTGTGGACCAGCGGGTTGCCGGTGCCGCGGTTGCGCACCGTGTGGCGTTCCAGCGTGCCGAATTGTTTGCTGAACGCGATTTGTTCGTCCGGGGACAGATGCTGTTCGCGGAAGCACAGGACATGGTACCGCACGAACGCATCCTGGATCAGCCTGATGACGGACGGCTGCAGCGGCGTGCGCAGGTCGAGCCCGATGACCTCGGCGGCGATGCCTGGCGAGAGCGGACGGATCGTGACGTCTTCGGGTTCGGCGGGGCGCGAGGCGAGGGTCAGGGACATTGAGACATCCTCCGGTTTGATGGGCCCGGGGGTGCCGCGGGTGAACAGAGTGGATTCCGCGGTCCCGGGCAGGCCGGCGCCCGCATTGTGACGCCGGCTGCCAGGATGGCAGCGTAGCGGCGGGACCGGCGCCAGGCAATGTGGACGGCGGAGGCGGCTGATTCCTGCCCAGTCCTTGCCGGGTGATGTGCCAGCAAACGCGGGTGCGTGGCGCAGCGGCACGGGGCCAGCGCGGTGCCCGTATACACTGATATAATGCTCATGTCGAAATCAACACTTCGACAAACAACGCCGATATTATCACGAGAATTGCCACGGAACGGTATACAGCGCTGTAAGCCGTTCCGCGATGTCAACTTGCCCGTTTGTTGCCTGTTGCGGAGCCGGCGGGGTGGCCGGCGCCCCCCGCCGGGGCCCGTTGGTTCGGCTTGGACGATCCCGCCCGGGGCGGGAAGCAGGGGGAATTGATGAGCGGACGACGACTTGAGTTGTTGAGCGTGCAGGCCCTTCGCGCGGTCGCGGCGTTCATGGTCGTGGCCTATCATGCAACGAATCAGTGGGCCGAGCACGTGATCGGGAGAGGAGGCAGCGAGCTTTGGCCGAACGGGTCGGCCGGCGTCGACATCTTCTTCGTGATCAGCGGCCTGGTCATGACGATATCGGTGCGCGGCATCGAAGGGCATCCGCGCGCGGGATGGATCTTCCTGCGCCAGCGCCTGCGGCGGATCTTACCGCTCTACTGGATCGCCACCACGGCGAAGATTGCCATGGTGCTCGCGGTTCCGGCACTGGCGATGCGCACGCAGTTGTCGCTTCCCTATGTTCTCGGATCCTATGCGCTGTTTCCCGTCCGTGATGTGTACGGGGAATTCGTTCCGGTCCTGCCGGTCGGCTGGACGCTTTCCTATGAAATGATGTTCTACCTGCTGATCGGCTGTGCACTGTTCCTGCGCAGGCCGATGATCATGATTTCCTTTCCGGTCCTGCTTCTCTTCGCCGCCTACGCACTGATCGATTCCAGCGGGTTCGCCAACACGATCGTGCTGGAGTTCCTGTTCGGCCTGACCCTGGGCATGTGCCTGCCGCAGGCAACCCGGATACCGGTCGCGGCTGGTCTGGCGTTGTTCCTGGCCGGGGTCGGCGTGATCCTGCTGGTGCCCTTGGCCTCCGCCGAACTGCGGCCGCTCATCTGGGGCGTTCCGGCGCTGGCGATCGTGACCGGCGCCGTGGCGATGGAACAGGTGGCGGGCGGGCTGTTGCCGCGCTGGCTGCTGGAGGCAGGGGATGCATCCTATGCCACCTACCTGACGCATGGCTTCGTCGTGCCGGCCGTCTACCTGGTGGTGGCGCGCCTGCCGCTGAGCGCGCCGTTGGCGCTGGCTGCGACGATCGTCGGCGGACTGCTCGTCAGCGGGCTTGTCGGCCGGACAGTCTACCGGGCGGTGGAACGTCCGATCCTGCAACTGCTGCGTGGCGGGCCGAGGCTCACGATCAACAAGGCGGCAACGTAGCGGCACGCCCGGGATCCAAGGACGCTGGCCACGATACGCGGCTGGCGCGTCCCCGCCGCGATGCAAGGCCGGCGCCCCGCCGACCGGAGCGGGGACGCCGGCCGCGACGCATCAGAGTGTCGTCTGGTCCCCCAGGATCACCGTCGCCTGCGCCGACAGCACCCCGCCATTGCCGTGCACGATGGCGGTGTGGGTGTCGGCGACCTGGCGCTCGCCGCACTCGCCCCAGATCTGGCGCACCGCTTCGATCAGGATGAACAGCCCGTACATGCCGGGATGGCAATAGGACAGGCCGCCGCCATTCGTGTTCACCGGCAGGCTGCCCTTCGGCCCGATGCGCCCGCCTTCCACGAAGCGTCCGCCTTCGCCCTTGGGGCAGAAGCCCAGATCCTCCAGGAACAGGATCGTGTTGATGGTGAACGCGTCATACAGTTCCAGCACCTTGATGTCGGTTGGCTTCATGCCCGCCATCGCATAGGCCTGCCGCCCGGACTCGATCGCGCCGGTATGCGTCAGGTTCGGCATCGAACTGATGGCGGCATGCGTGATCGACTGTCCGCAGCCCAACACATAGGCCGCCTTCTTCATCGATTTTGCGCGGTCGGCCGTGGTCATGACGATCGCGCCGCCGCCATCGGTCACCAGGCAGATATCGCGCACGGTGAACGGATAGGAGATCGGGCGGGCATTCAGCACGTCCTGTATGGAAAGCGGCTTCTTGTCCCAGGACACCGGATTGAGCTGTGCCCAGTGCCGCGCGGCGACCGCGACCTCGGCCATCTGCTCGCGCGTGGTGCCGAATTCATGCATGTGCCGGCTGGCGGCCATGGCATAGGCGTTGGCGGGCAGGAACGGCTTGTACGGGGTTTCGTACGGGTTGTACTCGCGAGCGCTGGCTGCGCGCCGGCCCACCGTGCGCTGCGTGCTGCCATAGGCGATCACGGCCACGGTGCAGAGCCCGGCGGCGAGCGCCGCCTGGGCGTGCGCGACATGGATCTCGAACGACGAGCCGCCGACGATCGTACTGTCGGTATAGACGTTTGGCATGCCCAGGTATTCAACCAGCGACATGGCCGAGGTGCGGGCCTGGGTCGTGGCGCACCACAGCCCGTCCACATCCTTCAGTTCCAGGCCGGCGTCTTCCAGCGCGCGATGGATGCCCTGCGCCATCAGGTCCATGGGGCTCATCAGCGCGGCGACCGCGCCGATATCGGATTCGGCGGCGCCGATGATGGCGGCGCTGCCGCGGACCAGACCCTTCATCACGCGCCCTCCACAACGGTGAACACCGGATACGGGTCTTCATCCCCGCCCGGGTTGTGCACGTGGAACTTCACGCGCATGCCGATCCTGACGTCCAACGCCGGGATGCCCTCGACGCGGCTCATGAGACGAAAGCCTTCGTCCATGTCGACCAGGCAGACATTGTACGGCTCGCCCTGCTGCGGATAGTTCACCGTCGTGGCGTGCACCGTTCCCAGGCCCTTGCTGACGCGCCATTCCAGGTCGGCCTTGCCGGTCTTCGGGGCGATGACGCGCGGATAGAACACCGCCGCGTTCAGGGAGGGGCTGAACTGGTACGCCAGTTCGCCCTTCTTCAGGTGGTCGAGATAGGTCGCGAGCGGCGACGTCGATGCTTGCGGCATCCTGCGGTTTCCTCCCTCTGCGGGCCGTTGGGGCCGGGCGGTGCCCGGGGTTGGTGCCGGCCGGTAGCTTCAGCCTAACGCCCTCCCACGTCCGCCACAATTGCGCCCCCGGACGCGAGCAGAGTACCCGCATTGTCAAGGAGGTCGCGATGCGGGCTCGACCCATGCCTGCCGTTCTGGCCGCCGGCGTGACCCTGGCCGGCCTGATCCTGGCGGGGCCGGCGCTGGCCGACTGGGACCATCATCGGCACGGCCAGCGCGGGCCGCGGGTCGGCGTCTATATCGGCCCGCCGGCCTACGTGCCGCCGCCGGTCTATGCCCGCCCACGCGTGGTTGTTCCGCCGCCGGTCTATGTGCCGCGGCCGATGTATAGTCCGCCTCCGGTCTATGCCCCGCCGCCGGTCTACCTTCCGGGACCGCTCCCCTACGCGCCCGTGCCCTACGCGCCCGTGCCCTACACGCCTGGACCGCTCGCCGCTGCCTGCTACGCCGGGCCGGTCAACTGCCCGCTTGCCGCGCCGCTTCCCTTTGGGTCGCCCTGTCAGTGCCAGGCTGGCTACGGCGTGTTTCCCGGACAGGCCGGGTGATGGCTTGCAACCGAACCGGCGTACCGCTTGCGCACCGCGCAGGACGCGCCCAAATTCCCGCCATGGCACAGAGTGACACCAGGGCCGCCCCGGTCGAGGCGGACGCATTCCTGACGGGCCAGCTGCTGGTCGCGATGCCGGCGATGGCCGACCCGCGCTTCGCCCAAAGCGTGATCTTCCTGTGTGCGCACACCCAAGAGGGTGCGATGGGGCTGGTGCTGAACCGTCCCATCGTGAAACCGACCTTCGAGGACCTGCTCAAACAATTGAACGTCGCCCCGACGCCGCCGGCGCGCCAGATGCGGCTGTGCGCCGGCGGGCCGGTGGAGAACGCCCGCGGTTTCGTCCTGCACACCGCGGACTGGACCGGCGATGGCAGCCTGCGGGTCGACAGTGCCCTGGCGCTGACGGCCAGCCTGGATGTTCTGAAGGCCATCGCCGAGGGCGGCGGCCCGCGTGAGTGCGTCCTGGCACTGGGCTATGCGGGATGGGGGCCAGGCCAGCTGGACCGGGAAATCCACCAGAATGCCTGGCTGTCTGTGCCGGCCGATGAGACGCTGCTGTTCGATAGCGAGCACGACACGAAGTGGCGGCGCGCGCTGGCGAAGCTGCACATCGACCCGCTGCTTCTCTCGGATGTCGCCGGCCACGCCTGACGCGCACGGCCACGCCTGACGCCGCCTGCCAAGCCTGAAGCCATGGTCGAGAGCGTCCCGCGCCCAGGCTTGTCCTGACCGCTGCCGGCATTAACGTTTCGGCAGCGTTTTCCGAATAGGCTTCTCCCGGCCTTGAGCAATGGCCGGAGGGTGCCGCGTGCTGTTCAGCTCCTACGGCTTCGTGGGCGTGTTCCTGCCCCTGACGCTGGCCGGCTTTGCACTGGCGGGCCGGATGGGCGCCGACGCCGCGCGGGTATGGCTGGTCGCCGCCTCGCTGGTCTTCTACGGCTGGTGGAACGTCGTGTTCCTGCCGCTGCTGCTGGCCTCGGTCGTGGGCAATTTCGCCATCGCCCGCCTGATCGCCCGTCTGCCTGATGCGTCCGCCGCACGACGCCGGGTGCTGGTCTGCGGCATCGCGGCGAACCTGGCGGCGCTGGCGTGGTGCCGCTATCTGCCGGACTGGCTGGCCGGGCTGAATGGCTGGATCGACACCGGGCTTCGCCTCGACGACCCGCTGGTGCCGCTGGGGATCAGTTTCTTCACCTTCACCCAGATCGGCTATTTGCTGGATTGCGCCGCCGGGATCGAGGAACGCCGGCGCTTCCTGGACTACCTGCTGTTCGTCAGCTTCTTCCCCGCGCTGATCGCCGGTCCGATCCAGACCAGCCGGGAGACGATGGCGCAGATTGCCGAAAGGCCGCGCTGGTCGCTGTCGGCGGAAGACCTGGCCGTTGGCGCCGGGCTGTTCCTGATCGGGCTGTTGAAGAAGACGCTGCTGGCCGATCCGCTGGCCGGCACCGTCGCGGCGGGGTTCGCCGATCCGCACGGGCTCGGGCTGCTGGCGGCCTGGCAGGTGGCGCTGTCCTGGTCGATGCAGCTCTATTTCGATTTCTCCGGCTATTCCGACATGGCGATCGGGCTGGCACGGATGGTCGGGCTGCGCTACCCGCTCAACTTCAACTCCCCCTACAAGGCACGCAGCGTCATCGAATACTGGCAGCGCTGGCACATGTCGCTGACCCGGTTCTTCATGGCCAGCCTGCACGCGCCCATGACCATGGCCATGATGCGCCGTCGTCGCGCCAGGGGATTGCGCACCGACCGGGTGGCGCAACGCCGTCCCGCCGGGTTCGCGGCCATGCTGCTTCTGCCGCTGTGCGCGACCATGGCGCTGGCAGGGGTGTGGCACGGCGCCGGGCTGACGTTTCTGGTGTTCGGCCTGCTGCACGGTGTGTTCCTTGCGGTCAACCACGCCTGGAGGCTCTGGCGGCCGAGGGTTGGATCCTCCGCACTGGTGGCGCGGATGGGGCAGGTGGCCTTGACCTACGTCTGTGTCCTCGCGGGCGCGGTGATCTTCCGCGCGCCGACGCTGGAAGCGGCCGGCTCGGTCCTGGCCGGCATGGCCGGGCTGCATGGCGGGTCGTTGCCCGCGCCCACCTTCAAGGGGCTGGAGGACGCCGCAGTCCTGGCGGGCCTCGGCATGCTGGTCTGGGCCGCGCCGAACAGCCAGCAGATCATGGGGATGGCGCAGCAGTCCGCGGCGCGCTGGCAGTGGCGCCCGTCGCTTCCCTGGGCGATGGCCTTCGGCTGCGCCGGCACGCTGGGCCTGTTGTCCATGGGCGGCACCGCCGAGTTCCTGTATTTCCGCTTCTGATGCGCCCGTCGCGCTACCTGCTGGCGATGGCCGCCGCGACCGTGCTGAGTTTCGCCGCCGTCTGGGCCTGGGTGGCGTGCATGCCGATGGCCTACCTGGACCCGGAATATCCGTTCTGGCGCGCGAAGCAGGATCTGCTGCGCGGCTGCGACCTGGGGGAGGTGCTGGTCCTGGGCGATTCCCGCGCCGCGGCGGGGATCATCCCGTCGCAGATGCCCGTGCGGACCACGAACCTCGCCGTGGGCGGCGGCAAGCCGGTGGAGGCGTATGCCATCCTGCAACGGGCGATGAACTGTCCGCGTCCGCCGCACCTGGTCGTGCTGTCGTTCGACGCCACGCATTTCATGCGCCCGGACCTGTTCTGGGAAAGAACGGTCCGCTACGGGCTGCTCGACCGCTCCGACCTGCGCGAACTGGCGCGTGTGTCGGAGGAGACGGGGGACTGGTCGGTGTTCAACGCCCGCCGTTCCGACGGGCTGCCGCCCGGTCTGCGTATCGCCTTGTATGCACTGCGTGTCCCACCCCTGTATTTCGCCAACCTGCTGAAGGGCGGCGTGTTCCTGCGCTGGTGGGCGAACCACGAACGGTATGAAGCCGGATTGGACGCGCGCGGCCAGCACCATTTCGGCACGGAGCCAGGGTCCGACGGCGTGGCGCTGGACGCCGGCCTCGGCTCGTTCCGTCCGGCGCCGGTGCTGGACCGCTATTTCGGCCGGATCCTCGCGCTGCTGGCGGACCGCGGCATCCCGGCGGTGTTCGTCGCCCTGCCGGTGAACGAGGCGACGGCACGGGCAGTCCCCGCATCCCTGGCGGCGGATGTCCATGCCTATCTGGTGCGATACGCGGCGCGCTTCCCGGGGTTCCGCGTCATCGGCGACGTCCTGCCCGCCTGGCCGAACCGCTGGTTCGGCGACGGCTTCTCCCACCTGAACCCGGACGGCTCCCGGCGGTTCAGCGCCTGGCTGGGCGCGTGTCTGTCGCAGCGGGATGGTGCGGACGCCTGCGCCCCCGCCACCGCGGACGCGCCCTACGCCACGCGCTTCATCCACGCCCCCGCCGCGGCGACGGCATCGCGCGCCTTCTGAACCGAGCCGGTCGCGCGCAGGAACCCGTGCACCACGCCCTGGAAGGTCCGCGTCTCCACGTTCACGCCGGACTCGCGCAGCCTGGCGACCAGCGCCTCGCCCTCGCTGCGCAGCACATCCAGTTCCGCCAGCAGCACGCAGACCGGCGGCATGCCGCGCAAATCGGCGCGCAGCGGCGCCGCCAGCGGGTTCAGCCTGTCCGCTTCATGCGCCACGTAGACGTCCCAGTAGAATTTCATCCGTTCGGTATTCAGCCCGTAGCCGCCGGCGCCATAGGTGCGGTAGCTCTCGGTGTCCAGGCGGCTGTCAGCCACCGGGTAGTTCGCCAGCACGCCCCGCAGCGCCGGCCCGCCGCGGTCGCGCAGCAGCAGCGCCGTCGCCAGCGCCAGGTTGCCGCCGGCGGAATCGCCGCCCAGCAGGATGCGGGAGCCGTCCAGCCCCCATTCGGCGCCGTTCTCCGCCACCCAGCGCACCACGGCCGCGCATTCCTCCAGCGCCTGGGGGAACTTCGCCTCGGGCGACAGGGCATAATCGACGCTGACCGCGTTCACGCCACCCGCGGCGGCGTATTCCCGTACGATCCGGTCATGCGTGTCGACATTCGCCCACACCCACCCGCCGCCGTGGAAATACACCAGCGTCGGCGTCCCCCGCTCGACCTGCGGCTTGAACACCCTGCAGAAGATCCGCCGACCGCGCGCCGCGATCCAGCGATCGGTCGTCTCCGCCATGTCCGGCCCGCCCGCGGCGGTGCGCATCCCCAGGATATCATTGATGCGCCGATGCGGCTCCAGCGGCAGTTCGACCCTCACTGGCGGATATTTCGCCGCCTCGGCCTCGGCCGCCGCGGTGAAGGCAGCCATCTCCGGATCCCAATGTGAGCGATCGACCATGGACGTTCCCCTGCGTGAAGCCCCGCCATGCAACGACAGCGGACATCGCTTTGCAACTTGCTCGCCTGTCCCCGCGCTCTCTAATCACGCCATGAGCAGCATCCCGCGCCCCAACCCCGCCGGCAAGTTCGACCCCGCGCATCTGTTCCGCCCGGCCTCGATCGCCGTGATCGGCGCGGGCACCGAGGCAGGGGCGACGATCCTCGCCAATCTCGTCCTGGGCGGGTTTCGCGGCGGGCTGGACGCGGTGATCGAACCCGCCATGCTGCAGCACGCGCCGCAGCTTGCCGTGATCGCAACGCCGCCCGAACAGGTCGCGCCTTCGATGGAGCGCCTGGCCGGGTTGGGCTGTTTCGCCGCCATCGTGCCGGGGCCGGTGACCGGGCTGCAGGATATGGCGCGTTGCACCGGCGTGCGCGTCCTGGGCGCCAACGCGTTCGGCATTGCCGTGCCGCGCCAGGCGATGAACGCGACGATGGCGCATTGTCCGCTTCCGGCGGGCCGGCTGGCCGTGGTCGGGCAGTCGGACGGGCTTTTGCGCACCGTGGTCGACTGGGCGGAGCCGAACGGCATCGGGTTCAGCGCCGTCGTCGGCCTGGGCGAGAACGCCGATATCGGCTTCGGCGCCGTCTTGGACTTCCTGTCGCGCGACAGCGGTACCGGGGTGATCCTGCTGGACATCCGTGATCTGAAGCATGCGCGCGCCTTTCTCTCCGCCGCCCGCGCCGCCGCCCGCCTGCGCCCGGTGATCGCGCTGCGCAATGAGGAAGGGGATGGGGGGCGTCCCGGAAGCGCCAGGGTGTTCGACGCCGCGCTGGGACGGGCGGGCGTGCTGACCGTTTCGACCCTTGGTGACTGGCTTGCCGCCGCCGGCACGCTGTCGCGCGCGCGTCTGGCGCGGAACGAAACGCTGGCGATCGTCGCCAACAGCGCCGGCCTTGCCGATCTGGCCGGCGACGCGGCGGCGCGGGAAGGCGTGGACGTGGCGCACCGCATGATCGCGGCGAGCGCTGGTCTGGCCGCGGCGCTGCGTGCGGTCTGCGCGACACCCGAGCCCGGCGGCGTGCTGGTGCTGCACGCGCCGTCCGGGGCCGACGACCAGCAGGCGGTCACCGACCTGGCCGCCCTGCCGGCGCCGCGTCTGCCGGTGCTGTACTGCGCGACCGGCGATGCCACCGGCGCGCACCACCGGCGAGCGCTGTCCGGGACCGGCGGGCCGGTCTTCGCCGAACCCGAGCGGGCGGTGCGCGGCTTCCTGCATCTGGTGCAGCAGCGGCGCAACCGGGCGATGGCGCGCGAACTGCCGTCCTCAGCCGTGCTGCCCATCGCGCCTGATCGCGAGCTGGTACGACAGGTCTTCGCCGCCGTCCGCCGGGAGGGGCGGCGGGCGCTGATGCAGGATGAGGCGCTGGACGTGCTGGTCGCCTACGGCATTCCCGCGATCCCGACCCGCACGGTTGCGACTGCCCGTGATGCCGCGCTGGCGGCTTCGACATTGGGCTTCCCGGCTGTGGTGAAGCTGCGCCAGGCGGAGCCGCCATCCGCCCGCGCGCCGGCCGGGCTGGTGCTCGACCTCGATACCGAGGCCGCGGTGGAGCGCGCGGCAGCGCAGGTGCTGGACCGGGCCGGTGCCGTGCTGGTGCAGCGCGAAGCGGCGCGGGCGCGGGAAGTGTCGATCCGCGTGTTTGCCGACCCTGTCTTCGGTCCCGCCATCGCGTTCGGGGCCGGCGGGACGCTGGCCGATCCGGCCGATGCCGCGATCGACCTGCCGCCGCTGAACCTGCCGCTGGCGCATGCGCTGATCGCCCGCGACCGCACCGGCGCGCATCTGCATCGCAGGCTGCGGGACCGGCCCGCCGCGCGGGTGGACGCGGTCGCCGAAGCGCTGGTGCGCGTCAGCCAGCTGGTGGTGGATTGGCCGGAGATCGCCGAGGTGGAAATCCCGTCGCTGTTCGCCGATCCGGATGGCGTGCTGGCGGTGGACGCCTGGCTGCGGCTGCGGGCGCCCGAGGAACCGCGCGCGCCTCTCGCCATCGCGCCCTATCCCGCTGACCTGGTCCGCCACCATGATCTGAACGGCGAGCGGATCACCATCCGCCCGATCCGGCCCGAGGATGCCGAGGCGCATACGGCGTTCTTCTCGCGCCTGTCGCCGCAGGACATCCGCTATCGCTTCTTCAGTGCGCTGCGCGAGCTGTCGGCGGAGCAGACGGTGCGGCTGACGCAGATCGACTACGACCGGGAAATGGCCTTCGTCGCGGTTCGCGACGCGACGCGGGAAACGGTGGGCGTGGCGCGCCTGGTGCGCGATCCCGACAAGCCCGAGGGGGAGTTCGCGGTGATCGTGCAGTCCGACATGAAGGGCAGGGGGCTGGCGAGCCGGCTGATGGCGTGCCTGATCGACTGGGCGCGCACGCAGGGCCTGGCCGAGGTAGTGGGCCAGGTGCTGGCCGACAACGCACCGATGCTGGCCTTCGTCCGCCATCTGGGCTTCACGGTACGCCGCATGGCCGAGGACCCGGATGTGATGGAGGTGCGGCTGGTGCTGGAACCGGACGCCGGTCAGCCGAGATAGGCCTGCAACCGTCCAACCTGCTCCGCGCCCATGCGCAACCCGAACTTGCCGCGCCGCCAGATGATGTCCTCGGCTGTGCCCGCCCATTCGGTCCGGACCAGCCAGTCCACCTCCCGCGCGGTCAGTTCGGCACCGAACGTCTCGCCCAGGTCGGCCTGTGATGCGGCATCGCCCAGCATGTCTGCCGCCCTGGTGCCGTAGGCGCGCACCAGCCGGGCGGCCAGGCCGCCGGCCAGGAACGGATAGCGCCGCATCAGGTCCTGCCGCACCGTCCCGCCGCCGTCCCACGGAAAGTCGCCCCCTGGCAGCGGTGTGTGGGCGGTCCAGGCGGGATCCATGCCAGGAAATACACCCGCCAGACGGGCCATCGCCGCCTCGGCCAGCCGGCGATAGGTGGTGAGCTTGCCGCCGAACACACTCAGCAGCGGCGGGGTGCCCGACAGGTCCAGCGTGTAGTCGCGTGTGGCATCCTGCGCCTTGCCCGCGCCGTCATCGCGCAGCGGGCGCACGCCGGCATAGCGCCAGACGATCTGCGCCGGGTCGACCGGCTGCTTCAGGTAGGCACCGACCGCGGCGCACAGATAGGCCTCCTCGTCCGCGGACATCGTGGCGGCGGCGGGATCGCCGGCGTGGTCCTTGTCGGTCGTGCCGATCAGCGTGAAATCCTGCTCATACGGGATCGCGAAGCACACCCGCCCATCGGCGTTCTGGAAGATGTAGGCCCGGTCGTGGGCGAACAGCCGCGGCACGACGAAATGCGAACCCTTCACCAGCCGGATGCGTGCCGGCGCATTCTGTCCGGCGACCTCACCCAGCACGCGAGACACATACGGCCCGGCGGCATTGACCAGCACGCGCGCCGCGGCCTCGGTGCCCTCCGAGAGCGACAGATGCCAGACCCCGCCGTCCGCACGCGCCCGTTCGCACCTTGTGCGCGTGCGGATGCTGGCGCCCCGGTCGGCGGCGTCGCGGGCGTTCAGCACCACCAGCCGCGAATCGTCCACCTGGCAGTCGGCGTATTCGAACCCCCGGGTGAACGCCGGCTTCAGCGGCGCGCCGGCCGGGTCGCGCCGCAGGTCCAGGGCGCGCGCGGCCGGCAGCACCTCGCGCCCGCCCAGATGGTCATACAGGAACAGCCCGGCGCGGATCATCCACCAGGGCCGCAGCCCGGCATGGTGCGGCAGCACGAAGCGCAGTGGCCGGATCAGATGCGGGGCAAGGCGCAGCAGCACCTCGCGCTCCCGCAGCGCCTCCCGCACCAGGCGGAATGCATACTGCTCCAGGTAGCGCAGCCCGCCGTGGATCAGCTTGGTCGAGGCCGAGGACGTGGTGCCCGCGAGGTCTCCCTGTTCCAACAGCAGCACCGACAGACCGCGGCCGGCGGCATCGCGGGCGATGCCGCAGCCGTTGATGCCGCCGCCAATGATCGCGAGGTCGAAGACCAGGCTCAGGCCTTCGGCTCCGGCGCCTCGATGATCGTGCCGGAATAGGGTTCCACGAACACCATGTGGTCGTGGACCTTCGTCACGCCGGCGACGTTCTCGGCCACCACACAGATCGCGCGCCGTTCGTTCTCATCGGTGATGGTGCCCCACAGATCGACGACGCCATCGGCGACGATGACATTCAGGCTGGTGGCCGGCGCCCAGGACGCTTTGTCGAGCGCCTCCAGGATCGCTTCGCGGATCGAACGGTCATCCGTGCTGGCCGCCGGCGCCGTCCTTGCCCGCCCCACCAATGCCCGCAACAGGTCCGCTCGGCTGACGACACCGACCACACGCCGGTTCTCCGCCACCGCGACGCGCTTGATCCGGTTCTCCTCCATGATCTCCACCACTTTTTCGAGCGGTGAGTCGGGGGAGACGCTGATCACGTCCTCGGTCATGACGTCACGCACGCGGCGGCCATGGGTGCGGGTGAAGTCCGCCGCCTGGCGTCC
>JBFXDK010000023.1:0-34050 GCA_050181195.1 Acetobacteraceae bacterium | reverse complement strand
GGGGAAATGTCCATGCCGCTCGATCTTTGGCTCGCTTTTGTGGCCGCGTCCGCCGTCCTGCTGGCCATTCCGGGGCCGACGGTGCTGCTGGTGATCTCCTACGCCCTGGGGCACGGACGCGCCGCGGCCACTGCCATCGTCGCCGGGGTTGCGCTGGGCGACCTGAGCGCGATGACCGCATCCATGCTGGGGCTGGGCGCCGTGCTCGCCGCCTCGGCCGCGGCATTCACTGTGCTGCGCTGGATCGGCGGGGCCTACCTGATCTACCTGGGCATCCGCCTCTGGCGCGCGCCGGTGCAGAGCGACGGGGTACCGGCAGCGCCGCCTGCAAGGCCCGGACGCATGTTGCTGCATGCATATGCGGTTACCGCACTTAATCCGAAAAGCATCATTTTCTTCGTCGCCTTCGTGCCGCAGTTCCTCGACACCGCCCGGCCCATCCTACCGCAGGTCCTCGTGCTGGAAACGACCTTCGTCCTGCTCGCGGCGGTGAATGCCGGTCTCTACGCCCTGCTTGCCTCTGCCGCGCGCCAGAGCCTGCGCCGGCCGGCGGTGCAACGGGCTGTCAACCGAACCGGCGGCGGCCTGCTGGTGGGCGCGGGTGTGCTCGCCGCCGGCTGGCGGAACGGCTGAGCCGGCCGGTGCACTGCATGGACTGACCTGGTCGACAGCGCCGATTCGTCCCTCGACGCGTCCTATGCGCCGGCGAACTTCGCCAGCAGCCGGACATGGGAACGGATGCCATGATGGAAGCAGACCTGCTCGAACTTCTCATTCGGGCTGTGGATCTGGTCGTCGTCCAGTCCGAACCCCATCAGCAGCGTGTCGATCCCCAGCACGGTGCGCAGCGACGTCACCACCGGAATCGAGCCGCCGCTGCCGATCAGCATCGCGGGCTTGCCGTATTCCTCGGCCAGCGCCGTTTGTGCCGCCCGCACCCAGGGCGAATCGGCGTTGACCTCGACGCCTGGCGAGGAGCTGAACCGTGCGAAGTCCACGGTGGCGCCGGGCGGCAGCCGGTCGTTGACGAAGCGGCGGAACTGCTCGAACACCTCGTCCGGGTCCTGGTTCGGCACCAGCCGGAACGACACCTTCGCTGACGCGTCCGAGGCGATCACGGTCTTGCTGCCCGCCCCGGTATAGCCGCCCCAGATGCCGTTGATGTCCGCGGTCGGCCGTGCCCACAGCCGCTCCAGCGCCGAATAGCCCTTTTCCCCGGCAGGGGTGGTCAGGCCGATATCGCCCAGGAACGCCGCTTCGTTGAAGCCCAGCGAATCCCATTGCGCACGCTGGGCGTTCGTCACCGGCGCGACCTTGTCATAGAAGCCCGGCAACTGGATGCGCCCGTTGGCGTCCTGCAGATCGCCCAGGATCTTCGTCAGCGCATTGATCGGGTTCAGCGCCGATCCGCCGAACAGGCCGGAATGCAGGTCGCGCTTTGCCGCCTTCAGCGTAAGCTCGACATAGGTCATGCCGCGCAACCGGGTGGTGATCGCCGGGGTCTCGACGTCCCACATGCCGGTGTCGCTGATCAGCGCGATATCCGAACGCAGCGAGTCCTTGTTGGCGGCGAGGAAGGGTTCCAGGTTGGGCGAGCCGACTTCCTCCTCGCCTTCCAGCACCACGGTGATCCGGGCGGGGATGCCGCCCCCCGTCGTGTGCCAGGCGCGCAGGGCTTCCAGGAACATCATCCACTGGCCCTTGTCGTCCACCGCGCCGCGCGCGACGAAGCGCTTGCCGCGCGGCCCGTCCACCAGTTGCGGCTCGAACGGCGGGCTGGTCCACAGGTCCAGCGGGTCCACCGGCTGCACGTCGTAATGGCCGTAGAACAGGATATGCGGCCCCTGATAGCCGGCCGGGCCGGCGTGATGCGCCAGCACGACGGGATGGCCTTCGGTTGGGCGGATGTCGGTCCGGAAGCCCAGGGCGGCGAACTGGTCGCGGCTCCATTCCGCCGCGCGCAGGCAGTCCGCCTTGTGCGCCGGCTGGGCGCTGATCGAGGGGATCCGCAGCAGGTCGAACAACCGCTCGCGCGCGCCGTCGAGGTCGGCATCGACCCGGTTCAGGACGGTGGCGATCGTCTCGGGCGAGGGGGCGGGCATGGCGGCGGCTCCGGTACAAGGGAGGGTGCGGCAGCATGCCACGGGCCGAGCGGCGGACGGAAGGGCGGAGGATGAGGTAGGTTTGATGGCGACGCGGCTATTCGGCACCCGCCCCTGGACACATCGACTCGTCGCACTTAGAATGCGAAGCGTTCTCAACAACGGCGCCGCAGCGCCGACCCGCCGGAGGCCCGTCCACATGTTCCGCTCTTGTCTCGGGGCAGTCCTTGCCCTCGGTGCCGTGCTGGCTGGCGCCGCCGCCCAGGCGGCCGATATCACGCTTTATACCACCCGCGAGCCGGGGCTGATCCGCCCGCTGCTGGAGGCGTACACCGCCAAGAGCGGCAACAAGGTCAACCCGGTGTTCCTGCAGGGCGGCCTCGCGGAGCGGCTGCAGTCCGAGGGCGCACGCTCGCCGGCCGATCTGGTGATCGTGGTGGACGCGGGCACGCTGCTGGATCTGGTGAACCGCGACCTTACCCAGCCCGTGAAGTCGGCCGCGCTCGACAACGCGATCCCGCCGGCGTTCCGTGACCCGGAAGGCGAGTGGTACACCCTGTCCATGCGGGCGCGGGTGATCTTCGTTTCCAAGGATCGCGTGCCGGCAACCGTAAGCCCGACCTATGAAAACCTTGCGGATCCGCGCTGGAAAGGCCGCGTCTGCCTGCGGGCCGGGCAGCATCCCTACAACGTCGCGCTGCTGTCGGCTTATCTGGCCAAGCATGGCGAGGCGGACCTGGCGAAGTATCTGACGGCGCTGAAGGGGAATCTGGCGCGCAAGCCGGCCGGCGGCGACCGCGACGTGGCAAAGGACATCCTGGCCGGGAAGTGCGATATCGGCGTGTCCAACATCTACTACTACGGGCTGATGGCCTCCGGGGCCGGCGGGCCGGAACAGAAGAAGTGGGCCGACGCCGTTCGGGTGGTGTTTCCGACCTTTTCGGACAAGGTTGGTACGCATATGAACATCTCTGGCGCGGCGGTCGCGAAGCACGCGCCGAACAAGGAGGGAGCGGTGCAACTGCTGGAATTCCTGGTCTCGCCCGAGGCGCAGCGGATCCTGGCGGACGCCAATTTCGAAACGCCCATTCGCGCCGGCGTGCCGCCCCACAAGCTGATTGCCGATCTGGGTCCGCAGCAGGCGGATTCCGTCACCCCCGCCAAGATCGCCGAGGGGCGCAAGGCCGCGAGCCTCGCCGTCGATCGCGCGGGCTTCGACCAGTAACGACGGGACGCGACCCTGTTGGTCCGGTCCGGCGCGGCTGCGGTCGCTCTCCTGACGCTTCTGCCGGTGATCGCCCTGGCCGCGATCGCCGCGCAGGGGTCGGGTGAGCTGTGGCCGCATCTGCTGCGCTTCGTGATCCCGGCGGCGCTGGAGGAAACGCTCTGGCTGCTGCTGGGCGTCGGCGTGTTCGCAGCCGTGGTTGGCACCGCCACCGCCTGGCTCGTCTCGCTGTATCGTTTTCCAGGCCGTGACCTGCTGGCCGGCGCGCTGCTTCTGCCGCTGGCGATGCCGACCTACATCGCCGCCTTTTCCTATCTGGACCTGCTGCATCCGGTGGGGCCGGTCCAGTCGGGCCTGCGAGCCTTGCTGGGCATTACCGATCCAAGCGGGCTGCGCCTGCCCGATATCCAGTCCATGGGCGGGTGCATCCTGATCCTTGGCCTGGTGCTGTATCCCTATGTGTATCTCAGCGCCCGGGCCGCATTTGCCGTGCAGGCGGCGGATGCGCTGTGGGCCGCGCGCGGCCTGGGCGCCTCGGGCCCGCGCCTGTTCCTGCGCATCGGCCTGCCGCTGGCGCGCCCGGCCGTGGCGGTCGGCGTCAGCCTGGCCCTGATGGAGGCGCTGAATGATGTCGGCGCCAGCGAATTCCTGGGCGTACGCACGCTGACCGTGTCGATCTACGTGACGTGGCTGACCCGCGCCTCGCTGGAAGGCGCGGCACAGATCGCGCTGGTGGTCGTGGGCCTGGTCATGCTGCTGCTGAGCCTGGAGCGCTGGGGCCGCAAGCGCTATGGCTTCATCGGCGAGGCTGCCCCCTCGGACCCGGTCGACCTGAGAGGTGTGCGCGGGATCGCCGCCGCCTGCGCCTGTGCGTTGCCTGTCGTGCTGGGCTTTCTGCTTCCCGCCGGCCATCTGGCGGTGAAGGCGTGGGAACGCGTGACGGTCTTCGGCCTGCCGCACGACCTGCCGGCGTGGATCGGCAACAGCGCCTGGTTCGCCGTCTGGGCGGCGCTGGTCACCACGGGCTGCGGCCTGATCCTGGCCTTTGTCACCCGCCTTGGCGCGTCCGGGCCGTGGCTGCGGATCGGCACACTGGGCTACGCACTGCCCGGCGGTGTCGCGGCGGTCGGGCTCATCATCGCCCTGGGCACGATCGATGACGGCATCGACGGGATCATGCAGGCGCTTGGCGGCGGGGTGCTGCGCTGGACCCTCATCGGCTCCGCCGGTGCGCTGGTGCTGGCCTATGTCGTGCGGTTTCTGGCCGTGCCCGCCGCGGGCCTGGATGCGGCCTATGCGCGGCTTGGGACCGACTACGACAGCGCCGCCCGTGGCCTGGGCTGCGGCGCGGGGCGGCTGCTGCGGAGCATCCACCTGCCGCTGCTGGCTTGGCCGCTGACGATCGCGGCGTTCCTGGTGTTCATCGACGCGATGAAGGAGCTGCCGGCGACGCTGCTGCTGCGGCCGGTGGGTGTCGAGACGCTGGCGACCGCGCTGTATGGCGAGGCCGTGCGCGGCACCTATGAGGACGGGGCGGTGTCCGCGCTGGCGCTGGTGCTGGTGGCGATGCTGCCGGCCGCCCTGCTGGCGCCGATGGAAGCGCGCGCGCGACGCGCCGCCTCGCGCAACACGGCGCCGGCCAGCCTGAGCGGTCGCGGCTTTGCGAAGCTGGCGGCGCCGGCCGGCGAGCCGATCCCTGCCGCGCCCGTAGCCGAACGGGTATTGTCTGGGGACGCCCCTGTGGCGGAGCGGGCGGTGCGGCGGCCGGCCGATGTCAGCCTGGCGGGACGGTCCCGGGGCGTGGATCGATCGGCAACTGCCGATCCAGCCTCGTCAACTGCTCGAACAAGGCCGCCGCCCCCAGCGCGATGGCCTCGCCGCGCGCCGGCGCCGTGATCTGCAGCCCGACGGGACGGCCATACTGGTCGAACCCGGCGGGAATCGCGACCGCGGGGCAGCTCGTCAGGGTGATGGCCGCGTTCAGGGTCGAGGCGCCCATGTAGTTCGTCAGCTTCTGCCCGTCGATCGTCTCGGGGTGGCGCAGGTTCACGTCGAAGGCGGGCGTCGCGGCGCTGGGCGTGATGAACAGGTCGTAGGTCTGGAACATCTCGGCCACGCGCCGGTAGAACGCTGCCCGTTCGCGATCCGCCCAGGCAAGCTGGCTGGGTGTCTGCGCCAGGCCCTTTTCCGTGTTCCAGATGATGTCGGGCTTGAGCTGGTCACGATGCGCCTGCAACTGCAGTTCGCGATCGACCACGAAATGCTGGGACCGCAGGACCATGAACGCGTCCTCGATCGCGCCGAGGTCGGGGGCGAATTCCTCGACGACGCAGCCCAGCTCCTCGAAGCGTCGCGCCGCCTTCTCGCAGATCTCCCGTGTTTCCCGGTCCACCGCCAGCCTGCCGTTGTAGTTGCTGCTGTAGGCGATGCGGCGCGGCGGGCGGGCGTTGGCGACGGCCTGGGCGAAGGGGATGGCGGGGGCGTCGAAGGTCAACGGATCGAACGGGCAGAGGCCCGCCATCGTGTCGAGGAACAGCGCGAGGTCGGGGATGTTTCGCGCCATCGGCCCCTGCACCGACAGCGGCGAGAACAGGTTGTTCGACGTCCCCCGCGTCACGCGGCCCGGGGAGGGGCGCAGGCCGACAACCGAGCAATAGGTGCCGGGACGGCGCAGCGACCCGCCGTGGTCCGAGCCGTGCGCCAGCCAGACCTCGCCCGTGGCCACCGACACCGCGCCGCCGCCGGTCGATCCGCCGCAGGTCAGCGACGTGTTCCAGGGATTGCGCGTGCGGCCGAACACCTCGTTGAAGGTCGAGCCGCCGGCGCCGAATTCCGGCGTGTTGGACTTGGCGACGACGATGCCGCCCTTGCGCTCGATCCGCTCCACCAGCTTGTGCGAACGGTCCGGGATGTGGTCGCGGAAGATGGGCGAGCCGTAGGTGGTGCGCACGCCCGCGACATCCGCCAGGTCCTTGATCGAGACGGGCAGGCCGGCGAGCCAGCCGGGTTCGTCCTCGGCTTCCCGCCGCCTGCCCGCCATCAGGGCGCGGGCGTGGTCGCGGGCACGGTCGAGGCAGAGCGTGGGCAGCGCGTTCACCGCCGGCTCGACCGCCGCGATGCGGCTTTCCGCGGCGTCGATCAGGTCGAGCGGCGAAATCTCCCGACGCGTCAGGCGCGCCACGGCCTCGGTTGCCGTCAGGCGGATCAGGTCGTCGCTCATGGTCGGGTCCCCGGCGGTGGTGGCCTGAGTGTTCCGGAGCGGGGTGTTCCTGGCAATATGGTTGGCGGCACGGCCGGGCGGCGCGCCATCATGTCGCCGTCGCTGTCGTTCTTTTCGGCGTCGCGGTTACCGGCTGTGTTGACGACGATGCTGATGCGCCCGACTTTCGGCGCGGCACGGCTGGCGATGGCAAGGCATGCGGCCTTGGTCCCGGCGTCGGCCGGATTGCGCAGGACATTGCCGAAAGGGCTGGGACAGAGATGGCGCCACATCCTCAACGACTGACCGTTACCCGCCGCGCGTGGCCGCTTTCGCGGCCGCTGGTGTTCGCGGGCGAGGTCAGGACCGCGATCGACATCGTCGTCGCCGACATCTCCGACGTCGAATCGCGCGGCCGCGGCGAGGGTGTTCCGCTGCACCGCTTCGGCGAGAGCATCGACAGCGTCGTTGCCACGCTGGAGGCGATGAAGGGCGCGGTCACCTCCGGCCTGAACCGCGACACGCTGCAGGATGCGCTGCCGCCGGGGGCGGCACGCAACGCGCTGGACTGCGCATTCTGGGAAATGGATGCGAAGCGCGCCTATTGCAGCGTCGCGGAACTGGCCGGACTCGGTATGGTGACGCCAGTCGATACCGCCATCACGCTGACCGTTGATACGCCGGACAGGATGTCCGAGCAGGCAGCGGCCCATCGGAGTTGGCCGGTGCTGCGGGTTGAATTGGGGGGTGATGGCGATGACGAACGGGTGCGGGCGGTGCGGGACGCGGCACCGGCGGCACGCCTGATCGTCGATGCGGGGGAGCGTTGGACCGAGCAGCAGCTTGCCGCATTCCTGCCCGTGCTGGTTGATTGCCGGGTGCAACTGATCGCGCAGCCGCTGCCGGCCGATGCGGATGACGCGTTGGCAGGGCTGAAGCTGCCGATTCCGGTCTGCGCCGATGCGTCCTGCCGGACGCGGGCCGATCTGGATGGGCTGGACGGGAAATACCAGGCCATCACCATCACGCTGGGCAAGGCTGGCGGACTGACCGAGGCTCTGGCCTTGGCGGCGGAGGCGAAGCGGCGCGGCTTGCGTGTGATGGTTGGCGGCGGGATCGGCACCTCGCTCGGGGTGGCGCCGGCGCTGCTGGTGGCGCAGGGGGCGGAGATGGTGGCCTTGGATGGGCCGCTGCTTCTGGCGGCGGACCGGGTTCCCGGGCTGCGGTATGAGGGGAGCGTGATCCATCCGGCGGAGGCGGCGTTCTGGGGTGGGCCGGGGTGACGTTTCAGTTCGGGGTGAACCTGGGCGCTTCGGCATGATGCGCGCGAGGCGCTGGTTGTGTTGTCCTGCCGGTTGCTGCCGCCGGGGATGAAGGCACCGGGCCGAGGTGGACCGGCTGTCCGCGCCGGAGGCCTGTATCGAAGCCGGATGTATCGAGCGCGGTGCCCGCGTCCGGGCTGTGCGGCCTGCCGATCGGAAGGAAAAGACAACCGCAAAACACGCAGAACACGCAAAACGGGCTGGCGTCTCGTAGATCGAGCATGAAGTGTTGCTCTCATGGGCCTTCATTTGCGTGTTCTGCGTGTTTTGCGGTTCCTTTGCCATTGCGCAACCATCCCCGCACAAGGCGCGAAGGACTGTCCGAACGGGATAGAAATGAAACCGCAAAACACGCAGAACACGCAAAGAAGGGCGGAGCCTTACAGGCCAAGGACAATACGTTTGATCTCAAGCCGCGCCTTGCCGAAGTTGAGCAGCAGGCAGAGATGCGAGCCTGCGGCTTTCAGATAATTCAAGCACTGCGCGAGATGAATGTCGTCAATCGCCTTGGCCACCTTCAATTCGACGAGGACGGTGTCTTCGACGAACAGGTCAACCGTATACTCCCCGACCACGATCCCATCGTAACGAACGATCATGCGATGCTGCTGCGCGACGGTAAACCCGACTTTCCGAAGCTCATGCAGCAAGGCATTTTCATAGACTTTCTCAAGATATCCGGTGCCAAGCGCATGAAACACCGTCAGGGCGCAGCCAATGATTCGTTTGGACAGAAAGTTAATCCTGTCCTCGCGGGTCTCCATTTGCGTGTTCTGCGTGTTTTGCGGTTCCATTCTCCAGGTTATTACCCGCAAAACCTTTCCTATCCTCTAACGACAGCGGATCAGCCGCGGGCCTTCCAACCTTGCACGTCAGCGCAGCCGCCGCGGATCGGCGCGGCAAACTCCCAATCCAACCGATCCGCGCCAGCCAGCCATCCCCTACATCGCCGTCATACCGCCATCCACGAACAACAGCGCGCCGGTGACATAGGACGCATCGTCCGACGCCAGGAACAGAATCGCCGCCGCCACCTCTTCCGCTCGGCCCGGGCGCTTCATCATCGTGCCCTGCGCGGCCTTGGCGTTGTATTGCTCAACCGTCTCGCCAGCCGCCTGGATGCGGCGCGCGTGGAACGGCGTGAAGATCGGGCCGGGACCCACGGCGTTCACCCGGATGCCCTCGGCCGAGTGATCGGCGGCGAGGCCCCGCGTGAGGCCCGCAATGGCGGCCTTGGTGGTGTCGTATTGCAGGTTGCCGCCGCCGGCGACGACGGATCGCACCGAAGCGACATTGACGATGGCGCCGCCACCGCCCCGGCGCATCAACGGCACCGCCGCCTTGGCACAGAAGGCGTAGCTCATCAGGTTGACGTTCAGGATCTCGCTCCAGCTCGCCGCGCTCGCCTCGTCAATCCTCTCGTATTTACGGATACCGGCGTTGTTCACCAGGATGTCCAGCCGCCCGAACGACTGCGTGGCGCCGTTGACGAAGCCGGTGCATGCCGCCTCGGTGCCCACGTCGGCCTGCGTGAAAACGACCTTGGCGCCAGCGGCCTGAAGTTCGGCGGCCACGCGCTGGCCGCGCTCTCCGTCGCGATCGCAGAATGCCACACTCGCGCCTTCGGCGACGAAGCGGCGGACCGTGGCCTCGCCGATCCCCGATGCGCCACCCGTCACCGCCGCGATCTTGCCGTCAAGCCTTCCCATTGTCGTTCCCCCCATATGCAATGCGACACGCGCATCCACGATCCGTTGGCGGGCTGCGCGTGGCTGGCCCTGCCTGGGATCGGAGCTTAACAGGCGACAGCGGAACTTCGAAATCCCGCGTCTTCCCGGGCGGTTCAGCTTTCCGGGGCATCACCGGCGTGGCATCAGTGGATCGTTGGTGCACCGCGGGTACAGGCGGCCGTGGTCGCATGTTCGGATGCGCCGGGGCCGGGAGCGGATCGCCAGCCGTCGCCGAAGAACATTCCGGCCTCGGCAAACAGTACGCCCAGGCCCTCCAGCGGTCCCACGGCGAAGCGCGCGCCGTCCGCCGTCAGCAGCCTCGCGGACAGACTGCGTTCGGCCAGGTCGAACCGGCCGGTCTGCGTCAGCCGCGCGGCATGCAGCAGGTGCCTTTCGTCATCCGAAAGTCCTGGGCAGCGAGGGCATCTTATGTCGGTCGTGTGCTGCCCGGTGCGCGCCACGATGGCCATGAGCGCATCGACCGAGAACGCCGCATCCGGCGCGCCGGCAAGCGCCAGGCCGTTGCACAAACGTGGCAACGGATCGATCTGCTCCCTGTAGGCCACGACCCACCATCGGCAGGCGATCAGGAAGACGCATTCGGGCTTGGCCAAATCGGCGGACGCCGAAGGATAGCGGGGCTTGTAGAGGCTGAGGGTGACGACCTGGCCCATGCGTGACCTCCCGTTGCGATGGGAGCAGGTTAACGCGAATGAGAACCATTCGCAATACGGTGAAGCGGATCCGTGCTGAGGCCGCCTTATAAATCTGAATAAATCTAACGGTTGTCAAAAATGATCATGGATACACGAAATGCTGGCTTTCGTTGCGTATATCTCCTCGGCAGCCGTGCTTCCCACGTAAACATCCAACCCTAAGACGCATCACAAAATTGTTTCTCTCGATTCGCGGGTCCGGGCAATCCCTGCATCAACCTTGAAAGTTCGCCGCGCAAACAGCGATCTTTCGATCACGCCGGTGTTATCGATCCTGTCCGAAGCGCGAAATCGCGTTTCGTCCTCTTGTATGAAGATGCGGAATATCCTTGGATAGCGTCAGGACTCGGCGCGGAATTCGGTCGGCAGGACCAACGGACCGCGCGCGGCATTCCCACACCGGGGTAGGAACATGCCAAGGAGTGACATCGTCCTGCGCTGCCGTCAGGCACGGCCAATGATGGGGCAGGCATGGCGCTGACCGTTTCGTCCGCAAATGGACTGCCCCTGGACGTGCTGTCCCGCATCGCCGAGGATGCCACGGTCGGCTTTGCCCTTGTCACTGTGCCCGACTGGCGCATGATCTACGCCAATCCGGCGTTCCGCCAATTGGTCGGCATCGGCCAGGATCTCGCCGGCAGGACCCTCTCGCAGGTATTCCCGGCCGCCGCGGAAGACATCACCGACCTGCTCGCCGCGCCCGCCCATACCGGGCGCACTCTGTCCAGGCGGGGCTTTCCGTTGCGGATCTCTCCGGATCGGCCGGAAACCTGGTGGGATTTCGATCTGATCCCGCTGCCAGGACCCGCTGGTACGACCAAATCGGTGATGGTGATCACGCGCGAAGTCACCGACCACGTGCTGGCACGGCGGGAAGCCGAACAGGCGCGGGCCGCATTGCACGCCAGTGAGGAGCGCCTGCGTCTGGCGATGGCTGCCGGCAAGGTCTATTGCTGGGACTGGGATCTCGGAACCGGGCAGGTGACGTGGTCCGATGGCCTTGAAGCGGCCATGCTGATACAGCCCGGCGGTTTCGGCGGCACCTTGGACGCATTCCGTGCTCTGGTGCACCCCGACGATCGTGACAGGATTGCGAAAGCGCTGGACCAGGCGCTGGCCGGTGCGGCACCGTATGACGTCCAGTTCCGCATGATACGGGCCGATGGGTCCGTGCGCTGGACGGCGACGCGGGCGACCGTGCTGCACGGTGATGCCGGCAAGCCGATCCGGGTCGTTGGCATCGATGTCGATATCAGCCAGTTCAAGGAAACCGAGGCAGCATTGCGTAACAGCGAGATGCTGCTGCGGGCCACACTCGATTCCGCCCCGGTCGGCGTCAGCATCATCGACCGCGATCTGCGGTTCATTCACGTCAACCGGCATCTGGCCGAGGCAGACGGCGTGCCCGCGGATGCGTATCCGGGACGCACCGTTCAGGACGTGCTGGGTGAACTCGGAGAACGGTTGGCGCCGATCTATGAGCGGGTGCTCGAAACCGGGACCTCCGTCGAAAATCTCTCGATTGCCGGCGTCCTCAGGGACACGCCGGATACGAAGCGGGAATGGCTCGCATCGTATCACCCGGTCAGGACATCCGAAGGCGAGGTCGTCGCCCTGAACGCCGTCGTGGCCGAGATCACCGGACAGCGTGAAACCGAACAACGTCTGTCCGACGCGCAGGATCTGTTGCGATCAGTCATTGAAAGCGTTTCCGATTCAGTGACCGTTCGGGATCTGGACGGCCGCTTTGTCTTCCTGAACAAGGCGGCTGCGAGGCGGCTTGGCACCGATCCGGACCAGGCGCTCGGCCGTACCACCCAAGACATTCTGCCCAGCGATCTGCTCGCCCATATCAACCGCCACCTAGAGCAGGTGATGCGGACGGGCTTGCCCGCCGGTGTCGAGGAAACCATCAGCCTTGGAGGCGTCACACGGATCTATCACACGGTCCGCAGCCCGTGGCGGGACGCGGCGGGCATGTTGCGTGGTGTCATCACAGTTGCCCGCGATATCACCGACCGTAAGCGCACCGAACAGGTGCTGGCCGATGCCAATCGGGAACTGGAACGACGGATCGCGGAACGAACGCGCGCCCTGGGTGATGCGGCGCGCGACCTCGAGGAGGAAATCAAGCAGCGCGTGGAAGCGCAGTCGATGCTGCTGCAGGCCCAGAAGCTGGAGGCGCTCGGTCAATTGACCAGCGGTGTCGCGCATGATTTCAACAACGTGCTTGCGGCGATTTCCGGCAGCCTGGAACTGCTGCGGCGTGGTCTGACCAACGACCGTCAGATCCGGTGGATTGAAAACGGTCAGGCCGCCGTGTCCCGCGCCGTGGGACTGACGCGCCAGCTGCTTGGCTTTGCGCGCCGGCAGCCGCTGGCACCGAGCGTTATCAATCTCAACGCGATGCTCGCCGGCACACGGGAACTCGTGACCCATTCGCTCACGCCGAATGTCGTGCTCGACGTGTCGCTCGCGCCGGACACATGGCCGGTGATGGCCGACCCGAACCAATTGCAGGTGGCCCTGATCAACCTGGCCGTGAATGCGCGCGACGCTATGCCCGACGGGGGAATGCTGCGCATCACGACCCGGAACATGACCGTGCCCGCCGCCGGCCTGCCGAACCCGATGACCGGGGATATATTGCCGGCGGGCCAGTATGTCACGATTGCGGTCGCCGATACCGGCATCGGCATGTCACCGGAAGTGGCAGCGCGTGTCCTGGAACCCTTCTTCACCACCAAGGCGCTGGGCCTTGGAACGGGTCTGGGCCTGCCGATGGTGTACGGGTTCGCGACGCAGTCGGGCGGCACCATCCTGATCGACAGCCGGCTGCACCAGGGCACCACGGTTGAAATTGTGCTGCCACGATCCGCGCTTGCGGCGGAGGTAGCCGACGAAACGACCACGCTGCAGCCAGGACGGCATGGCGACGCCGACCTGCTGGTCGTTGACGATGATCCGAATGTGCGCATCGTCACCGCCGGCCTGCTGCGGGACCTTGGCTACGATGTCATCGAGGCCGCCAGTGCCGAGACCGCCTATGCGCTGGCGTCGACGGAACGACTGGATCTTATCATAACAGACGTTATGATGGCCCGGTCGGACGGATTGCAGCTGGCATCTCGGCTTCGGGCCGAACAGCCGAGCGTGCCGATCCTGTTCGTGACGGGTCGTGCCGACCTGCCGGAGTTGAAGGGCGAGGCCGTTCTGCAGAAGCCCTTCACCCGGGCGGAACTCGCCGCGGCGGTGCTGCGCAAGCTGCGGAGGGACATGGGAACCGACGACACGCATGATCCCGCGGATCGGCTGCTGGGCAGGATTCAGACCGAAGCCCTGAAGTGGCTCTATTCGGCTTGGCGTACGCGGCGGCAGGCGGCGGGCGGTCCGCCACGCCTGGCAGATCTGCCTTTGGATTCCTATGGTTTGAGCGACCGCATGTTCGTGGCCGAGGTGCGCGGCGCGTCGCATGTTCGCAGGTTCGAATACCTGTCGGTTGGTCGCCGGCTGGCCGCGCGATTGGGCCGATCCCTGGAAGGACATCAACGCCTGGTTGCAAACGGCTATGATTTCGGCGAATTGGCCCTGGGTACGTTGGATGCGGCGTATCTGCGCTGTTGTCGCACGCGCTCACCCACCTACGAGTTCGCGCGCTACGATTTCGGCGACGGCGCTCCGATGATTTTCGAAAGGCTGCTGTTGCCATTTTCGGAAAATGGTGAAGGTATAACCCATATGGCCGGCGTTGTGCTGATATCCGAGCGCACGTCACGCACGTCCGAATCGGGGCAGGAAGACACGGAATGAGCGACAGGCAATTGCCCGGTTTCGACGATCCCGCCCTGGCGCGGGCAGTGGAACGCCTGAAGACCGAGGAGGTCAACCGCCTGCCATTCGGCGTGATCCTGCTCGACAGCAGCAAGCGTGTCCGGTTCTTCAGCCAGACCGAGCGGCGTCTTTCCGGATATGGCGACAGGCCGGCGATCGGTCTTGATTTCTTCGGCGATATCGCGCCCTGCATGAGTGGCGATGGATACCGCGGACGCCTGGATCGTGCGCTGCAGGCCGGAACGGTGGATATCGAATTCCAGCATGTCGGCGATTTTGCCGATCGTGAGCGTGACCTGCGGGTCCGGATCCAAAGCGCTGCGGACGGCGGCTGCTGGATCTTCATGAGCCGGGACTGAACAGCCGCCGCCGGATGGTGCTGCGGCGGCCGGCGCCGGGACACTGCCCTGGTGCCGGTCCGGGCCTTGCCCGTTGCGTGCAAGATACAAGATGGCAAGAGGCTGGCGGCCGGCAGTATCGCAGGGTCATGCGGGTTGTTCTTGCCGCGCCCTTCCTGGCGCAAAGGGGAGGCCTCGGATCGTGCATGCCGCCGCCGATGGCGCAGCGATAGGGGCATGCCGGATCGCAGACGGGCCGATCGGCGCCGGAAGATGAACCGGATGACGGAACCATCACGTATGTCATCATTGACGCCAGACGGAACGGCGTGACATCGTTGCGGCAATTCGCGAATGGAGGCGTGATGTGAGCCTGTTCTTGTGCAGAACGACTATCCATCCGGACCGACGGGACCGCGCACCGCAACCATCCCGTCGCATGCCATCAGGCCGGGTAATCGCTGCGATGCTGGCGGCTATACCCGCAATTCTGCTGTCCGTGTCGCATGCCGCCGCGGATTCCGCCGCGGCCACGGCGTGCGCGGAACGATTGCCGAAGGACTCCAAGGCCATCTACGACAGCACGCGGCCGCAGGTCGTCCCTGGTGCCAACCTGCGGGACCTGGTCACGGCCAGCACGCGCCAGCTTGTTTCCTCCGGCGCCATTTCCATGGGCGGCGCCCGCGGTGCCGCGGTCGCGGCCGGTGAGTGCCTGCGCCTGATCGCCAACTGACGGGCGCACCGTCCTGAACGCCTGCGTGTCCGCGAAGAAGCGCACCGCCGAACCGGGCGTCTGACCACGCCCTTGCGCCCGCCGGCGGCATGCGCCGCCCGGATGACCACCGGCCATGTGTCTCCGGACGATCAGCGACGGGGCGGGTCGCTAGCAAACCCGGTCGGGCTGGCCTAATGTTCCCGCAGTCATCGGGATGGAAACGCATGGCCGAACGAACCTTGCGCGGGAAGACCGCGATCGCCGGCATCGGCGAGACGACCTACTACAAGCACGGGCAATCGCCGGACAGCGAGTTCAAGCTCGCGTTGCAGGCCGTGGTGAAGGCCTGCGAGGACGCCGGGATCAGCCCGCGCGACATCGACGGTTTCGCCTCCTACGGCAATGACCGGTCCGAGGCCGGCCGGCTGGCGGCGGCGCTTGGCATCAAGGAGCTGCGCTTCTCCAACATGTTCTGGGGCGGCGGCGGCGGCGGGGTGTGCGGCGCCGTGGGCAACGCCTCGGCCGCGGTGGCGACCGGCATGGCGGATTGCGTCGTGGCGTTCCGCTCGCTCGCACAGGGCCAGTACCAGCGCTATGGCCGCAGCGGCGGCGCGCCGCTGGCCTCGGGCGACGACGCTTTCCTGTTCCCCTATGGTATCATGTCGCCGGCGCAGCGCTTCGCCATGAAGGTGACGCGCTTCATGCACGACCACGGGATCCGGCAGGAAGCGCTGCGGGCGATCTCGCTGGCCTGCTACCACCACGCGCAGAGCAACCCCAACGCGGTGATGCGCGGCCGGCCGCTGAACGAGGAGAAATACGACTCCTCGCGCTGGATCATCGAGCCGTTCTTCCACCTGTACGATTGCTGCCAGGAAAACGACGGCGCCGCGGCGGTGATCGTGGTGCCGGCCGACCGTGCGAAGGACCTGAGGAACAAGCCGGCCTATGTCATGGCCTGCGCCCAGGGCTGCGACACCCGCAGTGCCGCGCCGGTGCACAACATGCCGAACTACCCCAGCTCGCATTTCACGCAGCTCGCACCACACTTGTATGACATGGCGAAGATGCAGCCGTCGGACATGGGCATCGTGCAGTGCTACGAGAACTTCACGGGCGGCGTGCTCATGAGCCTGGTGGAGCACGGCATGGTGAAGCCCGAGGAGGCGAACGAGGTCCTGGTGAAGGACAACCTGATCGCGCCGAACGGCAGGATGCCGCTGAACACCTCGGGCGGGAACCTGGCCGAGTGCTACATGCACGGGCTGGAACTGGTGATCGAGGCGGTGCGGCAGATCCGCGGCACCGCGGTGAACCAGGTGAAGCGCAACGACGCGGCGGTCATCATGGGCGGGCCGATGGTCACGCCGGTGAGTTCCCTTATTCTCGGATCGGAGGCGACGCTGTGAGCGGCACCTATCTTCCCGACGGGCTGCCCCGTCCCGGCACCGGACCCGACGGGCTGAGCGAGCCCTACTGGCAGGGTACACGCGAGGGCAAGCTGCGCATCCAGAAGTGCCGCGGCTGCGGATCGTGGCAGTGGGGACCCGAGTGGATCTGCCACCGCTGCCATTCCTTCGATCTGGGCTGGGAGGATGTCCAGGGCAAGGGACGTATCTACAGCTATCAACGACCCCATCATCCGGTGCATGCGGCGCTGAATGGCCACGGCCCCTATATCGTCGTGCTGGTCGAACTGCCCGACTACGGCAATGTGCGCATGGTCGGCAATCTGCTGGGCGATCCCAAGCAGGCGGTGAAGATCGGCGCCGCCGTGGAAGCGGTGTTCGAGCCGCATGACAAGGCCGATCCGCCCTACACGCTGGTGCAATGGAGGCTCGCGGGCGGCTAGCCGCCACGTCCCGTCCACCCGGCGGTGGTCCACAGGCGGCAACCGCGGCGCCGCCGCTATGGTTCACCGTCGGTCAGGGCCAGCACCTGGGTGGGCGGCGTGCCTGGGCGCAGCGTCAGTTGCGCCGAACCGGGCGCGCACCGGTCCTGGCCGGGCAGCAGACGGCACCAGGTCATCGGGTGGCCGATGTCGGGCCGGCCGTAACGCTCCTGCGCCGAGATCGCGATCGCTTCCCGCTCGGCCGGCCGCCGTCCATCGAAGGTGTAGACGATGCTCGTCGCGACGGGCACGCCTAGGATGGGGTCCACGCGGGCCAGCCGCACGTCCAGCCGTCCGTCCATCGTGCGCGTGGTGATAAGGACCTCGCAGCGCGCGACGCGGTCGGCGGTGCAGGACCGCGTGCTGCGCTGGAAGTCCGGCCCGGTATAGGCCTGCGCGGCGAGGACGGCGGTGACCTCGGCTTCGGTCATGCCGAGGCGCAGCATCAGCAGGTCCACGCCCTTTGGATCCAGCGTGCGCGCCGGACCGGTCGCGCAGAGCATCAGCAGCAGGGTGGCGATGAAGCGGGATCGGGGCATTGGCGCGGGCCGGTGGGGTCGCGCCATCCTGGGCCGGCAATGCTTGATGCGACGTTAACGGCGGGCCTGTCCCGCGGAATGCGGACCGTCCGGCGCGGCGGCAGGCTGCCGGCAGGTTCGGGAAAGCGACGCAACGCGCGGGGCGGCGCGCATGGTTCCATGGATCTGTAACCGCCCGAGAATGTGATGACAGGGCAACTTCGCGGCAGGCGTCAATTCCGTCAGGTTGCTTCCGGTCTTGGGGGAGGAGCATGATGCGGTCTGCCGGTGTCTTCGGTCTGTCCTGTCTGCTGGGTGTTGCCATCGGCCAGGGGTTGTTCCCCGGATCGGCCGCGGCCCAGCCGCCACCGCCGCCGATGCCCTATGCGCCGATCCCCGCGCCCCGGTATGAGCCGATGCCGCCGCCGCCCGGCGAGCGCTACGCCTGGCAGCCCGGCCACTGGCAGTGGAACGGCAAGGAGTATGTCTGGAATCCCGGCCATTATGTGCGCACCCAGCGGGCGCGCTGGGTGGAGGGCCACTGGGCCTGGCTGCCGCGGGAACGCCGCTGGGTCTGGATTGGGCCGCATTGGCAATAAGCGCCGGGGCGCGAGGCAGGTTTTCCACGCCAGCCCGCCGGCTTTGGCAATCCGTCCAGAGCACGTTGGGGCAGGGCGAGTCCGCAGCTGTTGTGGGTGCTGGTGCATCGGCCGCGAACCCGCCCTGGAGCACCGATGATAGCTGTTGCGGCAAGCCGGGACAGGTTCGGCAGCATGGGTCTTGAATGGGCCCGCTTACGCCCGGTGCGGGCCGCTGGACTCTTCGGCCCGTCCGGCGTCCCCTGGCCGCGGCCTGTGCCACGGCCAGGGGACGCGCCGCGTCAGTGGATGTTGTAGAGACGCGCGACGTTGTCACAAACGATCTTGCGCCGCACCGTGGGCGAGAACGCGGCCAGGTTCCGGTCCAGCACCGCGCGGGACTCCGGCCACAGCGAGTCCGGGTGCGGATAGTCCGACCCCCACATGATGTTGTCCTCGCCGATCAGCGGCACGATCGGTTCCAGGAACTGATCCTGCTGATACGTCACGTATCCCTGCCGTCGGAAGTAATCGGACGGCTTCATCTTGAAGCCGAGCCCGCGCGCCCGGTCGTTGTACTCGGTGTCCAGCCTATCGAACACATAGGGCAGCCAGGTCACGCCTGATTCGCCCAGGACGAAGTTGAACTCGGGATACTTGTCGCAGGCGCCAGACGCCAGCATCGAGACCAGGACTTCCATCGTGTCGGTCTGGAACAGCGCCGAACGAACGAGCCTGTATTGCAGGAAGTATTCCTTTTCCATTTCCGGCGTGTTCGGCGCACGGGCCGCCTTGAACCCGGTGGAATGGAAGGAGATCGGGAATTTGCACTCGGCTGCCGCTTCCCAAAGCGCGTACCAGTCGTGGTGCCACAGCGGCAGCGACATGCGCTTGAATGCCAGGTCGCCGCCCCGCAGCCCCATCTTCGCGCAGCGCCGCACTTCGGCCGCGGCCGCCAGCGGATCGTGGTTCGGGACGATTGCCAGCGGGAAGACGCGGTTGGGGTCGGCGCGTCTGGCGAAATCCGCGACCCAGTCATTGTAGATCGTGTCGCACCAGCCGCGCAGGTCGTGGTCCTCGATCATTTCGTTGATCATCAGGCAGCCATACACGACTTCCGCGGCGCAGCCGTCCTTGTCGAGATCGGCGATGCGCGTCTCGGGCGTCGTCGGGCGCGGGCTGGCGCCGCGGCGATAGTCCCAATTGAAACCGGCTTCCTTCATCTCGTCGACGTGCTGGAACGAGCCGGGCTGGTATTTCAGGAAGCCCGGCCCCACGCCGTTCCACATGCCCTTTTCCTGGCCGTCGACGATCCAGTGCAGGCCGTCGTCACGGTCCTCGACCCTGGGCGCCGCGTCGCGCCATTTCGCCGGCGCCGCCTCGGACCACAGGTCGGGCGGGCAGTAGGTGAGGTCGATGTGGTTGTCAGCCGAAATCAGCTTTTCTGGCATCGGACGCTCCTCTTTGGCCGCGACGGGCAGGGAAGGGGAGAGACCCCGGCATGGCTGCCGGACCGCGGCGATTGGTTGCCGGTGAAGCCTAGTCCGATGGCCTGCGCAGAGGCAAGCGCGGGCGGCGGCGCAGGCCTGGGGCCACGCCGGTTGCTATCCCAGCGTCACCATTACCGGCACGTGGTCCGATGGTTGCGGCTGGTCACGTTCCGCCCTGTCCGGATCGGCGGCGACCAGGCGTTCGGCGACGGTGGGCGACAGCAGCGCATGGTCGATGCGCAGGCCAAGGTCGCGCTGCCAGGCGCCGCCCTGGTAGTCCCAGAACGTGTAGCAGGCGCCATGCGGATGCATCGCCCGCACCGCATCCGTCATGCCCATCCACAGCATCCGCCGGAACCGGGCCCGGCTTTCCGGCCGCACCAGCGCGTCGGTGGGCGACAGCGCGCCGGGCGCGAAGTCCTCCTCGGTCGGCGCGACGTTGTAGTCGCCCATGATCACGCAGGGGATATCGGCGTCGAGCAGCGCCTGCGCGCGCTCGGCCAGCCGGTCCATCCAGGCGAGCTTGTAGGCGAACCCGTCCTCGCCGCGGGAATTGCCGTTGGGCAGGTAGATGCCGATCACCGTCATGCCCGCGGCGTCGATTTCGATATACCGCGCCTGGGCGTCGTCGGCGGGCAGGCCGGGCAGGGCGCGGTGCACGACCGTGAAAGGCACGCGCGACAGCACGGCGACGCCGTTATAGGCGCGCTGTCCCACGGCTTCCGCCTGATAGCCGAGGCCGTGGAACGCCAGCGACGGGAAGGCGGTGGTTTCGCACTTGATCTCCTGCAGCACCAGGATGTCCGGCTCGCAGCGCTGCAGCCAGCGCAGGACATGGGTTTCGCGCTGGCGGATCGAGTTGACGTTCCAGGTGGCGAGCTTCACGCGGACTCCGGGGTTGGGTGGCGCGGGACTATGGAATCTGGCGCGGTGCGGGTCAAAGCCGGCTGGCGCGTTTGCGGCTCCGGATTGTTGAACATCCGGCTCCGCCAATCCATTGCATGCTGGGCGGACCATTGAAGCAACGGAAGGGCCTCGTCATGCAACGCTTTCTCCTTGTGGCGCTTCTCGCCGCCGGTCCGGCGGGAACGGCGCGTGCGGACTGGCAATACACGCGTTGGGGCATGACGCCCGAGCAGGTCGTGCGCGCGTCGGGCGGCAAGGTCAGCGTGCTGCCGAAGGCGGACCGCCGCCGCGTTGAGGATGCGAACCTGGAGACTTCGGCCACCGGCACCTTCCAGGACGGGACGCTGTCGCTGCGGGTCATGTTCTCGTTCGATACCAGAACCGGCGGACTGGCATGCGTCTTTCACGGCGTCATGGACCCGCGGGAGAATGATGCGTTCAAGGCGTTGCTGCTGCGGCGGCATGGGCCGCCGCAGGACAGCTCCGCCCTGCCGGCGATCGGTCAGGAAACCATGAATTGGAAGCTTCCGGCCGACGAGATCGACCTGACCGTCATGACGGACGATCGTGCCTTCGCGACGCAGTGCAAGCCGGACTGACCGGTTGGCCGCTGATCAATCCGGATCGCGCCCGCGCACCGAGGCATACTGGTTGCCGAACGCGGCATCCCGCTGCTGGAACGCGTGCTTCACCCCGTGCGCGCGCATCGTCTCCTTGAACGCCCGGGCCTTGGGCGCGGGCACCCTACGGCGTGAAGCCGAATACGCCGAAAAACGTCGTACTGTGTTGCCGCAACCACTCGGGCGGCGCGTTGCCGATCGACCCGGCAATGACCGACTTTTCCAGGGTTGCAACCTTGTCAAACCGCACAACAGAGGGGACTTTCAGGCCCGTTTCCGCCGTTGCCTCGATCGCAGCCATATCCGGTCCTACCCTCGGCACCGATGTTATGAAGCATACGACAACGTCCGGTCGCCGGTCGTTCTCGCGTGAAACGACAAGGACGGGACGCCTCTTGTCGCCGGACAGATCGGTGAACGGAAAGCGCGCGAGGGCGATCGTTCCGAACCTCAGCACGGGCGGTCTGGCTTGATCAGGTCCGCATCGGTGTACAGGTCTGGTTCATCAGCCAGGAAGTCGAATGCGCCGCCCGCCTGGGCCAGAGCAGCTTGGGACGGCGGTTCGGCGCTCGGAATGTCCACAACGACCTGCACCCGGGTGGCCGGCGAGATGCCGCGGCGCGCGAGCTCGGCCGAAACACGCCCTGCCTCAATCTCCAGTGTTAGTCTCTCCACAGGCATTGCTCCCGTACTCACGCGATCAGTAGCACGAATCAATCCGGATCGCGCCCGCGCGCCGAGGCATACTGGTTGCCGAACGCGGCATCCCGCTGCTGGAACGCGTGTTTCACCCCGTGCGCGCGCATCGTCTCCTTGAACGCCCGGGCCTTGGGCGCCAGGTGGCCGCGTGCGTCGATCTCGGCGCCGATGCGCATCGCGGTGCGCGCGCCCATCAGTTCCAGCCCCAGGTTCACGATGCGCTTGTTCGCCGACAGCAGATGCGGGTCCACCAGGCCCATGCGATCCGCCAGCCGCATGACCTCGGTTTCCAGCTGGTCCGCCGGGTAACTCTTCAGCGCCAGCCCGATTTCGGCCGCGTCCTTGCCGGTCAGGCTGTCGCCGGTCAGCAGCAGACGCTTCGCCCATTGCGGTCCGCAATGATACAGCCACATCGACCCGGGCGGCGTGCCCAGGTCGCGCACCGGCGGAAACCCGATCCGCGCGTCATCCGCCACGATCACCATGTCGCAGAACCAGGCGAGTTCCGTGCCGATCCCGATGCAGGTGCCGTGCACCTGGGCGATGACGGGCTTGTGCATGTCGAAGATCTGGATGCGCAGCCGCTGGCCCTGTTCCAGGCGCCAGACATCGTCATCGATCTCGGCGCGTCCGCGATAGTCCGGCCCGCGGCCGGACGAATATTCGTTCAGGTCGGCGCCGGCGCAGAAATGTGGGCCGGCGCCGCGCAGCACCACGCAATGGACCGGGTTGTATTCATCGGCTTCCAGCAGCGCCGCGTTCAACTCCCGCAGCAACTGGCCGGACAGCGCGTTCCGTCGCTCCGGCCGGTTGAGCGTGATGATCGCCGTGGTGCCCTTCACCTCGTATGCGACCTGCTGCAGTTCCATCGCTTCCTCCGTCGTGTTGCCCGTCCGCTGCGATCTGACGCATACACTGGGCGGCAATCAAGACGCCGGAGGAGACGGACATGAACATCGCCCGCATCGAGACCTTCCTGTTCGACCCCGGCACCGCCAAGAACCTGTTGTTCTGCCGCGTGGAGACCGAGTCAGGCCTGCATGGCTGGGGCGAGGCCTATGTCACGCCCGGCAAGGAGGAGGTGCTGCAGAAGCTGCTGCAGACCATGGCGAAATACATGATCGGCCGCAGTGCCTTCAGCATCCGCCACACGGCGCAGGTCATCTTCGAGGATTTCGCGATGCGGCGCGCCTCGCTCGATCTGCTGTCCTGCTGGAGTGCGATCGAGATCGCGATGTGGGACATCGTCGCCAAGCATGCCGGGTTGCCGCTGTACAACCTGCTCGGCGGCGCCTCCCGCGAGCGGGTGAAGGTCTATGCCAATGGCTGGTCCAGCGGGTCCGAGTCCATCGAGCGGAATGTCGAACGCGCCCTGAAGGTGAAGGAGATGGGCTTCACCGCGCTGAAATGGGACCCGTTCCCCGGCCCGTGGCGCAGCTTCATCCACCGCGAGGATGAGGACCATGTCGTGCGCTATGTGAAGGCGATGCGCGAGGCGCTGGGGCCGGAGTTCGGCCTGCTGATCGAATGCCATCGCCGCCTGGCGCCGATGCACGCCGTCCGGATCGGACACCGCATCCGCGAGTTCGACATCGGCTGGTACGAGGAACCCTGCCTGTGCGACAACATCGAGCTGGTCGCCGAGGTGCGGCGGGCGATGCCGGGCGTGCCGATCGTGACCGGCGAGGCGATCTACTCGAAGGAGGGGTTCGCGCAGGCGCTGGCCACGCGGGCCGCGGACATCATCAACCCCGATATCTGCAATTGCGGCGGCATTTCCACGATGCTGGACATCGCGGCGATGGCGCAGCCGCACGCGGTGGCGATGGCGCCGCACAACTACAATTCCACCCTCGTCGGGCTGGCGGCGACGGTGCAGCTGTCCGCGATGATCCCGAATTTCTGGCTGGCCGAGTGCTTCATCAATCTCAAGCCCGCCTGTGACGAGATCGCGGTGTCGCCACTGGTGGTGGAGGGAAGCTTCGTCGATCTGCCGACAACGCCCGGCCACGGGATCGACATCGACGTAGCGAAGCTGAAGGCCAAGCCCTACCGCGACATGGGCACACGGACGGGCAAGGCGCTGCGGGCCCATACCGAGGAGTTCCCGAAGAAGCACTATCAGGTGGCGGCGACGCGGACGGGGTATTAGGGGAGTACGCTTTCCGCCCTCAGGCGTCGAGTCATGGCGAAACGCGGCGCTTCGCGCGGTCCCGCACCGGCCACGCCCCCGGTAGGGGCGATCACGTCTGATCGCGACCGCAAGGACCGTGTCGGATGCGCCAGGTTCAACGCCGGCGGTCGCCACCGTCGAACGCACCCCATGCCGCTCTGTCTGCCGGTCGATGGGGTCAAGGTCCGCAGCCGCGAAGCGGGCCGCCGCAGGCGGCGACCTTGAGGCCAGCGACCGGCAGACAGCCAATCATTGGCGCGTCGCGGTCTCGATCTGCAGACGCTGACCGCCTCCGGTCGCGCGCACCCGGTCCGACCCCAATCCGGACACCATACGCTCGGCAGCCGCAGGACCGATGCGCTTGCGTGGCATTGGCCGCTCGTGCAAGGGAAAGGAAATGGGGGCGGGCACGCCGACCCGCAGGTTGGGGACCGGATGACGCACGCGAGGACGGGCCGGCGGCACAAGGCCGGAAGCAATACGGGACGGTCCATCCGCCGGGGTGGCGCTGTTCTGGCAACGACACTGCTCCTGGCGGGCTGCACGGTCCTGGGGCCGGATTACAAGCCGCCGGAATGGGATTCGCCCGCGACCTGGTTCGGCCCGACCCGCCCGAAAGTGCCGGTGGTCGCCAGCGTGCCGGCGCCGCAGCCGATCCGCACCGACTGGTGGGAACTGTTCGACGATCCGCAACTCACCGGGCTGGTCCGGCGCGTCGCCAACCAGAACCTGGACGTGCAGATCGCCGCGACCAGGCTGGAGGCGTCGCGTTACCAGCTTGCCCTCGCCGAAGCGGCCGAGGTGCCGCGGCTGAACGTCGGCGGCGGCTATATCCGGCAGAAATCCAGCCGCTACGGCGTGCTGACGGCGAACCAGCCGAACACCACGAACGCCAATGGCACCAGCGGCCTGGGCGTCACCGGCTCCCCCACCCGCCGGTCCGATCCCTATGACATCTTCCAGGGTGGCTTCGACGCGGCCTGGGAGCTGGATCTCTGGGGCAAGGTGGCGCGATCGGTCGAGGCGGCGGAGGCGAACATCCAGGCCGCGGCGGACGCGCAGCGGGCCGTGCTGCTGAGCACCATGGCCGAGGTGGCGCGCGACTACATCCAGTTGCGCGGCGCGCAGGCGCAGCTGGCAATCGCCCACGACAACCTGCGGACGCAGCAGCGCACGCTGGAACTGACCCGTCAGCGCGCTGCCGGCGGCCTGACCACCGATCTCGACGTCGCCAACGCCTCGGCGCAGGTCAACCGCACGGCCTCGGAAATACCGCTGCTGCAGCAGCGGGAGGCGGCGCTGATCAACGCCCTGAGCCGGCTCCTCGGCCAGCCGCCCAACACGCTGCGGGCCGAATTGGAAGTCGAGAAGCCGGTGCCGCCGGTGCCGCCGGCGGTGCCGGTCGGCGTGCCGTCGGACCTCGTGCGGCGGCGGCCCGATGTGCGTCAGGCCGAGGCGCGCCTGCACGCGGCCACCGCCAACATCGGCGTCGCGGAGGCGGAATTCTATCCGTCGTTCCGCCTGAGCGGCAGCGCGGGGTTTCAGGCGCTGAATTTCGGGCAGTTGTTCAACCTTGCCGCCAGCACGTTCTCGGTCGGTCCCAGTGTGACCATGCCGATCTTCGAGGGTGGGCGATTGCGCGCGAACCTGGCGCTGCAGGAAACCGCGCAGAAGGAAGCGGCGATCGAGTTCCAGCAGACGGTGCTGCAGGCCTGGCACGAGGTCGATGACGCGCTGACCGCCTATCAAACCGAGCAGGCCCGCCGGGATCGGCTGGTCCGTGCCGTCGCGGACAACCGGCGCGCGGTCGGCCTGGCGCGGGACCGCTATCAGCAGGGCGTGGCGGACTTCCTGACCGTGCTGGACACCGAGCGCCTGCTGCTGGGCACACAGCAGCAGTTGCAGGCCAGCACGACCAATGTCTCGGAGTATCTGGTCGCGCTCTACAAGGCGCTGGGCGGCGGCTGGGAGACTGATCTGCCCGTGCAGGCCGAGACGATCCCGCCGGCGATGGCCCCGGCGGTGACGCCGGTCGCGGCGCAGGTGCCGGCACAGCCGTGACGCCGGCCCGGGCTGGTCCCGGTTTCCGTCAAGAATGCGCAAATTCCGTGCGAACGGGGCTTCACAAGCCCCACGAAGGATGGTGCAATGCACAATATTCGGGATGGGCCGGCCGGTCCTGACCATATTTTGTGCAATTTTCGGGTGGGAGGCACCGAGGCACCATGACGGCATTGCCCAGGATCGCAATCATCGGCACCGGCGGCACCATCTCGGGCGTCGGGCGCGACCGCCTCGACTTCTATGAGTATGGCACATCCGGCCGCTTCATGCAGGTGGATGAACTGATCGCCGGCGTGCCGGAACTGCCGCGGGTCGCGCAGGTGACGCCCATCCGCTACCGCAATGTCGGCAGCACCGAGATCGGCCCCGCCGACTGGCTTGCCCTGCTGCGCATCATCCATGAAACCGCCTCCGCCGATCCGGGTGTCGACGGGTTCGTGGTGACGCACGGCACGGCGACGCTGGAGGAAACCGCGTATTTCCTGAACCTAGCGGTGAAATGCCCGCAGCCGGTGGTGGTGGTCGGTGCCATGCGGCCGTCCTCGGCGATCGGCACCGATGGCGGCGTGAACCTGCTGAACGCCGCCCGGGTCGCGGGATCGCCCGCTGCCCGCGGCAAGGGCGTGCTGGTGGTGCTGAACGATGAGATCAATGCCGCCCGCGACGTCGCCAAGACCTCCAACTATCGCGTGCAGACCTTCGTCTCCCGCGATTTCGGCATCCTCGGCTACGCCGACCCGGATGCGGTGACGTTCTACCGCGCCCCGCTCCGCAAGGGCGCGCCGGACACCGAATTCGACGTCGCCGGCCTTTCCGATCTGCCGCGGGTCGACATCATCCCGGCCTATGCGGGCGCCGATGCCGCGCTGGTGGAAGCGGCGGTCGCGGCCGGCGCGAAAGGGATCGTCTCGGCTGGATTTCCCTCCGGCTCACCGTCGCCGGCACAGAAGGACGCGCTGAAGAAGGCGGCACAGGCGGGTGTCGTGGTGGTGCAATCCTCCCGCTCGGGCAGCGGGCGCGTGATCGACGACAAGGTGGCGCTGCGGCAGGCCGGGTTCATCGCCGCCGACAGCCTGACGCCGCAGAAGGCGCGCATCCTGCTGATGATGGCGCTGACCAAAACCACCGATCCGGCGGCACTCCGCCGCATCTTCGCCGAATACTGACCATCGCAGGGGAGACCATCATGAACCACGCGCACACCGTGATCGTCTCGGAAGGCCCGTCGGGGACGACCCGCCCCGAGGAACCGAGAATGCTGGGATTTCGCCGCGTTGCCCCGACCTTCGCGGCCGAGGTGCCGGACATGCCGGTCCACGGCGATGTCAGCCCGGAACTGCTGATCCAGTTCATCTCCCTGCTGCATCGCCATCGCGTGCTGGTCATCCCGACCGAGGGCGTGGACCCCGCCGATCTCGTCGCCTTCAGCCGCCGCTTCGGCGAACTCGAGATCCACAGCCGCTTCGACAACACGATGGAGGCGCATCGGGAAATCTTCTGCGTCGGCAACGTCGAGCGGGAGGGCCTGAAGGCCTCGTTCTCCCGCGGGGTGGAACAATGGCACGCCGACAGTTCCTATCGCGCGCTGCCCAGCGACGCGTCGCTGTTCTATGCGGAGATCGTGCCCGACGAAGGCGGCGACACGCTGTTTGCCGATGCGACCGCCGCCTGGCGCAGCCTGGATCCGGCGATGAAGGCGCGGATCGAGGGGCTCTACGCGATCCATTCGCTGGACACGCTGCGCGCCTGGGGTCACCGGCAGAACCCCGACAAGCCGCTGCAGCCGTCCTCGCAGGTCGCGGCCTTCCCGCCGGCGCGCCAGCCGCTGGTGCGGGTGCATCCGGCGACGGGCGCGAAGTCGCTGTATGTCTGCCCGGCTGTGATCAGCCATATCGACGGGATTCCACAGGCCGAAAGCGACGCGCTGGTTGCCGAACTGATCGCCCACATCACGCAGCCGCAATATGTTTACGGCCATCGCTGGCGGAAGGGCGACCTGGTGATGTGGGACAACCGCGCGGTGCTGCACACCGCCAGCCTGTTCGACCACACGCGCTACCAGCGGCTGATGTATCGCACCACCGTCGCCGGGAATGCCGCCGCGCTGTCGATGTGACCCGGGCGGCCGGACGGCCGAACCGGATGGGCAGGCCCGCTCAGCTTCGGACCGACGCGTGTCACACGGCGCACCGGCGGGGGGCCGTTCGGAGACCCAACCGCGGCGCTCGGCGTCAGGACGGCGGGTCCCGCCGCCCCACCCGGTTCACAGCATCGGCCGTCCGCCGGTTACCGGCACCATCGATCCCGTCATGTAGCTCGCCTCGTCCGAGGCCAGCAGCACATAGGCCGGTGCCAGTTCCGCTGGCTGCCCGGCCCGCCCCATCGGTGTGTTCTTGCCGAAGTTCTCCACGTGGTCGTCGGGCATTGTGGACGGGATCAGCGGCGTCCAGATCGGCCCCGGCGCCACCGTGTTCACCCGGATGCCCTTCTCGGCCACCATCTGCGCGAGCCCGACGGTGAAGTTGGCGATCGCGCCCTTCGTCGTCGCATAGGGCAGCAGGCTGGGCGACGGACTCTTCACGTTGATCGAGCTCGTGTTGATGATCGAGCTGCCGGCCTGCATCTGCGGGATTGCCGCCTTGCACAGGTAGAATATCGAATAGATATTTGTCCGGAATGTCTGGTCCCATTCCTCGGACGGGATGTCCTCGATGCCGGCATAGGTGCGCTGCATCGCCGCGTTGTTCACCAGGACGTCGATTTTGCCGAGTTCGCTGGTCGCCCGCTCGATCAGCCGCTTGCAGTGGTCCTCCTGACTGACATCACCGGGCACCAGGACGGCCTTGCGGCCCGCCTGCTGCACCCAATGCGCCGTTTCCTGCGCGTCTTCGTGCTCATCCAGATAGGCGATCATCACGTCCGCGCCCTCGCGCGCGAAGGCGATCGCCACCGCCCGCCCGATCCCCGAATCGGCACCGGTGATCAGCGCAGCCTTCCCGGACAGCCGGCCGCTGCCCTTGTAGCTGTGTTCGCCATGGTCGGGCTTCGGGGTCATGCCCCGGGTTTCGCCGGGAGGCGCCTGCTGCTGCTCCGGTTGCGGCGGAGTCGGGTGAGCCTTGGTCGGGTCTTGCGCCATGCTGCGGGTCGCCTTCACGGGAATGGATGCAGGCGCAACCCGGCGTGCTTCCCCCCGGTTCACGCTTCCCGATCAGTTGAGTGACCCGTCCGCCGCCGTCACCGTTCGGCCGATATACGATCCGAACGGCGGGACCGGTCACGCCAGCTTCGGCCGCACCTCCTCGCACAGCAGCCGCAGCGAGCGCATCATCAGCGGGGCCGGAATGCGCGCGCCGAAATTCAGCTCGGCCAGGATGCCGTCGATGCCGAGCTCGTCGCGCAGCCCCTGCAGCCGTTCGGCCACGTAGCCGGGGCTGCCGACGATGACCTTGTCGCGCAGCACATCGTCGTAGGTCAGCGTGCGCACCGTCTCGAGCTCCGCCCGCCGGCGCGCATTGGGCGAGCCTTCCAGCTGGTTCTTCAACGCACTGTAGCCGTGCATCATGCTGGCTTCCGCTTCCTCGCGCGCCTGCGCGTCGGTGTCCGCCAGGTGCAGCGACAGGCGCAGATGCACGCTGCCGCGTCCGGGATGCCCGGCCTCCGTATAGGCGCTGCGGTAGGCGGCGAGGTCGGGGGCAAGGCCGGACAGCGTGCCGCTGCGCACCGCGACGAACAGCGGGTAGCCCAGCGCGCCCAGCACGGGGAACGTGTCCTCGCTGGCGCCGGCGATGCGGATCGGCGGGTGCGGCTGCTGGTAGGGCCGCGGCACCGCGCTCGCGTCGTTGAAGCTGTGGTACTTGCCTTCGAAGGAAAATCGCGGCTGAGTCCAGGCCGCCTTCAGCACCTCCAGCGTCTCGTAGAAGCGTTCCCGGCTTTCCGAATACGGCACGCCATAGGCGGCGTAGGAGCGCGGGTTGCCGCTGCGCCCGACCCCCAGCAGCAGCCGGCCGCGGCTGATCTGGTCGACGGTCGCGGTTTCCTCGGCCAGGCGCAGCGGATGCGCCAGCGGCAGCACCTGCACGCCGGTGCCGAGCTTGAGGCGGGTGGTGCGGGTGGCGAGGGCGCTGAGGACGGTGAGGGGGGCGGTCAGAACCGAGCGGGCCGGCTGCTGGTGGATTTCGGCCAGCCAGATCGCATCCAGGCCCCAGGCCTCGGCCTCGATGGCCTGCTCGATCCCCTGCGCGAGGGCGTCGGCGTCGGACTGTGCCTCCGCCTGGCGGTGGAACTCGTGGTACCAGCCAAATTCCATTGCGTTCCCCGCCTGCCGTTCCGGTTGTTCCGGCCAAGCCTAGACCTGATCCCGGGGGCGCGGTAGGGCCACCGGCGCGTGCGGCCGCCCGGGGGCGGGCAGGATACCGGCCTGGGATTGCCTCTGGCGGGGGCCGGCACGCTGGGGCACATTCCGGTCCGGACGAACGGGAAGGAAATCCTCATGGCCAAGGTCATCATCAGTTGTGCCGTCACGGGTGCCATCCACACACCCAGCATGTCGGACTACCTGCCGATCACGCCGGAGGAAATCGCGAAGTCCTCGATCGAGGCGGCGGAGGCGGGGGCGGCGATCATCCACCTGCATGCCCGCGATCCGAATGATGGCAGCCCCACCCCGGATCCCAGCGTGTTCATGCAGTTCCTTCCGCGGATCAAGCAGAACACCGACGCGGTGATCAACATCACCACGGGCGGCGGCCTGACCATGACGCTGGATGAGCGCCTCGCCGCGCCGCTGCAGGCGAAGCCCGAGATGTGCAGCCTGAACATGGGCAGCATGAACTTCAACATCTCCCGGGCCGGCGATCGCATCAAGCAGTGGAAATACGCTTGGGAGAAGCCGTACCTCGACAACACCGACAACTTCATCTTCCGGAACACGTTCAAGGACATCGAGGGCATCGTCGAGAAGCTGGGCAAGGGTCACGGCACCCGCTTCGAGTTCGAATGCTACGACATCGGCCACCTCTACAACCTGGCCTACATGCTCGACCGCAAGGTGGTGGAGCCGCCCTTGTTCGTGCAGTCGATCTTCGGGATCCTGGGCGGCATCGGCGCCGAACCGCGCAACCTGCTGTTTGCCAAGGAAACCGCCGACAGGCTGTTCGGCGACCAGTATGTCTGGTCGGTGCTGGCCGCCGGGCGCCATCAGATGGCGTTCACGACGATGGCCGGCATCAACGGCGGCAACGTCCGCGTCGGGCTGGAGGACAGCCTGTATATCGGCAAGGGCCAGCTTGCGAAGTCCAACGCCGAACAGGTCGCCAAGATCCGCCGCATCCTGGAGGATCTGAGCCTGGAGATCGCAAGCCCGGCCGAGGCGCGCGAGATCCTGAAGCTGAAAGGGGGCGACCGCGTCGGGTTCTGAACCACAACAAGGGGGAACGGCCGTGAAGATTGCGAAGATCGAGGATCTGCACTGCGACGCCGGATGGCGCACCTTTTCCTTCCTGAAGGTGACCACCGACGACGGCCTGGTGGGCTGGTCGGAATACACGGAAGCCGATGGCAGCCGCGGCCTGACCGGCATCATCCACGGCATGGGTGAGGCGCTGATCGGGCAGGACCCGCGGCCGATCCAGTCGATCGCGTCCACCCTGTACGTGAAGCAGGTGCAGGCGCCCAATGGGGTGAACCAGCGCGCCATCGCCGCCATCGAGAACGCGCTGCTGGACATCAAGGGCAAGGCGCTGGGCGTGCCGGTGTATGAGCTGTTCGGCGGGCCGGTGCGCGAGCGGATCCCTGTCTACTGGTCGCATTGCGGCACCTACCGCGTGCGCAACCATGAGGCAATCGGCACGCCGCCGCTGCGCACCTACGATGACGTGGCGGCGATGGGCGCCGAGGTGAAGCGCCGCGGCTTCAAGGCGCTGAAGACCAATATCCTGCCGTTCGATGGCGAGAAACTGGTGGGCTTCGGTCCCGGCTTCGGCCGCACGCCGGGTTTTCCCGCGCTGAACATCGATCGCAAGACGCTGCAGGCGGTGCGCGACACGCTGGGTGCCTTCCGCCAGGGCGCCGGCCCCGAAATGGGCCTGCATCTGGACGTGAACTATCATTTCAAGACGGAAGGATTCCTGCAGGTCGCCAAGGCGGTCGAACCCTATGACCTGACCTGGCTGGAAATCGACACCTGGGATCCGCAATCACTCGCGCTGATCCGCAGCCGGGCGCCGTGCCCCATCGCGTCCTGTGAATCGATCACCGGGCGGCGTGCCTTCCGGCCGTTTCTCGATGCCTATGCCCAGGACGTCGCCATCATCGACGTGATCTGGAACGGGTTCCTGGAATCGATCAAGATCGCGGCGATGGCGGAAGCCTATGAAGTGAACGTGGCGCCGCACAACTACTACGGGCATCTGTGTTCGGCCGTCAGCGCGCATTTCTGTGCCGTGGTGCCGAATTTCCGTGTCATGGAAATCGACATCGACAGCGTCGCCTGGCGCGACGAACTGTTTCTGAACGCCCCGGTCATTGAGGACGGTGAGCTGATCATTCCAAAAGGGCCAGGCTGGGGCGTTGAGGTGAACGAAGCGGCGGTGCGGACGCATCCGCCCAAAGGCAGGTGAATGTGACAGCGGTTCGATTTGATATCCTGGGCATCGGCAACGCGATCGTCGACGTGGTCGCGGCGGTGGACGACCCGTTCCTCTCCCGCCACGACATGCGCAAGGGCGCGATGATGCTGGTGGACGCCGCCGCCGCGGAAGGTGTCTACGCCGCCATGCCGCCGGCAAAGGAGACGTCCGGCGGGTCGGCTGCCAATACCTGCGCTGTCGCGGCCGCCCTGGGCGCACGGGTGGCGTATCTGGGCAAGGTGGCGGACGACCAGCTGGGGCGCGTGTTCGCGCATGACATCCGCGCCACCGGTGTGCATTTCCCGTCCGCGCCGCTGGCCGCCGGCGCGCCCACCGCACGATGCATGATCCTGGTCACGCCGGACGGCCAGCGCACCATGAATACGTTCCTGGGTGCCTGCGTCGCGTTCGGGGAGGCTGATATCGACGAGGATCTCGTCCGGTCGGCGTCCGTCACCTACCTGGAAGGCTACCTGTTCGATCCGCCCGCGGCACAGGCCGCGTTTCGCAAGGCGGCGCGGACGGCACACGACGCCGGGCGGCAGGTGGCGCTGTCGCTGTCCGACGCGTTCTGCGTCGACCGCCACCGCGCCGCCTTCCGAGACCTGGTGGCGGGCCATGTGGACATCCTGTTCGCCAACGAAGTGGAAATCACCAGCCTCTATGAGACGAACACGTTCGAGGAGGCGGCCGAGTCGGTTCGGCGGGATGTCGCGACAGCCGTCCTGACGCGGAGCGAGGCGGGCAGCCTGATCCTGCGCGGCGGGGACACGGTCATGGTCGCGGCCGAACCCACGAAGGTGGTCGACACCACCGGCGCGGGGGACGCCTATGCCGCCGGGTTCCTCGCGGGCCTGACCAGCGGACGCAAGCTGGCGGATTGCGGGCGGCTGGGCAGCATGGCAGCGGCGGAGGTGATCAGCCACTACGGCGCCAGGCCGGAGTCCGATCTGCGGCAGCGCGCGGCGGCGGCGGGGCTGGGGTGACAGGGCGGGGCTTCGCCCCGGACCCCGACCAGGAGGCTCTGCCTCCTGGACCTCCGCAAAGGGGCACAGCCCCTTTGATCCCAACTCGTTTGTTGGATGTCCGACGGGGGGCCTGACGCAGTCTGTTGCACGGTCCGGGTCAGGCCCCCCGTCGGACATCCAACCAAGGAATCGCGTTCCAAGGGCCGTCGCCCATGGTGGGGTCCAGGGGCAAAGCCCCTGGCGGAGCGCGAGGCGGAGCCTCGCCCTTCCATCGCCGCTCCGCTACCGTGCCGCCCGGCAGCGCCACGGGAGGCAGGAATGTTGTTCGGTCTGTTCGGC
>JBFXDK010000022.1:0-54551 GCA_050181195.1 Acetobacteraceae bacterium | reverse complement strand
GGGATTGCGGTGACCCCGGGCGTCGACTTCGACCGCACGCGAGGCAACCGGTTCCTGCGGTTCAGTTATTGTGGGCCCGAGGCCGACATGGCGGCGGCGGCGGAACGGTTGAAGGGGTGGCGGTAGGGTGTGGCAATGCGGCGGGTTGTTTTGAATACGTCCATTATCGCCGCCGCTTTCTGACGCCGCAATGGCGCGAGCCACGTACTCCTGCGGTGGGTTGCCGACCGTCTCTTGGTGCCGCTGATCAGTCCAGCGCTGTTCCTGCAATACGAAGATGTGCTGGAGCGCCCGGAACAGCGCCGAGTAAGCCAGCTCTCCAACGATCAGGTCGACCAACGGTTGACGGCTTTGGCCGCGGCTGCCGAACCGGTTTCCATCCACTATCTCTGGAGGCCGCAACTGCCAGACCGGGCGATGAACTGGTGCTCAGAGACCGCAATCAATGGAATGGCAGAGGTGCTGGTCACATATGACATCCGTGATTTCGCATCCGCCGCCCCGCGTTTCGGGCTAAGATTGGCGCGTCCCGCGGATCTGCCGGAGGAGCTGGCACCGGGAGCCAAGCCGACTATCCACTGAAGTCGCCCGCTTCCCTCAAGGCCGAGGCCGAACGGCTGGCGAGAGAGGACGGCGTCTCCCTGAACGACTGGATTTCCGTCGCCGTCGCCCAGAAGATCGGCGCGCAGGAAACCGCCGCCGTGTTCCTGAAGCGGCGAAGCCGCGACGCTCGGCCCGAAGACCTTCACCGTTTCCTGGCGGAAGCGCCGGACTCACCACCCGATCCGACCGACGAAATCCCCGACCAACTGCGCGCCCGCCTTTCACGACAACGGCCAACATAGCCGCAAGCGTGCCCCGGGGACGGCGGTGACGGCACGCCCCGCCTCCGCCGAACATAGTCTCCGTTCGGACTCAAATCGCGATGCCGCCGCCTCAGATCGCGATGGCGCCGCCGTCCACCACAAGCTCGGTGCCCGTGATGTAGGAAGCCTCGTCCGAGGCCAGGAACAGCACCGCGTTGGCAACCTCATCCACCTCGCCGGCACGCCCCATCGGGATCGTCTTCATGCGCTCGGCCCTGACCACCGGATCGCGCGAGCGGATCGCCGTTCGCATCGGCGGCATGGTGCCGGGGTGCACCGAGTTGCAGCGGATCCCGTCCTTCGCATGCTGCACGGCAATGACCTTCGTCATCATGCGCACGCCGCCCTTCGAGGCGTGATAGGCCATGTGCGCGCCCTCGCTGGCGACGAAGCCGTTGATCGACGACATGTTCACGATCGCGCCGCCCTTGCCGGACATCGCCTTGACCGCATGCTTGGCACCCAGGAAGACGCCAGTGGCATTGATGGAAATGATACGGTGCCAGGCTTCCGTCGAGTACAGATCGGCGGTCGAATTGCCGGAAATTCCGGCGTTGTTGACCAGGATATCCAGCTTGCCGAAGCGGCTGAGGGTCGCGGCGATCACCGCCTCCCACCCCGCCTCATCGGTCACGTCGAGCCGCTCGAAACATGCCGCCGCACCGATTTCGGCGGCAACCTTGGCGCCCTCTTCGTCCAGCACGTCGGCGACCACCACCTTGGCACCCTCGCGCGCGAATACGCGTGCTATGGCCGCGCCCATACCGGATGCCGCGCCCGTGACGATGGCAACCTTCCCCGCCAGTCGCATGGATGTTCCCCCTGCAAGTTTCTTTTTCCGATACGACGGTACAGACGCCGGCCGACGCGCACAAGCGCGGGTCGGCCGGCGGGCGGGATGGCACGTCCCTGCCCGTCTCGGACGGGTCACTTGGCCAAGCCCCGCGCCCGCCCTAGGATGCAGGCATGACAGTCACAGCCCATCCGGTCCCCATCCTGCGGGACAACTACGCCTGGCTGCTGAAGGACAGCGAGACAGGCGCCACCGCGATCGTCGATCCGGCGGATGCCGGTCCGATCATCGCCGCCCTGGAACAGGCCGGCAACCGCCTGGACATGATCCTGCTGACGCACCACCACGCCGACCACACGGCCGGCACGGATGAGGTGAAGGCGCGGTTCAACTGTCCCGTGGTGGGCGCCGCGGCCGATGCCCACCGCCTGCCGAAGCTCGACCGCGCGGTGAAGGAAGGCGACACCGTCACGCTGGGCAACGCCACCGCCCAGGTGATCGAAACCCCCGGCCATACGCGCGGACAGATCAACTTCTTCTTCCCCGACGGCCCGATCCTGCTGTCCGGCGACACGCTGTTCAGCCTGGGCTGCGGCCGGCTGATCGAGGGTACCGCGGATGAGATGTTCGCGAGCCTCGGCAAGCTCGCCGCCCTGCCGCCCGACACCAAGGTCTGCTGCGGCCATGAATACACCGAGAGCAATGCGAAATTCGCTCTCTCGATCGATCCGTCCAACCCCGACCTGAAGACGATGACGGAAGACGCGCGCCGGCTGCGCGCCGCCGGCAAGCCGACCGTCCCTTCGCGCCTTGGCGACGAAATGAAAGCCAACCCCTTCCTCACCGCCCGCACGGTCGCCGCCTTCGCCGACGCCCGCGCCAAGAAAGACACGTTCTGACTGGGAGAACCTCGCCGTGAAGCTGTTCTACTCGCCGACCAGCCCGTATGTCCGGAAGGTCATGGCCTGCGCGATCATGCGCGGCATCGACGGGCGGATCGAGAAACTCCCCTCCAACCCACATCAGTCGCCGCCGGACCTGCTGGCGCAGAATCCGCTGTCGAAGGTGCCGTGCCTGGTGACCGATGACGGGCTGTCCCTGTTCGGCAGCCAGCTGATCTGCGAATACCTCGACACCGTGGGTGAGGCGCTGCCGCTGTTCCCGGCGCGCGGCGCCAGCCGCTGGCGCGCGCTGCGTTTCCAGTCGCTGGGCGACGGCATCCTGGACGCCGCGGTGCCCTGCCGCGGTGAACTGGGCAAGCCGCGGGAGGATGCGCGCGACGCCGCCATCGCCCGCTACAAGGCGGCGATGAGCCGCACGGTCGACGTGCTGGAATCCGACCCGCCGCACAAGCACATCGATATCGGCTCCATTACCGTCGCCTGTGCCCTCGGCTACCTGGATTTCCGCTATGGCAGCGAGCCGTGGCGGCCTGGTCACCCACAGCTTGCCGCCTGGTATGAGGCGTTCGCGCAGAACCCCTGCATCGAACAGACCGCCCCCAAGGAATGACCGATCTCAGCGACCCCGGCGCCGATGCGGCGTCGGTGATCCGCGCGCTGGACCTGAAATCGCACCCCGAGGGCGGCCACTACCGCGAGACCTGGCGCGATGTGCCGCCCGACGGCGGACGGGGCGCGGGAACGTCGATCCTGTTCCTGCTGGCGGCGGGCGAGCGGAGCCATTGGCACCGCGTCGACGCGTCCGAGATCTGGCTGTGGCAGGGCGGCGCGCCGCTCGCTCTCTCCATCTCCCCTGGCCAGGACATCGTGCTGGGTCCGCGGATTGCCGACGGACAGGTGCTGCAGGCTGTCGTGCCAAAGGATCATTGGCAGGCGGCGCGCAGCCTGGGCGCCTGGACATTGTGTGCCTGCGTCGTCACGCCGGCCTTCGTGTTCGAGGGGTTCGAGCTGGCGCCGCCGGGGTGGTCACCGCCGGTGTAGCCCAACCGGGGCGCCGCACCTCCCTTCCCTCACGCAGTTCGCTTCTCGATGCCGGGAGGCCCGACCGGCATGCAACCGGCGACTTCGGCCGGCGTTCCCGGAACGGACCTGACCGGCCCGGAAAAGCCGCGAGCATCCGCACCGTGTCGTTCAGGAAACCGCGGCCGAAACGCTGGACTGGCGGCGATCGGAGCGGGCATGTCCGGTGGATACGTCCGTGCGCCTCATCCGCCATGGCGCCGGCGCGGGTGACGTAAATATCTACATTGGTCACCACCACGTAACGTGACATCCCCGTTCGTCGGCCATTCTGTCCATGGCTATCCAGCGCCGCTTCGGGCCGAGGATCAGGACAGTCGCGTATAGGCGCAGCGTCATACCCCAAATTGGACGCAGCGTGGGACGGAACGTCACCTTACCCGACAGCCACAGGGCAAGTTACCTGCAGGGCAGCCGGATTTCCGCGTGATCGGACGACCGGAAAGGATCAGGCCAGGATGAGCATCGTTCAACGGATACTTCCCGCGCTGAACAGCCAGACGCGGCAGCGCAACGAAGCGAGCCGGGACCTGGAAGCCGCCCTGAAGGCCCGGGTTCACGGCGAAGTTCGTTTCGATACAGCAAGCCGAGCGATGTATGCGACGGATCATTCGATCTATCGGCATGTGCCGGTGGGGGTGGTCATCCCGCGTGACAATGACGACGTGATCGCGACTGTTGCCGCCTGCCGGGAGCGCGGCGTGCCGATCCTCGGCCGCGGCTGCGGCACCAGTCTCGCCGGACAGTGCTGCAACGTCGCGGTGGTACTGGATTTCTCCAAGTATATGAATGCGATCCTGGAACTCGATCCGGACCGAAGGCAGGCCCGCGTGCAGCCCGGGTTGATCAACGACCAGTTGCGCGAGGCCGCGCGGAAACATGGCCTTACGTTCGCCCCCGATCCGGCCACGCATCAATTCTGCACGCTGGGCGGTAACATCGGGAACAATTCCTGCGGCGCCCATACGGTGATGGGCGGCAAGACCGTCGACAACGTCGAGGAACTGGAAATCCTGACCTACGACGGCACGATCATGACTGTCGGTGCGACCCCGGATGAGGAATACGAACGGATTCAGCACGCTGGCGGCCGCAAGGCCGAAATCCATGCCAGGCTCAGGGATCTGGCGGCAAACTATGGCGACGAGATTCGCCAGCGCTATCCCGATATCCCCCGCCGTGTCTCCGGCTACAATCTGGACGACCTGCTGCCCGAGAAGGGGTTCCACGTCGCGCGGTCCCTGGTGGGATCGGAGAGTACCTGCGCCCTGACACTGTCCGCCACGGTCAGGCTGCTGCACGAACCGCCCGCCCGCGCGCTGATGGTGCTGGGCTATCCGGATGTCGCGACGGCCGCCGAGGACGTGGTGGCGATCCGCGAGCACCAGCCGACCGCGCTGGAGGGCTTCCAGGACACCGTCGTGCGGCACATGCAGCAGAAGGGCAAGCACCTGCCTGGCATCAAGCTGCTGCCGGAAGGCGAGGCGTGGCTGCTGGTGGAGTTCGGCGGCGAGTCCCAGGCCGAAGCCAATGATCGCGCCGAGGCCGCGCACCGTCGCCTGCGCCGAACCGGCACGCACGCGATCGAAATGCGGTTGGTCGAAAAGCCAGAGGATCAGAGCGCCGTCTGGGACATCCGCGAATCCGGCGTCGGCTCCAGCCGCGTGGAGTGGGAGGAGGAGGCCTGGCCGAGTTGGGAGGATTCCGCGGTGCCGCCGGCGCGGCTGGCTGAGTACCTGCGCGACTTCGACAAGCTGAACAAGAAATACAACTATCGCTATACGTTATATGGCCATTTCGGTGACGGTTGCGTCCACACGCGCATGAGCTTCGACGTCAAGAGCGCCGAGGGCGTGCGGATATTCCGCAACTACATGCATGAAGCCGCCGACCTCTGCCTGTCCTATGGCGGCTCGCTCTCGGGCGAGCACGGCGACGGGCAGGCCAAGGCCGAAATGCTGCCCAAGATGTTCGGCCCGCGTGTGATCGAGGCGTTCCGCAGCTTCAAGACGATCTGGGATCCGGACTGGCGCATGAACCCCGGCAAGATCATCGATCCACGCCCACTGGACAAGGATCTGCGCATGGGCGCGGATTACCGGCTGCCCGAGGTGGCGACGCATTTCACCTTCCCGCAGGACCGGAATTCCTTCGCTCTGGCGACCGAGCGTTGCTTCGGGGTGGGCAAGTGCCGGGTCATGGGCGGGCAGACCATGTGCCCGAGCTTCCAGGCGACACGCGAGGAAAGCTATTCCACGCGCGGACGCGCCCATCTGCTGTATGAAATGCTGCACGGCGACGTCATCAAGGATGGCTGGCGGAACGAAGGCGTGCGGCAGGCGCTGGATCTTTGCCTGCAGTGCAAGGGCTGCAAGCACGACTGCCCCGCCTCGGTCGACATGGCCACCTACAAGGCCGAGTTCCTGTCGCATCACTATGCGGGGCGGCTGCGGCCGCGCTACGCCTACAGCATGGGGCTGGTGTTCTGGTGGGCGCGGCTGGCGAGCCTTGCCCCCGGCTGGGTCAACGCGGCGCTGGCCACCCCTGTCCTCGGCACGGGGCTGCGCGCGCTGGCCGGATTTTCGCAACAGCGGGACGTGCCCGCCTTTGCCGGCGAGACGTTCCAGCACTGGTTCGCGCACCGTCCGGCGCCGCGCCATGGCGACGCGGAACGTCCTCCGGTGATCCTGTGGCCGGACACGTTCAACAACCATCTGCTGCCCGGTACCGCCAAGGCGGCCGTCAGCGTTCTGGAAGCGGCCGGTTATCGCGTGATCGTGCCGCAGCAGAGCCTGTGCTGCGGCCGGCCGCTCTACGACTACGGCATGCTGGATCTGGCCCGGGCGAAGCTGCGGCAGGTCATCGACGTGCTGCGCCAGCAGATCCGCGCGGGCGTGCCGATGGTCGGACTGGAGCCAAGCTGTGTCTCGGTATTTCGCGACGAGATGACGAATCTGCTTGGCGACGATCCCGATGCGCAGCGCCTCGCCCGCCAGACCAGGACCCTCGGCGAGTTGCTGACGGACACGCCGGAATGGACGCCGCCGCACCTCGGGGGCAAGGCATTGATCCATACGCATTGCCACCACAAGGCCGTCCTGCAGCCGGAGCGCGAGCGGGAGATGCTGGGGCGTGTGGGGCTGACGCTGGAATCGCCGCCGGTCGGGTGCTGCGGCCAGGCGGGATCATTCGGCTACGAACCGAGCCATTACGACGTGTCGATGAAGATCGCCGAGGACGTCCTGCTTCCGGCCGTGCGCGAGACGCCGCGGGACATGCTGGTGATCGCGGATGGGTTCAGTTGCCGTGATCAGATCCGCCATGGCACCGGGCGGTGGGCCATGCATCCGGCCGAGGTCCTGGCGCTGGCGTTGGAAACCCAGGGCGCGGTGTCCGGCACGGTGCCGGAGCGGCGCTATCTGGAACCGGCTGCGCGACCGGACACGCGGACAGCCGCGCTGCTGGCCGGGACGGCGGCGGGCGTGGCCCTGCTGCTATGGGCGGGGCGGCGCGGGCGGACATAGCGCGGCCCACTCCGTGCGGCGGCGCGCCCGGGCCGCGGGCAGCCGCCAGGCGGGACCGATCGTATCGGGATTACGGCACGATCGGCAGTTTCCGCTTCTCAAGCGCCGCCATCATCCGGCTGTTCAGGTGCAGGTGGTCGCGGACGAGTTCCGGCGGCGTCAGCGCCATCCATTGCCGCAAGGAAATGTCCTGGTAGCGCGGACTTGCAAACAGTTCCAGAAACCGCAGCGTGCCCGGGCCGGTATTCTGGATGTAATGCCCCATGGCGAACGGCACGTAGCCCACATCGCCTGGCTGGAAATCGAAGGTGCGCGCTTTCGCCTCGGCGCCGAACACGGTCATCCGTCCGGTGCCCTCGATCCAGTACTGCCATTCGTCGTTCGTCGGATGCCAGTGCAATTCGCGCAACCCACCCGGCGCAACCTCGACCAGCGCCGCGGCAATCTTCTCGGACACGGGGAAATTGGTTGAATCGGCGATGCGGATCGTGCCGCCCGGTGCCTGTGTGGGCACCTGTCGCGACAGGCGATAGCTGAAGCTGCTCGGTACCGCACCGGAAGGGTTCTGGACCTGGTCCGAGGTCAACGGTCCCGGCATCGTCGCCTGGAAAATGTAGCGTTCCCGCTCCGGCAGATTGGCCAGATCGTCGACGCTCACGCCGAAATTCTGCGCCACCACGCCGCGCGGCGTGTGCGCCAGCCAGTCGCTGATCAGGAACGTGCTGCCTTCCGAAAAATTCCCGTCATTGAAGACCAACAGGAACTCCGCCCCTTCCTCCAGGCCCTGGATCGAGTGCGGAATGCCCGGCGGAAAATACCACAGATCGCCCACACCCACGTCATCGGCGAAGTTGCGCCCCTCGGCATCCACCCCGGTGATGCGCGCTCGGCCGTCCAGCATGTAGGCCCATTCCGCCTGCTTGTGCCAATGCATCTCCCGCACGCCGCCGGGATCAAGCCGCATGTTGACGCCGGCGAGCGTCGTCGCGACCGGCAACTCCCGAGCCGTCACCTCCCGCGCCCAGCCGCCATGTTCCACCCGGTTATGCGCCTGGGAGAACGAAAACTTCAGGTTTGGCAGCAGCCCGTGGTCGGTCGGGGGCGGCGAGCGCAGATCGGGATTCTGCGCTTCCAATGTCGCGTTCTGCGGATGGGCATGCATGGCGGGCACCTCATGGGACGCGGCCCTGGGGAAGCGGGCCGGGCATCGCGGATTGGCGTGTTCATGGCGAACGCCGCGCCCGCGCCGGCGTTCCGGGCAGGCATTTTGGCCGCGAGCAAGGCGGATGCACGGCGCCGTGCCCGCGGCCTTCTTGCAGGGGCACGGACATCCACGCGGCGGGCGCCACCCCACCACGATCGGCCCGCTTGCGTGCCTCAGCCGCCCGGCCGGGTGAGCGTCGCGGCCTGCATCGGCAGAGCAGTCTGGCCCAGGACCCAGCCTTCCCAGCGATGCAGCCAGGGATCGGCGGGCGCGGTGTCGGGACGGTTGCCCAACAGCACGTTCAGCACACACAGCACGCCCAGCGTACAGTCGAACGCGTCCTCCCCGGCCGCCGAACCGCCGAACCCGTCCTGCACCGCCGCTGCCATCCCCGCGTCGGGAACAACGCCAAGCCGCTGCATCGCCTCTGCCAGCGGCACGGCCAGGCGCGCCCGGTCCGCCTGGCGTCGCTTGCTGCCCTTCAGGCGCAGGCCCAGGTGGCGCAGCGCCTCGGCCGGGTAGGTCTCCGCGATCGCCACCGCACCCGGCGCCAGCAGGGATCGGAACGGGCCGGCAAACGGCCACAGCCGCACGTCATCCCCCGCGGCAAGCGCCGGCACCAGCATGTCCCGCCAGGCAGCGATCGCCGCCTTCCCCGACTGGTTGGCCCCCAGCGTCCAGAACACCGGGGCGCCGGCCGGCCGCTCGCTGGTGGCACGGTCGCAGGCACGGGACAGCGCCGCCCCGCCGCCGGTCAGGCCCAGCGCCTCGGCGTGAGAGGCGCGTGTCATGCCGGCGACACCGCGTGCCGGATAGAACGGGCGCGCCGGCCCGATCTCCTCCAGCCGTTCGCATACCCGGTAGAAATCGGGCCAGCCGGCCGTCCGCTTCAGGAACCTGACAAAATCGCCGTCATCCCGCCGGGCCGCGTAGGCACGGGGAAGGCCGAGCGGCACGTCGAGGCCCAGGGCGACCGGGGCGCCGGTGGCTTGCGCCTGCAGCCGCCGCAGGAAAGTCGTGACATCGCCCACCGGCCGCGGCGCACCCAGGCGCCAGGCCGATCCGTCGTGGCGCAGGACCGCGACCCAGCGCTTGCGTGGGTCGATGCTCCAGTCGGCATGGGCGACCAGGGGGAGACGGTCGGGGTGGATCGGGACGGTCCGCTGCGTGTTGCCGCGTCAGTCTCCGATCGCAACCGCCTCCGCGCAAGCGCTCTGTCAGGCCGTGACCGTCCCGCCATTGCCGCCATCGCCCGGCGGGAAGGCCAGCGGCACCGCGGCCTCGGGCGTCTGCAGCCAGAAGGTGAAGCTCTCCTCGATGTAGAGCCGGACGTTCTCGGCGTCGTGGTCGAGATAGCCGATCGAGAAATCCTGCCCGACCGTCAGTTCGAAATCGCCGCCGCGCATGGATACCACCAGCGCCCCGTCCAGACCTGGCGCCCAGACCAGCGGCCCGTCGATCAGCTTGCGCACGTGTTCCAGCACCGGATACCCGGCGGTGGTCGATTCCGTCAGGTTCTTGTAGCTGCCCTCGCTCAGCGCCACCGCGTAGGGACCGTGCACGCCATTGTCGCGCAACTGCGTCAGCGCCGTCGCGATCAGCGCCGGATAGGTGGCGTAGTCCTCGTGCAGCGCCACCGCGGCATCGGCGCGCGCCTCGCAGATCCCCTTGATCCCGGCCGCCTGCATGCCGTGGAAGATCGCGCGATCCTCGGCGATGGCGATGGCCCGGGCGGCGGCAATCACGGGATCGGTGTCGATGTCCTTCGCCCCACGCTCCGCCGCGTCCAGCTCTGTCCGGCGCATCGTGAAGGGCACCCGCAGTTCCACCAGTGGCAGCACCTGGCGTTGGCGCGCCTCGACGCTGGTGCCGTGGGGGGACGCGATGGAACGGACGCGGCCGAGCCCGACGGCCGAGGCGTCCCAGCCGACCGGCCCCACGAAATCCACCAGCTTTCGCGCGGCGAGCGTGGTCTTCAGCGTGCGACGGGCTTCGGTCTCGATCTCCTCCCACGCGGCGGCGGGAACGGGCGCGAGTTCGCGGAACAGATGGTTCATCGGATCACCCTCCGCTGCGCAGGCTGCCGATACCCAGGCTGCCGTCCCCGCCCGATGGCGCGGGTTCCGGCGCCCCGCCGCCTCCGCCCGGCTCCGCCTCGCGGATCGGTCCCTGCTTGAACAGAAAGGTGCGCAGATGGCCGTCGAGTTCGGGATCATGCCGCCGGAGCCATTCCAGCAGCATCGAGGCGTGCTCCTTTTCCTCGTCGCGGTTGTGCGCCAGGACGGCCTTCAGTTGCGGGTTGTCGCTCGCCTTGATCCGCTGGTCGTACCAGTCGATCGCCTCGAGCTCCTCCATGATCGTGGAAATCGCCCTGTGGCGGTCCAGGATTTCCGGTCCCAGCTTCGAGCCATCCTCGTGCAACACCTCACCTGCCATGCCCACCTCCCTGGTTCGGGCATGAATGTTGCCACCCCGATGCCCAGGAGAAGTCGGAACACCCCAACGTGAACGGCTTTTCGCCGCGTTCCACCCGGGCAGCGGCGGTCACGCGCCGCCTGGTTTGACGCTGATGTCGGGAGAAACGCCGTCGTTCGGCGGCGCCGCGGTCAGGAGCCGAGGGGACGCTGCGCGCGTTCGATCAGACGGGCAAGGAAGCCGGGCGGCTTGGCCGGCTTGGGCGGTTCCACCGCCTTCTGCTTCGCCTTCTCCTCGGCCTCGCGGTCACGCTCCTTCGCGACGAGCCACTTTTCCAGGCTCATGCCGTTCTTCGCGGCGCGCTTGGCTTCGTAGGCGCGCTGCCCTTCCGTCATCTGCTTGCTGGTCTTCACCTTACGCTCCGGATTTTCGCCGGAATGTCGCAGTCCGCACGGCGCGGATCAACCGGGTTCTCCGGCTGTGCAGCCCTGCTTCCGGCGCGCGGGGCCGGGTTGCCGCCGCCCCCTGACAGGCCTCGCCGAACCGGGCATGCTGCATCGGCAGAACGAGGGGACGAACACGCATGAGCAGCGGGCTGGACGGAGTCGTCGCCGCGGAAACGGTCCTGAGCCATACGGATCGCTCCAACGGCATGGTCTGGGTGCGTGGACACGACCTGCCGACGCTGGTGGCGCAACACGGGTTCGAGGGCGTTGTCGCGCTGCTGTGGGAAGGCTTTGCCGGCGACGGGCTGACCCGCGAGGCCATGCACCGCATTCTGGGAGAGGCTCGCGCCACGGCCTTCACGCGCCTGCCCGCCTGGATCGACCAGGCCCGCGGCCGGACGCTGTTCGAAGGTCTGCGCATCGCGCTGGCCGCCCAACCCGACGCCGCCTCGCCCGCCGACCTCGCGGGCACGGTGGCCGTCGCGGTCCCTGCCCTGCTGCGCGTTGAACGCGGCGAGGCCCCGCTGGCACCCGACCCATCCCTGCCGGTGGCCGGCGACGTGCTGCGCATGCTGCACGGCACGCCGTCCGCCCCCGCGCTGGTCGCGGCGCTGGATACATACTTCACGGTGATGGCGGAAAGCGGTCTCAGCGTTTCCTCCTTCACCGCGCGCTGCATCGCTTCCACGCGGGCATCTCTGGCCTCGGCCGTGGTGGGCGCCTGGTGCGCCTTCACCGGGCCGCTGCATGGCGGCGCGCCCGGCCCCACGCTGGACCTGCTGGATGCGGCGGAAAGGGCGCCGGACCTGGACGCCTGGCTGGAAGCGAAACTCCGCGCCGGGGAACGTCTGATGGGATTCGGGCACCGCGTGTTCTCGGGCAACGATCCGCGGGCCGAGGCGATGCGCCAGGCGCTGCAACGCATGGGGCCGATGGCGGGGCGGCTGGCCTTCGCGACAAAAGTCGAGCAGGCGGTGGCGCGGGCGATCGAGCGCGTGAAGCCCGGCCGCAAGCTGCCGCCGAATGTCGAGATCATGGCCGCGCTGCTGCTGGACGCGGTGGGCATCCCGCGCCAGGGCTTCACGCCGGTGTTCGCGGTGGGCCGCTGCGTCGGCTGGATCGCGCATGCGCTGGAACAGCAGAAGACCGGACGGATGATCCGGCCGACCTCTGCCTATGTCGGGCCGCCGATCGGCTGACCAGGGCGAGCACAAGGACCAGGGGAAACGGACATGGCTGACGACAGGCATTGGGTCGGGACGTGGACCGCCACGCCCGCGCCCGCTGACGGTGTGGCGCTGAGTGCGCCGACGATCCGCATGTTCCCGCGCATCAGCATCGGCGGCGACACGATCCGCGTGCGCATTTCCAACGCGCATGGCACCGACAAGCTGGCGATCGGCGCCGCGCATGTGGCGCTGCGGGCCGCGGGCGGCGGGACGGCGATCCGCCCCGATACCGATCGCGTGCTGACCTTCGGCGGATCGCCCAGCGCCGTGATCCCGACCGGCGCGTTCCTGGTCAGCGATCCGGTGTCGCTGACAGTGCCGCCGCTCGCGGACCTCGCGGTCAGCATCCACCTGCCGGCGGACATCCCGGCGAGCTTCGGCGTCACCGGCCGCTATTCTCGGCAGACCAACTACCTGTCGCCGCCTGGCAACTTCGCCGCCGAGGAAATGATCCCCGCCAGCCGGATCACCGATGACTGGTATTTCCTCTCAGGCATCGACGTGCTGGCTGGGCGCGATGTCGGCGGCATCGTGGCGATGGGCGATTCGCTGACGGATGGGAATATCTCGACGCACGACGCATTCTGCCGCTGGCCCGACCAGTTGGCGCGGCGGCTGGTCGCGCGCGGCGGGCGGCAGTTCGGGGTGATGAACCAGGGGCTGGGCGGCAACCGCATCCTGCACGACATCCGCGGCTATTCCGGCGTGCGGCGGTTCGATCGCGACGTGCTGGCGATGCCGGGCGTGACGCACGCGATCGTCGTGCTTGGGATCAACGACATCCGCAACCGGCGCGGGCTGGCATCCGAGGTGGTGACGGCCGAAGGGATGATCGCCGGGCTGCACCAGATGGCGTTGCGGGCAAAGGCGCGCGGGATCAGGTTGTTCGCCGGCACGTTGACGCCGTTCGAGAACGAAACCTTCCTGATGGGCGCCTATACGCTGGAGGGCGAAGCCAAGCGGCAGGCGGTGAACGAGTGGATCAGGACATCGGGCGCGTTCGACGCAGTGATCGACTTCGACCTGGCGCTGCGCGATCCGTCGCATCCGGCGCGTATGCTGCCGGTGTACGACTGCGGCGATCACCTGCATCCCGGCGATATCGGCTACAACCGGATGGGCGATGTGATCGACCTGTCGCTGTTCGATTGAAGGGAACGACGGACCGACGCTCCCGCTTGAATTCTTCGCCGAAGGAATCTCGCTGTTTGAAAGCTCGGCGAGAACATGCTCAAGCGGTCGGTCTCTTTGCACAGGAAACTTGAGCAGCAGCGTCGACCGATCCAGGCTGGCCCCGATAAATTCATGTGTAACCAGTAGCAGGCCGCCAGTCCGCAGGAGAATCCAACCTGGTCGACAGGTTGAAGCATTCGCACGGAAGAATTCGCACGATATCCGGCCTTTGATCAGGACGAAGCAACAGGATTGATGACCCGGTGAAGTAGATCACAACTGGTCTACGCACGGCGTGTCACAATGCGGCTGCACGCGTATGCGATGCCTGACTCCAAAAACGGGTGAGCTACCACCGCACGGAACCGAATTCGGAGGATTCATGTCAAACAACACTATGCCGGCACGGATAGCTGGGCGTGGCCATCATGGCTACGCGCAACGCCAGGACATCATTCCCCCACGGGGCATTTCCTTCGAGCCCGGCCGGTTCGGGCGCATGTTTCCCGAGCTGACCACGCCGCTCGAACCACCCGATGCTGCACTTGCCGAGCTTGGCGCTGCGATGTTGGACGGACCCGGCGGACGAGACTCGGGCGACAACTCCAGCATCCCGGCAGGATTCACGTATCTGGGCCAGTTCATCGACCATGATGTTACCCTTGATACTACCACCCTCACCGAGGTGGCGCAGGACCCGACCGCGGTAGAGAATTTCCGCACGCCCCGGCTCGACCTTGACAGTGTCTACGGGTTTGGCCCCCGGGCACAGCCATCACTCTATGACCGCTTCAGCCCCGGTCGCGCAAAACTACTTCTCGGCGGCACAACTCAGGGCAATGCCGAGCCGATCAAGGCTGGACTGCCGCATGATCTGCCGCGCAACAGCCAGGGCTTCGCAATCATCGGTGACGAACGCAACGATGAGAACCTGTTGGTGGCGCAGACCCATGTCGCCTTCTTGCGCTTCCACAATGCCATCGTCGATCGCCTGGCGGGCACCGTACCCGATGGGGCGCTGTTCGGTGCGGCCCGACGCGCCACAATCGACCTCTATCAAGCCATGGTGATACGAGACTTCCTGACCAAGCTCTGTGACCCCTGCGACATCGAGGCGGCGCTGACCAGGCGGCGATTCTTCCGGTTTGAAAGGTTCGGCAAGTTCGGCCAACCCTACATTCCGATAGAGTTCTCGGTCGCGGCGTACCGGTTGGGTCATTCGATGGTCCGGTCCGATTACAGCCATAATCGCATTTTCAGGCCGGGCGGACCGGTCGGAGCTTCTGGCACGCTGGATCTGCTGTTCCAGTTCACCGCGAAATCGGGGGCAATCGGCACAACCGGCGACGGACCCGCCAATCGTCCTACTCTCCCCGGCGACTGGATCATCGACTGGCGACGCTTCCTCGACTTCGGAACCGTCGATCCGGCTGATGGTTTCGTGCTCAACCTGACCCGCAACATCGACCCGTATCTCGCCGAACCGCTGCATCGGCTGTTCGGCGTCGAGACCCCGACAGCGGACACACGGCTGTCGGTGATGAATCTGCGGCGCGGCGTGAAGATGAAGCTGCCAGCGGCACAGGAAGTGGCCCAGTTCATGGGCGTTGCCGTGCTGTCGCCGGACGAAATCGCCGCGGGCGGGCCAGACGGGGACGTTGCCAGACAGCATGGTCTGCACGTCCGGACTCCGCTCTGGTATTACATCCTCAAGGAAGCCGAGCTCCGGCAGCAGGGAAGCCGTCTCGGTCCGCTCGGCAGCAAGATCGTTGCGGAAACCTTCGTTGGGCTCCTGCAGGGCGACCCTGGAAGTATACTTGCGCGAAACCCGAACTGGCGCTTCGGTCAGCCATTGCCTGGGCTCGTGCTGGACGGCGCCGACGTCAGTTTCACATTCGCCGACCTGGTCGCCGTAGCATCGGGGGGACGAAGCAAAGAGCAACTGAGCCCGATCGACGATCCCGCCAACAAGTAGATCGCGAAACCAGCGATAGTCGGTCACATCGGTCGGCCCAGCCTGTCGGGACCCTTCGAGGGTACCGCGGGTGGGCCGCCGATATTCAAGGCTGGTGTTTCGCGGCTCCCTGCCCCGGTCATGTTCTCGGGCGAGGATAACAGGCAACGGAACTGGCCATGGCAGCGGTCCAAAATGGCCGGTTCCTGTGTTGCGTCGATGGACTTCGCTGCACGATATGGCGCACTATCAGCCTCATGTGGTCCGTCCTCGCCGTGCTTGTGCTGCTCTTGTCCGCCTGCGCCTCGGACCCCACTGCGCTGGGCATCACCGGCCCGGCGCAGGCGGGACCGCCACCGCGCAGCTTTGGTCCGGCTCCCGGTACCCTGGCGCCGCCAACGATCAGCCCGGAACAGGGCGCGAATGTGCCTGGTGCGGGGGACCGGCGCTTCTGGGGGTATAATTAGGCCGCTTTGGTTTCGACCAGGACCGCCGGCGGGAACGGAAAGCGGGATGGTCTTTCCACCCGTTGAGGACCGATCCCGGTCCGATCTTCCCGCTTGGGGCACCGAAGGCTGCAGCGACGACGCCCGCCGGACGGATCTGCCGACCCGCGGCGGGCGCGCCGATGCTTCGGTTTCCGACCGCTATTTCACCGACGAATAGGGTGTCGGGCCAAGGATGAAGTTCTTCACATTGGCCACGATCGCTCCGTTCTCCTCGGTCTTCGCCCGCGCAGCGTGCCATTCCGGGTCGGCCTGGAACGCGTTCCACTTCTTCTCGCGGTCGGCGAGCGATTCCCACTGCAGCATGTAATACAGGGTCTGGTTGGACTCGCCGATCACGGTGGTCCAGAAGCCGGCCTGCTTGATGCCGTGCCTTTCCCAGATCTTCAGGGTGATGGTGTCGAAGCGCTTGTTCAGGTCCGGCAGGCGGCCCGGTACGCACTCATAGATCCGCAGTTCGTACAGCATGAACTCTCCTCCCCATTGGGCAACGGAGGCAGTTTGCGGCGCCCCGGCGGCGCGGGCAAGCGCCGCCACGGGGATCGCTGGACGATGCGGTCTTGCGAGATGTCCGCGCCGGCCGGCCTGCGAACATGCCTTGATCACAGGCAAATGCCCAATGCTTCATCCCGCATGAAAGCGGAACGAAACCCCCGGAGATGCGCATGAAGCCGAAACGAACACCCCCTGTTTTCGCATGGATCTGCAACGACCTGCGGGAGCGACCTGTATCGGGCGTTACGAAGAGGAATGCTGATATTATTGATAGGACACAGTATATTATGCAGCATTTCTGTAGAACCGTATGAATTCTCTCACAAGCCCGGAGGGGGCGAGATTCGTTGCAAAATACGTTTTGCCCCAATTGCTCAATAGGCAGGCATTCCGCCCCGAAAACCCCAGTGGAACCGTGAATCACCGCGAAAAAACACCGGATCGGCGAATTCCGCTTGGCGCGGCGCGCCGCCCCGGACTATGCGCTCGCGCCAAATGCCGACCGCTCAGCCCGCATACCCAAGGAATAAAAAACGCACGCGCGTGTGCGAAAACCACCCTCCTGTAAGATCCGGTATGTCCCTGCCCGCACACGGGCCCGCACCGGACGATCCCATTCGTCCGTGCCGCCGCGGAATGCGCCGCCACCTGTCACCGGCCGGCCGAGCAGCGTCCCGCATCCGCCAGGCGATCGCGCCAAGGGTGAGAGAGGCCGAACATTGACGACACCCTCCCCTTGTTCCAGCCTGCCCATGCAAGGGGAGAAGAGACGACATGGCTTCTGACTACACTGTCGGCGATCTGGTTGCCGAATTCCTCGCCGCCTGCGGCGTCACCACCGCCTTCGGCATCGCCTCCGTCCACAACATTCCCATGCTGGACGCGATCGGCCGCCGGAATACCATCCGCTTCATGATGGCGCGCGGGGAACTCGGCGGCGCACACATGGCCGACGGCTACGCAAGGGTGAATGGCGGCCTCGGCGTGATCTTCTCCTCCACCGGCCCCGGCGCCGCCAATGCCATCGGCGGCCTGATCGAGGCGCGATTCGCCGGCTCCCCCGTCCTGCACATCACCGGCCAGACCGCCACCCGCTATGCAGACCGCGAACTCGGCACCGTGCATGACGCCTACGACCAGCTTGGCATGATGCGGTCCGTGTCCAAGTCGGCCTACCGCATCCGTTCGGCCCAGAGTGCGATCGGCGTCCTGACCCGCGCCGCGGTCGACGCCCTCTCGGCCCCGAAGGGACCGGTCAGCATCGAGGTGCCGATCGACCTGCAACGCGCCAAGATCGAGCGGCCGGCGATCCTGGACAATTTCGTCCTGCCCCTGCCGCCCCCGCGCATTCCCACCGACGCCGAACTGGACGAGCTCGCTGCCCGCGTCATCGCCGCCAGGCGCCCGCTGCTGTGGCTGGGCAACGGAGCCAAGGGCGCGGGCAAGGCGGCCGCCCGGCTGCTCGACCTCGGCTTCGGGATGGTCACCAGCTGGAACGGCCGCGGCACGGTGCCCGAGGACCATCCGCTCAACCTCGGCGGCCTGACCGGCAACGGCACGCCGATGATCACCGACTTCTACAAGACGCTCGATCTGTGCCTGGTGGTCGGCTGCCGCCTGCGCGGGCACGAGACAGGCGACTTCGCCGTGCAGCCGCCGGACAACCTGATCCAGATCGACAGCGACCCGGGCGCCAACGGCCGCACCTATGTCAGCAGGTATTTCGTCTGCGGCGACGCCCAGGCCACGCTGGAAGGCCTGCTGCAGCGGATCGAGGGGAAGCTGAAGGTCGCCCCCGGCTACACCGACGCATTCGCCGCCCTGAAGAAGGCCGCGCAGTCCGAGTTCATCACCACACTCGGCGCCTACGGCACGTTCTCGGACCAGTTGCGCCAGGTCATGCCCAAGGACGCGATCTGGGTACGCGACGTCACTCAGAGCAACACCACCTGGGGCAACCGCGTCTTCCCGATCTACAATCCGAACCAGAACGTCTATCCCGTGGGCGCCGGCATCGGCCAGGGGCTGCAACTGGGGATCGGCGCCGCGGCGGCCGCCGGAGACCGCAAGACGGTGGTCATGAGCGGCGATGGCGGCTTCTTCCTGAACGTGGGCGAACTCTGGACCGCGGTCCAGGAGAAGCTCGACATGTGCGTGATCGTCATGAACGACAACGGCTACGGCGTGATCAAGCGTATCCAGGATGTGACCCAGGGACGGCGGTTCTTCGCGGACCTGCAAAGTCCGGACCTGGGCAAGCTGGCGGCGCTGTCGGACATCCCGTTCTTCAAGGTGCAGCAGGCGGAGAAATTCGGCGAGACGGTGGGGAAGGCGCTGGCGATCAAGGGCCTGACGCTGGTGGAGGTCGACATGAACGCGGTCGGTGAATTCCCGCCCTACTATCCGTTCAACGTGAGGCCGGCGGGCTAGAGCATGATCGCCCTGGGCGGAACGCCGACGGGGCGTGAATCCTGCGATCGATCGATGGGTCAGAGCGTATCCAGCCTGCACAGCCAGGCTGAATGCTCTCTGGTTATCCGGTGGGCGGCGGCTTCGTTGCGCGGAGGACGTGACCGGCGCCCATGAAAGTTCCGATCTGGGTCACCGGCCTGATCGCCACCACCGGCATCCAGATGGCCGGCAGCTACATGAGCCAGAGCCTGCCGGTGGTGGCCCCGCTGCTCACCGCCGGCATCGGGGTCGGGCCGGAACAGATCGGCTCGATCTACGCCCTGAATTCCCTTGGTTCCGTGCTGTTCATGGCCTTCGGCACCCCGATCGTCGTCCGGTTCGGCCCCCTACCGGCGTTGCAGGTCGCGGTGTTCTGCGGCGCCTGCTCCCTGGCCTTGCTGTCCGTCGGGCTATGGCCCGTCGTCATCCTTTCCGCCCTGCTGCTGGGCCTGTCCTATGGTCCTGCCCCGCCGGCCTCCACCCGGATCCTGGCCGCGACCGCCATCGCCCGGCATCGCGGCCTGATCTTCTCGGTCAAGCAGGCCGGGGCGCAACTCGGTGGCGTGCTGGCGGGCCTCACCATCGCCCCCGCCGCTGCCGCCTTCGGCTGGGCCGCCGGCCTTGCGCTGCCTGTCTCCGTCGGGATCCTGGCCGCCCTGGCCGTCGCGCCGCTCCGCCGCCCGCTCGACATCGCCCGGGACCCGCCGCGCCCGATCTCGCCCGCCGCCCTGTTCCACTGGGACAATCTGCGCGCGCCTTTTGCCGCCGTATTCGCCCGCCCGCAACTCGCGGCGCTGACCTGGCTGACCACCAGCCTCGCCGTCGCCCAGGGCTGCCTGTTCTCCTTCTGCGTGACCTATCTGGTGACCACCCGCGGCCTGACGCTGACCGAGGCCGGCATTGCCTATGCCTGCATGCAGGGCGGCGGCATGATCGGGCGGGTGCTGGTCGGCTGGGCCGCCGACCGCAGCCAGAACGCGCTGCGGACCATGGTCGTCCAGGGCTGGGCCTCGGCCGTTCTGGTGCTGGTCTGGGCCTGGCTGCCGGCAGACCTCGGGCTGCATGTGATCGGACCGCTCGCCCTGGTCATGGGGCTGGTCTGCGCCAGCTGGCCCGGCCTGATGCTGGCCGAGATCTCCCGCCTCGCGCCGGCCGGGCGGATCGCGGACGCTGCGTCCGGCTCCACCATGATCACCTTCATGGGGTATGTTGTCGGACCGATGCTGTTCGCGCAGGGGATCCGGGGCCTGGGGACGTGGGTCGTCCCGTTCCTCTGCGTCGCCGGGCAGATGGCGGTGATGTCCGGGTTCCAGACCGCGCGGATGCTGCGGGCGGAGGCCGGACGGGCATGACGCCGGCCCGCGGGCGCTGCCGTCCGGCCCGGGTTGCCAACGGCGCAGCGCCAACGCATGAAGGCGCCCGTTCGGTCTTTGTCCAGGATGTTTCGCGCCCCATGACGCCTGTCCGCCTCGTCGCCGGCCTTGTCCTTGCCCTGTCGGCCTGTTCTTCCCCGCCCGCCGACCCGCCGCCCGCGGCACCGGCGCCGGTGGTTGACGTGGTCGACGGGTTCTACCGGGGCACCAGCACCCGGTTTCAGGCAAGGAGCCGCAGCTGCCCGCGGCCCGGGCTGGTGAGCCTGCAGCTTTGGGATCGCAAGTTCCAATACCGGTGGAACTACTCCACCTATGTCGATGCCGAGGTCCTGCCCGACGGCACCGTGACGGGCCAGGGACCGGGCATCACGCTGCTCGGCCGCTTCGAGGCCGACAAGATCAACGGCGATATCACCAACGGCGATTGCGGGCTGCATTTCACCGTGACGCGGAAGGACTGACCAGCGTTTGGCCACGCGAACGCCGACCTCCCGTGCGCCCCGCGCGTATCGCCCCTGGCCAGGACGGCGCTACACTGGAATCGGAGCAGTCCAGGATAAGCAGCCACATGCCCGCCCGTCCGTCTGACCCGTCCAGCGTGGAAACGCGGGCGTCCTGGGTGATCGCTGTCGTCGCCCTCGTGATCCTCGCCATCGCCTATGGCGCCCCGCTGATGACCGCGGTGGCGCTGAAACCGATCGCCGCCGACCTCGACACCCCGCGCTCCGACCCGGCGCTCGCAAGCTCGCTGTCCTATCTGGGCGCCGGCCTCGGCGGCATCCTGATGGGCTGGATGACCGAGCGTGTGGGCGTCCGACCGGTGGTGATCTTCGGCGCCCTGATGATCGCGACCGGCATGGCCCTGTCCGCGTCCGACGGCCTCATGACGCTCTATGTCGGGCACGGCGTGTTCATGGGCCTGTTCGGTGCCGCCTGCATGTTCTCGCCGCTGATGACCTATGTCAGCCGCTGGTTCGACCGCCGCCGCGGCACTGCCATGGCCCTGATCTCCTCGGGCCAGTACGTCGCCGGCATCGTCTGGCCCACCCTCATCCAGATCGGCGTCGAACGCTATGGCTGGCGCCGGACCATGGTCGTGTTCGGCCTGATCGTGGCCGTGGGCGTCGTGCCGCTCGCCGCGCTCTTTCTGCGTCCGCCGCCAATCGAGCCGACCGGTGCCACCGGCTTCCACGGCCCGTCCTCCGGCGCGCGCGTCCTGGGTCTGCATCCGAATGTCGCGCTCGCCCTGCTCTCCTTCGCGATCTTCTGCTGCTGCATGACCATGTCCATGCCGATGCAGCACATGGTCGCGTTCTGCAGCGACATCGGCATCGGCCCGACCCGCGGCGCCATCATGCTGTCCGTGCTGCTGGGCTGCGCCTTCCTCGCCCGCCAGTTCTGGGGTTGGCTCTCGGACCGGATCGGCGGCCTGCAGACGATCCTGTACGCCTCGGCCGCACAGGCCGTCGCCATGAGCGGTTTCCTGATGACGCAGGACGAGGCGGGCCTGTTCACCGTCTCCGCCGCCTTCGGCCTGGGCTATGCCGGCCTGATCCCCGCCTATGTGCTCGCCGTGCGCGCCTTCTACCCGGCCTCGGAAGCCAGCTGGCGCGTCCCCGTCGTCATGTTCGGCGGGCTCCTCGGCATGGCCGGCGGCGGCTGGTCGGCCGGGCTGCTGTACGACCATTTCGGCAGCTACATGCCGGCCTTCGCCACCGGCGTGGCGTTCAACATCCTGAACCTCGCGATCATCCTGCCCATGGTCCTGGCACAGCGCACGACCCGCGCGCGTCTGGTCACCGGCTGAGGGACGCGCGCCGCCATGAGCCATCCCGCATCCGCCAGCGTCGAGACCCGCACGTCCTGGATCGTCGCGACCGTGGCCCTCGCCGTCCTGACCATGTCCTATGGCGCGCCGCTGGTGACCGTGGTCGCGCTGAAGCCGATCGCGGCCGAGTTCGGCACGTCGCGGTCCGCGCCGGCACTCGCCATCTCGCTCACCTATATCGGCGCGGGCCTGGGCGGCATCGCCATGGGCTGGCTCGCCGAACGGATCGGCATCCGGGCCGTGGTGATGGGCTGCGGATCGATGATCGGCGCCGGCCTGCTGATCGCCTCCTGGGGCGGGCTGTGGCAGCTCTACGCCTGCAACCTGCTGCTGATCGGCCTGCTTGGCGCCGCCGGCATGTTCGCCCCGCTCATGACCTACGTGACCCGCTGGTTCGACCGAAGGCGCGGGTCGGCCGTGGCGCTGATCTCCTCCGGCCAGTACGTTGCCGGCGCCGTCTGGCCGTCGGTCTTCCAGGCCGGGATCGACGCCACGGGCTGGCGCTGGACCATGGCGCTGTATGGCGCCGTGACACTGGTGGTGATCGTGCCGCTCGCCGCTTGGTTCCTGCGTCCGCCGCCGCAGTCACCTGCCTTCGGCACCGCCCATTCCGGCCCGCCGCCGGGACGGCCGGTCCTCGGCCTGCCGCCGAATGTCGTGATGGGGGTGCTGGCCGCTGCCGTCTTCTGCTGCTGCGTCACCATGTCGATGCCGCTCGCGCACATGGTCGCGTTCTGCAGCGATATCGGCATCCTGCCCGCGCACGGCGCCCTGATGCTGTCGGTGCTGCTGGGCAGCGCCTTCCTTTCCCGCCAGTTCTGGGGCTGGCTCGCCGACCGCCTGGGGGGGCTGCCCACGATCCTGTTCGCCTCCGCCGGCCAGGCCGCGGCGATGGCGGGCTTCCTGCTGACGCAGGACGAGGTCGGGCTGTTCACCGTCTCCGCGATCTTCGGCCTGGGCTTCGGCGGGCTGATCCCCGGCTATGTGCTGGCGATCCGCGACCTGTTCCCGGCCTCGGAAGCCGGATGGCGCCTGCCCGTCGTGCTGTTTCCCGGCTCCCTCGGCATGGCCGCCGGCGGATGGCTGGCCGGCGTGATGTATGACGCCTACGGCACCTACGGCCCGGCCTTCGCCGCCGGGGTGCTGGTCAACCTGGTCAACCTGATCCTGATCGTCGCGTTGCTGTTCCGCGGCCGCGGTCTGCGCCTGGCCACCGCCCAGGGGTGAACAGACCAGGGGTGAACAGACCAGGGGTGAACAGACCAGGGGTGAACAGACCGGGGGTGAACAGACCGGGGCTGAACAGGAGCATCGATGCCCGCGCATATCTGCACCACCTGCGGCACCCAGTATCCCAATGCCGAAACCCCGCCCGGCGCCTGCGTGATCTGCCGCGACGAACGGCAGTACGTGAACCCGATGGGTCAGGCCTGGACCACGATGGCCGATCTTCGGCGCAGCCATTTCAACACGTTCCGTCGCCACGAACCGGACCTGATGGGGATCGGCACGCTGCCGCATTTCGCGATCGGGCAACGCGCGCTGCTGCTGCACACACCGCACGGCAACATCCTGTGGGACTGCATCAGCTTTCTCGATGACGCCACGGTGTCGATCATCGGCGCCCTGGGCGGGATCGCGGGGATCGCCATCTCGCACCCGCATTTCTATGCCTCGATGATCGAATGGAGCCACGCCTTCGACGCCGCCCCGGTCTACCTGCATGCGGCGGACCGGAAATTCGTCACCAGGCTCGATCCGGCGATCACCTTCTGGGAGGACGATGAGCGCGAGATCCTGCCCGGGGTGAACCTGATCCGCTGCGGCGGCCATTTCATGGGCAGCACGGTGCTGCACTGGGCGCAGGGCGCGGGCGGACGAGGCGCCCTGCTGACGGGAGACACGATCCAGGTCGGGCCGGACAACCACGTGTCCTTCATGCGCAGCTATCCGAACCTGGTGCCTCTGGACACGAGTTCGGTTCGTCAGATCGCCGATACGCTGCAGACCTGGCAGTTCGACACGATCTATGGCGGGTGGTGGGACCGCATCATTGCCACCGATGCCCGGGCGGTGCTGTCACGCTCGGTTCAGCGGTATGTCCAGGCCTTGTCGCATCCGCCAGTCGGATGACCGGGTCCATCCGTGACGCGGCATGGTTGCCATTCCGTCGGCGTTCCGCTCAGCGTGATCCCACTGGCGACATGAACGTCAGGCACCCTGGCCGGACGCGGCTTCCGCCGGAGTCAGCCATTCCAGCAGCTTCTCGGTCAGGGCCGCGAGGGTCAACGGCTTGGTCAGCTGGTCATTCATGCCGGAGGCCAGGCTTGCCTCCCGGCTGCCGGCCATGGCGTGGGCCGTCAGGGCAACGATCGGCGTCGTGTATCCCTGGAAAGCCTCCAGCTGCCGGATCGTGCGGGTTGCCTCGTAGCCGTCCATTTCCGGCATCTGGCAGTCCATCAACACCAGGTCGAAACGGTCCGCGCGATAGGCCGCGACCGCTTCCAGGCCGTTGCGGGCCGGCGTCACCGCGCAGCCGAGTGTTTCCAGCAGCGCCTGGGTCACCCGCATGTTCGCGGCATTGTCCTCGACCAGCAGGATGTGAACCGCGGAACGCCCGACCCTGGACAGCGCCTGCTGGAAGTCCTGGCTGGCTGCCGACACGAAGGCGGGTCGCGCCGGCTGCGGCGGCATGGCCGGCGCGACCGGCGGGGCCGTCCGGCCAGGGGGGCGCGGCGGCGCGACCGGCGGCGCGACCGGCAGCGCCTGCCCGAGCGCCTTCTCCAGCGGCACCGTGAACCAGAAGGTGGATCCGGCTCCGACCGTGCTCTCCACGCCGATTTCGCCGCCCATCATGCGGCAGAGCTGGCGTGCGATCGACAGTCCCAGGCCGGTGCCGCCATAGCGGCGGGTCATGGAACTGTCCGCCTGCGAGAACGCATTGAAGATCACGTCCTGCTTGCTCGTCGGCACGCCGATCCCGGTATCGATGACCTCGAAGCGCAGGCGCAGCGCGGTGTCGGTTTCCTCCAGCGGTTCGGCCCGCAGCGTGACGCCGCCCTCGGCGGTGAACTTGATGGCGTTGCCCAGCAGGTTCGTCAGGATCTGCAGCAGCCGGTGCGCATCGCCGACCAGCATGACGTTCAGCTGGTCCGGCAGGGACACCGTCAGGCTCAGGCTCTTGTCCCGCGCCAGATCGGCGAACAGCGTTCTGGCATCATGCAGCAGCGACGGCAGGTGGAACGGCGCCGGTTCCAGTTCCATCCGCCCCACCTCGATCTTCGAGAGGTCCAGGATGTCGTCGATCAGCCGCAGCAGCGCCTGGCTGGACTGGGCGGCCTGCTCCACATATTGGCGTTGCTGTGGCGTAAGGTCCGTGAGGTGCATGAGTTCGATCATGCCCACCACGCCGTTCAGCGGGGTGCGGATCTCATGGCTCATGTTCGCCAGGAACTGCGTCTTGGCCTCGTTCGACATTTCGGCCTGGCGCAGGGCCTCGCGTGTTTCCGCCGCCTGCCGGCGCAGCCCCCTCAGCATGGTATTGAAGGCCTGTCCCAGCCGCCGGATTTCCCGCGGCACCCAGCCGGCGAACTCCGGCACCGAAACCTTGTCGTTGCCGTCCAGCACGGATTGCGCCGTCGCCGCCACCGCCTGGACCGGCCTCGCCAGGAACAGTGCGATCAGCCAGCTCATGAGCGCGGCGGCGATGAACGAGGCGACCGCGATGACGATCGCCATCTCCTTCACCTCCCCGGCGCGGCGGCGCAATTCCGAGACGGGCTGGGGAACCATGACCCCCCAGCCGGTGTCCGGCACCACGGCAAAGCCCGCGATCATGTCGTCCTTGAAGGCCGGCGAGTAGAACCGGCCCACACCGGTCTCCCCGCGCTTCATGGCGGCGACGACACTGACGCCCGAGATGTCCCGGGATGCGGCGACCCAGTCCTTGAACGGATGGGCGATCACCTGGCCACCGGCGTCGGTGATGACGGCGTGGCCGTTGTCGCCGAAGGCGATCGCCTGCTGCAGCGAGAGCAGGTAGCTGGTCGACAGGATGCCAAGGCCGACACGTCCTTCCGGCAACGGCTTGACCAGGAACAGCACCGGCTGGCCGTTGGCGTGGTGGCGGATCTGCGACAGTTGCGGGCTGGTCGAACCGGGCGGGATCAGCGCCTTCAGCGACGCGAGCAGGTCGGCGTCCACCCGCTGCTTCATACGGTCGGGCAGGCCCGGCATCACCGCCTCGACCTTGCCGTCCGGCCCGATGATGCAGATGTGCTCCAGATTCAAGGAAATCAGCAGTTCCGGCAGTCCGGCCACCGGATGGCTCAGCGCGCCGCTTTCGAAGGCCAGGGAGAACGCCGCCTTCACGTCCTTCACATAGCGGGTCAGCGCCGAAGTGAGATTGCGGGCCACCAGCAGATGCCGCTCGCGCACCGAATCGAGCTCGTTCTGGAACGCCGTGTTGCCTTCCCAGACGGCGAGCACCAGCACCGGCACGGCCGCGACGAGGGTGAAGGCGAGGAACAGCAGGTGGTGCAGGCGCACCCCGGCATGCCACGGCCGCCGCGGTGCCGGCGCCTCGTCGGGACGCACTGGATTTTCCTCAGCCACGGACGCCCTCCTGCGCGACCGTATGCCGTGCAACCGTCCCGCCAGCCGGCGGGCGCCGGAGGGTCCGGACGTGGCAGGACCGTTCGCCTGCCACACCGGCCGGCGCTTGTTCCTTCCGCAGAGGGCGAATGCCGCGCATCAGGCTGCGGCTTGCGCCGGGGCCAGACGAGCGCGACGGCGACGAAGCCGCTCGATGGCGAGGACGGAGAGCGCGAGCGTGCCCAGGGATGCCGGCTCCGGGATCGGCGACACGTTCAGGTTGGCTAGAATCTGCTGGCCGATGCCAGTCCCAATGTCCTCGGCGTCATCGACGGCGAAGGGCGTGTGGATCCCGCCGAGGATACGGCTGTATGTCGAGCCGAGCGGCCCGTTGGAGGCGGCAGAGAGGCTGTTGAAGCAGAGGGTGAGTTCGGGGACGTCGCCGAGACTGCCATTGGTATAGGCATCGGACGTGCTGCAGAAGCCGATGCCGTCGACGCCCAGGTACCCCTGCAGGATCGTCGCCGCGGCGGCGCTGAACGCCGGGTGTCCCGCGACGTAGTCGGGATGCGGTGGCGTGGCGATGGCGGATTGCCAGGTCGCATCGCAGGTCGCGAAGGTACCGTTCCAGGTCACCGTGCCGTCATTGGCGGCGGTATCGCAGGCGCGGATCGCGTCGAACGGGCGCCAGAGATTGACGTCGTATTTGACGGCCCAGGCGTAGATCCCGGCATCGGTCAGGCCCATGCCCAGAAGCGAGGTCAACCGCGCCTGCTGCAGCAGCGACAGGTTCTGGCCCTGCATGAGGGTGTTGGCGATCTGCAGCCAGTGTCCGGGCGGCTGCAGCGTGCCGCTGGGATCGTTCCAGAACAGCGCGGCGTTCACCTGTTCCTGGGTCGGTGCGCTGAACCCGGCGGCGGCGCAGGCGGCCGGGCGGGCGGAACCCGCCGCGCCGCCCATGCACTGGGTTTCCAGGAGGCCAGCCGCATACTCCGGCGTATCGAGCGCGGGCAGCGAGGTGGCGGCGGCGTTCCTGATCGCGGTCCCCTGGGCCGGCGTGACGCCGAACGGGGTCACCGTGCCCCAGGTCGAGTACATGGCAGGCCGGCCGGATGGCGGGATGTAGACACCCGGGGTCGTGCCCGACCCGGGCGGCATGTAGGTATTCAGCCCATCCACGATGGCCGCGATCGCGCCATCATTGGCGCGGGCGGCGAGTATCGCGGCGCCGGCGGCGTTGCCCAGGCTGATGCCGGCCGTGACGGCCGCGCTGGATCCCAGGGACGCCAGCGCGTTGTTATAGGCAGTGTCGATCTGCGGCAGGATCGTGTTGGCCATCAGGTTGGCGTCGCCGCCGGTCGGATGCGACCAGACGGGATTGCTGAAGAGACCCGTCATGGCGGTGTGCCCCGCCGCCAGCGCCGCCGCCTGGGCCGACGCGCCGGTGACCGCGCCGCCGGTATAGGCATAGGGCGTATAGGGCAGGCCGCTCGCGGCACTGACGGCATCCGACATCGCGGTGCCGACAATGGCGATCTGGCGCGCGACCTCGGGCGGGCCGTCGACCAGCAGCGCCGAGGTCTGGCGGATGACAGAAATGAGTTCCGTGTTCCACATCAGGACCGGATCGAGGTCCGCCCGTGCGGGGACGGCTGTCGTGAGCGTCGCGAAGCCAAGCGCGGCGCCATATCCCGCTTGCCGCAGGATGCGGACCGTCCGGTTCGATGCGCCTGTTTGTCGTCTCATGTCACAAGCGTTCCCGTGTGGGCGGTCGTTTGCACGCCGCCGAGTGGCATGGGGCCTCATGATGCGTTGATAAAATGATAACGAGAGACAACTTGTTAGGCAATGCTGATCCGATACGAAATCCCTGTTATTGCCAAGAAGGCATCGGAAATCGCCCGCAAATTTCGCGGTGATACACATCATAACAATACGATACCAAGAGTGTCTGTTTGCGACGGCGGGGCGGGCGCCGGCGCGGGCCATGCACGATAGAGCGCAACGAATCGCAATAATTCGTCAGAGGGCGACCGACGACAGCCGCCGTCCCGTCAGTCCCGGGCTTCCCGAAGCAACGCGCAATTCCCTCGGCTCGACGAAGCGTTGCCCGCCCGATGCGTGAACGTTCCGGGCAAAACGCCGATCCAGCCGGGGTCACGCGGTCGACCGAAGCGCAAGGCGCGGTCAGCGCATCGCCTGACCGGCGCCGTACCCGAGGCGCTTGGCCGGAAACGGCTCAGCCGCGCCAGATCGCCGGGCGTACGGCTGCCGCCATGATCGCCCCGTAGGCGGTGATTCCCAGCGCCACAGCCAGGAAATGGCCAGCAAGCCCCATGCCGGCGCCGTTCGCGAGCACCCAGCCGCCGAACACGGCGAGCGAAATGCGGGTGAACGCGGCGATCACCGGCCCCTTCATGCGGGCGGCGCCCATCGACGCGAAATAGAGCGCCATGCCGATGCCGAATCCGGCGCAGGCCGGCGCGACGAAGGTCAGCGCCTGGGTCGCGACCGCCACCACGGCGGCATCGGCGGTGAACAGGCGGGCGAAGCCCTCGGGCAGCAGCGCCACGGTAAAGCCGACGCTGCCGGCCACGCACAGCGCCACGCAGCCCCCGGCCCAGGCGGTGCGCCGCGCCAGCGTCCAGTCACCGGCGCCGACCGCCTGGCCGACCAGCGCCGTCAGCGCCGAACCAATGCCGAAGGCAAGCGGGATCATCAGGAACTCGAGCCGGGCCGAGATGCCATAGGCGGCCACGACGGTCGGGCCGTAGGGCGCGATCTGCGCGGTGACCAGGATCGTGGTGAGGTTGGCGATCGCCGCCATCATCGAGGCGACGAGGCCGACGGCCAGGATCTGGCGGAACAGCGCCGCCCGCGGCCGAAGGCGCAGGTTCGGCACGAATCCGGCGGCGCCGCGCAGCACCGGGATCGCCATGGCAACGGCGGAGACGGCGAATACGATCGCCACCGCCATGCCGGCGCCCTTGAGGCCGGCGCCGCACGGCTCCATCAGGAACCAGGCGAGAAACGGGCTCACCGCGCCGCCCGTGGACAGCACCCGGCTGGCGAGCCCATGCCGCCCGCCGCCGCGCAGCACCGAGGCGAGCGTGTTGGTCAGCCAGACCGGAACAGCGCCGGCGCCGAACAGCCACATCGCGTAGGGCGCCGCCTCGGCCGCGGTTTCGGGGCCGGCGATCAGGCTGAACAGCCGATACGGCATGCCGGCGAGCAGCACCATGAACAGGCCGCCCGCCGCCAGCGCGATCAGCACGGCATGCAGCACCAGCGCCGAGGCCAGCTCCGGCTGCTTCGCACCGAGGGCGCGCGCGACGGCCGAGACCACGCCGCCACCCATCGCCCCGGCCGAGGCCATGTTCATCAGCAGCGCGAAGGGCAAGACGACGGCCCAGCCGGCCAGCGCCGCCGTGCCCTGGCGCGCGGCCAGCCAGGTCTCGGTCAGCTGGCCGATGACCTGCAGCACGACCACCAGCGTCGTGGGCGCGGCCAGCCGGTAGATCCGCCGCAGCAGGGTGACGTTCGACGGCGGCGGAACGGCCACGGCGGCACCGGACATCGGCCTAGCCCATCACGATGATCAGGAGGACGCCGCCGACGACCAGCGCAAGGCCCGCCACGTCGCCGGATTTCAGCGTCTCCTTGAGATAGAAGCGGCTGAACAGCAGGGTGAACACGATCTCGATCTGGCCAACCGAGCGCACCAGCGCCACGTCGGCGATGGCGAAGCCGGTGAACCAGCACGCCGACCCGCAGGCCGACAGCGTGCCCACCCACATCGAGCTGCGCCAGCTGGTGAAGGTCTTGATCAGCTCCCGCGGCTCCCGCCACAGCAGGAAGGCGCCCTGCATCAGGATCTGCAGCGTGTTGGTGACCACCAGCGAGAACAGCGCGCGCACCAGCAGGCTGTCGCCGGTGAGCGAGAGATTCGCCAGCTTGATGAAGACGGTGGTGAAGCCGAAGATCAGCCCGGCACCCAGGCCGCACAAGGCCGCGGGCTGGACCGTGGCGGCCAGCAGTTCGCGCGGGTTCAGGCCCCGCCCGGCCAGCGACAGCGTCATCACCCCGACCAGGCCGACGCAGATGCCGACCCAGGCGAGCGGATGCAGATGCTCGCCCAGGATGATCAGCGCGATGATCGCGCTCTGCACCGTCTCGGTCTTGGAATAGGCGGTGCCGACGGCGAAATTGCGGTAGCCGAAGGACATGATCAGCAGGTTGGTCGCCAGGATCTGGAACAGGCCGCCCGCGGCGCACCACAGCAGGAACTGGGCATTCGGCGCCGGGATCGGCAGCCCGGTGACCAGAAGCGCGGTCACGAACAGCACCAGCGCGGCGGGGGCACCGTAGAGATAGCGCACGAATCCGGCGCCGTTGACCGAGAGCAGCCCACGCAGCTTCTGCTGCATCGCCGTGCGCCAGCACTGGAACAGCGCGGCGGCGATCGCGATCGGAATCCACACGGGCATCGGGCCGGCTCTGCCTCCGCTTCGGGCCGGAGCGTCCGGCTGGGTGCGGTGCAGCGTAGGACAGGGGCAAACCCGGTCAAGCGGAGAAGATGCGGGAGATGGCTGCCCCGCGCCGGGACGATGGCAAGAACGTCCCGCGCCGGGACGATGGCAAGAACGTCCCGCGCCGGGATGATGGCAAGAACGTCCCGCGCCGGGATGATGGCAAAGACGTCCCGCGCCGGGATGATGGCAGGGACGTCCCGCGCCGGGATGATGGCAGGGACGTCCCGCGCCGGGACGATGGCAGGGACGTCCCGCGCCGGGATGATGGCAGGGATATCAGGCGGGTGGCGGTCGGCCGGGACGCCGCGCAACGGCGGGCGTCCGCCGGCGCTGGGTCAGTGCCGCGCCAGGAAATCCAGCAGGATCTGGTTGAAGCGGGTCGGCTGTTCCCAATAGGGGCTGTGGCCCGCCTCCCCGACCACCTCGACCTGGGCGTGCGGCATGTGGGCGGCCTGCATGCGCAGCAGGGCCGGCGGTACATAAAGGTCGGATTCGCCGGTCAGCAGCAGCGTGGGGTGGTGGATGGATTCAAGTCTGGCCCAGGTCAGCGGCTGGCGCACCCTGGGCGTGATCCGCTTCACCGGCACCGCGGCGTGGTCAAGCTCCAGCCATGTCTTCAGGCCTTCCGGGTTGCCGGCCCGGTAGGACGGGGACAGTTCCTGGAAATCATGCGGCAGGCTGGCGAAGAACGGCGGCCTGAGCCTGGCATTGACCTCGACATAGTCGGGATCGGTGACGCCCATAAGCGAGGAGACGATCGCGATCGTGCGCACCTTGTCGGGATGGGCCAGCACATAGTCCAGCGCGAAGAACCCGCCCTGCGCGGCGGCAACCAGGTCCACGCGATCGATCGCGAGGTGCGCCAGCAGGTTGTGCAGGTCATCGGACGCGATGCCCGGGTCCGCCTGGTCGCCGCGATCGGATCCCTGATAGCCGCGGCGGGAATAAGCGATCACGCGATAACCCGCCGCCGCCAGCACCGGCTGCTGATACAGCCATCCCGCCGCGCTCTGCGTCCCCGCATGCAGCAGCACCACCGTCCGGCCCGGCCCGCCGGTGTCCCAGTAATAGAGTCTTGTGCCAGGAAGGTCGGCCACCCCCTCGGTGGCCGGCGCCTGCGGCGGGATAGGAACATGCGTCCAGACGGGCGCGGGCTGCGATCGCGCCGACGCCGCCGTGGCAGCCGCGGCGTCCGCGGCGCTGTGCGGCGAAGTTCGCTGGCCGATGCCGCGGTCGTCCGGTCTGTCAGGGTCCATGGATGCTCTCCCCAGCATGGGTATGCGACGCCGGGCGCGCCGCCGTCCGATCCCGTCGCCGCCGGTTGATTGACCGGCCGAGCAGAAGAACCGCGATTCGGGTGTCATCACAAGCAGGCGCGTGTCGCCCAGGGATGCCACGCCGGCCGCGGGCAGTGGGGCACGCGCGGGTGTGCCGGCGAAAACGGCCCTGCCCCGCTTCCACCGTTGCCGCCCATTGCGGCCTTCTCCCGCCGCACTCCGCAAGTGAACGCCAATTGCCGAAGAACACGCGCGCGACGTCAAATTTCATGGCCTTGATGTCACGACCGTGTGTCACGGCTGCACTGCTCCAGCGGACGAACCGCGGCGCGAATGCCACGCATCACGCCGAATGCGGGCCGTTTTCAGTATAGACACAACGCAATACCACAGTGGCTGCGCGGCACCACCGCGGTGGTCGTGCGTCAAGTTGGGCGCAGCATTGGCCAAATATCAATCCGTCCGCCTTCGGCTGAATGTGGTATCATATGAAGCGAATCAGTGCCTTTCCGGGAACGCCGGATTTGACCCGAGCATCCCCAACCGAATGCAAGATTCTTCTTGATTATCTCTTTCGCGCCGGATTAGCGTCGTCGAACTTATACGCAAGAGTTGGCGGGCCTCGGCGACGCCAAGACAGCGCAGCCCAAGCCCAGCCAACCGTATCCTACAGGGAGAAGTCGTGATGTTTCATCCGACAAGACGGCTGGTGCTGCGTACATCGCTCGGCACCGCGGTGGCGACAGCGTTGGGATACCCGAATGCCGCCGATGCCGAAGCAAAAGCCGCCGAAACGCCCAGGCACGGCGGCGTCATCAACATGCATTCCTACTCGTTCCCGCCGCCAAACTGGCATCCGCACTGCACGAATACCGTGCAGATCATCAGCTACTCGGGACTGTACAATCAGCTCGTCGAGTACGACCCCACGACCAAGGATCCCGCCGATATCAGGGGCGATCTTGCCAGCAGCTGGGAACTCAGCCCGGACGGCAAGGTCTATACGTTCCGCCTGAATCCCGCCGCCAAATGGCAGGACGGCAAGCCGGTCACGGCCGAGGACGTGGTCTATAGCCTCGATAGCATGGTCGACGCCGACGCAAGGCCGCCGCGCGTCGTGCCGCTGCCGGCGCTGAGTCCCTACTATGAAAAGGGAACGGCGCGCGCGGTCGACAAGCACACGGTCGAAGTGCCGATGAAGATCCCGTTCGCACCCGATTTCATCCCGACACTTGCCCTGGACTTCTGCAAGATCATCGCGAAGCACTGGGGGGAGTCGGACATCGATCACCAGAAATGGGAAAATGCCATGGGCTCCGGGCCGTTCAAGCCCGGCAAGTTCGTCAAGGACGTCTCGATCACGCTGGAGAAGAACAAGGACTACTGGAAGCCCGGACTGCCGTATATCGATGGCATGGTGCACTACACCATCAAGGACAAGGGCACCGCCATCGCCGCCTACAGGACCGGACGGGTACTGACATCCAATTGGGCGGTCAACAACCTCAGCAGCAAGGAACTGGCACAGCTCAAGAAGGAAGCCGGTGACAAGCTGCGCGTGGAATACATCAAGAATTCGGGCGTGGCCTTCTTTTTCATGAATACCAGCGCGCCGCCGTTCGACAATCCGAAGGTCCGGCAGGCCGTCAATCTGGCCGTGGACCGGCATTCGCTGCTGGAAACCTTCGGGGTACCCGGCCTCGACAGCCTCGGCCCGGCCCTGTGCGTCGGCACCTGGTTCAGCCGGTCACCCGAGGAGATCGCGCAGCTGCCCGGCTGGCGGCAGCTCAATGGCCAGAAGCACCCGGACGATATCGCCAAGGCCAGGGCGTTGCTGGCCGAAGCAGGCCATCCCAATGGCTTTGACGCCGAAATGATGGTCCGGCAGGTGGTGCAGTATCCCGACCAGGCGCCGATCTACAAGGAGCAGATGAAGAAGATCGGCATCAATCTGAACATCAAGCTGGTCGACAGCGCGACCGGATTCCAGCGCTACCTGCGGGGCGACTGGGTGTGCGCCGCGCAGGGCAGCGCCAACTTCCTGGTCGCGCCCGATGCGCTGCTGGGCCGCATGTGGATGCCGACGGGCACCTGGGCACGCTATGCCAGATCGGTGCCCCCGCAATGGTGGCAGGACGCGTATTTCCAGCAGGCCGGCGAGCGCGATCGCGAAAAGCGCATCAAGATACTGCGGAAGATGGAAGACTTCCTGATCCTGGAGGATCCCGGCGGCAGCGCGATATCGTACTGGACGTCCCAGGGATGGATCTTCAACAACAAGGTCCAGGGCATCTATCCCGCCGCTTCCCAGTGGGCCGGCATCAAGCACGAAACCGACTGGCTGTCCGACGAGGCGTAACGCCCGGCAAACGTCGTGACACGGACCGCTACGCCCCGGTTGCGGGAGGCTGCCCATGCAAGCGTATATCGTGAAACGATTCCTGCTGTTCATCCCCACCCTGCTGATGGCGACGCTGGTGGCGTTCCTGCTGCTGCGCGTGATCCCCGGCGACCCGGCGCTGGTCAAGCTCGCCGGCGAGACGGGGGATGCCACCTTCACGCCGGCAGAACTGCACGACCTGCGGGTGAAGCTGGGGACCGACCAGCCGCTGTATGTGCAGTATGGCGAGTGGATCTGGGGAATGATGCGGCTGGACTTCGGCCAGTCCATGTTCTTCGAGGAACCGGTCGCCAAGGACCTGGCCGAGAAGTTCCCGATCACCCTGGAACTGACCGTCCTGGCGATGATCATCGCGACCGTCATCGCCGTGCCGCTGGGGGTGATTTCGGCCATCCGGCAGGATACCGCCATGGACTACACCGCGCGGATCATATCGATCGCCGGCGTGGCGCTGCCGAATTTCTGGGTTGGTATCCTGATCGTCTATTTCCTGGTCCTGTTCTTCGACTGGATGCCGCCCCTGGGCTACGCCACGCTGTGGGATGATCCGCTGACCAACCTGCAGCAGTTCTTCTTCCCCGCGCTGGCGCTGGGCTTCTACCAGATGGCGTTCACCGCCAGGGTCACGCGGTCCTCGATGCTGGAGGTGTATCGGGAAGACTATACGCGGACGGCGCGGGGCAAGGGCCTTGCCGAACGGGTGGTGATCCTGCGTCACGCCCTGAAGAACGCCCTGCTGCCCGTCGTCACCATCTCGGGTTACCAGTTCGGCCGCCTGCTTGCCGGCACCGTGGTGATCGAGAACATCTTCATGATCCCCGGCATGGGCAAGCTTCTCATCGATAGCGTGTTCCACCGGGACTACACCGAAGTGCAGGCGATCGTCATGGTGATCACGGCCACCGTGCTGGTGCTGAACCTGATTCTCGACGTGGTCTATGGCTGGTTGAATCCCCGGATCCATTACCGGTGACCGGTCGGTCCTTGCACTGAACAACCCATCCAGAAGGCAGAGGACAAGGGATGGCCCAGGATACCATCAGCATTGCAGCACCACGGCAGCCGCCAAGGGTGCGCGGCCACCTGCCGATCGGCGCGATCTGGGGACAGATCCTCCGGTTCGCCCGCAGGAAACCATTGGGCGCGTTCGGCGGCATCGTCGCCTTGCTGCTGATCATCGTCGCAGTCTTCGCCCCCTTCATCGCCACGCACGATCCGAATGCAACCAACTCGGCGCTGGTCTTCGCGCCGCCCAGTTCGGAATACTGGCTGGGCGGCGACCAGGTAGGCCGCGACGTGTACAGCCGCCTGGTCTACGGCGCCAGGATCTCGCTCTACGCCGGCCTGCTCAGCGCATTCGTCGGCGCCACCATCGGAATGCTGATCGGGGTCACCAGCGTGCATTTCGGCGGCGTGACGGATCTGATCATCCAGCGCATCATCGATGCCATGATGGCCTTCCCGCCGATCATCCTGGCGATTGCGATCATGGCCGCCCTGGGCGCGTCGCTGCACAACGTCGTCATCGCGCTCAGCATCGCCTTCATCCCCAGCACCGCCCGCGTCCTGCGGTCCCAGGCGCTGGCGGTCAAGGAGATGAACTACATCCTCGCCGCCAAGGCGATCGGCGCCCGTCACGGACGCATCATCTTCCGCTACATGATCCCCAACTGCTTCGCCCTCTACATCGTGCTGCTGACGGTGTTCCTGGGTACCGCGATCGTTGCCGAAGCAACCCTCAGTTTCCTCGGCATCGGGGTCCCGCCGGATGTGCCGTCCTGGGGCGGCATGCTGAACGGCGCCGCGCAGACCTATGTGCATCTGGCACCGTGGCTTGGCGTGTTTCCCGGCCTGGCGATAGCCCTGGTGGTTTTCGCCTGGAACCTTCTGGGCGACGCGCTGCGCGACGTGCTGGACCCAAGGCTGCGGGGCACCGGGTAAGGCCGCACGCCGGCGCTTCCCCTCGCCCGCCCCCGCTGGCCGGCCGCACGCCGCAGGCGTCGCGGTTCGGCGGGGGAGCGGGGGGCCACGGGGCGATCACGCCAGACATGACAGTTTCATTCGTAAGGATGCCAGGATGGCTACGTTGCTGGAGGTCCGGAATCTGCAGACCCATTTCTTCACCCAGACGGGTGTGGTGCGGGCGGTGGATGGTGTTTCGTATACGGTGGAAGAGGGCGAGACCCTGAGCCTTGTCGGCGAAAGCGGCTGCGGCAAGAGCGTCAGCGCCCTGTCGATCATGCGCCTGGTCCCCTATCCGCCCGGCAAGACGGTCGGCGGAGAGGTCATCTTCGAAGGCCGGGACCTGCTGAAACTGTCGGATGCCGAGATGCGGCACGTCCGCGGCAGGCAGATCGCGATGGTCTACCAGGAGCCGATGACCTCATTGAACCCGGTGCTGACGATCGAGCGCCAGCTGACGGAATCGCTGCAGCTTCACCTTGGCATGACCCGGGCAGCGGCGCGTCAGGAAGCGGTGCGGCGGCTGGAGCAGGTCGGCATACCGGACCCCGAGCGCAGGATCAGGCAATATCCGCATCAGTTCAGCGGCGGCATGCTGCAGCGCGTGATGATCGCGATGGCACTGAGCTGCAACCCGAAGCTGATCATCGCCGATGAACCGACCACGGCGCTCGACGTGACGATCCAGGCGCAGATCCTGGATCTGATGAAGCGGCTGAGCCGGGAATACGGCGTCGCGCTTCTGATCATCACGCACAATCTTGGCGTGGTCGCCCGCTACGCCGACCGCGTCAACATCATGTATGCCGGCAAGGTCGTCGAGCGCGGGTCGGCCCGGGATATCTACCGCAGGCCAAGTCACCCTTACACGGTGGGGCTGCTGCATTCGGTGCCGCGGCTGGATCTGCCAAGGAAGGAGAAGCTCGATCCCATCGAGGGACAGCCGCCCGACCTGACGAACCTGCCGTCCGGCTGCGCCTTCCGCGAGCGATGCCGCTTCGCGATCGAACCCTGCGCCGAAACCACGCCCGCGCTCCGCCCGGTCGGGACCGGGCACCTGGCGGCCTGTTTTGTCGCCGAAAATGTGCTGTCAGGAGCAGAGGAATTCGCGGCATGACGACGATGGATCGTGCCCCGCACGGGTCGCAGGCCGATGACGTGCTGATCGATGTGAAGAACCTGAAGATGTACTTCCCCGTGACGTCCGGCGTCCTGGTCCAGCGCACGGTCGGGCATGTCAAGGCCGTCGACGACGTCAGCTTTGCCGTCCGACGCGGCGAGACGCTCGGCCTGGTGGGCGAAAGCGGCTGCGGCAAGACCACGACGGGCCGGTGCATCCTGCAGCTGCATCGGCCCACCGAGGGCGCGGTGATGTTCGACGGCAAGGACCTGTGCAGCCTGAGCGACGGCGAGATGCGGGAAATGCGCCGCCACATGCAGATCATCTTCCAGGATCCGTACAGCTCGCTCAATCCGCGCATGACAGCGGGAAGCATCATCGGCGAGCCGCTGATCGTGCAGGGTCTCGCCAATGGCCAGCACGCCTACCGCGAGAGGGTCGCCGAACTGCTGTCGCTCGTCGGGCTGCGCCCGTCGATGGCCGACCGGTTCCCGCACGAGTTCAGCGGCGGGCAGCGCCAGCGCATCGGGGTGGCCCGCGCGCTGGCGGCCAACCCGTCGTTCATCGTGTGCGACGAGCCGGTATCGGCGCTGGACGTGTCGATCCAGGCGCAGATCGTCAACCTGCTGGAGGAACTGCAGGAAAGGTTCGACCTGACCTACCTGTTCATCGCCCACGACCTGTCGGTGGTGCGGCACATCAGCGACAGGGTGGCGGTGATGTATCTCGGCCGTGTCATGGAGATTGCCGCACGCGACGACATCTACGCGGACCCTGCCCATCCCTACACGCAGGCGCTGCTGTCCGCGGTGCCGATCCCGGATCCGGAAGCGGACAGTCAGCGGCAGCGCATTCCCCTCGCCGGCGAGGTCCCGAGCCCGCTGAACCCGCCCAGCGGCTGCGTCTTCCATCCGCGGTGCCACATGGCGACGGCGGAATGCCGCCAGGTGGTGCCCGCGCTGCGGGAAGTGCGGCCCGGCCACTGGGCGTCGTGCATTCGCGCACCGGGATACGGTGCGTTGTAGGGGGCCGGGACGGCAGGCGCGTGCCGCACATGCCGTTGACCACGACCCGTGCGCCGCGCCAGGATACGGGTCATGATCCTGCTCATCGACAACTACGACAGCTTCACCTTTAACCTCTATCATTTCCTGGGCGAGGTCGGCGCCCAGTGTGAGGTCTGGCGCAATGACAGGATCAGCGTGGACGACGCGCTTGCCCTGAAGCCGGAAGCCATCGTGCTGTCACCCGGCCCCTGCACACCGAATGAAGCAGGCATCTGCCTGGACCTGATCGCCGCCGCGGCGGGCCAGGTGCCGATCCTGGGCGTCTGCCTCGGTCACCAGGCGATCGGCCAGGCCTTTGGCGGGCAGGTCGTCCGCGCGCCCGTGCCGATGCACGGCAAGGTCTCCGCCATTTCCCACACCGGCACCGATATCCTGGCCGGCCTTCCTTCCCCGTTCTCGGCCACCCGCTACCATTCGCTGATCGTCGATCGCGACACGCTGCCCGACGCATTGGCGCCCACCGCCTGGACCGAGGATGGGCTGATCATGGCCATGCACCACCGCACGCTGCCGGTGCACGGCGTGCAGTTCCACCCGGAAAGCATCGCCAGCGAGCACGGCCACCAGATCCTCGCCAATTTCCTTGCCATCGCGCGCGGGTCCAACACGCCCGCCCGCGCGGCCTGAGCCGGTGACGTGTCCAACAACCTGAAACCGGTCCTGGCCCGCCTCGCCGCCGGCGAAACCCTGACCGACACCGAGGCGGAGCAGGCGTTCGACATCATCATGTCGGGCGAGGCGACCCCGGCGCAGATCGGCGCGCTGCTGATGGCCATGCGCGTCCGCGGTGAGACCGTGGCCGAGATCACCGGCGCCGTCCGGGCGATGCGCGCCCGCATGACCACCATCGAAGCACCGGACAGCGCGATCGATGTCTGCGGCACGGGCGGCGACGGGGCGGGCACGCTGAACGTGTCCTCGGCCGTGACATTCGTCGTCGCCGGCTGCGGCATTTTGGTCGCCAAGCATGGCAATCGCGCGCTGTCGTCGCGCACCGGCGGGGCGGATGTTCTGACGGCGCTGGGCGTGGACGTCGATGCGCCGATGGAGCGGCTTCAGGACATCCTGATGATGGCCGGCTGCGTCTTCCTGTTCGCGCCGCGCCACCACCCGTCGATGCGCCACGCCGCCGGCCCCCGGGTCGAACTAGGCACCCGCACCATCTTCAATCTGCTGGGACCGCTTGCCAATCCGGCCCGCGTGCAACGGCAGCTGACCGGCGTGTTCGATCCGGCCTGGACGCGGCCGATGGCCGAGACCCTGGCGGCGCTTGGCAGCCGCAGCGCGTGGATCGTGCATGGCCAGGGTCTCGATGAACTCACCCTGGCCGGCGAGAACCAGGTAACCGCGCTGCAGGACGGGTCGATCCGCAGCTTCACCGTCACGCCCGAGCAGGTGGACCTGCCCCGCATGCCCATCGAGGCGATCAAGGGCGGCGACGCGGCCTACAATGCCTCGGCGCTGCAGGGATTGCTTCAGGGCGCGCCCGGCCCATATCGCGACACGGTCCTGCTGAACGCCGGTGCGGCACTGGTCGTCGCCGATCGCGCTTCCGACCTGCGGGAAGGGGTTCGGCTGGCCGCCCGCTCCATCGACCGGGGTGACGCCCTGGCCGCGCTGGAAGCCTTGCGGCGGGAGACGGCGCCCCGCTGAGAGCGTGGTCCGGGACCAATCAGGGAGACAGTATGTCGAACGATCCCAACGACGTGCCGGACGTTCTTGCACGCATTTGCCAGGATACCCGTGCGGTGGTCGCCGCCCGCAAGGCGAAGCGCAGCATCGACGCACTGCGTGATGAAATCGACGACCATGGCGATGCGCCACGCGGCTTCGGGCGGGCGCTGAAGGAAGCGACGGTCCAGGGCCGCTACGGGTTGATCGCCGAGATCAAGAAGGCGTCCCCGTCGGGCGGGCTGATCCGCCCGGAATTCGACCCGCCGGGGTTGGCGCGCGCCTACAAGGAAGGCGGCGCCACCTGCCTGTCCGTCCTGACCGATGAGGCGCATTTCCAGGGCGACATCGCCCACTTGCAAGCCGCCCGCGCCGCCGTCGATCTTCCCATTCTTCGCAAAGATTTCATGCTAGACCCTTGGCAAATATACGAAAGCCGAGCGGCTGGGGCGGATTGCATATTGCTGATCATGGCGGCGCTTTCGGATGCGCAGGCACGCGAGCTGGAGGCGATCGCCCGCGCGCTGGACATGGACGTCCTCGTCGAAGTCCACAACGAAGACGAACTCGAACGGGCGCTTGGCCTTGAGACATCGCTGATCGGCATCAACAACCGCGATCTCAAGACTTTGGTAACTGATCTTGAGGTCACGGAGAATTTGGCGCCGCAGGTGCCGCCGGACCGGTTCCTGGTGGCCGAAAGCGGTATCCGCACCCTAGCCGACCTGCGCCGCCTGGCCGCGGTGGGGGCGCAGTGCTACCTGGTCGGCGAAAGCCTGATGCGGCAGGACGACGTGACCGCCGCCACGCGCGCCCTGCTGGGCGAAACGGCGGCATGAGCGGCTTCACCCATTTCGACGCGGCCGGCAACGCGACGATGGTCGACGTGTCGGACAAGGCCACGACGGCCCGCACCGCTACGGCCCGTGCCCGGGTGGTGATGGAACCCGCGACACTGGCGATGATCGTCTCCGGCACCGCCAAGAAGGGCGACGTGCTGGGGGTTGCCCGCCTGGCCGGGATCATGGGGGCGAAGCGCACCGCGGATCTGATCCCGCTGTGCCATCCGCTGCCGATCACGGCCGTGACCTTGGATCTGACGCCGGACGAGGCCGCGAGCACGGTGGAGATCGCCGCGACGGTGCGCACCACCGGACAGACTGGGGTAGAGATGGAGGCGCTGACGGCCGCCAGCGTCGCCGCGCTGACCGTCTACGACATGTGCAAGGCGGTCGATCGGTCCATGCGCATCGAGGGACTGCGGGTCACGCACAAGGCCGGCGGCAAATCCGGGGAGTTCGCGCAGCCATGATCAGCGTCGACGAGGCCCGTGATCGTATCCTGGCCGGGCTGCGCCCGACCCCAGCCGAGGTGGTGGCGCTGGCAAGTGCGTGGAACCGCGTGACCGCCGCGCCGGTGGTGGCCCGCCTGACCCAGCCGCCCGCCGATGTCTCGGCCATGGACGGCTACGGGCTGCGCGCTGCCGACGGCACGCTGGGCGCCACGCTGTCCGTGATCGGCGCCGCACCGGCGGGACATCCATTTGCGGGCCGCGTCGGGCATGGACAGGCCGTCCGGATCTTTACCGGCAGCGTGATCCCCGACGGCGCGGATTCCGTGTTGCTGCAGGAGGATGCGACTCGCGACGGCGATTCGCTGCGGGTGAACGAGACGGTGACGGAAGGCCGCCATATCCGGCGCGCCGGCCAGGATTTCGCCGCGGGTGACGCCGTGATCCCCACCGGCCGGCGGCTGACCGCCCGCGATATCGGACTGGCGGCCGCGGCGAACCATCCCTGGCTGAGCGTGCATCGCCAGCCGCGCGTGGCGATCCTGGCCACGGGGGACGAGATCGCCATGCCCGGGGAGCCGATTCCGGCTGGCGGGATCGTCAGTTCCAACTCCCACGCGCTGGCCGCTTTGGTCCGCGCGCTGGGCGGCGATGCGGTGGTGCTGCCGGTCGCGAAGGACACGACCGAGGCGGTCGCGGCGGTCGCCGATGCGGTGCATGGCATGGACCTGCTGGTCACGACTGGCGGCGCATCGGTGGGTGACCACGACCTGGTGATTTCGGGCCTGCAGACGCGCGGGCTGGTGGTGGATTTCTGGCAGATCGCCATGCGGCCCGGAAAGCCGCTGCTGTTCGGCAACATGGGGGCCGTGCCGGTGCTGGGGCTTCCGGGCAATCCGGTGTCAGCCCTGGTCTGCGCGATCCTGTTCCTGCTGCCGGCCCTGGCGCGCCTGAGCGGCCTGCCCGGCGCGCCGCCGCCGGTGACACGGGCGCTGGCCGGGTCGGCGCTGAAGGAGAATGACCGCCGCGCCGATCATCTCCGCGCGACGCTGGCCACGGATGCCGAGGGACGGCTGATCGTGACCCCCTTCCCCGTACAGGATTCGGCGATGCTGCGGCGGCTGGCGCTGGCCGATGCGCTGATTCTGCGGCCGCCGCACGCGCCGTCACTGCCCGAGGGCGCCGAGGTTCCGATCGTCCGCCTCGATTCGCTGGGCTTGTGATCAGCGAAATCGGTTGACGCGGAGGTTTGGCTTGACGGGTGAAAAGGAACCAACCTAGAACGCCTTTGGTTGCCGCTTTGTTCCGGCGCACACCGAAGGACCCGCCATGCTGACGCGCAAGCAGTACGAACTGCTGGTCTATATCGACAAGCATCTGAAGCAGACGGGCTTTTCCCCGAGCTTCGAGGAAATGAAGGACGCGCTCCAGCTGAAGTCGAAGTCGGGCATTCATCGGCTGATTTCGGCGCTGGAGGAACGGGGCTATCTGGGCCGCCGGCATCACCGTGCCCGGGCGCTGGAGGTCCTGCGCCTGCCGGACAACCTGATCCTGCGGAGCGAACCGGAGCTACCGGAGGAGGAAGAGCCGCCCGCGTTCTCGCCGAATGTGATTCGTGGCGACTTCACCGCACGCCTGCCTGGCGTTCGGGCGGCGGATGATGCGACGGCGGTGCAGTTGCCGCTGTATGGGCGGATTGCCGCCGGCATGCCGATCGAGGCGCTGCGCGACCATTCCAACCACATCGACGTGCCCGTCAGCCTGCTGGGCAACGGCGAGCACTATGCGCTGGAAGTCGCCGGCGATTCGATGATTGAAGCCGGGATCCTGGACGGCGACACGGTCATCATCAGCAAGGGCGAGACCGCGGAAAACGGCCAGATCGTCGTTGCCCTGGTGGACGACAACGAGGTGACGCTGAAGCGCCTGCGCCGGCGCGGCAACTCGATCGCCCTGGAACCCTGCAATGCTCGTCACGAGACGCGGATTTTCCCGGCCGACCGGGTGAAGGTGCAGGGCCGGCTGGTGGCGTTGATGCGCCGCTTCTGATGGCCTCTTTGCCGAGCGACAGTCCGGAATCGATGGCCGCGCCCTGGGTTCGCTGGGCGATCCTGGCGGTGGTGACACTCGCGGTCGTTATCGTGGCGGTGGTCTGGGGCGGCATGAGCGGCGCGCTGCTGGTCGGCTGGGCCGTGGGGATGGCACTGGCCGCGACGCTGATCCTGTTCCGCCGACGGGGCTAGGGGCCTAGCCGCCTTCCGGCGACCGCCCTGCGATTCCAATCACCCCGCGGCCACCAGACACGCACCGCTGCCGGCCACCCCGGATGCCGGCTGCGTTTCTCCCGCGGACCGGACTGCCCGGTCCGGGGGATGCTAGCGACTCCAGCCGGCTGGCCGGTTCCGGTCCTCAGAACGGGATTTCGTCATCCAGGTCACCGCCCTTCGGCGCATCCCACGACGGCCCACCCGTGCCGCGGCCACCGCCACCGCCGCCCGAGCGCGCGCCCGCAGCGGCCGGGGCGCGTTCGCGACCGGATCCGCCGCCGCCGCCGAAGCCACTGCCGCCGCCATAGCCGCCACCCATCTCGGACCCGCCGCCATAGCCGCCGGCCTCGGCCCCGCCGCCGCCGGACCGCGTGTCCAGCATCGTCAGCTGCCCATTGAAGCGACCGATCACCACCTCGGTGGTGTAGCGCTCCTGCCCCATCTGGTCGGTCCACTTGCGGGTCTGCAGCGACCCCTCCACATAGATCTTCGCGCCCTTCTTCAGGAATCTCTCGGCGACATCGGCGACCCGGTCATTGAAGATCACCACGCGATGCCACTCGGTCCGCTCCTTCCGCTCGCCGGAGGCACGGTCGTTCCATGTCTCGCTGGTCGCCAGCGTCAGGTTCACCACCTTGGTGCCGTCCTGCGTGCTGCGCACCTCCGGGTCCTTGCCCAGATTGCCCACCAGAATCACCTTGTTGACGCTGCCGGCCATCGCACCAATCCTTCTCTGAAACCCGGACTCTACCGCATGGCCCAGCATCCGACCACAGACGTTAAAATCCTTTGAACAACCTTCGGGATCGGACTATCGTCCCGGAACATCCATAGAACATAGTCGATTGCCCAGGAAGGGACAACTCATTCGATGGCCGGCTGCATCCACGTGCGCGGCGCGCGCGAGCACAACCTCCGAAACGTGGATGTCGAGATTCCGCGCGACAAGCTCACCGTCATCACCGGCCTGTCGGGATCGGGCAAATCCTCGCTCGCGTTCGACACGATCTACGCCGAGGGCCAGCGCCGCTACGTCGAGTCGCTCTCGGCCTATGCCCGCCAGTTCCTGGAGCTGATGGGCAAGCCGGACGTCGATTCGATCGAGGGTCTGTCGCCGGCGATCTCCATCGAGCAGAAGACCACCTCGAAGAATCCGCGCTCCACCGTCGGCACGGTCACGGAAATCCACGACTACATGCGCCTGCTCTGGGCACGGGTCGGCGTGCCCTACTCGCCCGCCACCGGTCTGCCGATCGAGGCGCAGACCGTCAGCCAGATGGTCGATCGCGTCATGGCAATGCCGGAGGGCACGCGGCTGCTGCTGCTCGCCCCCGTGGTGCGCGACCGCAAGGGCGAGTACCGCAAGGAACTGGCCGACCTGCAGCGCCGCGGCTTCACCCGGGTGAAGGTCGACGGCACGCTGTATGAAATCGGCGATGTCCCGTCATTGAATCGCAAGACGAAGCACGAGATCGAGGCGGTGGTGGACCGCATCGTGGTCCGCGACGGCATCGCGCCGCGGCTGGCCGACAGTTTCGAATCCGCGCTCGCGCTGGCCGATGGCGTGGTCTACGCAGAGAACGCTGACAATCAGGACCGTACGGTCTTTTCCTCGCGCTTTGCCTGCCCGGTCAGCGGCTTCTCGATCGAGGAGGTCGAGCCGAGGCTGTTCAGCTTCAACTCCCCGCACGGCGCCTGCCCGGCTTGCGACGGGTTGGGCGTGGAGACCTTCTTCGATCCGCAGCTCGTGGTGCCCGACGAGCGCAAGGGCCTGGCCGACGGGGCCGTCGCGCCGTGGCAGGGGGCGCAGAGCCCCTACTACGACCAGACGCTGCAAAGCCTGGCGAAGCATTACGGCGTCACCACGAAGACGCCGTGGAAGGACATGCCCGGCACCGTGCGCGATGCCGTCCTGAATGGCACCGGCGATGACGCGGTCGCCTTCACCTACAAGGACGGCGTGCGCAGCTACACCGTCACCAAGCCGTTCGAAGGCGTGCTGCGCAACCTGCAGCGCCGCTGGCAGGAGACCGACAGCGCCTGGCTGCGGGAAGAGCTCTCGCGTTACCAAGCCGAGAAGCCCTGCGCCGTCTGCACCGGCGCTCGGCTGAAGCCGCAGGCGTTGGCGGTGCGAGTCGCGGGCAAGCACATCGCCGAGGCGTCGGACCTGTCGATCCGCAACGCGCTGGGCTGGTTCCAGGAAGTGTTGCCGCAACTCACGCCGCAACGGCAGGAGATTGCTCGCCGAATCCTGCGGGAAATTGTCGACCGGCTGCAGTTCCTGGTCGATGTCGGGCTGGACTATCTCACCCTCTCGCGCGGGTCCGCGACGTTGTCTGGCGGCGAGTCGCAGCGCATCCGGCTCGCCAGCCAGATCGGCTCGGGCCTGACCGGCGTACTCTATGTACTGGATGAGCCGAGCATCGGGCTGCACCAGCGGGACAACGAGCGGTTGCTGGGGACGTTGCGGCGGCTGCGGGACCTCGGCAACACGGTGCTGGTGGTCGAGCATGATGAGGACGCGATCCGCGCGGCCGACCACCTGATCGACATGGGGCCGGCCGCCGGGATCAATGGCGGGAGGGTGATCGCCGAGGGCACGCCGCCCGAGGTTTCGGCGAATCCGAAGTCGCTGACCGGCGACTACCTGTCCGGCCGCAAGCGCATCGAGGTGCCGCAGATGCGACGCCCGGTGCAGAAGGACCGGCAGGTGCGTGTCGTCGGCGCGCGGGCGAACAATCTCAAGAACCTCAGCGCCGGTTTTCCGCTGGGCACGTTCACCTGCGTCACCGGCGTTTCGGGCGGCGGCAAGTCCACGCTGGTGATCGACACTCTATATAAGGCAGCGGCACGCCGCCTGATGGGTTCAGGCGAGGTCCCGGCCGCGCATGACCGAATCGACGGCCTGGAACACCTGGACAAGATCATCGACATCGACCAGTCGCCGATCGGGCGCACGCCGCGGTCCAACCCCGCTACCTACACCGACCTATTCGCGCCGATCCGCGACTGGTTCGCCGAACTGCCGGACAGCCGGGCGCGGGGCTACAAGCCGGGGCGGTTCAGCTTCAACGTGAAGGGCGGTCGGTGCGAGGCATGCCAGGGCGACGGCGTGCTGAAGATCGAGATGCATTTCCTGCCCGATGTCTATGTCACCTGCGATACCTGCAAGGGCAAGCGCTACAACCGCGAAACCCTCGAAATCAAGTTTCGTGACAAGTCTATAGCCGATGTTCTTGCGATGACGGTTGATGAAGCGGTGCCGTATTTCTCTGCCCAGACCCGCATCCACGACCGGCTGAAGATCCTGCAGCGGGTGGGGCTGGGCTACATCGCGCTCGGACAGCAGGCCACCACGCTATCGGGCGGGGAGGCGCAGCGCATCAAGCTGTCGAAGGAACTGGCGCGTCGGGCGACCGGGCGGACGCTGTATATCCTGGACGAGCCGACCACAGGCCTGCATTTCGAGGATGTGCGCAAGCTGCTGGACGTGCTGCATGCGCTGGTGGACCAGGGCAACACCGTGGTGGTGATCGAGCACAATCTGGAGGTCATCAAGACCGCCGACTGGATCCTGGATCTGGGACCGGAGGGCGGCGATGGTGGCGGGCGGATCGTGGCGGAAGGCACGCCGGAGGACATCGCCGCCAGCCCGGACAGCCATACCGGCCAGTTTCTGGCGCCGCTGCTGGAGCGCGCGGCGCCCGTGCGAAAGGTCCGGCGCCGCGCCTGAGCCGGCATGCACGGCATGAATGCCGGCGCATAACCCACGGGTTTTTCGGCCTTATGGCCGCGCCCCGCCGGACACCACGGCCGTGGGATTCGACACGCTGACGCTACGTCCCATCGAGGCGGGGTTCAGCCCCACCGCCCATGGCTTGCCGACGCGCACCGCGAACATCGCGGACGGCCTGCGTGCGCGGGCCGGTACGAAGCGGTGCCGGGCCGCAGGGACCCGCTGCAACAGGCTGATTTCACAGGGAATGGTCGGTCCGGGTCACGCGATCACCGCTACGGCACGACGTGCAGTTCGCGGTCGCCGGACGCGCTGATCGTCTCACGGATCGGGCGCGTCAGAATGATGCATCCATGAGAGGAGTTCTGCCGGTCATCGGCCGCTGGGCCATGGATCAGGAACCCGTCCCGGCCGTGGGTGTTGGTGCCTGCCGCCGGAATCAGGCGCATCGAAAAGCATCCGCACATCGCATGGGCAAAGGCAGAGCCAATCGTCCAGATACCCCGCGGGATCGGTCCCTGATGTTCCAAAGCCTCGGCCTCCGGGTCATTCACATGCGGCGGATGTCCCGAATAACCCGTTGCGATCACTTTTCCATTGTGCATGAGACGGCCCGTCGCCTGAGAGTAGGTCCACGCCATAGTCATCCTCTTGAAACCAATATGGTCGCAGACGCCCTGCCTGGATAAGCAATGAGGCGACCTTGACCATGGGCAAGCATGTTATCGTTCCCCCTCCAGTTGGGCAGTGATGCCGTTCACACAATCTCCAGTGGGCGACGCCATGACCAAAAGTCACTGGAGATTTGGCCCATCGTCGCGCGCTTCCCGCCGTGATTCACATCGCTGCATCGTCGTGGAGCGGCTCGCGGTCCGGACCACGGTCGCCAGTTACCCGAAAGAGTCGCCACATGCTGGCTGGGCCGGAGTAGTGGTTCGAACAGAGCAAGCAAGCTGATGACCGCGTGACGTCGCACGCGGCGCCTGTCCGGCGCCGCGTGCCTGTATCTCACTCACTTCGTTCCAAACGGCTGCTGGATCAGCTCATCCGACATGTTGTGCGCGGGTGGCATGGCTTTGATATTTTAACGTTCACCACACCAACCCTGCGGGTGCACCGCTTGGTCTCTGGTCATCCGGTCTTACTGGTAGGACCGAATGCCCTCACCCCAGCCATACTGGCTGGCATACTGCGTGAGGCGGGCTTCGTCATAGCGCGGCTGCGCCTTCAACTGATCCTGCGTCATGTCGAGCCGCGCCCGGTCGTTGGCGCCGGTTCCCAGCTTCAGGTCCTTGATCGGAACCACGGCAGCGCTTTCGCCAATGCCCAGAAAGCCGCCCCACTCGATCACCGCGGCGCGCACCTGATCACCGGGGCCGACCAGGAAGTTCCTGATCTCGCCGATGTCGTTGCCGTTGACCCCAATCACGTTGGTCCCGATCAGGTTGGAAACCCGGGTCAGCGGAATCGCCGTGGGAACGGCCGGCGCTGTGGCGGAGGTGCCCACCGCAGGCGTGGACGGAGTGGCAGTGGCCTGCGTCCGGGTCGCGTTGTCCGCGGTCGTGGTCCGCGACTGGGACGGCTGCTGATTGGCCGTCTGCTGCTGGTTGGCCTTGCCGGTCTCGTTCACCGTAACGTTGGACTGGCCCTCACGCCGCACGTTCACCTGCGGCTGGCCTTCACGCTGCACCGTCACCTGCGGCTGGCCTTCCCGCTGCATCGTGACCTGCGGCTGGGCCTGGGTCACCGTCACGTCGGGCTTGGGCTGCTGCACGGTCACCTTCGGCTGTGGCTGCTGTACCGTCACCTGCGGCTGCGGCTGCTGCACGACGACATCCGGCTTCGCCTGAGTCACGGTCACCTGCGGCTGCGGCTGCTTGACCGTCACGTCGGGCTGCGGCTGCTGCACGGTCACCTGCGGGGCGCGCTGCTGCACCGTGATGTCGGCGCCATCCGCGGCGGACGCGGTGCCACCGACCATCAGCACCAACGCGGACAGCGAGTCAGCCGCCTGGGTGAGTTCGCGGTTTACGGTTGCACGGTCCGGATTGGCGTTCTGCAACGCGCTCTTGGCCTCGGTCAGCTGCGTGCGAGCGCTGGTGAACTGGTCCTGCCGCTGCATATTGGCCGGAACCTGCTGCATCGCCTGCTGCGCCCGATCCACCGCCTGTCGAGCCGGGGTGAAGGCCTCGGCGCCGCTTTTCTGGTTGGGGCCGGTCAGCTGCTGCATCGCCTGGCGCAGTGACTGCTCCGCCTGGCGGATCTGCTGCGCGGCCTGCGACGAAGCCTGATTGCCGGCCTGTGCCGGGGTCTGATTGCCGGCCTGGGTCGGGCGCGCCTGCGAAGCGGCAGGCTGCTGCGTCTGTGCGGAAACCTGGCCGGTGCTGCCGAACGCCAGCAGTGCGGCAATAGCTGTCGTAGCGAGAAGCGTTTTCACGATCTCGTCTCCTCTGTGATTGTCCCTCGCGCGGCGTGGTATTGGAAGTCCGGTCCACCCGGGCGTCCGCCCCATCCCCAAACGGGGAAAGCCCCAAACGGGGTGAGCGGGATGTGCCGCCGCACGCCAAGAATACGTCTCAGGGATGCCGGAGGTTTTTTCGCGTGCCGCAACGGCGCCTGCCACAGCGCGCCCGGCGGCGCCATGCTGGCCGCCGAGCGGCGCCACGCCGCTGATTTCGCCGGACAACACAGGCACCAGGGTGGGCCAGGAACGGAAGAAACAAATTCGGGAACTACGGACCGGTCAGGTCGGCGAAGCGGCGCAACCGGGTCAGGCCAGCCCCTTCGCCAAGCGGTCGAACTGTGCCAGGCGCGTGACCAGCGCCTCCATCTCCCGCAGCGGAATCATGTTCGGCCCGTCGCTCGGCGCCCGATCCGGATCGGGATGGGTTTCGATGAACACGGCCGCGACGCCAACCGCCAGCGCCGCCCGGGCCAGCACCGGCGCGAACTCCCGCTGCCCGCCCGATGACGCCCCCTGCCCGCCCGGCTGCTGCACGGAATGCGTGGCATCGAACACCACGGGATAGCCGGTCGCCGCCATGATCGGCAGCGCGCGCATATCGCTGACCAGCGTATTGTAGCCGAAGCTCGCCCCGCGCTCGCACAGCAGGATGTTGCGGTTGCCGGTGCCGGCGATCTTGGCGGCGACATGGGCCATGTCCCAGGGCGCGAGAAACTGACCCTTCTTCACGTTCACCGCCTTGCCGGTTTCCCCGGCGGCGATCAGCAGGTCGGTCTGGCGGCACAGGAACGCCGGGATCTGCAGCACATCGACCGACTCGGCGGCCGGGGCGCATTGCTCGGGGGCATGCACATCGGTCAGCACCGGCAGGCCGGTGCGTTCCCGCACCTCGGCCAGAATGTCGAGTCCCTGCCCCATGCCGACGCCCCGCGCGGCCGAGGCGCTGGTCCGGTTGGCCTTGTCGAAGCTGGATTTGTAGATGATCGGCACACCGGTCCGCGTTGCGATGTCGCGCAGGGCGGCGGCGACCTCGAGCGCGTGCGCCCGCGATTCGATCTGGCACGGCCCGGCGATCAGCACGAAAGGCCGCGTATTGCCGATCTCGATCCCGCGCACGCGCACGCTGCGTCCGGATTCTGCCTGCATCGCCTTTCCTTCCGATTCGCGGGGAAATCCCGTCAATGACCGCGGGCGGCAGGCTGGTCAAGCGCGTCGGCAATTTCCGCAAATCGAGACGAAAGAACAGTCTTGATACGTCACTTTGTCTTGCCAGCGGAATACTGGCGAATCTGTGACTTCAATGATCTAGGTCACAGTGAACCCTCATCATTCGTTATCAAATTCCAGCTATTAGGACAATCTTCCCGATCACAAGAGTTATCCACATCCTGATCATGACAAATCCGTTATCCGCCTGCGGAACGATTGCCCGCCTGGGTTGTCAGGCTTGCAACCCTGCTGCTACCGGCCGTCAGGTCTGGAAACATCAGGAGACGGATTCATGCGGGATTGGAAGTCCGGCGTTCAGGCCCTTTTGCTTGGGTCGTCGGTGATTTTCTCTGTTCCGCTGATCTTTTCCCCAGCCAGTGCGGCGTCCAACAAGCAATCGGCGCATACCAGCCAGACCACGAAAGCGACCGAGGCAAGCGCGAAAAAGCCGCTGATCGAGCCGTCCAGCGCCGTGGCACGAGGGACCGGTCCGACCGCGACCCACATTTCCAGCACCTGGAGCGCGAAATCCAAAGCCGGGAAATCCGCCACCAGCAGCCGCCGTCAGGTGACGACTCGCGGCGCCGGAATCTCCTGCGTGCCCTACGTCCGCATGGTGTCCACCATCAGCGTGACCGGCAATGCCTGGCAGTGGTGGGATAACGCCGCCGGCGCCTATGCGCGCGGCAAGCTGCCGGAAACCGGCAGCGTCCTTGTGTTCCGCTCCAACCCGCGCATGCGCCTGGGCCACGTCGCGGTGGTGCGGCAGGTGATCAACGCGCGGGAAGTCCTGATCGACCATTCCAACTGGGCCACCGGCGCCATGAAGGGCCAGATTGCCCGCAACATCGCCGTGGTGGACGTGTCGGAAGCCAACGACTGGTCGGCGGTCCGCGTGCAGCTTGGCCGCAGCGACGATTTCGGCGCCGTCTACCCGACCTATGGTTTCATCTACGACCGGCCGGACAATGGCCGGCTGGTGATGGCCGTCTCCCGCCCGGCGCCGCATCCGGAACTCAATCCGGTGCCGCGCGACCTGCGCCCCGCCGCCGAACGGTCCTGGCGGACCTATGAGGAAGTGGCCGAGGCACCCGCCCCGCGCGGCCGCGGCGCCCGCGCCGATGCCACCACCGGCTGGAGCACGTCGACCCAAATCACCACCACCAGCGGCCGACCCTGAGATCCACCGCCGGCCGCCGGCCCGCCTTCACGCAGCACATCGCGCCCCGGGGACCCTCCGCCCGGGGCGTTCGCGTTCCCGGCAGCGGTCCCGCGTCAGAGCGCGCCGTTGCCGCCATCCCATAGCTGCCGCAGCGGACCATCGGTGCCAGTGACGGGATCGGCGTCCGGCATCGGCACGCCGGCGATGCTGCGCTGCGCCTTGGCGTGATCGGCCGCCTTGCCGCGATGCGTATCCGGACCGGGGCCGTTGTCGGGATAGGCGCCGACGATCAGCAAGTCCGTGGATTGCGCCTGGTTGCAATGGCCGACACCGGCGGGAATCACGACGACATCGCCCGCGCGCACCCGCAGCACCTGCCCGCCCGGCCCGCCGAACAGCACGCTGACCTCCCCGCGCGCGACGCCCAGGACCTCGTGCGCATTGCTGTGGAAGTGGTGATAGGGATAGACGCCGTTGCGCCACGATGGCGGCCAGTGGTTGGCCGCGAAGACCCGCTCGATGGCGTCGGGATCGGCCGGCACCGCGCCCCGATAGACCAGCAGCGGCAGCGGCGAGTTCGGAATCGCGCCATCATCGGCGAAGGTGAAGGTCAGCGGTTCGTTCATGACATCCTCCTGATCAGCCTCCGGCAGGCCTCATGCGCACGGATGCCGGAATGCCGCTTCAACGGATCGCGGGACCGGGCGGTTTGCCCCGGGCATCCCGGCCGCGATCCGGCGCAACGGTCTCATGCGGCGGCGCCCTCCTCCGCCTCATCCTCGTCCCCATACCCGACCAGACGCAGCGCTCGGCCACGGATGCCGCGCTGGGCGGCGGAGTGGATCAGCGCCTCCTCCCGCCCATGCGTCACCCACACCTCGGGGGCGGCCACGTCATCCAGTGTCGTGTTCAGCTCGTTCCAATCGGCGTGGTCGGAAATCACCAGCGGCAACTCCACCCCGCGCGACCGGGCGCGCTGTCGCACCCGCATCCAGCCCGAGGCCAGCGCGACGACCGGATCCTCCAGCCGCCGCGCCCAGCGATCGGTCACGGCACTGGGCGGCGCGAGCACGATCGCCCCGGCAAGCTCCCCCTTGCGCGCGGTCGTGGCCGGCCGCAGCTCGCCCAGTTCCACGCCACAGGCGCGATACACGTCGCACATCGCCACCAGCGCGCCATGCAGCCAGATCGGCGCGTCCCACCCCGCGCCGCGCAGCAGCGCGATCAGCCGCTGGCACTTCCCCAGCGCATAGCAGCCCACGACATGCGTGCGATCGGGAAACAGCGCGACACTGTCCAGCAGGCGGCGGATTTCATGGTCGGGCGGCGGATGCACGAACACCGGCAAAGCGAACGTCGCCTCGGTGACGAACACGTCGCAGGCGATGGGTTCGAACGCCGCGCAGGTCGGGTCCGGCACACGCTTGTAGTCGCCGCTGACCACGGCCCGCGCGCCGCGATACGCCATCGCCACCTGCGCGCTGCCCAGCACGTGACCGGCGGGCTGCAGCCAGACCTGCACCTCGCCGATCGTCAGCGTCTCGCCCCAGCCCAGCGCCT